>NZ_JBGSHG010000063.1:0-88336 GCF_041752335.1 Acetobacterium sp. | reverse complement strand
TACCTTTCTTAGAGACTGGACATCTTTAAAGGTAACGCATTTGATCGGTATTGACAATGGCTCTTTGCTTCGAAACCACCTTAATGGGTGCACAACTTTTTGGAGACCTTTTGCTTAACTAATATTTTACCAAACACATTCAATCTTTTTTACTATTAGCTCCGCTTTTTGTGTATCAATATCAGCTTTGTCCAGCTCATTATATTCACTACTTAGTCGGGAAATTTCGTCATTATATCCTGTTTCTTTTTCCTTTAACATTTTTAGGCACGCATCCCGTTCACTGGAATCAGTTTCTAATTTTGCAGTTGTAACCAGTTTTTGGCCAACCAGTAGCGTTGTTAGTCCACCTAATAACCCGCCTCTGGAACGATATTCATCCACCATCACTTCGCGCTTCTCAACTGCCGGTACAATTACATTGCTCATATACATTTCTTTACGATCCTTGGCGGCCCCTAATTCATACTCCAGTTTTCTAAACTTTTCTTCTCTTTTTCTTTTTTCCCAAACATCCTCTTCAGCGCCATCAATTTTTTCTTGCAGTAGTAAAATTTCTCTTTCCAGACCTTCAATCTTTGTTCGGTACTCTTCAATACCCAAATGGATATCTTCGTTAGTAATTTCCAACTTGGTATCCACGTGAATATCGATTGAACTATCAACAGACAATTCCAATAACTCTCTGAATTCTGAATAATAGAGCATCATTAAGTCATTTATTTTTTCATTAAAGACCTCATCACAACTGCTTGCCAAACTCCGTTTTTCTTTCTCAATTGTCTTGGAAAATCCTTCAACTATTTCTTCTAATTCTTCCAGATCTGCCCAATCTTCAATTTTTTTGATCTGTTTCTTTTTCACTCGTTCAAAATCTGCTTCAGCTTTTTCGCGAATTTCTCTTTCAATGTCTTTCAGTCGTTTCTCAAGCTCACTTGTTTTCTCCAGATTAATCTCTTTAGTTTTTTTCAGTTTTTCCTCTATTTCATATATTTCTTCTGTCAAAGCATCCGCATCTTTTTTTCCTTCCAGCAGATCCAGCTTTTCCTTAAGCTCTTTATCTTCAATTGTAAGGTTCATCTCCACTTTTTTAATTGGCGCCAATAACTGTTGTTTGGATTTTTCGGATAGGGTAAGAAACCGCCATAATCGGTCTTCAAAGCTCTCTATTCGAGAATCATTTAAAAACTTTTCTTTTTCTACTCCAGAAAAAGTCATCTTTCCATGATACTCAAGATCTGAGGTTGCTCTGGAAATAAGGGCCTGATAAGAAGAAATTGGCCAAATTTTAGGAATCGTTACTTCTTCGGGAAAAACTTCCTTATAACTATTTTTTAAAACCTCCATGACACTATCCAGTGTTTGTTCTGATGTTTTTACACAATCAATTTTATTCAATACAAAGATTATAGAATCAACTTTACTTCTTAGTTCTTTTATTAATTCAAAGTCTGTTTTTCTTCCCGGCTGTTCTGCCGAAAAAACAAAAATACTTGCATGAGACTGATTAATCTGTTGTATTGTCCGCTCCCGATGTTTATCCGCAACGCCATTTAAACCTGGGCTGTCAACCAGAACTACGCCGTCCTCTAAAAATTTTGAATCCAAATACAAATCCACGCATTCGATCGTTTCTGCCACATTCTCACAATTTTTTCCCTGGCTAGTTGTAAGATACTTTTCAACCGCTTCAAATTCGATTGTTTCCAGGTCAATGCTTCGCCCATCAAAATACTTCACCTGTCCCGGTAAACCTGTTTCTGATTTTGCGACATGTCTTAAATTATTGATTGTCGCCGTTGTCTCACTGGTAAAGGAAGGCAAGAATTTATCACCCATTAAGGCGTTCAAAAAAGTCGATTTCCCACTACTGAATTCGCCAACCACAACAATTGAAAACTCACCCGTTTCAACATCTTTAATCAGCGAACTTAATGCTTTAGCATTCTCCTCATTCTCAACTTCTTCAAAGTACTCTTTACCCCGATTCAAAAGATCAATAATCTGATTCTTGTTTTCTATAAATAATTCTTTAGCATTTTGCATACGCCGCACCTCCATTGTTTAATATTTCTCTATATAATTGGATGGAAACCTCAAATTCTTTTAGTTCACCTGTCAATAACTGTTGCTTTCCATTGATTAAGCTGTCAATTGTTTTTAAATTTGCATCATAAGTCTCATCATAACGTTTTCTAGCATTGATTTTAATCATCTCAATATTTTTTTCAAGATTACCTCTTAAGCTCTCAATTCTAGTTTGAAGTACCGAGTTTTCATCGTCGATAAGATAGTTAGAAATCAATTTAATATACTCGTTCTTTTTCACCTCAAAAAACTCTTTCATTGCTTTTTCTTCGAAAAACTTCAGTTCTTTTTCCTTTTCTTCCAATTGTTTTTTTGCATTCTGATAAGCCTGATCAGCTTTTTGTTTATCCATTTGTGTATGCTTTAAATTTTCCTCCTTACTGATGACATTTGATTCCAGCATGCTGATCTGCCGATTTAACCGATCCCTGTTTTCTCCGGATTTTTCTTTAATATCCCGCAGATCCTTTTCCCATTTTTTACAACGGCTGTCATCAAAGTATTCTTTCTCAACTGTTACTGTTTTTGTACCACAAAAGAAATTTGCTATACCACCCAAAATACCATCGCGATATCGTTCTTCTTTAACTGGACGAGTTTTCCGTTCTTTTGCTGGTTTCTGTCCCAAACGATTGATCATACTCGCTTGTTTTTTTTCAACTTCAGAAATTTCCCTTTTTGTTCTCTCAATTTGTTCTCTTTGTTCCTTTAATTCAGCTCTCGCTTTTTCACTATCGACCTCGTTTTTTATTATTCTTTCCTTTTCTTTTTTTAACTGATTTCTCAGATTTTCCAAATAACTTTTTTCTTTTTCCATAGAATCATTTTGTTCAAAAGCAATTTTTTCAAAATCAAGTTTTGAATTTTTATTATCCATCTGATTCCAGGTACACAGTTCATCAATTCTCAACAATACATTGTTGAACAGTTGCTGAAGACAGTTATTCTTATTATTTTCAACTTTTTGATCTACAGAATAAAGTCTCGTTTGAATCATCCGATTGAAGCTTTGATTGGTAACACGTTCTTTAAAACCAGAGTAATCACTTTGGCTACCAATTACTTCTGCCATTTCTTCATTTAATCCCTTTATTTGCAAGGTAATATCATCAACTAACAGACGTTTGATTTTCCCTTGCTCCGAAAGAATAAAGTTATCGATGATACCTTTATTACTTGTTCTTTTTTCCGCCAGTATATTCCGTTTGTTTGCCAGGTGTTCAATTTGCGTTTTATCCTTGCTCTGATTATATAATTCCTGATTTGTCTCGAGTATGTCCTCTGCTTTGATCAGAATCTTCTGCAGCAGATTTTCAAAGGTACTTTGAACAGCCTTTGTTTTTACCTCTTCATACTTCTCTTTGCCAAAGTCATTCTTTAAAATTATCGCATATTCCTCAAATAAGGATTCTTCCAGTAACTGTTTCCTATCTGTCTCGGACAAGTCAATTTCATCATAGGCATACAGCCTTTTTATGGAATTATCATAAGCAGTCAAGGCTTTAATCGCAGAAACACCACAAACTTTGTATTCGTAGTCCCCGTCTAATTCGTTAAATACTCTTTCTTTTAAAATTTTTTCAATTTCTTGTATTTTTAATTCAACGGTTTCTCCTTCCTGGGATTTCAGCTCATCAATGAAATTTTGAACAAAAATAAACTTATCCTGATACTGGGCTAAATATTTTATAAATTCAACATCAGATTTCGTCAAACTCCTAAGCTGTAATAAATAAATGCAAGCATGGGCATTTTTAACTTCATCTATTGTCAGCTGTCGATGGTTGTCTGCTATACCATTTAAACCTGGGGTATCAATCAATGTGAAATTTTCATTTTCATCAAAAAAATGCTGCATAATTCGCACACAACTAATTTCACTGCTGACATTATGTTTGTTTGAACTGGTTGTTGTGACCTCTCTTAAATCTTCCAAACTATCCAAACTGATTGTTTGACCATCTTTGAAGGTTACTTCACATTTGCCATCTTTATCAGAATTTTTTGGAACATTGACAAGATAAGTGATACAAGCTGTCGTTTCTCTGGACTCGTGTTTCAGGATATCTTTTTTTAACATTGCATTGATAAATGTCGATTTACCCGAGCTAAATTCTCCTACAACCGCTACTTTAAAATCCGAGTCACCAAGACGATCCAGCAATATCTGCATTTCGCTTGAATAAATCATATTTGAATTAACTGGCTTTGTATTCTTGATTTTTTTTATGTTTGCCTCTAAGATTTTACTCTTTTCCATCACTAATCCTCATCTCTTAACATTCTCTCTTTATTCACTTTCTCATCCACCATCACAAACAACTTCCCCCTGGCCCGCGAAATCCCAATATACATATATTTCGAAAAGTTATGATCAAAAATCTTATCGGTATCCACCAGGATTACCACCTTGGCATCCAATCCTTTAAAACCCTGGATGGTTGCAAAAACCGGTTTATTGTTTTGAATCTCAATTTGGTCATGCAGTTCATTGACCCCGCCGATTCTTTCAAGACAGTTTTTTGCTTTTGAATTTTGATATTTTTTCGGCGATAAGAATACCACATCCGATAATTGCACCTTTTCTTTTTTAAGAGTTCTTATCAGGCTGGTAATTTCCTGTTCAAATTGGTCATTATTCTGATAATGGATAACGGTAACGTCTTCGCCGTTTTCCCGCAGACATTCATTGAGTTCATAACTACTGACTTTGGCATTAAACTCGCCAATCTGCCGGGTATTCCGGCAATTGGTAAATAAGGTAAATTTTATGTGATCACAGTCTTCCAGCATTTCCAGCCCCTCTTCAAAATGCGGATTAAACAAATTCTGCTTGTCGTCATAGAAAATGGCCCAATGGCCTTTGTCCAAACCACCACGAAGCAAAAGATCCAGACAGAACAGATAGTTGCTCCGCAGGATATCCTGGGCCTCATCGATTACCAGCAGATCGTACTGCACAACTTCTAATTCATCGTGTGACATGGCTTTGAGCTTTTGATAATAGTGTTCTGGCATCACTTCTTCGAAATAATGCTTGCTGTCTTGTTTGAGCAAATCCAGATCCACTGGTATCACTTCCACAAACAGACCATGAATATTGATGATTTTGAGCTGCTCACAATCTTTAATCTCACGATTCAAAGCGGTGGCTAAATTCTTGTTAAAGGTCAGGTACAACACCCGGCTTCCATTGGCTGATTCCCGCAGCGCATAATCCCGGGCGCAAAATGTTTTACCAGTTCCTGCACCGCCTTTGATCATTAAATGGCGGTTTCCGGTCAGACCTTTGATGACGGCCTTCTGGTCTTCGGTATAGCGAGATAAAAAACGATCGACATCTTCAATCCGACTGCCGAGACTCGGTTGATAAAGCAATTCACCTCTGAGGAAACCAACAATTTCCTTAATATCCTGTGCTGATAAAACTGAAGGCAGCGACCGTTGCTGATTTTCCCAATAGTCAAAGATGCCTGCCAGATAAGCGGTAATGTCTAAGGTTGTTTCATCATAAATAATTCCGGAGATAATTTCTTCGCCCTGAGAAAGAAATTCGATGTCGGGAAAAAGCACCCCGGACGCAAAAAGAATATTACCGAAATGGTGATTTCCTCTGAACTTTGTTTTAATGACGTTCTTGAGAGAAAACATATTGCCAGTTACCTGGGCAAAAGGGCCTTCGTTTTTTCTGTTTTCGTTTCCATGACGATCCGTAAAAAGCCATTGCCCATTTTGACAGGCAACCCGCCCCCCTTTTATCTCAAGGCAGGCAATGCCTTTTTCACAAACAACTACAAAATCAATCTCGCCATAGACCTTTGTCTGATGCCTTGGCAGTCCCAATGAATGGATCACCACTGCATTTTTCAGTTCCAAGTCCTGCAAGATTTCAAAAACTTTTCGTTCGGCGTTACTCTTGACCTCATCACCACAATAGGGTGGGAGGAATACGGTCTCTTTTCCCATGGATTACTTTCTCCCTGTAACTGCAAATTTAAAAATTAGTTTTTTTATGAACAATTATTTTTTTCACGCCCCATACTTCCGCTGCATCCGCTCAATCATCTCCACCATCTCTTTGCGATAACTCGGTGGGCTTAATACCTCAACCCAATCGCCCTGGGAAAGCAGCCATTTCTTGACCCCTTCGCCATAGACCCGGGCTGACAGGGTAGTGACGCCGGCTTCGGTTTTCTCTACCTTGGCGGTAGGCAGCCGATCCTGCACCGCCTCCAGGGACGGGCCGGAAAACCGGAAGCGGATCGTGGTCAGTTCACCGGTATACATAAACTGAATCCGATCCCGGAATTCGCTTTCCAGGAAGCGGTTGCCGTAGTCAATCGTAAAGCGCTGATCGCCCTCACAAAAAGCGTAATTGAGAAAACGATCGAGCCGGAAAACCAGTGAAACGGGGTTCTCCTTACCGTTGATCTCAGCGATCACATAAAAATAATACTCGTTGAACAGCAGCCCCAGGGGATTGATTTTATAGGCTTTTACGGTGCCATCCTGTTTTTGATACTGTACATCCAGCACCTGCTGCTTCTGAACACTCTGGCTGAAAAACCAGATTCGTTCAATTAAGTCCTGGCCGTGTTTGACCGGCTGATAAAACTGGCGTTCATTGCCGATAGCCAGCTCAATCGCCTTACGGTTATAGGACAGGCGCAGCAGATGATCGAGGATTTCTTCCATTTCTTTTTGACTGAAAGCCCGGGCATCCAGCAATACCTTAATCACCACAAAGATATCGTGATCCGACAGCGCCATACTGCCTTCGCGAAATAGCCGGTGTCCCTGACGCTTCCGGTCATAGGCCACCGCACTCTCGGGATAAAGTGTTTGCAGATAATCTTCGATCTCCTTCAGATCCCGCTGGATGGTTTTGTCGCTGACTCCCTGTTTTTCGGCCCATTTCTGCTTGTTGACGATCTCGCCGCGGACGATCTGATCATAAATGGCCAGGATCCGGGCGGTTTTCTTTTCATCATAATGTGATTTCACTGAACTGTCCCCCCTTTTTTAACGCCCTTCAAATCCGCCAATTTTTCTTGCAGCTTTTACATACCTGCACCAGCCCAAGCGGCCCTCGCATCGTGGTTGTGGCCGGATTCTGATGGCAGATCTGGCATAGTGGCTTATGTTTTTTTTTCTGATCTTGGTCTTTTTTCTCAAATAACATTGTCATTCCCCTTTTCCATTGATTGATTTGATATCCTGATTATATCGAAATGGGATGGACAACATCTGTCCTTAACCATCAATTTATCCGTTTTTTATTTACCGCACTGCGCTCATCCAGCGCCACTGTTCCTTTTGATCCGCTTTCTGAGATAACGATATTTAATTATCAATTTCTTAAAGACCGAAATAATCAACTGATAGGCCCCTAGCCATTATTATCATCATTTTATTTTAATGAAACGCCAGAAATAAAAACATGATTTCTTTGCTACAATAAACCGTACTTTTTTATTATACGCCTTTTATCAACGTTTTCAAAACATTTATTGTCTAAATTAATGCCTTTTTTTCACTCTCTAAAAATCTTTGACATATGTTAAAGATTCAAATCCATTTTGCGAAAAAAGCCACTTCATCCTCGCCAATTTCATCAAACACGACTCACAGAAAATTTCAAAATGTGGCAAATTGTGTGCCCGAATTTTTTCGGAAAAAAGAAAATAACCCGCTACTTAAAGTTCGATTGTGTAGCCGTTACCTGGCGACATTTCTCGTCACCCATATAAAATATTTTTTCGATATATCGAAAACTTTTGCTTTAAGACTAACTTGTCGTTACCGAAACATAAAAAAAACAGGCTGCCATTTTTTACGGCATCCTGTTTTTATCTCTTTATTCTCTCCACCTCACCCGCCCGCTTCGCGGTTAACCAGCCAGATCCCGACGCTGACACAGGCCAGGGAAACGAGAATCCGCAGACTCATAAATTGCTCGCCGAGAAAAATCCCGGACAGCATCACCCCAAAGACCGGAATCATAAAACCGTAGATAGCCACGATTCCCACCGGATTGTGCTTTAGCAGGATCGCCCAGATGGTAAAGGCTGCCGCTGACAAGGTGGCGAGATAGCCGAGCAGCAGCAGTCCCGGGATGGTGATCTGGGTGATCGTTCCGCCCATCATCAAGCCCACCACAATCAACACCACCCCGCCGATCATCAGCTGATAGGCGGTTAGGATCATCGCGTCGCTTTTTTTGGTAAAGATCCGGGTCATCACGGCACCCAGGGCAGAGGCAATGCAGACCAGAAAGAGAAAACCATCCCCCGTCAGGGAAAAACTGCTGTCGATTTTTCCGCCATTGAGCTGGATGATGATCACCCCGGCCATGCCCAGCAGGCAGCCAAAAATCTTGGCCCGGGTCATCTTTTCGTTTTTCAGGATCAAATGGGCAAAAAGAATTGCAAAAAAGGTGGCGGTAGCATTGATAATTGCCGCCTTGACCCCGGTGGTATTGGCCAGGCCGATATAAAAGAAAATATACTGAAGGGTCGTCTGGACCAGCCCCAGGCTGATCATCCGACCCCATTCAGCCCTTCGCGGTACCACGGTTTTTTTGTAGTATATGCTGGTAATGATCCAGGTAAGCATCCCCGCCAAGGTAAACCGATAGCCGGCAAACAACACCTGGGCACCGGTTGTCTGGATGTCAAAAAGCCCATAGCCGATTTTCACTGAGGGATAGGCACTCCCCCAGAGCAGGCAGCAGAGGGTTGCCAGGGCAAAGATAAGGCCTTTGTTCTGCAGTCGATCTTTCAAATTTTTCTCCTGGTGATGCTGTTTATGGACATTGCGAAATTCACCCAAAACTCAGGGTGCTTTCACAATTGTCTGTTTTGAGTTATTTTAATTAAATCATGTGATTAAATTAGGCAGGCCACCTCATTGGCCGCCGAGATGGCTGCCCGAATAGTTCTGATCGCCTGACTGTCACCAATATTATAAACCTGGCCGTAGTTGTTATTTAATTCTTCATATAAGGAAGGAACGGGTTCAAAGCCCACCGCAATCATCACATGATGAGCCGGAAGAAGTTGTTCCTGACCGTTTTTCTCGATCACCGCCCCCGCGTCGGTAACGGCTTTGAGGGTCGCATTGGTGATGATTTCGCTGCGATAAAAGACCAGCAGATCCTTGAGCATCTGTTTGTTGGCCGGGGCCAGCGGAATGCCAGCGGCCAGAATATCCGGGGCAGAATCCACGATGATCATCTTGTGACGATGCATGGCCAGATGGAGGGCCGCCTCACATCCTGCCAGGCCGCCGCCAATAGCCGGACAGCGGGGTCCGACAAAGGTTTTGTCAGTCAGTACATCAATGGCATTGGTCACTTTTTCGCTGTCCATCCCCGGGAATATAAGCTTCCGGGCTTCAGACCCCTGGGCAATAAAAACGATCTCCGGATTGAGGGCCGCTATTTGTTCCGGCGTTGCCGGCTCATCCAGGCGGATCTCGACCTTTAAGTTCTCCAACTGGGTTTGATACCAATGGATCAGCCGCCTGTCGGCAGTTTTTAAGATCCGCTGACTGCTGTATTTCAGCTTGCCCCCCAGGCCATAGCTTTTTTCAAACAAGGTCACCTGATGACCCCGCAAGGCGCTGACTCGGGCGGCTTCCATTCCCGCCGGGCCGCCGCCCACGACCACCACTTTTTGAGGCGTTTTGGCTGCTTCAATTTCGGACAACAGTTCCCGGTTGCAGGCCGGGTTAACGGTGCAAGAGGCCTCGCCCCCAGCAATTTTATTAGCCAGACAACCATCATTACAGCCCAGACAAGGGCGGATCTCTTCCGCCTGGCCGTTTATTAACTTTTGCGGCAGATCGGGATCTGCCAGCAGGGGCCGACCCAGTCCCACCGCATCCAACTGGCCTTTTTCAAGCGCCTCTGCCGACAGCTCCGGATCATCCATTTTTCCGGCTGCCAATACTGGCACCGGGACGGCTTTTTTCAGGGCTTCACTGAGATCCAGATAAACCCCTTTATCAAAATAAACTGGTGGATATTTCCAATAGGAGGCTTTCTCAAACAAGCTGATGCCCGCCGCCACGTCAAAACCGTCACAGCCCGCCGCTTCCAGCATGACTGCCGCCGCCAGGGCTTCTTCCAGATCACGGCCCTGTTCCGCAAATGCTTCCCCCGGCAGAGCTTGCTGTCCCTCAGCTTTAAGATAACTCTTCATTGCCAACCGCAGAATCACCGGGAAGTCACTGCCACAGCCCTCCTTAATGGCAGCAATGATGTCCATCACGATCCGGAATCGATTTCTAAGATCGCCGCCATAGCAATCCTTTCGCTGATTAAAAAGGGCCAGCGTAAAACCATCCAGCAACTCGCCAGACTGGATTTCGACTCCGTCGTAACCGGCCGCTTTGACAATTTTGGCTGAATAAGCAAAGGACTCCACCAGCAACCGGACTTCCGCAGTGGTCATCGCCTGACAGTGCTTAATTTGTACTGCCCGGGCGTCTTTGTTCAAGTTGTCCAAACCAGCGGCCAGCTGAATAAAGATCTTGCTGTCCTGATCATGGATTTGCCGGGTCATTTCCTGCCCCGCACAAATATAGGCATCAGGGTTAAACCATGGTGCCGGATCAGTACATACGGTCTTTTTTTCTTCTAAACTTTTCACCTCATTGGCGCCAGTGATGATCAGACCCACTCCACCCTTGGCCCGGGTCGCATAAAAGGCGATGGCCTCATTCGTATAAGCACCGTTGTCATCGACGGTGGGTACACCCATCGCCGGCATAAACAACCGATTCTTCAGCTCAAGCTTGTTGATTGTGAAGGGCTCAAATAAAGCCCTGACCTTCCTATCCATCATTTCTCCCCTACCTTCTTATTTTCAGAATAACTTCATATTTATAAGAATTGAACAAAACTCAGCCTAACAAAAAAGATAACCCAGTACCGACAACCTCAAACAAGCCTTAGGCTGTTTGCTTTACGGCAGCCCCGAATTTTCTGATATGGTCCACCAGTTCCTGATAGGTGGTCGTCATCAGATCCGCAGGCAGCTCATAGAGTTCAATGCTATGGCGCAGCTTAACCATTCCGTTCGCGACGATTTCGTCTTCAGCCGTGACATCAAAATCCGCTTCGTAAACCACTTTGCAGTCGATACTGGCACCAAATTTGCTGGCCAGCGATCCCAGCAACAGCCGGGCCAGATGGTACTGCTCGTCGATCACATAAAAATCGACATAGGTTTCCGGGCAATGATCCTCCCGTTCCGCCTCAATCAAAAAGCCCTGACAAGCACTCATCGAAAAAAACGCCGCGATGGCATTAATCGCATCGACCAGCTCCCGGATGCCCTCATCAATGTCATCGGGGTTCCGTAAATAATCCGCTTTGTCTGCCTGGCTAAAAACTGTAATGGGATTGCTCGCAATCCCTAAAAATGATAAATCCATCTTATCCCCGCTTTCTTGGTAATTCATACTTAAAACACCTGACTCCCAGACTCTTCCCGCCCACCATTTCTAAAAAAAGACCATCCCGAACCAGGTGATCACATTATATCCGTTTAAAAATGACAGCTGTTTTTTTTCACAGATATCCGTCACCGAGATGGCGTGGCTTTCGACACAGGGATACATTTTGTCACGATGCTTACAGGCCGCTTCAGGGTAGGCACATTCCTCACAGATGGCGCATGATTCGGCGGTGAGGATCAGTTTATGCGGATGTTCGCCAAAAACATTGGCCTTGATCGCCTCGACGATTTCTAAATGCTCGCAGCGGGTGGCCAGCATTTCGTCCATATTGAGAATGTCATTGACCTCGGAGATGGTGCTAAAAATAAAGGCGTGATCGTAGCCCAGACACCGCTCTTTGCACTCTTCCAGGGTCCCCACCGCCGGGGGACAGGACCAGGATTGGCCATACTGGGGACATTCCAGCTCACAGATGGTGCGCACCGCCGGATAAAAATTAATCTCTGACGGATCAAAAAACGCATATTCAAAAATGGGATACTCAGTAATTTTCTTTTCAATATTTTCTCTTGTCATTCTTTGTTTGCCTCTTTTTTATATATTTTATCATAACTAAATTTAATTGTCCCAGTCAAGAGCCAAAATCGCAATTGACTGGATTGATCGTCTCATTGTATAATGAAACAATCGTGAACGCAATACATCGGGGTATGAAACTATGACATCAGATCGAAAAAAACTCAATAAACCTTCACAGCTGGAGGCGTGAGCATCACGTCTCCAGCTGACTTTAAGGCCAAGTCAAATACATTTCACTTTGGCCCCCCCGAAAGGAGTCTTCCATGGTTAAACGCAGCATCGTATTACCGATTATTATCTTTATGCTTTTTTTGCTGGGAGGCTGTTCCTCACAACCAACGGAGATCGAAAAAAAAGCCGAAAACGGTCATCTTGATTTGACCCAATACAATCTTAAAAACGAGATCATTCCCCTGGCCGGCGACTGGGACTTTTACTGGAACCAGCTCCTGGAACCCGCCGAGGTCGGCCAGGGAACCCTTAGCGGCTATGTCTCTTTTCCATCCTCATGGAATAAATATCAAATCAACGGCGAAACGGTTCCCGGTTCCGGGTATGCCACCTATCGGCTAACCTTTGCTGCTGCCGAAAATCAGATTCTGGCCCTGAAAATTCCCAAGGTCCGGACTGCCTACAAACTCTGGGTGAACGGCGAACTGATTGCCACCGCCGGCACCGTCGCAACAACCAAGCAGGCCATGGTGCCCCAGTATAAGCCGCAGATCGTCTCCTTTAATGCCCGGACGGGTGAAAACGAAATCGTCCTGCAGCTATCCAATTTTTATATGTCCAGCGGCGGGCTGCTAAACCCGATCCTGCTGGGCGGGGAAAATCAGCTGCTGGCCCTGCGCTATAACGGCCTGGCCTATGAGGTGTTCCTTTGTGGCGCCCTGATGATGATGGGGATTTACCATCTGGCCTTATTTTTCTTCCGGAAAAAAGATCGGGCGCCCCTGTATTTTGGACTTTTTTGTCTGCTGGTGGCAGTTCGCACCTTGCTGATTGGCGAATCCTTCCTTTACTTTGCGCTGCCGGATCTGAACTTTGTGATTGCCCGAAAAATCCAGACCCTGACCTATTATCTGGGTGTCCCGCTGATCCTGCTTTTTTTTCGGGCCATTTTACCCAATTATTTCCATATCAGAATCATCAAGACCGTGATGATTATCAGTATCGCCTATACCACAATGGTGATTTTTGCGCCTACCAATATTTATAACGCCATTAATCCCCTGTACCAGATCTGGACGATTATCCTAATCATTTATCTCTTTGCGATGCTGATTAAAATCGCTCATCATCGGGAAAAAAACAGCGGCCTGATCATCTTGGGCGGTTTGGCCCTGATCGCTACCAGTCTCATTGATATCGTTACGCTGAGCCCTTGGATCAACGACAGCTGGCCACCGCTATTACTGATAATCTTTCAGGGCGATGCCAACTCTTCCACCGGACAATTGATCTTTGCGGGCCTTTATTCTTTGTTGCTGGCCAAGACCTTTTCCGAATCTTTAGAATACCGCACCGTCATGAATGAAAAGTTGGCCACAATGAATGATAATCTCGATGAACTGGTGGCGCAGCGAACCCGGGAGCTGACAGTTTCCAATGAAAAGGTAGCGCAGCAGAATTTTGAACTGGAACAGATCAATCATGAACTACAACGGCTTTCCCTGCGGGATCCCCTGACCGAACTATGGAACCGCCGGAAATATGACGAAACCATCGGGCTGGAATGGAACCGTTGTTTAAGACAGCAACGACCCGTATCCCTGTTATTTATTGACGTGGATTATTTTAAAAACTATAACGATTTATATGGCCATGTGGCCGGGGATGCCACCCTGATTAAAATCGGCAACACGCTGCGCACGGCCCTGTCCCGTCCCACCGATATGGTGGTTCGTTACGGCGGCGAGGAATTTATCGTGCTCCTTTCCGAAACAGGTAAGGAAGAAGCCATCCAAAACGCCAACCGGCTGCGTGAAAAAGTTGAAGCCCTGGCCATTCCCCACGCTGAATCCGTGGTTAAAGATTGCATCACCGTCAGCATCGGGGTTGCCACCCTGCTGCCGGATACTCATAGCAACCACGAAGATCTGGTCAAAATTGCTGATAAAGCTCTCTATCAGGCTAAGTCCCAGGGCCGCAACCAGGTTGTTTTTCGGGATGGATAGATCAGCCTAAATCCCCTGGCTTTCACCAGAAATAGTCTACTCCTGACAAAGAACACGAGCGAGGCCGCTCGTGTTCTTTCTTGTTCTTTTTTTACAAAAAAATCTCTCAAAAACAGCATTGTTTCTGAGAGACTCTTCCTGGATCAATACTACTGCAAAGAATCCTTGATTTGCTGGAAATCATAGCCCGGCGAAATATTAGTAATTTCTTTTAGAACCGTTTGGGGCGGTACG
Source organism: Acetobacterium sp. (assembly GCF_041752335.1). Classification (GTDB taxonomy): domain Bacteria; phylum Bacillota; class Clostridia; order Eubacteriales; family Eubacteriaceae; genus Acetobacterium. The sequence continues at coordinate 73,793 of NZ_JBGSHG010000063.1, read as the reverse complement.
GTTTCGGGAATTTTGAAGAGCGCATAGAATTCTTTTGATTCCATACTGATGCTGTCCATCGCTTCCTGAATTGTCATGGAGCCTTTAATGCCGCTGACATCAACGGTCCCTGATGTATTTTCGGGTGTTTCGGTGGAAGCTGGAACGCTTAAAGAATCCTTGATCTGCTGGAAATCATAGCCCGGCGAAATAGTGGTAATTTCTTTTAGGATCGTTTGGGGTGGCACGGTTTCCGGAATTTTAAAGAGTGCATAAAAGTCTTTTGCTTCCATACTTAAACTGTCCATCGCTTCCTGAATCGTCATTGTTCCTTTAATCCCGCTGACATCAAGGGTACCTGAGGTTGATGCCTCTCCTGAAGTTGCTTCAGCTTCTGATCCCCCAGCATTCGCTTTGGCTTCATCGAATTTATATTCAGGAACCAGCAATGAAATATTTTTAAATTGCGTATCCATCGGAACACTTTTGGGAATTGCCAGTTGCTGATACACTTCATCCAGGGTCAGTCCGGTGAAAGTTGTTGCTTCTTCAATGGTGTTGTAGCCTTTCACTTCGTAAATGGGAATAAGCTCACCTTGGGCAACAGTTTTTGGCAATATTTGGAAATTACCGGTTAGCTGGGCTATCACAATTGTACCAAAGAACAAACCCACAACCAAGACCACCATCACCATCGGATGAACCGTTTTTCGGGCCACTTTGACTTCAAGCGCGCCTTTAACCGGGCATGCCAGAACACAATCGTTACAGTTGATACACTCTGCTGTCGTAACCCGCTCTTCCTTTTCAATCTCAATATTCACGGGACAGGCTTTATCGCATTTTTTGCAGTGAATACAAAGACTGTCGTTACGCTCAATTTTGGTCGGACTCAATTTACCGATGATGGCATAAACAGCACCCGCCGGACATAAATATTTACAGAAAAAGCGGTCATACAAAAATGAACCAATAATGGTAATAGCTAACAGTGCAAAACCGATAATCGTTAAGGGATCCTCGGCGATCGTTCCCGATATTGCTGTTATATGTCCTAAGGCCGCATACGGATCATAGGGTGACATCCAGAGGGTACCATAATACCAGGCCATTCCCACCGTAAAAACTAAAACAAAATATTTGAAATAGCGCAAAATTCCATCAATTTTTTGTGGAATAATAAAACGCTTTTTAAATATTTTTTGTCCGATCTTCGCAAACACTTCCTGCAAGGCGCCAAAGGGACACAGCAATCCGCAAAAACTCCTGCGAAACAGCACTGCCAGGGCCACGGTCAAGACCAGTAAAACGAGCGTACCAGAATAAACTTTCTTGATAAAGCTACCAGTCAAGAGCAACGTATATAAGCTTTCCAATGCTCCGTAAGGACACAACGCATGAATCGACGGCGCTTTTCCGCCACCCAGAACCTGATGCAGATACGATTCATAAATAACCCATATGAGCAGACCCACCAATATCAGCAGTCTTGACCATTTTGCCACTTTGTTCCAATTTAATTTCATTATAATACCTCTCTTTATAAAATAATTTTACCAAACAAATTGTATTTTTGTTATGTGTCATTATTGTGTCAGCCGAACCTGCCCCAAACCGCCTCGTTCTTAAACTAATTATTCGCTTTTACTCGATGTTTTATGTTCATACCCATTATCTGACACAACAATGACATATAAGCGGTGTATATTATGAATATAAAATAACTCAGAAAAAGGAGAAATTAAAAATGAAAACAAAATTAATTTTAATCGCATCATTAGCATTGATGCTGGCGACAGCCGGAAGTGCGATGGCAGCTCCTGCTAACGGACGAGGCGCTGAAAATGGAACCGGAACCTGTACCCAACAAGGTGTCTGTGACGGATCTGGTACTGGTGGCGGATATGGCTCCGACTCATTTGTCGATGCCGACGGCGACGGTGTCTGCGATCTTGGGACACAGCCACAGGACGGCACTGGCATCCAGAACGGAAGAACTAAATAGAATTAAGCCTTAAAGAACCTCTCAGTTATCTGGCAGGTTCTTTTTGATTTTATCACTGCTACCATGTTGTCGCTGACCATCCAGCCGGCACCCAACACCTTGTCGATGACGACATCACCTCATGGATCGTCAATTGAAGACTCCCGGGCGTTGGTGGCGGTAGCCGCATACATCGATTGGAGAGCCATCGCTGACCCGGTGATGCCAGAAATGGTATTGACAATCTGGCCGCCTCCCAGGGCCTTCATATTATTAGTTACCCAAATAATTAAAATAAAACAAATGAACTCAAAAAAAACGCATCAAAGGCTCGACGCGTTTTACTGGCTGCTGTTTTTCTGGTACCTTGTTGCCAAATTTTAAGGCTTGATCTCGTTAATCAGTTATTTGCCCGAACAAACAAAATTAAATCAGCTCTGGGCAACCGGCCCTTTTTCTTGCTGATCCCGAAGCATCCCCAGCAGTTCCCCGATCCGTATTTATTTCCTTAATTATGTTTAGAGCGCCTTATCCCGGGTATAAATATTAAGTAAGGATGCTGGATTTTGAGCGAAATTTATTTATATAAATGGTTATTGGAAAACGCAATTCCAGATATCACATCTAAGCAGATAGCAATTGTATGGCATTATTGCACCATGATATCATTTAATAAAAAGGAAAGGGTGAACAAAATGCTTTGGACTATTGCAATTATTCTCGTTGTTTTATGGTTGTTAGGGTTTATTACTTCATATACGTTTGGCGGGTTTATTCATATTCTGCTGGTACTGGCAGTTGTTGTAGTTGTCATTAATCTTATTCGGCGTCGATAGCTCGCATGAGCATTTAAACAAAAAAATTCAAGGAGGTTTTAATTATGTCAAATGTAAAAGGTAAAATGGAGTCTACCAAAGATAAACTCGTAGGCGGAGTCAAAGAGACAGTCGGAAAAGTAACCGGCAACGAAAAGCTCGAATTAAAGGGTAAAATTCAGACTAAAAAGGGCGAACTTGAGGGAAAAGCAATCGAAATCGTTGATCAGGTCGAAAAAACAACCGATGATATCGCCGAAAAGATCAATGACGCCTTTGATAAAGACAAATAAGATCGGCCGGATTATCAATTGGCAAAAAAAGTGCCGCAAAGCAGCAATGAGCTGGTTTGCGGCACTTTTTTTATCAGCGTTAATAGCAACTCAAAGACGCATGACCACGGGCTGTTAGGGTGCTGATCCTTATTCAATCAGATAGACGCTACCGGGTATTTTTTTGGCCCGGGCTTTTAACAGGGTGCAATTGTCAATGATGGCAAAATAATTTCCATGGGTTTCTCTGGCGAGATCGAAGCCGGCAACGCTCAATGAAATAAGGGGAAACTCGACTAATTCGCCATTTCTGTTTTTGGTGGTGATATGACCCATGCTCAGATCAACTTCATTGTAGTAGCTGCGGATCATATCATCAAAGGTCACCAGCAACAACTGCACCTATTGTTCGGCCACGGCGCTTTTTAAGACAATTAAATATTCACAATAAAGGCCCTATCGCTTTTTTTGTGTAAAATCGGTTCCAGAGGCTTATAAATTGGTATCCGGTACACCATAGTGAATGGCCTCTTTTGGACAAACCTGACTGCAATTTGGGCATTGATGGCACAATGCGATGTTGATCTCCGCCTTGTTGTCTTCTGCAGAAACGACGATGGCGTTGGAGGGACAGGCATTTTCACATAACTTGCAACCAACACAGGCCGTTTTATCAACTTTTTTGGACAGTCTGGCAAAGCGGCCAAACGTCCGTTGTAATGCCCCAAATGGGCAAATAAGATTATGGAAAATTTCCGGTTTATATCGCAACGTCACCAGCACCGATATCACCAGCCAGAACGGCAAAATCGGATCGGTTTTAAAGCCTTTCTGCCGTCAGGATTTTTCGAACAAGCGCCTGGTATTTAGATCGCACACCGGTTAAGCCGATGGCGATGATCAACCATGCAATGGTAAGCATCTTAGCGCATCTCACCCTTCTGCATCTTACCTCTTGATCTGTTCTTATCATTATAGTAATAAAACGATAAAAAAGATGTTACCAATGTAACATCTTTAGGAAATTATGAATTGCTGTCAGAAAAAAACACTCCCTTCGTCGCCAACAGTTTTACTATTTAAACTTTCAGCAACGAAGGGAGCATCTAATTGCGCTCGACTAATTATTTAAGGCATTGTTTTTTTCTTCTAGCTCAGTGCCTTCAGACCTGATTTATACCGGTGCGACAACCGTGCTCTGAATCAAAGTGACTGCTGTCTGGGTTAATAACCGACCATTGATCGATGCTTGCGATCCCAGACCGATGTTTGTCTGGCCCAGGACGATTCCCTCAAAATGGGCACCGGTTCCAATTGAAACGGTTTCCGAGGCCTGCCAGAATATATTTTCGGCTTGTACGCCGCCAGTTAGAATGACTTTTGTGTCACTGGCTTGAGTGATGCCTTTGGCGATTTGGAAGATGAAAACATCGTTCGGACCACCACTTAGGGTAACATCCGAATTGATTAAAACATCGTTATCCCACTTGTAAACCCCCGGTGTCAGCGTTTGACCACTGATATCGCCGGTGAAAAGGTTCGTATAATTAACTGCTCTGCCCGCCGCATCAACGTAGGCTGTTTCCATATCACTGACCGCGGTGGTCAGGTTAATCCCGGTTGGTGCTGCGTAGTCTGATGCATATGCTTTACCCGTAATTTGAGGGGAAGTTGCAAACACATTCGTGGCATCTGCCGTCAGCGAGAATCCTGTCATGGCAGCTGCAGCAATGGGGCTAACGCCGATATCGCCGGTAATTGATGAATCTGGCACCGTCGAGATGCCTGTTTTGGCGAGGATCGCAAAATTAGCTGCTGTCCCCAGGTTAACTGGTTCGGTCACGATGGCGCCTGGTGCGACAACAGTTACGACACAATTGTCGGTCTTGTTGCCATCAACAGTTGTGACCACGATTGTGGCAATGCCGGCACTCACACCGGTAACGCTGCCGTTTTCATCGACGATAGCGACGGCCGTATTGTCGGATGACCAGGTGACGCTTTTATTGGTGGTATCCACTGGTAAGACGGTTGCTGTCAGTGCCTGGCTCTCACCAACTGTAAGGTTGGCTGTTCCTTTATCCAGGCTGACCGATACCGGATGAACGACATCATCGGTTTTGATGATTCTAATTTCCATTGCTTCTAATCTTAAACCCAGTCCTCTGGTTCCTGCTAATGCGCCATCAGAAACCCATCCCTGAGTCCAACCCTGATTTTCAATATGGACCCGGTACTCAACTGAGTATCCAGGCATGTTGATCAGATTAATGTTAACAGCTTCCAGACGTAAGCCCTGACCTTCCGTGCCGGCCAGTTCGCCATTTTTACGAACACTCTGGTCGCCCTGATTTTCTACATGGACATGATATTCGATCCTGGCTTCTGCCGGAGCATTAACCAGTTGAATTTTCAACGCTTCCATCCGCAGTCCCTGACCTGCCGTACCAGATATTTCGCCATCAGCGACCCAGCCGCTCCACCCTTGATTTTGGACATGGGTTTGATATGTCACACCAACGGGACTGGCCGCCTCCGTAGTCCGCTGATTTTCCTGCGCGAAAACGTTTCCAGCCAGAAAGAAACTAGCAACTAAAAGGAACGATGCTAATAACAAGGCTTGCTTTTTTTTGAATTTTTTCATTTTCTTCTCCTTAGATTTATATTTTATCTTGTAAACTCGAAAAGACAGTGTTGATACCACTTCTTTTGATCGATAACTATCTTAACTTCTCTGAAATATTATTCTTTTGCTCCTTTCTTTACTATCTATCATATCATGCCGATCGACATAATTTCATTTTTATTGAAAAAAACACCCAAACACCTCTTACCTTAAAGAAAACTCAACCTCACTAAACTATTGTCTGCTAATTTGCTCACTTTGTTTCATTCATTACCCGGCATTTACTAAAGCGAAGTCTTTTTTTGCCAATAAAAAACCTGCTACGTACGTAACAGGTTTATCTCAACATGAATAAAAAGAACCGGCTTAAAGCTATTTCATTGCTATTCTAAGATTTTCTGACTCCAGAACGCTGGCATCAACATTATTAGCTTGAACATAGTCTTTATCATTAAACTTTTCAACAAGATTTACTCTTGTTAGTTTATTAAGCAGCTTTACCAGCATGATATTATTATCAACAACTCTTTTTTCTTCATCACTAAACATAAAATAATCTGATTCTTTATTTACCAGGTACTCTAAAATACTCACTTGCTTTTCATATAAAGCAAACAATTTTCGCAACTCTGTTTCCATTTTTCTGGATACATCTCTCAGTTCTCCTAGATAAATTAGACTAACCTCCATTAATTCAAAAATTTCATCGACTTCCTTTTCAACGTCATGTGCCTTTTGTATGCTGTGATCGCCTTTGGCGTTGATTAGGCGTCCCCCCACTGCGAGAATAGGTCCTGCGACGGCACCTGCCAAAACCGTGGCTCCTAACGCCATCCCACCGCCACCGGCAGCCAGCGCTCCACCACCTAATGCCGCCATCGTCGCATTTGTTGCCGCAACTCCTGACAGCGCCGCAATTGCAGTTCCTGTCGAAGCTACACCCAATGCCATCGTTCCGCCATATGCGGCAAAACCAACCAATGCCCCTGCACCTGCCGAGAGCAAACCGGTACCTAAAACTTCAATCGCATTTATTGATATTTTTTTTATTTCTTCTAATTCAGTTTTTGAAAATGAAATTTTTTGATTGAGATTATCTGTGAATTCTGGCTTATTCTTTATTTTTTCGAAGGCAACAGAAAATCGATCGAAACTTTTCCAAACATTGAGTTTTAATTCACCTAAGTTTTCAAGGGCAATTTTTGCAGTTCTTTCTGATTGATCCAGCAAATCTTTTTTTCCATCATATTTGATTTCTGCTTTACTGATTATATCCTTAGCTTCATTTATTTTCATTGTGCCTAAGGTACCGGTAACCAGACCAGTGCCGCCGGCAACAATTGCGGCTCCAATAAGTATAAATGGTAATGGCATTTTATTTCCTCCTATCATTTTTCAAAGCATGGCAAGCCTCGTGATTTAATTTGTAGTATTCTTGTAATCCAATTGAATTTTTAAACCAACGTTCATATGCTTCATCAATCCGGCATTTTAAGGGTCGCTTTGCATAAATTTTACATAAGTTCGTCAATGTATCAAAGTGCCGACAGGTACCTTTTCCGTTGTCTAAATCAGCGTAGATCGGATTTCCGCCAATGTTTTGACAACATAACCCACATTTGTCACAGTCGAACATTATTCTTGAATAACCGCATTTAGGGTTTCATAGGCTCCCATTAACTGGTTAATGGCTGCTTGAATTTTTTCAATCTTTTCATCAGAAATATCAAAAGCATGTTGGATCTTTTCTACAAATTCCGCTTCTAGCGGATCATAAGTATCATCCGACCGTACCAGCGCAAGGATCTCTACAATGATCATATTTAATTCAACTTTCGTACATTTTTTTGAAATTCTATCCAGTACCTCATCCAATGCTAATTTGGGTTCATATGAACTATTCTCAAATCCCATCTCGAGACAATAAGCAGCTACGACTTCTTTTTCTTTATCCGCAAATTCATTGTTAGCCAATGCCGCGTATATGGCTAAATCCAAAAACAGTTCCTGCTCTTCTAAATCCAATTGCGATAAATACATAATGGCATCCCTCTTTCTTAAATTATTATATGACCAGGATCATATCCTTATTTGCCATAAAATCGTCTAATTCTGTTAAGTTCTGGTATGGCAGCTCAATTCCACAAGTGCTTACAACATGGTGAAGGGCGCTATTTAACTCTTTTTCATTTGTTGCTTGTTGCAACTTCTGGTTGATAATCTCAAGTTTTGTAACTTCGTTTCTCAACACCTCAAAATCGATTGAGGCAAGCTTGCCAACATAAGCAGTCAAGTTCTTCTTAATTTCTTTGTAATGATCTAACTTATGATCGAATTCAGTTTTTTGGAAATTGGCATAATCGACAACTTTTTTTACCATCTCTGAGTGATCAAAGAAATAGAGCATTGAAATCGACATAATTCCGGTAACCAGACCACCGACAAACATACTTAATATTTCATCTATGATTGGTATCGTAATCATTTTTGTCATCGCTTCCTGGACCAGGCCGCCACATAAAACAGCAGCACAAACTGCAATAATTTTGGCAACCGCTTTTATTACTTCACCAAAAGGCAAATTATCTGGATTGAATGTCAATATGTTAACCGCTTCAATGATTGATGCCCAAGATTCACGAAGAATTCTTTGGACGAATTTTGCAGTGGTGAAAAAGATATTAATAATTGTAGTCGCAAGTGAAGACAATATCCCCGCCAACATCCCATCTTTAAACGAATTTATTAATTCTTTATACTTTTCTCTTATCCTGATAAACGCCGTTTTAAAAGTCTCAGCTATCGCTTGCAAAAACTCACCAAGTTTAAATTCTTCTTTCATTGTTTTCATTATTTGCGGAAATTCTTCTGAAACACTAAACCACACTTCTGCTAAAATTAGACCCAGGCCTTGACGAAGTCCCAAGCGACAACCGCTTTTCAAGCTACTGGCCGCTGTATCCTTGAGAAATTTCTTACTCGTATAATAAGTTCCTGCCAGTTCTCGTTCATATGCTTCCCTGGCTTTATCATCCTTTTTTTTCATTTTTTCAGGATCAACTTCATCTAACTTCTGAAGCTTATTTAATTCTTGTCGTTCTTTATCAGTCAGATTTCCTTTCGTTTCTAATTCTTTTATTTTTGCTTGACGGTTTGATTTTTCCGCTTCAAGTCTTGCCTTGAATGCTGTCACGGTTTCGGCCTTTTTGGATCGATTGATGCTTCGATCAGTTGCCGTTAGATTCGTATCCTTACACGCTAAATCCTCACCCTTTAGCGCGGCTAATACACGACCAGGATCTTCATGTATTTCATTGGCCGAAATAATATGATCCAAATCCAGATTGGCATTTCTTACCGTTTTTTTCCCGGTATAAGCATCTTCAAAGTTTCCATTTTTTCTTTGCTCACTCGCCGCTTTATTTACTTTTTTATAATTTACATGGCTATGATAACCCGATGCATCATAATTTCCTCTATTATCATAATCAGCCTGATTCTGTTTATTTGCATAATCTTCTACGCTTGGATCTCTGACCGTATTCATCGTGTCCACATCACCACCACGCTTATCATCCATCAGCAACCAATCCAAGCCAAATGAAGTAATGAAACTTTTAACAACGACTTGTTCGTATTCTTTTAAAAGCACCTTAAATACAGGCTCTTCACTCATCGTTGCCGGATCTTCCGCTGCCAACAAAAAATCATTACTGCCAATATCTTTTGCAAAGGATATTGAACCCCGTTCAGCTTTCATAATAAAACACCTTCCTCTTTCTAAATTTCACGGATTTCCTATTTGTGTTTCATATATTTAATCGTTATCAGTATTATTCATCCATCTTATGGTTTTTTCTAATTTGATCTCAATCGCTTTGCGGCTTTCTAATTTATAAATATTCAGCCACGCCTGGGGAGACGGTTCCCTGAAATACAAAAAACTCTCCATACAGTAACTGGCTGCCATTTTACAGGCCCTTTAGTTTTGCGTCCCAGTCTTTCGACAGGTTTGCCTTTATTGTTGGAAAGTTTATTCGACGACATTTATTAAATTTGCATAGTTTAACTTAAACAAATCTTCTTTTCGGTAACTGGCTGCCATTTTACAGGCCCTTTAGTTTTGCGTCCCGGTCTTTCGACAGGTTTGCCTTTATCGTTGAAAAATTTTTCGACAATGTTTATATCATTTTCGAAATATTTAATTTCATGTTTGTTTGCTGCGAATCTATCATATTTATTCTTGCTTGTCAATGCTATTCTAGAACTTTTCCAATGCGCAAAAATATTCCGTATAAAAATGGCAATATCTGTCATCAGGCTCAACAAATTTGTCGATTAGAACGTGCTCGCAATTTCAACCTCATTCTTCATCATACTTTCGCTTTTATCGATCTATTTCGAAAAGGTGCATTGCCTTTTTAATATCAATTGGTGTCAGCTATGCTGCTCCCGTCGGCCGATACCTCAAATCCTTTTCGCCACAGCCAACTGCTCCCGCGCGACCGCAAAATTAAGCAGCCGCTTTTCACTGCGCTTATTGCCGCCCTGAAGTCGTCAAACCCAAAGTCCTCGTGCTCCCGGTCGGTTATCAGTCGCTCCGTTGCCGCCGTTGCCGCTTTGAATTCGGTCTGACAGGAGTGATTGAAATAGTCGACCACCTTGACAACGGCGCCCTTACCCTCAAACCTTATAACCTGGAGTATACCCCCAAAACCTACCCCACCGGAGCAGAGGACGTCACCATTCTTGGTGTTATTGTTCAAATGAGAAGAACTTTGTTTTAAAAAATCAAGCCCAAGGGGACGGTGACTAAACTAATATTTTCGACTTTTTCACTGGTCCCTAACCTTGCCCTTATACGTATCGAGCAAATAGTTGTTTCATCTATTTACAATTGGGTACTAAATCATTAAAAAAGGGATTATTTTTTTATGAAAAAGTAATTCCTACCCTCATGGTATCGATATTTAACCGTTTTTGTGTGTGAGTGGTTACGGTATTCACTTCAGACGATGAAAACAAAGACTGCTCCGCACCAGTAATATTTCGTGAAAGAGAGGATGTATGAGTATATGACAGGCAAAACAAAATCAAAAGGGAAGGTCAATGGAACCGATTCACTAACCGCTAATAATGCGGCGCTTAGTAAAACTTTTGAAACAATGGCCCGCTTGGGATCGGTATAATATTGATCTTAGTTGGTTTCATGCAAATTTTTCAGGGATTCAGCCCGGGTTTTGAACGACGGATTCACCTCACAAAACTGAATCCGGTTCAATTGAAACGGGTCCGATTTCTCGGCAGATTAGGCACCATAGCCCGGGGAATCATCTTTGCACTGATCGGTGTCTTCATCGTTATGGCTGCATATACAGCCAACTCACAGCAAATTAAAGGTTTTGACAGCACTTTAACATATATTCTGCAACAGCCTTATGGGGGTTTTCTAATGGCTGTAATTGCGTTGGGTCTTATTTCTTTAGGCTTGTATTCCCTGTGTATGTCGATATTTTTCAGATTAAAAAACTAATCAACCAAAACAGCGTTATTTGAAAGGTCGTGTTTTTATGACTGCGAACACTGTTCACCCCGATAGAAAGGAGCACAGAAAACCAGGTGGCCTGCAAAGTCCAGATTTTCTTATGCATCATCCTGTTTTTAGCATCACAATAATTCTCTTATGCCTTATGATTTTTGGAATACTCGCATATTTGGCACTCCAGAAAGGTAGTAAAATAAAATGAAAAATAAAAACAAGGATAAGCATAAACATATTCGTGCCAAATTGATAGCGAACCCGGGAGCCGGAAATGAAGTGGATGCTCCTTCTCTTTTGGAACAGGCAGTTCGCTGCCTGACCCATCATGGAATAAAAGTAAACGTTGCGTATGCATCACCAAAAAAAGAGTGCCGTATCCTTGCTAAGAGAGCTGTTGAAAAGGGCTATAAAATTGTCATTGCCATGGGTGGAGATGGAACGATCGGGGAAGTCATTCGAGGTATAGCCGGCTCAGATGTGGCACTGGGCGTTATTGTCGGTGGAACCATGAACGATATTGCCGCAAGTCTTGGTATCCCTGAAGACGTTGAGGCAGCATGTGCATTGATCGCAAAGGGCGATACGCGTGAGTTGGATCTCGGGCAAATCAAAACCCGCAAACATAAGAAATTCTATTTCTTTATGGTAACCGTCATCGGCCTGACGGCAGCCCTGTATCCCGATGTCAAAAAAATACCCAAGGGTAAATTTAAAGAGAAATTCACTGCGCTGAAAGATGCCGTTGTAACATTAGTCGAACATGAAGCGAAACCTGAAGTTTTGCTGACTTTGGATGACGAAAGCAAAATCAAGGTCGATACGATGCTGGTAACGATAGCGAATACTCCGCTCATTGCCTCTAAAAATCTGGTCGCTCCAGACGCCTCAATGCAGGACGGACTCTTTGATATCTCGGTATTTCCGGATTATAACAAAGCGGAGGTTCTTAGCTATTTTAAAAGAACTGAGGAAGAAAATCTGATTCCGGACGGAAAACTTCAACGCTTTCGCGCTCATAAAATAAAAGTCAAATCCACCCCCAAGTTGGAAATTTCCGCCGATGGGATTTCCTTAGGAAAAGGCACGTGTATAATCAAAATGAACCGCAGAGCACTTCGAGTATTTGCGCCGCCGATCGGTTCAGGTGATGAAAAGTCGCAAGCGGATGGAGAAGAAGAATTATCTGCCCCGCTTTCTCCTTTTATTAAGCCAAACAAGGAATCATCAACCTAATTAAGGTTCTATTTCAGGTCAAAACAATTTTAAGGCGGTGCAAAAGATGAAAAAATCGATCAAACCCAATAACCCTGAAAAACCTGAAAATGCTGCTGTGAAAGCGGTTAAAGACAAGACTCCCGCCCCCGTTGAAAGTCGGAGAAAAGCCCGTCTGTTTCAACTGAGTGTTGGATTAATGCTTGCCGCTTTTGCGGTTTTGACATTCTTGGTTATCACCGTTCCTTCATTTGCGATTGATTTAACTATTTCGACTGGTTTGCAATTGATCAATAATCCTGTCTTTTCCGGGCTGATGACCGCCATAAGTTGGGTTGGGTTTTCACCGCAATCGTCGATAGTAACTGCCGTTATTATTGTGACTCTTTTTGCTCTGGGGTATCGGTGGGAGTCGACAGTCGCTTTGGTCATCGCGGTGATTCTTCCATCACTCAACTTTCTCATAAAAACTTTGGTCCATCGTCCTCGTCCGGGCGAGGATCTGATTCACGTAATTAGTGTCCTGAGTAGCTATAGTTTCCCTAGCGGACATGTCATGTTTTATACCGGATTTTTCGGATTTATCTGTTTCCTGACTTATACACTGCTCAAACCATTCTGGATCCGGACTTTGTTGTTTATTATCTTTGGCGGTCACATTGTTCTGGTTGGAATATCGCGCATTTATCTTGGCCATCACTGGGCCAGTGATGTATTAGGTGCATATCTATTGGGAGGGTTATGTCTGATTGCTGGTATTCATTTTTACCGTTGGGGAAAAACACGCTTTTTTGTTCGGCAATAAAATGATGACACAAGCGGGACGTTTCATCATATCCTTGCTACACTAAGTGGCCTTTTTTTCTCCACTTATTTTTATCACAAACCACCATTTATCCCATCAAGATAAGCTGATCCTCGATCAAACCTTTAGAAATATCCATTGCCTTGATTAAATTATCAAGACGCTGATGATGAGATGTCCCTTCATCGAATTTCTCCTGTGCTTTTTCACACTTACTGATAACTGAAACCACCGGCCTGAGTGCTGCGGCCAATTCTTCTTTTGTGTACTGCCCCAGAACATTAGACCTTTGTTCCTTTTGGGATAGTTCACTTTCGATCAAGAGCTTTGAAATTACCATTGCTTTGATTCTATTTCTAAGCAGTGAACACAAGGTAAAAGCATTCAGACCGGCCTCTCGTCTAAACCCCTCGAATTCGAGAAGTTTAAAATCTGAATTATGCAGAGATTCCCACAGCTCGGCAACATGCCTGCAACCAAAAAAACCACCCGAAGGTGGCCAAAGAAACCAATAAAAAAGTAACAAGGGACAATGCAAAGGTGCTGCCAGGGCCCAGTGTCTAACATATCCTCATGTTACTGAGTTTAATTATAACAGCATTTCAACTATTCGCAATAAAAAAAAGGGGTAAAATATTGTGGTTAAAATAAAGGCCCCTTAACACCATACCTGGCAGCCCACCAGCGGCGAATCAGCAGGCTGCTCGGCTGGGATGCGAATCAAATAATAGCGGACGAGGGCCGTGGGGCGGACATTGCGATCGACATCTCAGCAGAAAGCGACGATGACAGCTGGAAAGATGGCGTCGCAGAAACCGTCAAAATTAAGCTTCTGGGATCGCTGCCGGCCGGCATCCCATTCGACGCCGTTACGGACGTGATCGGCGACGAAGAAATTCCCGCCGCCTGGTTGGCCGATGATCGGGAATTTATCGCCTTTAAGGTTAAGGATGTTCGCATGTATCCCCGCTACCTGGCCGGTGACCTCCTGATTGTCAGAATCACCCCGAATTGCCGCAATGGCAGCGACGCCCTTGTTTATGCCGATGGTACTGAGGCGGTCTTAAGACAGGTTCAACAAAACGACGACGGATCGCTGACCCTCAAATCGTATAACCCGGAGTACCCACCCAAAACCTACCGTTTAGGAGAAGATGGCGTCGCCATTCTTGGTGTTGTTGTTCAAATGAGAAGAACTTTGTTTTAAAAAAATGGACCATGAGGATCAAAAAATAGGAAAACCAGCTATCCCACTATCTTTTCGTCAAGATAGACGCCATATACGCCAAACATTTTTTTGCAGCTGATGTTAACCGCTGCTATTAACTGATCACAGACATAGTCTGCAAATTCCTTGCTGGTTGCCATTATTGCCTCCTTGTGTTTTGTTTATTTTATCATCGTACATTCTATCACATCTCGATTTTTCATTGCCAACAAACGTGGCAAACAGATCCTCATCGGATTTGATTGAAGAAAAACAGGATTAAGAAGTTTAAAAGAACTGCTATAATTATAACAGTTCTTTTTATTAACTCAAACTTCGCACAAAATTTAATCTACTTTTTTCCAGCGTCATCATAATGACGAAAAAACGACTGTCCTACATAGTCCTTTTAGAACCACTCTGTCAACCAATTTCGCATCATATGAATTTCATTTCGCTGGGTGTTTCGGATGGTTTCGGCAAAAGGAATGATTTCCGAATGTTTGGCCAATCCGCTGGTGATCAGTTGTTGAGACATCATCACAGCATCCATATGATGGAAAATCATATCTTGCAGGAAAGCCTGATCCAGCGCATCACCCTGAAGATTCGTAAGATCCCGCATCATTGGCTGGTAATCAACCGCATGATCTTCATTAGGATACCAGGTATTAAGCCAGATCTTCATTTGTTCAATTTCGGCACTCTGAGTTTTAATAATATCGTCCGCAAATTTTTTCATTTCTTCACGTTGCGTATTCGCTTTCAGAATATTGGCAGACGAAACAGCTTCCTCGTGATGTGCAATCATATGCACTAAATAATCATGTTCGCTTTCAATCGATTCATGCATCATTCCAGAGTCTATCATCTCAGAACTCATCATCCCTGAAGCCATCATCCCTCCAGATCCATTATTAAGGTTTTGATGAGCTGTGCCGTTATTTGTTAACAAAAAGATGATATACGTCATCATCCCGAACAGAATCAACAGTACTGCAGTAAATGTTACCCCAAGTATCACGATTGTTGTCTTTTTCATAGTAGACACCTTCACTTTCAGACTAAAGTCATTCCAGCGCAGCATTTTAAATCATATCGTTGAAACTTTAATCTTATTTTTTAGTATATCATGTTTAAAGATTATTGGATGTGACTGTATCACATCCAATAATCTTTAAGGCAGGTTACAGTTTTTGTCTGCTGAGAAAACGATGATTGCCCTGAGCAACAAGGGGGGGTTCGTAGATATATTTGCTTGTGCCAATTAGTCCCTCCTATTCTTTATCTACGCATATTATATTCTATTTCCCCTGCATAAATCATAACCATTAAACCATCAATTGCAATAACCATGCACATCAGTTTCATTCTAACCTCGGCACCCTCATCCCAGGTTTTTTGGAATAACTCCTGTAGAATTCGACTGATTACAGTTAACATCAAGGTACTCGCTGCTATGAATACTAGGATCCAAAGGACCAATGGTTTGTAGGTTTTTTATAAGACCGTAGATCCATCAAAACGGTACCTCATGGCTTATTTTGCGGTGGTGTTTGGGGGTTATTTACACTCATCAGTCAAAATATTGGCGCTTTCCTGATCTTTGGTAGAAGTTGCTGCTTTATTGATTTGGATCGGTATGAAGAAAATGTTAAAGTGGCTTTCTGGCAGAAAACCTGGGTTGTTGTGAAGGTTTTTCGACTGAAGATTCAACGTATGCTGCAGATAATTGTGGTACTAATTGGAATGAACAAGCAGCTAAAAAAACTAAGAGTTATTTGGATTTTACATCCTTCTCCCGTGATGGTCTAATTGATCATTTGTTATATGAGGGTTTTACCAGTGATCAAGCCGAATACGGCGTAACAGCTGTTGGTTATTAAGGAGTACATCGTGAACCAAATCATCGAATACAACGAAAGTATCTTTGAAAAAATAAAGCATACCAACAAATACAGCCAGGAATAGTGGCTAGCCAGAGAACAAAGTATATAAAACTCCGATTCGCTCTGAAAAATCAGGGCTGTTAGAATTTCCCCGCCCTTTAATCATAAAAAACTTCTGCCGGGGAACAGTCACAAGCTCCGGTTTTGTCTTCGGCAAATAAAGTGATTTTTCGTGTTTACGCCATTCATGTTTCAAATTGCTTTCCTCCTCCAAATTTTTAAATTATCCCACCGTTGGGATGCTTCTCTAATTACCTTACTCCCCAATTATTTTAACGAGCACCCGCTTATCCCGTTTGCCATCAAACTCAAAATAAAAAATCTGCTCCCACTGTCCAAAATCCAGCTTGCCTGCGGTGATGGCCACCACTGTTTCTCTTCCCATAATCGTTCGCTTCAAATGAGCATCAGCATTATCTTCATAACCATTATGCCGATACTGGCTATACGGCTTTTCTGGTGCCAGTTTTTCCAGCCAGTCCTCATAATCCTGATGTAAACCACCCTCATCATCGTTAATAAAAACACTGGCCGTAATATTCATCGCATTGATCAAAATAAGCCCTTCCTTAATTCCACTTTCCGCCAGCGCTTTTTCAACATCTCCGGTAATATTGACCAGTCCTCTTCGTCTGGGTAAATTAAAATGCAACTCTTTGCGATAGGAAATCATTTCTTACTCTCCTTGTTTTTTCTTTATTCTACTACTTTTCATAATAAAATCCAGCAATTTTTCAAAAGATGTTGATGTCATCAAAGTTATAATAATAAAGCCCCAGACCAAGTGGGTTGAAAAATTCTTTTTTATAAAACTGCTAATCCATCATTTTTTCTTTTTCTTCGGCTTGGGCATTGGCAGTTCCTGATAGCTGGCCCGCAGCAATTCGGCCAACCATTCCCGGTCATCCAGCGAATCAATCAAAAACTGTGGCTTGGCACCTGGGTATGGCAGACCTTCTTCAACGGTTGTCAAGTGTTCTTCAATCATGACTCGCCCCGCTTCTGTTTTCTTGAGAAAAAATTGATTATCACAGATCAGTCCGACAATCTTTTCGTCAAGATAGACGCCATATTCACCAAACATTTTTTTGCAGCTGATGTTACCCGCTGCCATTAACTGATCACAGACATAGTCTGCAAATTCCTTGCTGGTTCCCATTATTTCCTCCTTGTGTTTTGTTTATTATCCCTCCGCAATTTCAGCTGGGGGAATTGAAATTTTGCCAGCCTTTTACTCGGTTGATAATACGGATCTGCATGCTTTCCATGACATCCAAAGCGGCCTCATTAAGACGGTCTTCATTGCTGGCGACGCAGCTGGCATCGACAATAATTTCCGCTTCCGGCAGGGCCGCCTTGGCCAGCACGGCATCCGAGATCAGACAAATATTTGACACAACACCGACCAACTCGACCCGGTCATACTGGTTCGCTGACAGAAACTCAGCAAGCTCCATGGATCCGAAAGCAATCTTCTCAATGCAGATATCGGTATCCCGCCGCAGCTGAGCCACCTTTCCATAAAGTTCCCACCCGGCTGTTCCTTTGATACAATGAACCACCGGTAAATTTCTTCCTTCCTGAGTGTTTAAATATTCTGCCGTATGCGTATCATAGGTAAACAGAATTTCATAACCATTAGACCGACATTCCAATATCTTCTGGGCAATTGGATCCTCAAGACGAACCGACTGGGGAAACCCAAGGGCTCCATCGACAAAATCTTGCTGGTAATCAATTACTAACAGGATGTTTCTCATATATTTTACTCTCCTTGTTTTTCTTTATTCTACCACTTTTCATCTTAAAATTCAGCAATTGTGACAAAAGATATTGATGCCCTCAAAGTCACAAGAACAAGATACCATTCGCTAAGAAAGAACTCTAATTTCTGCGGCTTAATATTTCATTTTTATTTGCCGCAATGGTTTCAGTTGGTGTATACTCAGGGTGGATATCGCAAAAATCAGTATCCATTAAAGCAGGTGAAAAGTTATGCCAGAACTGCCAGAAGTCGAAACCGTTCGCCGAACGTTAAAGAATTTTATTATTGGCAAAGAAATCAGGGAAATCCGCGTTCATTACGATAAGATCATCACCGGGGATACCCAAAATTTTGTGGCGTCGTTAACCGGACAAACCATTCGGGATATTGATCGGGTGGGTAAATATCTAATCTTTATTTTGGATCGTGATGCGTTTATTTCTCATTTACGGATGGAAGGCAAGTATCATCTTGTTGATGCTTCAAAACCGCTCAACAAACACGAACATCTTAGCTTCGTCTTTAGTGATGGCACCGAATTACGCTATCAGGACACCCGTAAATTTGGCCGTTTAGAACTGGTGAACAAAGAAACCTATCGTCAGGATTTACCGCTTTGCAAGCTTGGTTCGGAACCCTGGGATGCCGATCCTAAAGCGATCTATGCAAAGATACATAAGAGCAGTCTGCCGATTAAATCCTTGTTACTCGATCAAACCATTATGACTGGAATCGGTAATATCTACGCCAATGAGATCTGTTTTCGAATGAAAATGGATCCCACCACCCCCGGGAGACGGATCAGTAAAAAGCGGACAGCTGAATTAATCGCCGTATCAAAAGAAATCTTGGAGCAGGCCATTGTCCAGGGCGGAACCACGATTCACTCTTTTGATGCCAACGGCATTACCGGGTTGTTTCAGGTGCAGTTACAAGTACATACGCAAAAATTTTGCCCCGTATGCAATGGCGCCATCACCAAGGAAATGGTTCGTGGCCGAGGCACCTATTATTGTCAGGCGTGCCAGAAAAAGAAGGGTTAGCGTCCAAAGATGACGCAGGGGCGTTTCGGATCCCACTTTTCGTATCTTTCCATATTCTTTTGAAATATTTTCTTGTTTTTTTCTGCTACTTTTATTATTAAAATCCCGCGATTTTTAAAAGATGTTTATATCATCAAATTCATAAAAAAAGCCCCGGACAAAAGCCGGGGTAAAAAAACCATAAACTATCTTTATTTTACTCGATACACAAACAAATCTCCATCTTTTACTTTCACAATCCGGTTCATCAAAACCAGATAATCCAGATGGGACAAGGTTTCTCCGGTTGCAAACCATCTTTGCCGAATCGGACATGTTTGCCATGTATTTTCCCGCAGCGACCATTTAAGCTGCGCTGCTATTTCATAGGCATTTTGATAATCCTTCTTTTTGACAACCTCAAAGATGTTCTGGAGCCGGATAACATGATGATTTTTCAGCTGGGTAATCCGTTCATATACATCCATTGTGTTCTTTCGATGCGCCGGCAGGGCCAGCTGAATATCATAGCTTGTTATTTTATCAAGACTGATCAGATAATCTTCCAGCGAATTTCTGACAAACGGCCAACAGGTAATATTGGGACTGATATCAAACAGAACATGATCACCAGTAAACATAATCTTTTCTTTTTTCAAATATAGACAGGTATTTCCCGGTGTATGCCCAGGTGTGGACACCGATTCAAATTCGTAATCGCCGATAAAAAAACTTTCGCCGTCTTTGATCGCTTCTGCCGCAAAAATATCTTTCGGTGCGTAAATCACCACCGGATTTTCTTTCTTTTGGGTCTGAATATCTTCTTCCGGAAAGCCCTCTTCAATGAGACGTCGATTATATTCAGACCAGATCTCACCGTTAAAGATTCGTCCCATATAGCGGTAATCTTCGGCACCCATGATGACCCGGGTCTGATCCGTCCGGATACAGTCGACCAGGCCGGTATGGTCTGCGTGCAGGTGGGTAATATACAAGGTGGCATGATCCATATCGACATTAAGCTCCCGCAGTCCGGCAGTCAGCGCTTCTAAGCATTCTTGTTTTGCAAAGCCGGTGTCCACCACCAGACTTCCGGCATCAGTCTTCATCACATAGCAGTTCAGGTTTTTCAGCGGATTATTCGGCAATGGGATATGGATGTTATAAATCTCAGGTTTTTCACATATTCTTTCTATCATAAATCTCCTTAAAAACATAATAATCAGGTGTTTTTTTAGTCATACCGTTTTCTTTTTGTAGTTCTTTTATTTACTCTTATTATAATATAAAATCGGCAGCTAGGCTATGCAATTAAGACTATTTTGTTTGAATATCAAACCTCTCTACTATAATTTGATACCATAGGAGCCTTAGTAAAAATGGTACTCGCTGCTATTAACCGATCACAGACATAGTCTGCAAATTCCTTGCGGGTTCCCATTGCGTCCGCCCTTATTCTCAGCTACTCGCGTTCTTTCAAAATTTCTACCAGAGAAATCTTTTTCAAGTGCCTGCCGATCATAAAATTAACGATGGCGTAAGCGCTTAAAATAATCGCCACCATAATGAGATAGGATTGGGGTGCCATGGTGGCATTCATCCCGGCCGAAACATTAGATACCATATACGGGTAAATCTTATTAATAATCATTTTGCTGACTGGAATGGCAATAAGGGTCGAGAGCGCAACCGTATAGAAGGTGGTACCCAGGTATAGCTTTTTTATTTCCCGCTCATTATAGCCAAACACCTTGATTAATGAAATGCTGAAGGCTGATTTATCAATCATCATTTTTACTAACAAATACATAACAATCGCAAAGAGCAGTACCGATGCGCCCAGAATGGTAATAACCAACCCATACATCATGGTGAACATTTGTCTGACCGCAGCGACCATTTTATCAACCGTTATGACCGTGGCAATTCTTCCCGCCTCAATATCCAGTTCATGATCAGACATCAGGGTATTATAGTAGTCGTCTTCCTGTCCAAACATCTCGCGCATGTCTTTAATGTCCATGAAAATATAGAGACCGCTTGCAAAACTGACCACTTCTTTAACCCTAAAGTTATAATTCCGATCTGCAAGATTATCAGACAGCGTAATCTCATCCCCCACCTGATAACCAAACTTGTTGGCAACTGAATCAGAAATGATCACCTCATTTTTTTCGCCATCGAGCGAGAAATCAAAATAGGGGTTTTCATCATTAATCCCCTGGATCGTCACGTCCATCTCGCCCCCGGTTAAATAAAGGTCTGCGGTCAACGACTCGGTATAAGCTTTAGTGGCATCATTGGGGGCCGTTTCCATGGGATATTTTAGCAAGTAAAGATAATTATACTCGACGTCGGATGCCACATTATTGACATAATCACTAATACTCCCATAAATACTAAATCCAAAAACCATCAGTAGAATGGCAATAAATAATCCCCAAAACATGGTGATATTTCCCCGGATTTCGCGCAGCAACTGGCGAATCCGATAGCGATTAATAAAACCCATCTCCTTCAGGTCGATGTTTGCCAACTGATGCTGTTTCTTTTCCCGTCTGAGCAGTTTGAGTGGTGCCAGGGATAATTTGCTGTTAATAACAAAATAATTGACCATCAAAGCGATCAGTACTGGTATTAAAACCCCATAAATTAAAAGATATGGTGGAAATACCATCGCATAGCCAGGATAAGAATAATAGGCAACATTTTCTTTAATATTTTCGCCAATCAGCAGAAACCCCAAGCCAGTCCCCAGCATTGCCGATGCGGTGACAACCAACATCGGCAGGATCATAAAATGTCTGAGCAGTTCTTTTTTTACATAGCCCATCGAATGCAATGCCCCGATAACGGCACTTTCCTTATCGATGGTATGAATGACAAACACTGAAATCATATAGGCAATTAAGGTGATAATAATAACTCCGGCAATTAATGCTGAGTTTTTATTAATGGCGGCATCGCTTTTACAGCTTGTAATCCGTTGATTATCATCCGCTTCTAAAAAAGTGATCAGATTGACATATTGATAATCCATATTTTCATTGATAAAATTGGTGACCTGATTTTTAAACTCTCCCATCCCGCTGTTTAACTCGGCAGAGCCATTACTCAGGGTACTGACCCCATTTGCCACGGCCGCGCTGCCTTCATACAGATCAGCTGCTCCTGCTGACAATTCCGCCGACCCTGAATAGGCAGTTTCAACACCATTTGTATAAGCTGTGAGCCCATCTTTAAACGTTTTATAACTATCCAGTTGCGCTTTCATGGTATTAAGCACTATCACCGCATTCGCATCTGAGCCGCCAATGGCTTTGATTAAGCCATCAATCACAGCACTGTAATTATCGCCGGTAATGGTGACTGTCATCCCCATATTTTCAAATTCACTGTTTACCTGAGCAATCATCCCCTGAAAGACATCGTCTGCCGCTTTATTTAAAGTGGCATTGGATTTTGTCAATTCTTCTAAACCTGCGCTTAATTGATCAGTTCCATTTGTCAGGCTGCTTGCTCCATCTGCCAATTCATTACTTCCTTGTTTGAGTGAGCTTGTTCCATTTGCCAGTTTTTGTGTCCCATCTGCCAGATCATTAACACCACCGGATAAGTCATTCTTTCCTTTTTCAATGGTATTGATGATTTCTTGCATATATTTATTGGCGACCTTTGTTTTATCGAAATCCAGATCAACCAATTTTTCTTTAAGTTCTGAAGCGGTCAGGTTCCCGTCCAACTGATAGCTGTAATTATATTCGACATTGATATCTTCTGCTAACAATTGATTAAATTCTGCTTCGGAGACAAATCCGATGCTGAATTGTTTTAAATCCGCCAGCACGTCCGAAACATTTTGGACAACATTGGAATAATCCGGTACTGTTCCGATCCCGGTTACCAGATAGTTTTTCTGATTCACGATCATAGACTGTCCAACCCTTATCCCATGATTTTCGGCATAGTGTTTCTCCAGGACGATTTCACCCCTTTGATCGGCCAGCCGTCCCTCCTCCAGCTCAATGGTATTGATATTGTTGCGATTTTCAAATATCCGCAAGACGGATTTTTCTGCCCCCGTTAAATCCACATAGAAGGCGTCTTCGGTTTTAGCTCCCATCTTTTCAAGTTCCAGCTTCTGATTTTCAGTTAGGGGAACATAAACCGAAAATTCTCCGTCTTCCAGTTGGTTCTTTTCATTATTTGTATCAATGGTATAATTAACCACATCGGTGGAACCAGCCATGCTGACAACCAACCCCAGCGAAAAGATGATTAAAAATGCCAATGCGCCATATCGTACCCAGTTTTCTTTCAGCTCCCGGATGATTCGCCTATTTAAAATCATTGGAAAAACCTACCATTCCAGTTGACTAGCCGGCTTTAATACCTTGTTGGCGTTGTCTTCACTGATTTGACCGTCTTTGATTTTTATGACGCGATGAACCATCTCTTTAATCGCGGTATTATGGGTGACAATGAGCATGGTAGTACCATATTTTTTATTAATTTTCTCAATCAGCATCAGAATCTCCCGGGATGCCTGATAGTCCAGCGCTCCGGTCGGTTCGTCACACAATAGCAACTCGGGATTCTTGATCAGTGCTCTGGCAATCGCACAGCGCTGTTGCTGCCCTCCCGATAATTGGGAGGGAAATTTTTTCTGATGCTCGGTTAATCCCAATATCTCCAGCAGTTCATTAATATCCAGCGGTGTTTTTGTCAGGTATTCACAAACCTGGATATTTTCTTTAACCGTAAGATTTGGAACAAGATTATAAAACTGAAAAATAAAACCCAGCAACTTTCGTCGATATAGTGACAATTCTTTTGGATTCAACTTAGTGATTTCAATGTTACTTATTTTTATGCTACCACTATCGATGCTATCCAACCCTCCGATGGTATTAAGCAATGTCGATTTTCCCGATCCGCTTGGCCCCAATATCGCACAGATTTGGCCCTCTTGAATTCCTGTCGAAATACCTTTGAGTACTTGAACGTAGCTTCCCCCTTCTCCATAACTTTTTTTAATATCATTCACTTCAATAAACATTTTTGCCCCTTTCATATTTTGACTATCATTCACTTATTCTGAAACTTGTTTTGTAGATTAGTTAAAACAATTTGATGTTTGCGCAGCATAACAGCGTTATGTTTAATTTAAAAATAAAATTGAATTCCAGATTCGAATTCAATCTTATTTTTCTTTGTTAACAATTTTATCATCTTACTTTTTTAGTAGCTCCAACCAGCCTCCGGTCAGGTATTTGGCAATGACCTCAGCTTGAATCAAGGCTTCTTCCAAAGTCAATCCATGCGTCAGCAATTGGGCAAAGGAGGACGTCTCCAGATGAGCCAGCCAATGCATGGTGTAGGGTTTGATTCCATTTTCTTTGCCATTTTCAAAAGTTATGTGATCCAGAAATTGCAGCGTATTTTTTTCCATTAAGTCGACCAGTTCATCATAGAAATTCTCATATGCTGAGCCATTAGCTTTGCTGAGAAGTAAAATAAACGCATCTTTATTGGCATACATATAGGTTACAAACTCTCGACCCTGTTGTATCCCATCGGCAATTAATGCCTGTGGCGTCGTTTTTGCATCCACATAAATAGCTTGCTCTTTTTCGGTATGATCGACAATGATCATTTTTATTTCATCAGCAACTTTTTTTACTAATGCTGCAAACAGGTCATTCTTATCTTTAAAAAAGAAATACAAAGCTCCAGTTGTGACCCCTGCTTTTTTGCAAATCTTTCGCATCGAAGCTTTTTCGTAGCCCAATTCAAGAAACTCATCCTTCGCAACTTCTAATAATCGTTCTCGTGTTTCTGTTTCGTTCCCCATTTTGCACCTTTGCTCTAACAATTTTAGATAACAGTGTTATGTTATCATGATAAGCCGCCCATGTCAATCCTTGCGGACTCGAATCAGCGTTTGAACCGGACCACAAGGGAACAAACAGTGAGAAATCCGGGCATAAAAAAGCCCCGGACCAAGCCGGGGTAAAAAAATCATAAAACTATCTTTATTTTGCGCGATACACAAACAAATCGCCACCTTTTACTTTTACAAGCCGGTTCATCTGGACCAGATAATCCGGATAGGACAAGGTTTCACCGGTTGCAAACCATCTTTGCCGAATCGGAGCGGATAGACTATTTAACTTAAAACATACAAAAATATCATTATAAATTAAATTTTGGGGTAATAATAGTTTATAAAATACGAGGAGGACCTGTAATGTCAAATTATGAAACCCCTGAATACTCAGTTGTTGAAAAAGACGGTGAATTTGAGCTTCGAGCCTATAAAAGTTATCTCACTGCTTCTATCGAAGATCTTAAAAGTGAAAACACCAGCGGATTTAATCAAATTTTTGATTATATCAGCGGGAATAATTTCAGGCGAGAAAAAATTGCCATGACTGTCCCGGTGTTCAATGAGCTCGGCACAGGCATATCAGTAACGGCGTTTGTTCTTCCCGGTAAATATGCCAGTGAATCGCCCCCTGAACCTGGTAATTCGAGAATAAAAATTAAAAATATCCCGGAAAAGGTAAGTGCTTCAATTACTTTTTCTGGTTCGGTAAAAAAAGAAAAGCTTGATGAACTTGAAACGAAATTACTCAAATGGGTTGAGGGAAAGAATTTGAAGACGTCTGGCGGTTTCCGTCTGGCCCGTTACAATTCTCCCTTTACCCCTTCATTTTTCAGGCACAACGAACTGTTGATTGATGTCGAAAATAATAGACACGGGTAAAGAAACTGTGCTCAGGATGTATGCCGTGAGTAAATAAATGTCCGGCAGCTGTTCCGCCAGATGATCCAGCAACTCTTTGTTGCGCCTTGCACTATCGATGCCTGAACCTGAGCCAATCAGATCATAATCTTGAACGCTTCCACTGCGATCTCTGATTGGTTCTTTTTTTTACCGCTTCTCTCATTAGCTGATTTCGCTCGCTATATTACTTTGTTTGTTTTTGAAGACATGGAAGACATAGGGACATTTCGTTCGTCATATCCACTTGCACATTTCGAATAAATATCGACAGACTATTTAATTAGCAGTGATACTCTAACTGACGCGGACAGGTTTTTGCAACACATAACAGCCATTTCCAAAATTTTCACAGCATATATCTTTCAACTGCTTCGCAGCTTCCAAACTATGCATATGCATTCCTATCAAATTTATTTTCTGTATTTTTGATTTATAATCAAATTCGCAGCCTTTACTTTCGGATGATGGTAATGCTTCATCCCCATCTCTTCAAAACTGAAATCCCCTAGACGAATCGCGGAGTTTGGACACCACTGAATACATGCAAAACAACTAGTACATCTATCGCCAAATATTGGCTTATCTCTACCCCATTCAATATTGTCCACCGGACAAATACTTTGACATAGATGACATTGTACGCAGTTTTCTGTTACCTTAAAAGCTAATGATTCCGGGCCTTTAAAAAGCAATACCCAAATGAGTTTTAAAACATGGGGCAGCTGCTTCACTAGTGTCAGATTTTCAAAGACAGTTATCTTTTCAACACTTCCAGCGGATAAGGACTCAATGTTTCTCAAGATATGGTTAATTCGATGCTCCGCCGCCAAAAGTCTAGCGTTATTTTCCGTTTCAGTAAATCCGATTGAACCCACCGCATTATGAGGAAATCTAATACCGTATCCTTGAGAAAGAGTTACTTCAGCTTTAGACAACGTTCTTTCAAAATGCCTCAATGCTGAAGATAAGGCGATTCCATAGGTGGCAATCGCAATGATTCTTCTTGCTCTAATTAGCGTTAAATTTCCAATGATTTCTGAAGCAAGCTTTGGCGGTTTAAAGTCATAAACAGGGAAAACAAAAAACAATAAATCCGCTTCAATCGCATCGTCCTTTTTGAGCAAAACTAATGGTAATAATTTTGCATTTAGTGCATCTGAAATTCTTTTTGCCACATAATAAGAGTTCCCGGTTCCTGAAAAATAATAGACCTTACTCGTCGAAACACCCTGGGTTTCTCCGTCTTTAATTGTGTCCATCACTATCCTACCTCCAAATAACTTGTTGTAAACTAACGCTTCGTTAGTGCCATTTCCGTTTTGATATTTCAGCCATATCTTTTTTTCGGTTCTCCGTTTCTGTATAGTCAAAGATTAAATTTCCCCCGTCAGTGATCCACACCTCACCTTCGTTGACCTTTACTGGAAAAGCTGAGATAGGGATATTTATCATTGTCCGATCTTCTTTTTCGCAGACCGCATAAATCCCCTCAATTCGATCGATAATTATTTTTTTGGATGGTGATTCCATAAAAATCTCCTTCATGCTTATTCCTGAAACAACCCAATCGGTATATTGAAAACGGCCAAAATGAAGTCTCGTTAATTGGTTTTCGCATTTTATTAATTCATCTCCACACCGCTTATTGATTTACTTTAAAATTTATTGTTGCACCGTCGCTCGTTGCAATAATGGTCCCGTCAAGATCTGTTCTGAAAATATTGACGCCTTTCTTATTCAATCGATTCAAAACCACATTATGCGGATATCCATAGTCATTATCGATTCCAACTGGAATTACTGCTGTCTTCGGATTTACCGTATCTAAGAAGGCTTGTGAAGTTGACGTATAACTACCATGATGCCCAACTTTCAAAACATCAGCTTCTAAGTTCATCCCCTTCGCTATCATTGCCGATTCATTAATGGCCTCGGCATCACCGGTAAACAGAAAACTATTCTCTCCAAAATCCACTCTGATGACAATCGAATACGTATTTAATTCACTACTATCCCAAGCGACGGGTCCTAAAATTGTACATTCTGCACTACCTAAATCAAATTGTTCGCCAATAACCGGGGCTGAGATTGTTAGATTGTTATCTTGAATCGCTGTCATTACATCTTCAAAACTCTTCGTAGTACCATATACTTCTGGCAGATAAATTTCTTCAATCTCAAAACGATTAATTACATAATCAAGACCACCGATGTGGTCCTCGTGCGGATGAGTTCCAATCACACAATCCAGCTGGGCTACACCTTGATTTGAAAGGTAATTGGCAACCAATTCCGAATCCTCATTATTTCCAGCATCGATTAACATTGCATGGGTGCCCTGCTGTATTAAAATACTATCAGCCTGGCCAACATCAATAAAATGAACTTTTAATTTTCCGATGGCTGGTGGTGGAGCATTTTTATCATAGAATGGCAATGCCGATACCACCGAGGGTGCTCCTGATCCTCTTGGCACAATCTGAATCCTAATAGCTTCCAAACGATAGCCATAACCAGCGGTTCCCGCACTTTCACCATTCTTGGCCCATCCCAGCCAACCAAAATTCTCAGCATGAACTTGATAATAAACATCGAAGTTTGACGCATCTTCACCTGTCAGCTCAATTTGAATTGCTTCCAGTCGATAACTCAATCCTGAAGTACCACTCATTTCGCCATCATTTTTCCAACCGCGATCGGTGCTGCCTTCCCATCCAATGTTCTGAATATGGGTTTGATAGGTAATTCCCAGGTTATATCCACTGGCCTCATTCAGCGCTATTTTTATTCCTTCTAGTCGTAACCCGCGTCCTGACGTTCCGCTTTCTTCACCATTTGAACGCCAACCCACATCTGTATCTGCTTCCCATCCGACATTCTGAATGTGGGTCTGATAGTCTACAATTGGACTAGCCACTGCATTGATCATCATCGGTAGACTCCCTAAGATCAGTATCAGCACACCAAAAAGCAATGCCATCCTTTTAATCCTTTTTCTCATCACTTTACTCCTTCTCGTTTTCTCACTGGCTTAAGTATACGCTTTCAGTTATTTAATTTCAATAATTCAATTTCATTAATTTCAGGCAATTTCTATATTATATCCCTTGTTTTCGGAGATCCTGAAGCCGGTCTGATTTAAATCTTTCAACTATAAATGCCATTAACTTTTGCATCATAGATTTGGGGTGATGTCAATGGATCAAAAAACTATTAAAAAAGGCACGGAAGGATTTTCCCCCGGTGCCTTTGCGCTTTTGTTTATCGCCCGAATCGGCTGACCATGTTTTTTAGTAGTTCTGCTTGACCATTGAGTTCTTCACTGGCTGCAGCGCTTTCTTCAGCTGTTGCCGAATTAGTTTGGACTACTTTGGCAACCTGATCAATGCCGGCATTGACCTGATTTATCGATTCCGCCTGTTCATTCGACGATACATCAATTTGACTGACTAAACCAGCCACCTTTGTGACACTGTCGACAATTTCATTAAGTGATCCGGCCGTACTATTGGCAATTTGCGTCCCCTCTTTAACTTTTGAAATCGTACCTTCGATAAGCATTGTTGTTTCCTTGGCAGCCTCTGCACTTCGGCCTGCCAACGTTCTGACTTATTCCGCTACAACTGCAAAGCCTTTTCCCAATTGTCCCGCCCGGGCTGCTTCAACTGCAGCATTGAGAGCCAGAATATTCGTTTGGAAAGCAATGTCATCAATAACTTTTATAATATTCGAGATTTTAGATGACGATGCATTAATTTCTTCCATCGAACTGGCCTGCTCTGTAGCTCCTTGAGCTAGCGCTTGACTGGCTGACGATACCTGTCGCGAACTCACTGTCACCTCGTCGGCAGAGATGTTAATCCGTCCGAGAATTTCATTGAAAACAAACAGGGTGTTATTGATTGAGTCTTTTATGATGACATAGCTCCCCAGATAGTCCCCTTGCATTTGAATGCTCAAATCCCCTTGGGCCATTTTTTCAAGAACAATCGCAGCTTCACCAATCGGTTCTTCAATGGAATCCAAGGTCTGATTAAAGCCGGTAATAATATCCCGGTATCCCCCCTGGAATTTGGAAACATCCCCACGCCGATTCAAATTCCCATTAATCCCAGCCTCTACTAATTTCGTGGTTTCAGCAATGAGATTATCGATCGTCGTGAGTGTCGTAATCAGCGCTGGTAATAACTTATCATTGTCTGAGCGTTTCCCAATTTTGACAAAAATTAACCATCATTTTATAATAGGATTGCAAATTTATTGAAAGGACTCATTTATATGAAAGATACTAATATACTTAAGAGACACCCCATATACACTTATTTTATCGCAACATACTTGATATCCTGGGGAGGCATCCTGGTTGTTGCCTATCCAAAATTAGCATCGGCGTCAACATTTGAATTTCCGGATATCGGAATGATGTTTTTGTTCATGTTGTTCGGACCAAGCTTTATGGGAATATTGCTCAGCGGGCTGGTTTACGGCAAATCCGGCCTGAAAGATTTGTTTTCAAAGATGATAAAAATAAAAATTGGCGTAAAATGGTACTTACTTGCTATTTTTACCGTGCCTATTTTATTATTGATCACCTTACTCGGGCTTTCAATAACACTATCGGATGCGTTTTTACCGGGTTTTCAGGTTATCGGAATAATACTTGGCTTTGCAGCTGGCCATTTTGAGGAAATCGGATGGACAGGGTTTGCCTTGCCTGAATTGTTAAAAAAGCATATCCCCATCAAAGCAGGTATAATATTGGGTTTGCTCTGGGGGGTGTGGCATTTCCTGGCGGATTATCTCGGCGCAAGCGCAAGTCTTGGTGCTACATGGCTTCCAACCTTTTTCTTTCGCTATTTAATGGCTCTTGTTGCCTATCGGATATTGATGGTATGGGCTTACAGCAGGGTGAAAAGTGTATTTCTTGCCCAATTGATGCATGGCTGCTTCTCTGGGTCGCTCTATCTTTTAGGACCAGTTAGTTCCAACGAAGATGCGGTTATCTGGAACGGTGTCTTTGCAGCAGTCTTGTGGATTTTTACAATATATGTTGTCGTTATCCGCAATCGAAAGATGGTAACCGAATAACTTGTTAAAACTGCGGTAGATCGGCACAAGGGAACGTTTTTGTCCTTTGTCCATTTGTGCATAACTGCTTATTCCAAGTTCAACGCAAATTCTTTTGCATCTTTTAAATCCTCACTGTTTGGCCGGACCTTATTCATTCCACCAAAGTATTTAAGAAAACTGTAGGTGTTAAACCCTTTGCAGCTAAATTCACCTTTTACGATGTATCCTTTTGACTGAAGCTTTTGTCTTAGTGCCAAATGATCTTTTGCGACCTTTTTTCTCCCATAACTGCACTAGTGGAGAAGATAAAGCATGGTTTTTTACCTCTCTTTTTATATAATCTATACATCCTTCACATTCTTGTTTAATTCTGTACTTAATATTGTAAACGCTTTAATCCGATGGTCAAACAAATCCTCCATCTCTTTTTAGTCCCTTCTATTTTATCTAATTTTGCACAAAAAAACAGCTGCCACATCGAGAATGCGACAGCTGTCTTGCTTAGTAATTCGTAAATATAATAAGTCTGATCCTCTTTATTTTAGCAGATTTCGAATTGCCAATACAATTTCGGTATTATCGATATAAGAGCCTTTTACTGGATCACTCCCATTAGCAGCGTATAAAAGCAATTCTGACCCAGGGCCTTTAGCAAACAAAGGAATCAGTTGGTTGGTGTGGTCGCCGCTATTCCAAGCCATGGTTGGCATATTTCCTTTGCCATTATTGATTACCTCATCATAAACCCCAGCTGTTCCAGTTAAATACCCGGTTTCATGATCCCCAGTAACAATAACCATCGTTTCTGACCAGCTGCTGTTTTTTTCCACCCACTCGCAAACAGCATTCACTGAATTGTTGAAATCCACTTCTTCTTCAACGAGTCTTCCACCAGCATTGCCATGGCCAGCCCAATCAATAGCACCGCCTTCAACCATCAGGAAGAAACCATTTTCCTGATTATCCAAAACATTAAGGGCACCTTTTGTCATAACATCCAGGGTCGGGACATTTTCGTTTGGTGAAACAACATATGGATCAGCTTTTACATCACCTTCCCGGTTGTATTGAAGGGTTTCATAGACTTCCGGCACACCAATGACTCTTTCCGGCGTCTCCCCGGTTGTTAAGCTTTCAAAAGCATCTTTTGTTTGAATCAGATTCCAGTTTTCGATGATTCCATCATTATCGGCATCATTTCCCAATTGACCTGCTACCAGACTTTCCCAAGTCTCTTTTCCGCCCACATAATTATAGTTTTTATCCTCGATTTCAGTTCTGATCTCACCATTATTGTCATACATGGGATTTCCGGCTCCCATAATAACATCGGTTTGACTGTCCCGAATCATTTCATTGGCAATTTCGCTATATTTTTGTCTGCTGGCATTATGAGCAACAAAACCAGCTGGTGTCGCATGACTAAATTCAACCGAAGTGATCACCCCTGTTGCCTTATTCTGAGCCTCAAAATCTTCACAAATATTGACTAGATCCAGTCCATTTTCATCCTTACCAAGCGCTGCATTATAGGTTTTCGTCCCAGTTGACATGGCTGTCGCTGCGGCCGCAGAATCGGTAGGGAGATTTTTCAGTGTTTCGAAGTTATTCCAGATTGTCTTGGGGTCATAAACACTGGCAAGGTCATCGCCCATTCCAATTTCATTATGGGAATATGTACTCATGTGTAACTCAACCGGGAATTGTTCGTAAACCTGGGCCTCTGCTTCCCCTGTCGTATAATAGTTTGTTGCCAGCAACTCGTTTGAACCGCAACCGTCTGAGATCATCAGAATCACATTTTTTACGGAACCTGTATTAACCGGCGGAACCGATCCTTTTGGTAAGACAACAATCTTGATTCCTTCTAAACGGTAGGATTTTCCCTCTGTTCCAGCAAGCTCGCCATTTTTGACCCAGTCCATCCAACCCACGTTTTCAACATGAACCTGGTAGTAGATATCATATTTCCAGGCTTCAGACCCATCAAGTTTAATCCGAACGCCTTCCAGCCTTAAGCCATCACCTTCTGTTCCACTCATTTCGCCATTGTCCACCCAATCCTGCCAGCCAAGATTTTGGACATGGGTTTGATAGCTAACACCCAGGTTTTCGATATCACTGATTTTTATTCGGATTCCTTCAAGTCGCAAGCCTTTTTCACTTGTTCCACTTATTGACATTTTTGACTTCCAATCTTGCCAGCCAATATTTTCAATTTGCGTTTGATAACTGCAGTTTCCTTCAAAAACCAGTGGAACACCCCTCAATGTTGCATTTGTTTCTAATCCTTCCGCAAAAACTGCTGTTGACAACTGCATTCCCAACATTAAAGCAATCCCTAATGTCGCAAATCCTCTCTTAATTACCTTTTTCATAACGCTCCTTCACAATTTTTTTACATGTTTACATGTTTTTTTCCGTTTCTGATATATCTAAATTTCTTCCCTGCCTGCTCCACCCGTGTCTCTTTATAAAAGGACAAATGTAACCGCAAGAATGAAAATTATTGATATCCCCATGCAAGCTAAGTATACTCTTTCTATTTTTTTCTTTATTACAGAAGGTGTTAAAAAAAGATTAATATCTGATTAAAAGATACCAAACACAAAAATCGTACGACGGTATTAATAACAATTCGATACGATTCAATACTAACTCAAATCATTATTAGGGATGGTTGCAGTCGAATAAATTAAAAGCAAGACATTCTAAAAAATATTTTAAAGAATGCCTTGCTTATCTTTACTTATTATTGAACAGTCTATTTCCTCGATAATGCTTATATTTCACTGCCCTGCTCTCATCATCGCCCCTTTTAATTGATTTTCAATATTCAGCAGCTCGGCCTCCGCGGCCTGCCGGGCACTGCGCCCTTCCTGATGAATTTTCAGGGTTTCGTTGATGGTTTCGATCAAGTCGGCATTGACTTTTTTCAGGGTTTCAAGTTCAACGATACCTGTCTCGGATTCTTTGGCGGCGTCAATGGTATTCTGTTTTAACATTTCTGAATTTTTAGTGATCAGATCGTTGGTGGTCTGATTGATTTCTCTTTGCATTTTAAGAACCTTTTCCTGCTTCTGCAAGCCAAGGGCAATGATGATCTGATTCTTCCACAACGGAATGGTATTAAGAATCGCCGTCTGGATCTTATCAACCAGAATTTTATCGGTATTCTGAATCAGCCGAATCTGTGGGGCCGTCTGAATTGCCATGGTTTTACTCAGTTTTAAATCGTGGACCTTCTTTTCAAAACGGTTGATGGTGTCTTCAAAATCGCCAACCAGCTGGGCTGACATGGGGTCGCCCTTAGCCTGAGCTTCGGCCACCAATTGCGGCAACACCTCTTGCCGTGCTTCCGCTATTTTTTCATCACCTGCCAGGATTAAACACTCCAGCTCCCGAAAATAATCCACGTTCTTTTGATAGAGGGTATCGTAGATCCCGATATCCTTTAACAGCATCATCCGGGCCTTATCCAGTTCCGCTTCGATGCGATCCAGCTGCATTTCCACAGTTTTATATTTTGCCATAAAGCGCTTCAGATTATTGAAAATCGGAATTTTGGAAAAGAAATTTTCATCGTCCAGTTTCTCAATATCCAGATCCGTAACCGTGATCATTAAATCAGTCATCACCTCACCGACATTTCCGGCATCTTTCGCCCGGACCTTCTGTAGAATATTGTCGGCGAAGTTGGTTACTTCCCGTTGGGCGCCAACCCCATAGGTCACCAGCGCCTGAGAATCCAGCAAGTTGATATCATCTTTTATTTCATTAATATGAGCCCGCACCGCTGGTGAAATCTCCGCTTGCGCCGCAACTTGCATCACATCTCCTGCTGCCGCTGTTTCTGCGGTCGCCAGCATATTTTTTCCGGCGGCAAGATCTGCCAATGTAATTGTTTCTGACATGTTCATCTCTCCTCTTATTCTAATAATTTCGCTAAACGCATCCCGATCGAACAAACATTGATTCGGCCCCCACTTCGCAGCCATCCTTTTTATTCAAAGGCTTTAATGATCGCATCCATTACGCTGCTGCCGGGCATCTGAATAACCTGAGTTACACTTTCCTGAACCCCCGGCACATCAAAGACCTTTCCCTGGGTAATGGTGCCGTTGACTCCAGTTCTAAAGCCATGCTGTTCCCAGGCAATTTGCTGCAGCCGCTCATCCTCAAGAGCCTGCATCAATTCAACCCCCTCGTCATTCAAACTGATAAAAATATGGGCCGTCCATTCGGTGGGGACCGGATACATCATGACAATGTCATCTTTAACCTGACTCCAGGCTTCTGTCTGTTCATGGGAGAATTCCAATAGCTGATTTTCATAGCCCGCTACAATGGGCTTGGCTCCCAGACCGGTTTTAAGAAATTGACTAAACAAATCCGACGATGAGGTTTCCATATAGCCCAGCTTATCAAATATTCCCGTCAGTCGGGGTAAGATCTGCGGCAGTTGCGCGTCGGTAACCACCTGCCCACCATTTAACATACTGGCCACCAGACCGGCAAACATGTTGCCGGAGTTTGATTTGGCCGGATCGGTGGTATCCACCACAATCGGTCCATACAATTGCGACAAACCAACATCGGCCCAGGTTTTATTCTCTTCCATCATCTTAACCAGCTTGGCCATATCAACCTGATAGATCCCGTTTTCTTTTGTGGCCAGACCGTTGTTCACAAGGGCATCGGCCACCACCTGATGGGAATAAAGCACAATCGGCGTATTGAGAATGATTTCATCTTTATAGGCCGGGCCAATGGTTTTAATATAAAGCTCCAGTGCCGTCTGACTTGATGGAAACAAGAAATCCTTATTTGACAGATCAGCCCGGATCATATCCAGGGAGCCGGCCTTATTGACATCAACTTGAATACCATAGTCTTTTTCCAGAATTGCTTTGACCTCCGGATTCTCAAGAAAGCTGATTTTCTCACCACCGACAAAACCGCTGATCGTTTTTACCGGAACGTTTTTATCCGAAAAAACCTGATAGCCAACAGCACCCAGCACCACCACCAGCAATATTCCAACACCAATTAAAATGGTTTTTATTTGTTTCATTCCTTACTCTCCCTTAAATATTTTGGGGCTGTCCATTTCCAGATTTGTTTTCAGAAGTTTAATATTGGCCTCAATATCGATGATATCATTTTCCATTAAACTGTTGAATTGCTTTTCGAAGGCTTCATTTAGTACCGGCAAAGCATCCTGAGTGGCCTGGGTAACCCGCCGCACATCGTCCGTCTTTAAACCCGATTTCTGAAAGGACAGGTATTTCTCTAAAATCTCTCTGGCCGTATCCAGATAATAGCCAAAAAATCGTCGGGCTGCTGAAATACGATCCGGGTTTTTGGTCAGATATTCCAGAATATTCTTCCCGGTTTGATGAAGCAGAACCGTCTGCTCTTTAATGCTGGTGTTGTGGATCTGGCGACTGGCTTTTTCGATAATCACCATATCCTCATAGGCGTCATCCATTAATGCCTTCAGTTCTTCGCCGTTATCAAGCTCGTCAATCAATAGCCCGCCAATTTTCCTTCGGGGTTTACTGATGAGATAAATCCCGGCAAATGTTCCCAGCGAAAGCACTGCACTGACCAGAATTGGCCAGTGCAGCAAAAAGTTCAGGAGACAAAAAACCACCACTGAACCAATTGTTGAAAAAATCACTTGTCTGGTATTATTCATCAGTTATATCCTCTGACCGTCTGGAATGCTTTGATTAAATTTTCACGGCCATCAAAAACCCGGCCATGGGTTAATTCGGCAATTTCTTCCAGTTCTTTTTCATCAGCGCTGCCAAATAAGATCGCAAATACGGGCACATCGATATTTTGAGACTCATAAAATTGTTTGAAATCCTCAAAGTTGTATTCACCATTGTTCATGCCATCCGTCATTAGTACAATGGCCGGCGAGTAGACATTTTGATCGATTGTCTGGATCGCTTTGACTGCCTCAATTGCCGTTCCGTAAAGATTGGTACTATCGCCGGTCGGAGTACTGGCAATCTGATCATAGGCCTGCGACAAGGGAATGCCATTTCCAGTGACTTCGAGCTGTTTAATAATTTTGCTGTCAAATAATAGATATTGATTGTATTCCTGGGTTGAAGCCTGAAGGAAATTAGTCTGCGCATTTTCATCAATCATCACCTGAGACAATGCCTGGACCAGCTGATCCCGCCCATCGCCACTCATACTGCCGGAAAAATCAAGGCAGTAGATGGTTGCCGACGGCTTTTTCAAGTTAGTCTGATAAAGATTCAGGGCTTTAAACAGGACCTCCGCTTTGGGCATGTTCATGGCACTGATGACCCGGTCGGTATCAATTCCCCAGTCGCTTCTAAAAATGTCCTGATTGGCCGTACTAACGCCGCTGTAACCGGTCCGCCGTCCGGTTCGCTGAATTTCATTCTGCACCGACTCGGACATAATGTATTCCTGAAATGCCAGAAATGCCGTTTCTTGCTCGCTTTCATTTCGGTCTGTTTGACCATTGTCGGAAATGAAACCCAACGGCGAGTCAGCAATGGTCAAACCATCCCGGGGATAAATGACATATAAAGGTTCCTTCCCCTCGGCTTCCAGGGTCTGGTTGGCCGAAATAATCAGCGCTTCATAATTTACCATTGAGTCATAATCACCCGCCAGATACAAATCCTTCAACCAGTCCGAACTGCCGGAGGATCGTTCAACCCCGCTTAATAAATCGCGGAGATTCTGTTGCAGGGTCGGATCATCCAGGGCCTCCAGGGTTAATGTCTGGGGATTATTCAACAATGCATAAATAAATCCAATATATGCGCTGGCACCGGAGTTGGACTGGGTGGCCGAGGTCATCGTGAATTTTAGTTTCCCGGCCTTAATCGCCGCAAGAATATCGTTAACTGCCACATCCTTCCCGATAAAACCAAGAGACTCCGCCAGACTTTTTTTGATGCCGAAAACCACCGGAGTGGTGGATGTGGATTCCAGATTTTTCACCCGATGTCTGGTATCACCAACCGATACCCATAAGCTGGAGGCCGGCCAGACCGCATCGTAATCAATCACCTCCTGATCCAGCAAACGCATGATATCCAATGAACCCTGATAGTCCATGATGACATTTATTTTTTTCTCGTTGGCAAATTTCTCGATCAGTGGTTCCAGTTCCTTATTTT
Organism: Acetobacterium sp.; assembly: GCF_041752335.1. GTDB lineage: Bacteria > Bacillota > Clostridia > Eubacteriales > Eubacteriaceae > Acetobacterium. Next base: position 35,577 of record NZ_JBGSHG010000063.1, on the reverse strand, counting down.
CCGAACCTGACACAATATGCAAAGTTTGTTTGGCTCCCGAAGCTTCAAAAACAGTATCTCCCTCGAGGTTGCTTTCAGCATTACTACCGCCACTGCAGGCAGTCAGCATTAATGCACAGGCCAGTATCCCAAGCATCACTGTCACTACTTTTATTACGCTCTTTTTTTTATTGCTAAACATTTCACACCTCACGTTTCATCCAAGTGTTCCGCAAAAATCGATGGATTGATTCAGCTTAGTGTAACCCATAAAACATTTTTTAGCATTCCGTCAAGGTTAAATTTATGTTAAGTTCTTGTTAGGATTTATCGCTGCCTGTTGGTATACAGACTATTTCAATGACACGAAAACATTTCTGGATCTGTGAAAAAATCGAAAGAATAAGCTAGTCCTTCTCAGTGCGAATAGGTCCAGTGACCACAATGAAATTTGATGAAAACAATCTCACAAAAGTGATAATTTTTAAATTGAGCAAAGTTAGGTGCTTCAGTTTCTATTTCTGGTTCGGTAAAAAAAAGGCTAAGATTATCTCCCTTGTAAGAGATAATCTTAGCCTTAAGAACAGTTGTTTACAGCACAATCGAAACCTCAAATATCATTACACTACCCAAAATCCATTCCGTTTTAAAAAAAACCAGGCAATAAATATTTCTAAGTTGCTTCAGGTGTGGCACCAGTCGTCCCCGTCCACCTGACAATTTTATTTATTTCGTTAGATTGCCGGCTATTTTCGAGTTTTTCTTTTTTGGGTTTAGTATTACTTTATTTTTGCTGAGGATGATGTAACCCTTGCCCACTGATAAACCTTGTACGACTGTTGTAAAGAGCACAATCGCATAGGTCGCCACCAAAAACAGGTTATAGGTTGGGGTAGCCAGGGAGATGCTGGTGCCCATGATCAAAGCCAGACAAAGACCGCCTTTTAACCCGGCCCAGGTCATAAAGGTAATGAATTTAGAATTTCTCATTCCCTTTCCTTTTGGGGGGTTTCTGTTAAAGATCATCGATGCATAAACCCCCGCCATTCTGGCAATGGTATTAAACACAATCGCCCCGATTGCGATGGTAAAAATCATACCCACTGACAGGGTGTTGATGTTTTTGATATTCAGCAATATCACCCCGACTAACAGGAATAAGATGCCATTTAACAGGTTATCCACCACAGACCAGAAGGAATAAAACAAATTGTGTAATTCCTCAGACATACAAATGTGATTTTTTCGCTTCATTCCGGCGATCCCGGTCGCATAGTAAAGTCCGCAGATGACGGCCGCAATCGGTCCCGAGAAAACTAAGTATTCACAAATCAGATAGGCCAGCATCACGGTCAAAATACTGGTAAATATTTTGATGAAATTATCATTTGAACGTTTGAATACTTCAAATAACAGGAATGATACAACAAAGCCAACTGCCACCGCACCGAGAATTTCGGTGGTTAATCCCCATGCAAAACTCACCACTGAGACGCTGCTGGCAGAGAGTTTTAGAGCTGTTAGCAGGGTGGCAAAAATAGCCACGGCCACGCCGTCATTGAACAGGGCCTCCCCTTCGATAATCAAGCCGATTCTTTTCGGTAATCCCGCCTTTGCCAGAATACTCATCGCTGAAATTGGATCGGTTGGGGCTACAATGGATCCCAGCAGGCAGGCTTCCAGAAATGAAATATTTACATGGATCAGATACCCCAGTCCGAAGAAAAGAAGACCATAGACCACGGTTGACACCAGGGTTCCGATAATGGCCATGCTGCCAATCAGATATTTATCCGCTTTAAAATCACCAAATTCGATCCGCGATGCCCCACTAAACAACATAAAGCACAAAACACCTTTAAACAGAAAATCGGTGAAATCAAATTCCCGGTAGAGATTGACAAACTCCATTGGTAAGTGGATAAGATTTAAGTTCCGGCCAATGATATAAATAACGACAAAGATAAATCCAAAAACGACCAGACCAATTTCATACGGCAGCTTTATTGTTTTTTCATTAATAAAGCTAAACACGACCACTAACAAAAGCAGTACGCTGAACAGGATAAGCAGCTGATCAAAATTAAACATTTTTTTCTCCTTCTGATTCCATACATCAAAATTTGCGCAAAAAAAAGGCGACAACAAAATAGGCTCACCTTGTTATCACCTTCGATACGTCCGAGTCTAAACAACAGCATACCATGATCTACTTTGTCGTTAACCTAGTATACTTTTGAAACTTTCTGAATTATAGCACTATCGTAATGACATGTCAATCCATTTGACAACAATTTCATCCGCATTTCTTATGTAAACGTAAGTCTGATTTAACTGTTATTTTTCTATCAAACTTAATCCTGTTTCCTGATCATATTTTATCGGTTTTACTGTCGATTCGTACATCACAAAAGTAATATAAACGCGCTGGTCGATCAAGAATGGCCAGTTCCGGAAAGTTCTCTTCCTATTAATATAATGGCCAGGCTGTTCCGCTGCTGACAAATATGAGCATCACCAAAGCCACATCGCCCGAACTCGGATACCTTTAACTATCAGAACTATTAGACACTGTTTTTCTGGTCGACTTATTTCTGTTCGCTGCCGATTTCATTTTCCAACATCATGGCTTGTTCCCCGGCCTGAGACTTTTTTCCGATAAGCCGCAGCAGGGTTAAGCCTGCTCCGAAAAGACAGATCACTGCTGCCGTCATATAGACGATTCTCATGCCATTAATAAAAGCACTATTTTGGCCGGCCACATAATCCGTCACGCGATAGCCCAGTTCTGCGCTCATACTGCCATAAAGCAGGGTGGTGGCCAGAGCAATCCCACAAACCATCCCCATATTGCGGACCAGGGCATTGATGCTCCCGGCAATTCCCAGCTGATGCCGGCCCACGGTCGACATGATCAGGGAATTGTTCGGCGATTGAAACAGGCCCATGCCAACTGACAAGACCACAATAAAGACCACCATGGTCACCAGGTTAGACTGTTCCGTCAGCGTCGACATCAAAAACAAGCCCAGACTGATCAGCAACAAGCCGATGAAGGTCAACAATTCCGATCCGATTTTATCGGATAAATGACCGCTAAGCGGTGATACCACGGTTAAAATCAACGGGAAAATCATCATGATCAAACCCGCCTGCTCCGGTGAATAAATCATCACATTCTGAAGATAGAATGGTTGAATAATATTGTTACAGAAAAGCCCCACAAAGGTAATGAAGGCACAAAAAATACTCAATGAAAATAATTTGTTTTTAAAAATATCCAAGGGAATCAAGGGGTTTTCCCGTTTTTGTTCAACCCGGATAAAGACGATAAATGCTCCGATCGATATACCAAAGCCGGTCAGGATCAGCGGATTGGCAAAACCCAGACTCTGAGCCTGCCCCAGGGCCACAAACAGCGGCACGATGCTGAGCATAAACAGCCCGGCTCCCAGCATATCGAGCTTACCGGTGATTTTTTTATTGCTTCGCGGCAACAGCTTGATGGCCAAAAATAAAACCACCACTCCCACCGGAACATTGATCAGAAAGATATATTCCCAACTGGCAGCTCCCACAATGATGCCGCCCAACCCGGGACCAACCAGTGATCCCAATGCCACGGCGGTGCCAACAAAACCCAGGGCCCGACCCCGCTCCGTGGCTGGAAAAACCTGGGTAATGATCCCCTGATTGTTGGCCATGGTTGCCGCGGCCCCAACGGCCTGAACAATCCGGGCCCCGATCAGCACCGGAAAGGAACTGGTAATGCCACAGAGCAACGACCCAAGAGTAAACAGCGCAATGCCGACGGTATAGATCTTCGTCTTACCCAGCATATCCCCCAGTTTTCCAAAAATCAGGATAATCCCCACAATGACAATCAGATAGCTGGTCACCACCAGCTGAATTTGAGAAGTGTCAACATTCATCGCCCGGGCCATCTGAGGCAGGGCCACATTGACGATACTGCTGTCCAGGGTGGCCATAAAAGTGGACATGACCACAATCAGCAGAATCGGCCATTTGTTTTTTTCATAGTTTTTTTCCATACATTTCCTCCTCGACTCTGAGCTGCTGGGTTCGTATCAATATTTTTTTCATCGCTGTCAGGGTCACAGCCTTCTCTTCCGGCGATAAATCGACCGAGATTAAGTCGACAATCTCCTGAACTTCCCCATGCATCTGCGGCAATATCGTTTTGGCTTTTGCGGTCAGATATAATTGATAGGCGCGACAATCCCCATCTTTTCCAACCTTATCAACATATTCCAGCTCGATCAGCCGTTTGATGGTGCGGGTCGTCATGGCCTTGTCATTGCCAATTTTCCGACTAAGTTCATGCAGGCTGACGCCCTCGCTTTTTTCCAGAATAAAAAGATAGGGCATCAAGCCACTGCTTAAATCATATTTTTTCATCACCTTGTCCAGTTGAATCTGGTTGTTTCTGAATATTTTATTATTGAGCATAATAAAATGCATGTTTTCAATTTCCACTGTAGCGCTCCTTTTATCATTGACTTGTCAACGTTATTGTAGGCTATTTTTGTTGAGTTGTCAATTATCTTTCACGATCACTCATCCTGCTTGAAAATTGGAGTGACCCTTGCGCCTGCATCAGCAATCATTCATCACCAAATAAAAAAACAGCCGACTGATACAAAGTCCGCTGTTTTTTATTTGGGTGAGATGGATGTTATTACCTTAATAATTTAATCCAAAACCTTGAAATTAAGTTTAAAATAGAGTATCTCCCAATACTTACTCAAATAACCTTAGTGATCAGGGGAAAATTCCTTTGATCTCTTCGGCGTAGATCAATCGTTTTAAGGCAATGATATAAGCGGCCATCCGTAATGAACACCGGGATTGCTGGCTTTCTTCGAGAATCTCAATAAAAGCGGCTGACATGATTTTTTCCAGGGTTTTATTGACCTGATCCCGGTTCCAGGTTAAGATCTGAATATTCTGAACCCACTCAAAATAAGAAACAATGACCCCGCCGCTGTTAGCAAAAATATCCGGCACCAGGACGATGCCCCGTTCTTCCAGCAAGGCATCGGCGGCCACGCTGGTGGGTCCGTTGGCACCTTCAATAATATAGGAACATTGCAGTTTTTCAGCGTTTTCAGCATTGATCTGATTCTCCAGCGCCGCCGGAATCAGCACATCACATTTGCAGGTGAGTACCGCCTCATGGGTAATATGGCTGACGCCTTCTTTCTGATAATCTTTTAACTGCTTGCCTTTAGTCTCCAAAAACTCCGATATTTCATCGGCATCCAGGCCATTTTCGCAGTAGATGCCCCCGGAAACATCGCTTAAGGCGACAATTTTACTGCCCCGATGAAAAAGGATCCGAGCCGCATTGCCACCGACATTGCCCATCCCCGAAATTGCCACGGCAATATCCGTAAGCTTCTTGCCATCCCGTTCCAGAATCAGTTTGGTACTGATGGCCACCCCTCGACCGGTGGCCGAATTACGTCCTTTGGAGCCACCCAGTTCCAAGGGCTTGCCAGTGACAACCCCGGGACAGGGTTTGCCTTTTAACATGCTGTAAGTATCAAGAATCCAGGCCATCGTTTGGGAATTGGTGTTAACGTCCGGGGCCGGGATGTCGGTATCGGCACCGATTAGCGGTTCGATGGCAAAGGCATAACGTCTTGTCAGTTTACGGAGTTCCCGCAGTGACAAGGTATCGGGATCCACCCGTACTCCGCCTTTGGCGCCACCATAGGGAATATTGACCACCGCACATTTTAACGACATCCAGGTTGCCAGAGCCTTAACTTCATTGAGGTTACAATCCTGATGAAAACGGATCCCGCCTTTAAACGGCCCCCGAATATTGGAGTGCTGCACCCGATACCCTTCAAACACTTGCACTGTTCCATCATCCATTTCTACTGGCAAATATACCTTTGTTTCCCGCTGGGGATTCTTAATGATATCAAACATATATTGATTCATCCCACCAATTTCCATTGCCTCTGTCATTACCTCTACCACGTTCAAATATGGATCATAGCATTCTCTCATACAAATATCTCCTGTTTATGAATTGTTGCGGCACATCAACTGAAAACAATCATAAACTTAAAGCATTTACATTGTCAATCACTCAATGTAAAACGATGATACCTAATTATTTTAAGCATACCTACCTAATTTAAAAAGTTATTTCGCTTTTTAACTTAATTTAATTATGTTACAATATTGTAACGAATATGCGATTTTTACATCAACAATCTATTTTCAATTATTTTCAAAGATTTCAGGAGACTAAGATAATGAAAAACAAGTTACTGGATGCCATCGATCTGCAGATATTAAATCTGCTCCAGAAAAACGGCCGGATCTCAATCAAAGAACTGGCCGCCCTGGTCTATCTTTCATCACCAGCGGTTTCTTCCCGGATTGAACAACTGGAAAAAAACAACTATATTTGCGGCTATCAGGCGGTGGTAAATCCCATCAAAATGGGCTATCACATTAAAGCTTTTGTCAATCTTGAGGTTGAACCCATCCGCAAAAAAGAGTTCTATCCCTATATCCAAGGCTGTAATAACGTCATTGAATGCAATTGTGTCACCGGTGATTATTCGATGCTGCTGGAGGTTCTTTTCCCCAGCACCAGCGAATTGGACAGCTTCATCGGCGAACTGCAACGATTCGGCCGAACCAAAACACTGATTGTCTTTTCGACTTCGGTGGAACACCGGGGGATTGAGTTTTCCCTGGAGTAGAAACTGAGCGAACCTTTGGATCCCACTCGATCATCTGCCAATAACCCTTGTGAATCTTTAAGCGCTACTGATTCGCAAGCGATCATAATAAGACTTTTTCAATTCATTCTCCCGAACTTATTTAAGCAGCATCTTATTGACCGCATTAATCAGCGCCAGGGCACTGGCCCGCATCACATCCTGTTCGATGGCCTTCCCGGAGAATAATTGGTCGTCACAGCGAATCTGGGCGGTGACCTTACCCAGACTCCCTTTGCCCCGGCTTAGGCTGTTGATCCGGTAATCGATGAGTTCAATGGGCGCACCGACGGCTTCCATAATGGCCCCATACAGGGCATCGATAACCCCGGAGCCACTGTGGCTGATTGCCACTTCTTGCCCACCTCGGACCAGTCTTACCGTCGCTGCCGGCAAGCCGTCGCTCACCTGCAGCTGATAATCAACCAGCTGCCATAATTCCGGGCTATTACCGCGGCTGGGAACGCCACTGTTTTTCAGCAGGGTCAGCACATCATTATCATAGATTTCTTTTTTGGCATCGGCCATCGTCAAAAACTGCTGATAGATTTCCGCCACCGATTCGTCGGGGATATCAAAACCCAGATGTTTTGTGACGTGGATAAACGCATGCCGGCCGGATCTGGCGGTCAGGACAATCTCCATTGCCGGTGCTCCGATAGTTTCGGGATCCATAATTTCATAAACATCTTTGGATTTGAGCAACCCATCCTGATGGATCCCCGAGGAATGGGCAAAGGCATTTTCTCCCGTGATGGCTTTATTCACTTGAATATCCAGCCCCATGGTGGCACTGACCATCCGGGAGGTTTCATAGATTTTCCGGGTATCCACCGTGGTATGTCCACCATAATAAGCTTGATGAAGCGAAATCCCCATGATCACTTCTTCCAGCGCGGTATTCCCGGCCCGCTCACCGATGCCGTTGATGGTGCACTCCACCTTATCCGCCCCGTTTTTAACAGCTGCCAGGGTATTGGCGGTGGCCAGACCGGTATCATTATGACAGTGAACACTGAGCATCACCTGGGGATCGAGATTTTTCAGCCGATCATTGATGCGGTAGATCAGCTTGCCAAATTCTTCAGGAATGGCAAACCCCACCGTATCCGGCACGTTGATGATGGTGGCTCCGGCCTTGACCACGGCTTCAATGGTTTGCCAGAGATACTCAAATTCTGAGCGGCTGGCATCTTCCAAGGAATACTGAACTTGGGGCAGCAAGCTGCTGGCATATTTAACTGCGCCGACCCCCATTTGAATAACCTGCTCCGGTGTTTTTCTGAATTTCTTGGCAACGTGAACATCTGACGACCCCAAAACAATATGAATCAGCGGATTCTCGGCCTCCCGAATGCTCTCATAAATACAGTCAATATCGGCTTGGACCGCCCGGCCCAGGGCGGCAATCCAGACGTCCTGACCGATTTTCCGACTGATCGCCCGAACCGCCTCAAAATCCCCCCGGGATGAAGAAGGGAAGCCCACCTCCATCATATCGACCTTCATTTTGGCAATCTGCTCGGCGACCTCCAACTTTTCGGCCAGATTCAATTTCGCTCCTGGTACCTGTTCCCCATCTCTTAAGGTGGTGTCAAAAACATAAATTTTTCGTGACATATTCTTTCTCCTTTTATGAATTTTAGGTAAAAAAAGCTCCCTGACATCTCAATCAGAGACGAAAAGGGAGCTTTCCGCGGTACCACTCTTATTCATACAGAAGCCTGTATGCACTTTATCGATACCCTTTATTGCCCCTGAAGATTCTTTCGTATAGAAAATTTTGCAACCACGATTCCGCTCCGCTTCATCTTTGGTTCGTGGGCAGTCGCCAACTGCAAGCGAGCTTGCGATTGGCTCGTTGCCTTCACGCAAAAAAACGCCTGTCTCAAACGAGACAGACGTAAAATCTGCTATACCACTCTATTTTATACAAATCTTCAATACGGGTTTAATAAAACCGATATCCATCCCCTATAACGGTGGGCTTCCGTCTTAACCTAGTTTCGCTGACTTTATCAGCGATATTTCAGCAAGCAACTCCGAGGTGAGTTCATCGTCTTCTGATTTCTGCTTCGCACCACCCAGCAGATCTCTGAAAATCATCCAATAACTACTATTCCTCATCAACGTCTTTTTAATATTCTGTTTATCATAAACGAATCAAACCCGTTTGTCAACCCTACAAAACAGAAAAAGCAGCCGTTTCATGAACAGCTGCCAAGATAGTGAAGTGAAAAAAGATGTCGAAACTTTTTCCACTTCACAAATTATAAATTGTTAAGCTTAACTTTCTCTGTAAACTTACAGTTACTTAAGCAAATGTTAAAAAAAGATGAAAATCCGTGTAATTTATTTCCAGGGATTCCCAAGCTTTTTCAAGATAAGAATAAATATGTCAATCTTTAATTTTAATCTGGTTACCCGCTTGTTTGCGACCCCTGATTATCCGGTCCTGCGTCAGCGTAAAATATCCCGGGCGATTTTCTTCGCCGTGGGGGTGTCGGCCAGACCACCTTCCGCCGTTTCTTTTAATGATTTTGGCATGGCATCCCCAATCGCTTTCATGGCGCCAATCACCTCATCCACCGGGATGGTGCTCTCAATGCCGGCTAACGCCATCTCCGCGGCAATCAGGGCATTGGCAGCGCCACTGGCATTGCGCTTGACACAAGGCACTTCCACCAGTCCGGCGACCGGATCACAGACCAGTCCCAGCACACTTTTCAGGGCCATGGCGCAAGCATGGGCACACATTTGTGGGGTGCCCCCCATTAATTCAACTGCCGCAGCTGCCGCCATCGCTGCCGCACTGCCGCATTCTGCCTGACAACCACCTTCCGCCCCAGAAATGCTGGCCTTTTTGGCAATTACCATACCGAGACCGGCGGCGGTAAAAAGACTCATCACCACCCGCTCCTCGGCTAAGTTGTTTTCTTCTTTCAAGGTCAGTAAGACGGCCGGAATAATCCCGCAGGAGCCGGCTGTCGGCGCGGCCACAATTCTGCCCATACAGGCATTCACTTCGGCAATCGCCAGCGCCTTGGCCAGGGTTTCACTGAGCACCTTACCACTAAGGGATCGGCCCGCATCAACCGCCTGTCTCATTTTATTGGCATCGCCGCCGCTGAGGCCGCTGGCCGATTTACTCACTGCGGTAAGGCCTTTAGCAGCCGCTTCCGCCATCACCTGAAGGCTGGCCCGCATCAGCGCAAAGAGTTCATCCTGAGATTGTTCCATTTGCAGGGCCTGATCCTCCAGGACCAGCTCGGAAATCATTTTTCCCTTTTTTTTCGCCTTGTCTACCAGTTCTTGTATCGAATCATAACTTATCATCTTCGCTCCTAATAGATTGGCTTAATTAAGACAGCCTTTTTCACCTTATTCACCGCTTCGATTAAACTGACCAGCTCGTCCTTAACGGCCTGATCGGTCTCAATCACCATCATCGCCTCCCCGCCACGATGGGAACGGTACATATTCAGCTCGGCAATGTTAATCCCCTGATCCGCCAGCAGATTGGTCACCGCCGCAATCACCCCAGGAGTATCGGTGTGGGGGATCAGCAGGGTATAATATTCACCATTGAATTTGACATTGATCTCGTTAATCCGGTTGACCACGATTCGGCCGCCACCCACTGACGAGCCCTGGACAATTATTTTTTTACCGGCTTGATCAACCGCAGAAATCAGGGCCGTATTGGGATGAACCTCTTTATTATGGGACTTCCTGAACTTAAATGTCATTCCCGCCTGCCGGGCCAGCTCCAGACTATCTTTAATCCGCTCATCATCCGGCGCCATCCCCAACAGCCCGGCAATAATCGCCTTATCAGTACCGTGGCCTTTGTAGGTTTGGGCAAAGGAGCCATAAAGCTCAATGGTAACGGCTGCCGGCTGCCCGCCGGAAACCGTTCTGGCTATTTTTCCGATCCGCACCGCTCCGGCCGTATGGGAACTGGACGGGCCAACCATAATCGGTCCGATAATATCAAATACATTCATGCCAACCTCAATCTTCAGGCGTCAGCCAGTTTTTAAACACCAATCGGCGGTGTCGCGATCCGTTATGCTCTTATCTTTTTACCCCGGAAATTACTTTTTAAGCGATTACTCCTCTTTATACCTCTTTGGCATATCGTAGTACCGGTTTTCGCACCGCCTTGACCTCATCCAACCGTTTTACGATGGTATCATGGGGTGCTTCCTTTAACAGCTCCGGACTTGTTTCTGCTTCCCTGGCAATTTGTAGCATCGCTTCAATAAACTCGTCCAGTGTTTCCTTGCTTTCAGTCTCCGTCGGTTCAATCATCAACGCTTCTTTGACAATCAAGGGGAAATAAATCGTCGGCGGATGATAACCAAAATCAATCAGCCGTTTGGCAATATCCAGGGCCGAAACCCCAAATTTGCTCTGCTTCTGAGCCGAGAAAACCACCTCATGCATACAGATTTTGCCGAAGGGCAGGTCGTAAGCATCCTGGAGTCTAGCCCTAATATAATTGGCATTGAGCACCGCAATCTCTGAGGCCTCCCGAAGACCGACAGCCCCTAATGAGCGGATGTAGGCAAAGGCTTTGACCACTACCCCAAAATTGCCATAGAAAGATTTAACCCGGCCAATCGATAAGGGGCGATTGTGATCCAGAACATACTTATCAACGGCCCGTTCCACCACGGGCCCCGGCAGGAAGAGAACCAACTCTTTTGTGACCCCCACCGGACCGGAACCCGGGCCGCCGCCGCCATGGGGGGTACTGAAGGTTTTGTGCAGATTTAGGTGCACCACATCAAAACCCATGTCGCCGGGTCGGGTCTTGCCCATAATGGCATTCATATTGGCTCCGTCATAATAGAGCAATCCGCCCGCCTGATGGACAATCTGGGCTATTTCGACGATGTTTTCTTCAAACAAACCCAGGGTACTGGGATTGGTGAGCATCAGCCCGGCAATCTCATCACTCATCACGGCCTTTAATGACGGGATATCGACACCGCCAAATTCATTGGATTTTACTTCAATCACATCAAAACCAACCACTGCCGCCGAAGCCGGATTGGTACCATGGGACGAATCCGGCACGACGATTTTTTGTCGCTTCGTGTCACCGCGATTTTGATGATAGGCTTTGATAATCATCAGTCCGGTCATTTCCCCATGGGCGCCAGCCGCTGGTTGCAGCGATACCCGCGCCATTCCGGTGATTTCCGCCAGCATCAGATCAGTTTGATAAAGGAGTTCCAGAGCACCCTGAACGGTTTTTTCTGACTGATAGGGGTGGATTCGCGAGAACCCACTGTATCTGGCTACATCTTCATTGACCTTGGGATTATACTTCATGGTACAGGAACCCAGCGGGTAAAAGCCGGAATCCACACCGTGATTCATTTTCGATAAGGCGGTAAAGTGCCGAACCGTATCCACCTCGCTAACTTCTGGCAGTTCTGCCGACTGCTGCCGCAAAAACGTGGCCGGAATGACGCTGGTAAGGTCCCTTTCCAGGACATCACAGGCCGGTAACAGGCTGGTTCTGCGGCCCGGAACCGACTTTTCAAAAATCAGTGCTTCGTTCTTAATCACAATGGTTCACCGCCTTTTCTACTAAACTGTCCATTTCCAGTCGGGTTCGTTTTTCGGTCACCGCCAGCAGCCAGCCGTTTTTTAGCTCCGGGTACGATTTCTCCACAACATAGCCGCCAATAATCTGATCTGCGAGCAGAGCATTGTTCAGTGCTTCGGTATCACCAGTGCTGCTGACGGCAAATTCCTTGAAAAAGGGCGCCGAAAAAATGGGCGTAAATTCCCCCGATTGGATCAACTGGTCATGAAGGTAATGGGCTTTGTTGAGGCAGAGGGTGGCCACTTCTTTTAAGCCTTCCTTGCCGAGAACAGTCATGTAAATGGTCGCCGCCAAAGCATTTAAGGCCTGGTTGGAGCAAATGTTAGAAGTCGCCTTGTCCCGGCGGATATGCTGCTCTCTAGTCTGCAGGGTCAGCACAAAGGCGCGCTTACCATCGACATCGGTGGTCTGACCAACGACCCGGCCCGGCAGCTTCCGCATCAATTTTTTGGAGGTGGCCATGAAACCAAGACCCGGTCCGCCAAAACTGATCGGATTACCCAAACACTGGCCGTCTCCGACAACGATATCGGCTCCCAGCTCGCCGGGAGATTTAAGAATTGCCAAGGAAATCGGATCGACACTGGCAATCAGCAGCGCCTTATGCTGGTGCGTCACTTCGGCAGCCTGACCGAGATCTTCAATGATGCCAAAAAAGTTGGGACTCTGGACGATCACCGCCGCTGTTTGATCGGAACACGCCGCTGCCAGAGCGTCTAGATCGATGCTGCCATTATGGTAGCCAATCTCTTTAACCGCAATGCCCTTGTAGTGCGCATAGGTTTTTAACACTTCGCGGCTCTCGGGATGAACGGTATTGGCGATCAGCACCTCATTTCTGCCGGTCTGGCTAGCGGCCATAGCGACTGCCTCGGCCAGAGCGGTGGCGCCATCATACATTGAGGCGTTGGCAATGTCCATGCCGGTCAGTTCACAGATCATCGACTGAAACTCGAAGATTGCCTGCAGGGTGCCCTGGCTGATTTCCGGCTGATAGGGGGTATAGGCCGTATAAAACTCCTGCCGCGAGGTGAGATTACCGACCACACTGGGAATGAAATGGTCATAGGCGCCGGCGCCGAGAAAACATCTGGTGTCATCAAGACTGATGTTTTTCTGGGACAGTTTCCGCATGTAGCTGGTCAGCTCCATTTCTGATAAGGCCGGTGGTAATTCCAGATCCCGGCTCAGACAAACCGATTCCGGAAGATCGGCAAAAAGCGCCTCCACTGATGACAGACCGATCTCCGAAAGCATGGCTTGTTGTTCTTCTTTGGTACTTGATAAATAGGATGCCACGATTTGTCCTCCTTTATATTATAGATTTGAGTTTTTCCAGCTGTGCGGCGATTGCTTCATCATCAAAGCAATATTTGAGATTGGTGAAATTGCCTCTCAGCTTCATCACATCTTCTTTAACATCTTTATTTCGCAAGATCACATCGGCCATCAAGCCGGCGGTTTCTTCAAACTCTTTGATGCCAAAACCAAACCGGGTCATTTCCGCCACGCCGATACGAATGGCGCCGGACGCGGTAAAGCCCTCTTCTTCCGGGGTGGCCTGATAGTTGATGATAATATTGTTGGCTTCCAGTCGATTGGCGACTTGCGGTCCAATCCCATAACCAACTCGCACCACCACCTGGTGGGTCTCGGTATAGGAGATGGCCGGATCGCCAGCCACATCCAGGCCGGCATCGGCCAGACATTTGGCAAAATATTTGGCATTGTTAATAACATTCTGCTGGTATTCGTCTTTAAAATAGTTCATTTCGTAGGTAGCCATCAGCAACCCCAGCATCGTCCCCAGATGATGATTGCTGACACTGCCCGGGAAAGCCCGGGTTTCAATGGTTTCCCAGAGGCCATATTTATAATCATCCTTGTCATAATTACCGGCAATGACACCTCTTTGCGTTCCAAAGAAGGTTTTGTGGGTGGAACCGGTCACCAGTTCCGCCCCTTCAGCAAAGGGATCCTGGAAGTGGTCACCTACCAGCCCCAGAACATGAGCCATATCATACATAATAATCGAACCCAGTTTCTGGGCATCGACGAAGTTTCTGATTTCCCGAACGGGTTCCTTATGCAAGACCATACTCTTACCAAAGATAATCAGCTCCGGCTGATATTGGGCGATGACCTTTTTGGTTTCGACCACATCGATTTTAAAGGGGTTGTCCTTTTCCACCGGGAAATTCACGATCGCTGTTTTTTCCGTTTGAGGATCAATGGCAATATAGTCATGGAGGGCACCCATCGGCTGGGCACTTAAATGACCGCCTCTGATGATATGATTGTTCATCACATAACCCAAACGTTTGGCATCAACCTTGCGGTTGACCCGGTTTTTATAATCCATTAGCGCACTGAAGACCGCCACATTGGCCATCTGCCCGCTGATCACCCGGGTTTCTACCTCGGCACAACGAAGATATTTTTTCATTTCTTCCATCAACAGATATTCAATCTCATCAATAAAGGCCGTCCCCTGATAATAAAACACATCATAATCATAGAAGGATTTTGTTTTTTTGTGCTCCGCATAACGGAAAGAGGGATCCATCACCGACAATAACCGCACCGCCGCTGAATGAGACTGTTCCGATGGGATCAGGTTAATGGTTTGATGCTGTCTCAAAATGGTATTGTCAAAGCTTCTTTCCAGCAAATTCAGGGCTTTGGTTTGATAATCTGGAGCACTGTCAAACTGACGCTCAATTTCGACCCCATAAATGATCGGCCTGGCAAAGGGTGGCGCATCGCTTTTCATATGATAGGGGGCAATCACTGCCGCTACCATCTTGCCGCGGATTTCCACATCAACCCGATCATTTAATTCAACATCGCCATCGATCAGGGCCAGGCCGATGGCCCGCATCGCTTTCTCGTCGGTGATTTTGCTTTCCAGCCCGTATCCTTCCGCCTTTAAATAAGGTACCATGGTGGCACTGGTAATATAGCCGACTGCCTTTCCATTTTTAAAAACCTGACAGCCAGCTCGGGCAATGCCGCGGCCAGTAATGGCAATCGGTCTGACAATCCGGGCTAATTCCGACAAATCTGAAAGATCCCGTTCCATAATTTTTTTAAACCCAAGATATTGTTTAGCCAGGGCTGCCCGGCCGATATAATCGCCTTTGACTTCGGCAAAGCTGACCGCAAATTTGGCCAGTGGGCAAGAAAAAATTGGTATTTCATTACCATCGCTATCAAGGCCTAGCTCATGGCCATAAAGGGGTAGCCCGGCTTCCAGTCTTAAGGTATCCCGGGCGCCCAGGCCGATGGCCATGGCTCCCAGCTCAAGCAGCTTTTCCCAGATTTCGGCGGCTTGCGATGCCTTTGCGAAAAGTTCAAAGCCCAGGGGTTCGCCGGTGTATCCGGTTCGGGCAATCAGCAAGGTCTCACCTTGATAATCAAGAATTGCCAGAGCATTTTTTAGCGGCTCGGTAAGATTCTCGCTGCCCGTGAGTTTTTTAAGTACCGTTTTTGAATCGGGACCCTGCAGCGAAATCATCGCAATCTCAGCGGATCGATCAACGATTTTGGCATCAAAAAATTTTATTTCGGTGTTCAGGTGCTTCCAGTCTTTTTCGGCGTTGGCCGCATTGACCACCAGCAGAAACTCATCTTCATAAAAGCGATACAGATAAGCGTCATCCAATGCTCCGCCGTTACAATTCTGGATCATCGTGTATTGAGCCTGCAGCAGATCCAGCGCCAGCACATTATTGGTTAACACATGTTGCAAAAAGTCGATGACTTCCTTCCCGGAGACAATGAATCGGCCCATATGGGAGACATCAAAGATTCCTGATTTAATGCGGGTATGAATATGTTCATCGACAATCCCGGCCGGATACTGGATCGGCATTTCCCAGCCCCCGAAGTCCACCAGCGTTGCCCCGGCTTTGACATGATTATCATAAAAAAGTGTGCGTTTTAAATTTCCCATTTACTTAATCTCCTGTTTTCTGCATTTTAGTCATGACAGATGGTTTCGTATGCTGTGGCATCCATGAGCGCATCCAGTTCCGCCGGATCGTCCATTTCAACACAGATCATCCAGTTTTCAAAGGCATCAGTATTGAGCAGTTCTGGCTCATCAACCAGGGCTTCATTTATTTTAACAACCGTTCCGGATACTGGCAAATAAATATCAGATGCGGCTTTTACCGATTCCACCACGCCAAAGGTCTCCTCTTTGCCAATTGCATCACCAATCTCCGGCAATTCGACAAAGACAATATCGCCCAGGGAATGCTGGGCATAATCGGTTATCCCGATGGTGGCCAGATTGCCTTCAACTTTTACCCACTCGTGATCTTTTGAATACTTCAAACCTTCAACAATTTTCATCTTCATTTCCTCCACTATTTTTTATTTTTTTGTAAATTCAATACCCACTCCGAAATTTTATAAACAAAAAAACAGAAGGCTTACGCCTTCTGCTCTGTTATTGACCTGAGAGTTTCGTTCCTTTAGGAAGTTGCCCCTTCGGTGCTACGCTTTCCAGAGTTATGTCCGGTTACGGTCCCCTTTACCTGAGATCATCACCGATATTAGCTAAATATCGGCTTTATCCTTCGGTGCTGCACTTATGCAGACTCTCCCGTAGCCATCATCCATTCGCAACTATTTAATTGTGTTGAGTTCTTCCTATTTGTTTGAATATTTCGTATCGATATTTCTTTATGCTTTATGTGAGTATAACCCTTTCCAGGGGGGATTGTCAACCACCTTTATCGATTACTTACATAGCATGCTTACCTTAAACCGCAACACCGTTTTTAATTTGGCCGTCTCAGTCCGGCGGGGATCGGAAAGATAGATTTCCCGATGGGTTTTATCGGTTCGTAGATAGCCATTTTCATTACAAAATTTCTCCATCTTCTCAAAACTGGCTGGCTCATCATCATAACTGCCCAAATGCAGCATCTGACAGCAGGTACCTTCTTCCAAATCCTCAAGCCGAATGTGATCGAGAAAATCATTGGGCTTTTTCTTTTTGACTTCCGTGATAAAACGCATTGCCAGTTCGTTGGTCAGAAAATCCGGCTGGCGGATCATCATCGTATAAGCATAATTGCTTTTATCTGCACTGGATCTGGTCTTATCGACTAGATCCCAGATCCCTTCCAGAGGGAAAACGGTATAGTCGTAATAGCTGTCAGGGATCGCTTTACTCTTATAGGACATTTTTACTGCATAACTGAAGCTGTACAGCGCCGTAACCGCCTCAGCAAACTCTTCCCCATTGGGATCGCCATTACCATCCAGCATGGCGAAGCGCATCAGCGGAACTGCCATAATTGTTGGCTGCTTTTTGGGCAGATATAAGCTCTTAAATTGCTTTTTATAATCGACTTTGTCCATCGTTTGCGTCTCCCTTAATTCAATGAAATATAGATATGGATCTCGGCGTTGGCCATATCTTCCCCCGGTTGATATTCCTCAAAATCACTGCCGAATTTCCGGTCAAGTTCCATCCCCCAAAGCTTCATCCAGAAGTCGCCAACGGCCTGCTGGACATCACCATGGACAATAAATTTTGCATAGTTCCCGGCCGCAATGGTTTTTGTCGCAACCGGCTGTGGTTGGGACGCCCCAGCTGCCACTTCACAGCCAACCATAACCTCATAGTCATCGGCCACACCATTTTCATAATCGCTGTAAAGACCAATACACTTATCATTTTCTCGGCCAGTCAGGGCTGCTTCAATCCCCTCGCCATAAAAACGCTGCCAGGTCGCCCCAATTTTTTCGCCCATCTGGGGATCGTTATTACTGGTCCGTATTTTCAAACCTGCTATCTGCTTTTCTGTTAGTTGTACCACTTCATAATCCATTTGTATACCTCTTCTCTCTTATCATTTTGTTCTTATTGATAAGATCAGTATACGCCTGTAAACCTGACACCTGATGTCATATTAAAGATACTTTTTTAAACTATTCTCCAGTTTTTGCTTAATCGCCTCCCGCAGCCACTGGGGTTCGACTATCTCGACGGCATCCCCATAAGAAAGGATATAGCCTTCCACCCAGCCATCCCCGGGCAAACTGCTTGTGACCATAAAGGTGCCATCCTGATTTTTTGTGATCGCCGTCGGATCAAATTCATCGTAAACCCGATAAGCCATGGCCGCATCAATTTTCAGAACCAGCCTGATTGGGGCAATGCTTATTTCCGGTGTTTCAAAAACAGTGCCCTCCGGCAGGGTTCGGGCAAAGGAATCTGCTGACAGGCTAAGCTGTCTGATCCGGCTGACCTTGAAAAAACGCAGCGCCTCTTTGGTCAGACAAAATCCGTAGACATACCAGGATTGCCCCTTAAACAAAAGCTTTAGCGGTTCAATACAGCGCCCGGTCTTTTTGCCGGAGGCACTGAAGTAGTCAAACGCGATGCGGTTTTTATTGAGAATCGCGCTTTTTAGATCGTTGAATTTTTCCCGCTCAGAGGCACCGCCACCCCAGTGGGAAAAGTCGACTTCAATCCAGTCGGCATCTTTTTTTTCAAACAGGGTTGCCAGTTTTCTCAGCACCGGATCCAGTTCCGGTCCGTTTAAGGCCTTCATCCCCTGTAGCGATGCCAACAGATTAACCTGTTCCTGCTCAGAAAGCAGCGATTTTTTAATCACATAGTTATCCAACAGCCGGATCCCGCCGCCCTTACCTTTTTCCGCATAGACGGGAATCCCAGCAGCACTTAAGGCTTCCACATCCCGGTAAATGGTCCGCTGGGATACTTCAAAATAATCGGATAATTCCTGGGCGGTGATCTTTTTCTTTTCAATCAGAATATAGACCGTTTCCAGCAATCGATTGATCTGCACCTGTTATCCCCCTTTCTTTAAGTCAATAAAAACCGCTGCCCAATAATCCTTCTCATTAGACAGCGGTTTCGTCAACTTATAATAATCTGCTTCAAATACTTAATAACCATATCGGCAAAGCGATTGATATCCTTGATATAGGCAAAATCCTTGCCGTAGATCAGTTTTTCGGCCATCAGATCCTGTTCTTTGCCGGTGAAAACGCCCAGCACCATAATTCCCAGCTGTCTGGCAAACCGGACTTCCCGGGCTGTATCGGCTATCGCCACCCGCCCCCGGTAGGCTGCGGTTAAATCGTTGACCTGACCTTTTCCCACCTTGATATCATTGGGCCGTCCGTCGCTCAGCACGATCAGAATTTTGTTATCTTCCCGGCGTTTAATCAAATCTTCGCAGGTAGCCTTAATAGCCAAACCATCGCGGTTGTTCCCGGAACAGTAATATTCAAAGATATTATCATTGGCGGAAAGGGGGGATTCATAATCCCGGAAGCGTTTGATCACCGTATAATCCAGAAAACTGGAAAAACCCAACACCCGATTAGGAAGTCCCAGCTGGGTTAATGCCATCGCCAGAATATAGGCCTGGATGGCTACCCGAGACTGATTGCGCCGTTGGGAACCACTGGAATCAATGAGGATATCCACCACAAAACTGCCCTTATTGTTATCAATATTCTTTACGAACACCTTGTTGTTACTGCTGCGGCCAATCCGCCAGAGTTTGCTGGGGATCAGTTGACCCGCATCTGATGGGATAGCGTCGATAATTTCTTCCTGAACCAGGGTTCGGGACATGCTTTCCCTAAGTTTATTGATATTCCTTTTGAACACCTTGTAGTTAGCCCGGAACACGTCCGTATTTTTAACCTGATGTCGCTGCACATATTTCTGTTGAAATTCATTTTTGCAGTCGCTGCGGATTACCCCATCGGTCATATGAATCCGACAATTACCGTGCTCCCCTCTGCAGACCCGATTCTGGAGTTTTTTGACATCACTCGTCTCTAAAAAAGAGTTGCCATAATAATAGGCCACTTTTTCATATATTTTTTCGATGTCTTCTTCCTGAACCCGCAAAACCCGGTTATCATTGGCACTGTTGATATTGGCCATATCGCCCTGGGATTCTCCCAGCAGAGCTTCAGCAATTTCTTCAATGGAGGCTTCAATATCCTGATCTTCAGGATCTTCAAACATTTCTTCCAGCATAAAGTCCGAAAAATCGCCCCGGATATGATTTTTATTGTGTCCGGATTCAGAATCATCACCGGCTTCGCCTTCGACAAACAGAGGGAAATATTTCAAATAGACATCTTCAATGCCACGGAGCAGTTCAATGGTATCTTCGCGCTTTTGCAGTGCCATTAAATCATTGGCAATGTTCCGGGTTTCGGTGTCTACCATCGGAGTTTTTCCGATTTTTTCGAGAATCATGGTGTGGCGCACCTTTTCCAGCAGGTCACTGGTATGCAGTTTATAATAATTGCTGAGGATATCATCGTAGGCATTTTTGCGGATATCATAAACCCCGGGACGTTCGGCAATAATCTTTTCTTCCACCACCACATCGCTGCCCATGGCAATGAGGCTTAATAGAATATCTTTATTAAAACCGGCCCGATGACGGCTGATGACGTATTTTTTGACGCTGGGCCAGTTAATATATTTTCGCCGTCCCCCGGCAGTAACGGCATGATAAAGAGCGACATTTTTTGAAATAAAGCTTTTCTCGCCGCTGTCCATATTTTCGTCATAATCGCCGGAAACAGTCCACATCAAATTGGCAACTCGATTGTCAAATTCAAAGTCTTCGTACATCCATTTGGCATCCTTCAAAGCGTTTCCCTCCCTTCTCTGGATTGTGGGGCTTTAGCGACCGGTAAAAACATCGGCGGCTTCCCAACTTTCGCGGATCCGAGTTTTGATAACATCCAGCACAATTTCCTTTTCGAACTGGTCAAAGGTTTTGCCGATGACGCCCATATCCACGGCCAGCATCGGTTTGAGTCCCCGGCGGATGGTTTTCAGGCTGCCGATAATCCCCCGCAGATCCACCGATTTAGTGGAAATTTCAGAATTTTTTGATTTTTCCTGAAGGTCCAGAAAGATCCCGGCAAACTGCGGCAAAATTTCTTCGTTGGCATCCGGAAAATATTCTTTTAAAATAATCATCAGCGTTTCTTCTTCAATCTGAGGAATATCAATGGTCATAAAACGGGATACCAGGGCTTCATTAAGCTCTTTGGTACCGGCATATTCATAGTTCATCGTGCCAATAAAGCGGGTGGCGTCATGGAGTTTGATTTTTTCATAGCCTGGCACATCGATAACCTTTCGATAATCAAGTGCTGAATGGAGGACTACCAAGGCATCATTCTTAGCCATATTAATTTCGTCAAAAACGCCAAAGCCGCCGTTGATCGCGCACTCATAAACCGATCCCCGGCGCAACCGGACCTCATTATCAATAAAGGTATCGGTACCGATCAGGCTGGAGCTGTCGGTGTTCACATGGAAGGAGGTATTCCACTGAGGACGGTTGAAGAGTTCGCAGATGTTATCTGCGAGGACATTTTTCCCGGTGGCCTTGGGACCAGAGAGCAGAATGTTCTCCCCCTCTAAAATAGCGGTAATGCACATCGACCAGATATCCTTGCCGTAAAAAACAGTTTCAGTACTGGGAACGCGATCCTGAAGACGCTCTTCCAATTTATAAAAGTGTTTGAAATATTTTATATCATCGAGCAGTTTTTCGCTGATTCCCTGTTTTAATAATTCCTGTGTTAATCTCATAAATTTTTTCCTTTCGCTAATGCTTGCACTAATCCTGCAACTGTTTATTTAGAATGATTTGAATATAACACAAAACCCAGCGGAATGGTTAGAAAAAATGCAAAACAACAAAAATTTATCCCTTTTGGAGCCTTTTAGCTTAAATCGCAAAACACCTGTAATTCAATCGCCGTAATTTTTGGCGCCGCCAAAGGAACGACCGCCCTCATTCATAGTACCGCTATTTCTATCTGATGACAAAGGTCTTTTGGTGGTTATCCAAACCTGCATCAGATCGTTTTAATTCGTAATAACTCGTTTTAAGTAAGTCGTTACAATATCTGCAAAATGATTGATGTTACGGGTAAAAACAAAATCCTTGCCATAGATATGCTTTTCTGCATCAAGATCACGTTCATTCCCAGTGAAAACACCCAGCACAGAAACACTCCGATGCCTGGCAATGCGCACTTCTTTTGCCGTATCAGCCAACGCAATTCCACCGCTATATGTTAGTACCCCTCTAAAAGCAGCTGCCCCATTTTTAGGTTGTAAGCGAACATCATTGGGCTTTCCATCACTCAATATGATTAAAATTTTATTTTCTTCGCTACGTCGATAGAGGCTTTCACAGACACTCCGAATTGCTAAGCCATCCCGATTGCTGCCCTCACAATAATACTCAAAAATATCCTCGGTTGCTTTAACGGGTTCATCGTAATCCCGATAACGCTTCATTACGGTAAAATTTAAAAAACTGTTAAAGCCTGTTACCCGGCAAGGAATCCCGGCTTCAATCAAAGCCCTGGCAATAATGTAAGCCTGGATCGCGACAACGGCTTCCCGGCCTTTTTGAGACATGCTGCTATCCAGTAATAAATCAACGACAAAGCCCCCCTTATCGTTGCTGTCAAAGCGTTCAAATAAGCGGGCTGCGGGTACCTTACCAACTCTCCATAGCTTGCGCGGGTTTATCGTTCCCCAATCGCTTGAAACTGGATACCGGGACCGCTCCATTACCAGAGTGCGCAACAAAGCGTCCCGTAACCGCTTTATTGTGCGGATATAAACTCGGGCGTTGTCCTGATATGCCGTGATATTATTTTGTTGATCTCTCAACGCATATTTTTTTTTGGCTTCACTATCGCACTCACTTCTGAGGACCCCCTCCGTAAAATGCAGGCTACAATCTCGATGGACGCCTTTGCAAAGAGTATTTTCCAGTTTCTTTGTCTGATAGGTTTCCAGATATGATCGGCCGCAAAAATATGCAACCTGTTTTTGCAGATTCTCAAGATCAACCTGATTGACAATGACAACATCCGGTTTTTCCGATACTTGCCCGTCTTCGCCTTCAAGATTACTTAGGTCTTTTATCTGAAACATAGCTTCAACCGACTGGTCGATAAATGCTTCAGTATCAATAACATCGATATCGCTGCTTGGTTCATCTAAATATTGGAGCGGTGCTACTGCTTTCAAATTCAACCATTCGATGTAAAGGGCATCAATTGCATTGATGAAAAAATCGGTCGTTTCCGCTTTTGAAATTTCCAGAATTTTATAGCTCATTTGCTGAACGCTTTTTTCTTCATTGCTGCCCGTTTCAGCCAGGATTTTAAGCATTGCGAATTCCACTAAATCTAAAAACTGCTGCGACTTTGGTTTTTCAAGCAAGGTTGATATCTCGCCGCAGGCTTCTTTTTGGATATCGATTACTCCCGGACGCTCTTTTCCCATTTGTCTAATGACCATCGGATTGATCGCCAAAAAAACTAGTTTCTGTAGTTTTTGACGGTCGAAACCCTGGTTGATACGGCTGCCGACATAACGATTTATTTTTTTCCAATCCACAAATTTACGACGACCGCCGGCTGTTATCCCATAATAGAGGGCACTATTTTTTGATAAGTTGATCTTTTCATTTTGTCCCATTGTTGTTGTATAATCACCGCAAATTGTCCACATTAAATTTGCAACCCGATTGTCAAACTCACAATCATCATATTCCCATTGTAACGTCTTATCCATATTGAACCTCTTTTTAAATAATGCTACCCGTATTTTCAATCCCACCCTCGTTTGTCTTTTCTTCAATGGCTGCCAGAATCCGGGTGATCCCGATATTACCATTGGCAACAACCTCATCAATTTGCTCCCGGGTAATCTCGTCGAGATGGAATCCGGCTACCACAGTACAGACGCAATGACAGGTTTCTGATATCTTTTTAGCCAGCGGTATCGCCAGGGCATCATCCTTATGGGACTGAGGCGTGTAACTGCAAAGTCGACCATCATCGCCAATGGCAGTGCAGCCGATATGGGCATCGCCGCCGGTGAGCAAAATCAGCCAGTCATTGCCAACGGGGATGATCTCATAATGAAGCGCCGTTTTTCCGGTGCCCTGAATCAGTTTGATGCGCTCAGTCATGGCCGTCCTCATGGCCCCAGCGGGTAAACAGATTGTGGGGGATCCTCAGCATATCGAAGACCTTGCCGACGCTCTGGTTGATCACATCATCAATGGATTGGGGTTTGTGGTAGAAGCCCGGCATCGGTGGCAGAATAATTCCACCGGCCTCGGTTACCGCGGTCATATTCCGCAGATGAATCAGGGTCAGCGGGGTTTCCCGGACCATCAGAATCAGAGGTTTGCGTTCTTTTAAGGCCACATCGCCGATTCGGACGATCAGGTTGTCGCTGAAGCCGTTGGCAATCCCGGCCAGGGTCTTCATGCTGCAGGGCGCAATCACAGTAGCGTCGATGCCATAAGAACCGCTGGACACAGCGGCGGCCATATCCCAGCTGTCGTAGACCTGGTCGGCCAGTGACAGCACGTAGTCTTCAGTGTAACTGGTTTCCAGGCCAATGGTTTTGCTGCCCCATTCACTTAAGACAAGTGAGACATGGTGTTCAGTCTCTTTTAAGGCTTCCAGCAGCCGGATGCCATAAACAACACCGGATGCGCCGGTAATTCCCACTGCAATTTTCATCAGTTGTTTCTCCGTTTTTCTGTTTTTTCAAAATCGATGCCGGCTTCATTGATGATGACCCCGTAAACTGCTTCGGCGGTTTCTTTGGAAATAATCTCATCGAGTACGTCATCATAAACTTTTTGCGGGGGCCGTTTCATCGGCTCACCCCAGCCGCCGCCGCTGCTGGTGTTCAGGTAAATCCGATCACCTTTAACCGCATGGCGGGGAGCTTCCTTGCTTTCCATGATGATTTCCTCGCCGTCATGAACAAAAACGCTGCGGTTCAGGCTGCCCTGATGACCGCCCCGGAGTCCGTAGGGAGCAAATTTAATGCCATCGCCAAAATTGACTACATCACCCTTTTCAGCGGTGATCTCAAAGGCATATTTCATGCCGCAGCCACCCCGATATTCGCCGGCCCCGGCGGTATCATTATCCATCTCATGATGCAGAGTCAGATGCGGGTATTGTACCTCATTGGACTCGATATTGGGAGCCTTGACCCCGCCGAAATTCGATAAGGTCGCCATATAGGGTTTGCCGTCGTGGCCGGCCATGGCCCCGCCACTGCCCAGCGAACAGAAAGAAAAGCCGACATAGTAGCGATCATTGCGGGGATCGACCCCATAAAAGGAGGGCCCCAGATAACGATGGTAGCCGGCCGATACCCGACCTGACTGGGCCTGATCCAGGGCTTTGAAGATCACACCGATGATCTCACTGGCCGGAGTCAGGGTACACAGCGTCATTGGCGCCGGGAGATTAGGATTGACCAGCGAACCTTCGGGCAGATTGACCTCAATACAGCGGAAGGCACCGCTGTTCCGGGGAATGTCTTTGCCCAGAAACCATAAGGCCGCGATACCAGAAGCGCAGGTGGCGGTCACCACCGAGGTGTTGATAAAGCCTCTGACCTGGGCGTCGGTACCGGTAAAATCGACCAGCATCCGGTCACCGGTGATGGTCACCGCCACGGCGATTTTGACCGGTTCGGTTTGAAAACCGTCATCGTCAATATAATCAACGGCGGTGTAGGTGCCGTCCGGCGTGGCGGCAATGCGCTGACGGGTCAGGGTTTCGGTCTGAATCAACGACTCCGTCACCGCTTTCTTGACGGTGGCCACGGAATAGGTGCCTAACATCTCTTTGATCCGTCGGGCGGCCAGGCGGTTGGAACCGATCTGAGCCAGAAAGTCGCTGGTGAGCATTTCCGGATTTCGGGTATTCAGGCGGATCAGCTCCAGCACGTCGGTAATCATTTCGTTGTTTTTCATCAGTCGGGTCGGTGGAATTCGCAGCCCTTCCTGGAAAATCTCCGTCGCCTTGGGGTTGTAACTGCCGGCGGTGGAACCGCCGATGTCGCCGTGATGAGCCCGGCTGACACAGAAGAACAACAGCTCGTCCTGATAAAATACCGGGGTGATGATACCAATATCCGGTAGATGGTTGCCGCCATCATAAGGATCGTTGATGATAAATACATCACCGTCGGCGATGGCTCCGCCGAATTTCCTCAGCACCGCTTTGACACTGAAAGATCCGGCGGTAGCCAGGATTGGAATGCCGCTAAGTTGGGAGACCAGCTCCCCGGCCTCGTCGCAGATACAGCAGGCAAAATCACAGGCTTCAGCAAAAATCGGGGAATGGGCCGAACGCTCCAGGGCGATCCCCATTTCACTGGTGATGCTGTCGAGCCGGTTCATAATGACGGTGCGGTTAATAATATCGTCAGTTCGCTGATTCATGGGTCGCCTCCTTTCTGAGCGCGAAGATGCCTTCGTCCTCCTGAATACAATAAAAGCCGTTGGGAACAATCAGCGTCGTATAAACAAAATCTATCAGCGCCGGACCGTTAATGCGTTCCGTTAAATCGCCTTCCCGGTAAACCGGAACCGTGATCTCGCCGTGACTGTTAAAGACTTCCCCGGCAACCATTTTAGTTGTCACACCGGTTATTGCTGTTGTCGTGGGGAATAAAATATGCTCCTGATCGCATTCGGAACAGGCCAGATGCAGATCGATAATTTCCCAATCCTTGGCTTCGGCATATTCATAAATGGCTTCATGGGTGTGGTAGAAGGCTCGCTCCACGTCCTGAACACTTTCGGGACTAAATTCGCCCCGGGTCCAGGGTACTGAGATTTCGTGGTGCTGACTGACATAGCGCATTTCCAGCATCAGATCAAAGTGCTGGCGGTTTTTCGCCACCCCCAGCCGTTCCAACTGCGCCGACCCTTCGGTCTTCATGGCCGCAACCATGGTATTTAACCGCTTGGCATCCCAACATCTTTTTTCCATCAGAATACTCTGGTTAATGTCATAACGGCAGGCCGCTCCCAGCATTCCCCAGGAACAAAATACCGGCCCCTGCACCGGAATCAGGGCTTCCGGCATCTGCAGGGATTCCATAATCCTGGCCGCAAACAGGCCAAAGGCGCCACCGGCACTGATGAGACTGTAAATTCGCGGATCATTCCCTTTTTGAGTCGTCACCAGCCGCAGGGCATCGGCCATCATTTCGGCGGTGATGCTGTAGATAATCCGGGCGGCATCGGTGACTGAAAGATTTAAGGGATCGGCCACCTTTTCTTTAATCGCTTTAACCGCCTGATCCAGCGACAGCGGCAGCTTACCACCGAGGAAATTGTCGCCGTTGATCAGTCCCAGCACCAACAGGGCATCGGTAACGGTGGGATTCTCGCCGCCCTGGTTATAGCAGGCCGGGCCGGGAATCGACCCGGCGGAATCCGGACCAATCAGCACCCGTCCGCCGGCTTCCACATGGGCGATACTGCCCCCCCCGGCACCGATGGAGCGGATATCGATCATCGGAATACTCAGCGGATAGCCGTCCAGTTCGGTTTGTGGCACCAATTGATTGACACCGCCGCTGACCACATGGAGGTCAAAGCTGGTTCCACCCATATCTGCCAGGACGGTATGGGTACGGCCCAGGGTTTTACCCAGGGATTCATTACCCACAGCACCCCCGGCAGGCCCGGATAGCAGGGTTTTTACCCCAAAGCTTTCCAGAGCCCCCGAATCGCTGAGGCCGCCGCTATTTTTCATAATATGAACCGGTTTATCCCAGCCGAAAGCAGCCAGCTCCTTTTTGACCTGCTTCAGATAATCGGCCAGCACCGGAGTGCAATAGGCGTTGATCACCGTCGTCGTGGTCCGCTCGTATTCCCGGATGCGGGGCGAAACTTCTGAGGATAGTGACACAAACACATCAGGCAGTTCCGCTCTGATGATCTCCGCCGTCCGCTTTTCATGGTCCGGATTGAGAAATGAAAACAGATAACAAACAGCAATGGCTTTTACGTCCGCTTCCCGACATTTCTGACAGGCGGCTCGAACGGCGGCTTCATTAAGGGCTTTGATCACCACCCCCTGATAGTCCATTCGCTGTTCAATCCCCAGTCGCAGCCGTCGCGGCACCAGCACCATCGGGTTTTCTATCGCCAGATCCCATTGATTAGCCAGCTGGGCCCGGCGAATTTCCAGGGCATCCCGAAATCCTTCCGTGGTAAACAAGGCCGTTTTAACCCCTTTTTTCTCCAGCAGGGCATTCAGGGCCAGGGTGGTCCCCAGAGAAATTTTTTCAGTCTCTTCCAATAGTTTTTCCAGATCGGTTCCCCAAGCCACCGCCAATTCTTTAAGTCCTGCCAGAATGCCCTGGGCTGGGTGTTCATGATTGGTCGGGTTTTTCAGGGCAATCCGCTGTTCGGCCTGATCTCCGACACAGCCCACCGACGTATAATCGGTAAAGGTACCACCGGTGTCAATCGCAATTTTTATCATCTTTGACCTTCTTCTATTTTACGTATTTAAACAATCGCTTGATATCGTGAGTAACATTTTCATCGATGTCGATTTTTGGTGAAAAGCCGCTGAGGGGTTTGGTGGCATCGATGCCCATTTTGGCGGTGAGACCATCGTCACCGGTGGAAGGATCGAGGGTTTCACCCATCATATTTGGGAAGATCATCACTCCCTTGTCGGCCTGAAGCCGGGTGGCCATGGCCCACAGCACTTCCTGTTCGTTGAAAACATCGACGTCCTCGTCCACGACAATCACCATTTTGATATGATGATCCATCCCCAAGGCGGTTAAAATAACCTGTTGCGCTTGGCCTTCGGCGGTTTTCTTCATCGACACATAGCAGTGGAAAATACCGCAGGAGGATAAGGGCGAATGAACGGCCTTGATGTTGGGCAGATTCTGTTTTAAAAACTTGGTGATATCCCCTTCCCGCTGGATCGAGACGATGGTAATGTGTTCACTGCTCATCGCCGGGGTAATGTCGTGGAAAATCGGTTTTTCCCGGTAGCGGATGGCATTGACCTGGAAAACATTTTCGGTGCTGCGGAAGCAGGCGTAATTGGTGTATTCGGCAAAGGGACCTTCCGGTTCTCGGACATTGCAGAGGACTTCCCCTTCCAGCACAATTTCAGCATAGGTGGGTACATTCAGGTCGATGGTGGCACAGGGGGATACTTCCAGAGGCTCGCCAAATAGTCCGCCGATGGCACCATATTTTCCCAGATGATAGGGAACCGAGGCTTGTGAACCCAAAGCAATATTGGGATGGACGCCGATACAGATGGCGGCTTTCATGTTCTCGCCCCGTTCTTCACTCTTTCTGAAAAATTCCCACATCCGCTGGCGGGAATGGAAGGAAATCCCCAACTTGTTTTTACCTTTTAGCTGCAGCCGATGAAAACCCAGCGTTTCAACTCCGGTTTCGGGATCTTTGGCCACCGTCAGACCGGAGGTAATATAGGGGCCGGCATCAATAGGAAAATGGGTAATGATCGGCAGCTTGGTTAAATCGACGTCATCGCCAGTAATCAAATGGGCATTACAGGGCGGGTTTTCGACCACCTTAACCTCATCAAAACGATTCTTGATCCGTTCGGCAAACTCAAATGACAGGTCTTCGGTTTTAACGCCCATGGCTCTGGCAAACCGGTCTTTGGTGCCGAGAATATTGGTCACCACCGGAATATCGCCGCCATCCACCTGATCAAACCACATCACCGGATATTTTCGCTGTTTTTCCAGCTCCATCATCAAAGTGCTGATTTCATATTCCCGCTTAACGGGTTCCTTCACATGACAGATTTCCCCATCTTTATCCAATTGTTCTAAAAACACCCGTAAATCCTGACTCATATTCAAATTCTCCTTAATTGTGATTGAATAAACTACTTGTAAAACTACAAATTGCTTTGGCACCTGTTTTACCAAACAGATACCAAAGCACTTGATTTTTCTTTATTTTTTTTTAGACTTTTATCGTATTATTTTACCATACCTGATTTCATTAAGGCATCATAAACTTTTTTTGTGGCAATGGTCGCTAATGGCCAGGTCACCGCAATCAGAATCAGAGTTTCAATGGCCGCGACGTTGACTGGCAGACCAAGAATGAAAACCAGACCGATCGAGACAATAATGTTCCCAAAAACACAAACCCCCGCCTGAGCGATAATGTGATGCGACCATTTGGTCATGTCATATTTGGCAGCGACGAAAGATACCCAGATCGATGCGATTCCGTTGGCAAAAATAAACGCGACCCATAGCGGCGAATACATCACTGAAATGACCGCTTCTACTTCAGCGGCAATCAGACCGCCGGGCTGTTTGTAAAGCAGGGTCAGGATGGCAGTAAAAAATGCCCAGACCGTTCCATTAATCAGGTACATCCCCATTTTTCCCCAGGGCAGCATGTTATCGATCTGACCGGTAATCTGGCAGGCAATAACAAATACGATCCCCATGACGACAGCACCAATTAAAGATTTGGTGTCCGTTTTAAAAATACTTCTTTTTCCAATTGCTTGTTCGTTTTGCATGTTGTTCTCCTCTGTTTTTTTAATTTACTTTTGTATTTATTATAATTTGAAATTTATTATAATTTCTAATCAGACAATGGTATGCCATTATAGAATGGTTTTTATCAAGACCCCACCAAACCCGATAATCAGGCAGACGATGGTCATCCCTTCCAGGGGACGGAGATTAATTTTATTCTGAAAATTTCGGGATGGGTGGCGGCCATAACCGCGGAGTTCCACCGATAGCGCCGCATCATTGGATATCCGCATGGCCCGGTACATCAACGGTAAAATCGAGGCCGGCAGATTGCGGATTTTTTCAACTACGGTATCACAGGGCACCCCCCGGGCTGACTGACTGTCACAAATGGACTGGTATTCGCCAATCATCACCGGAAAAAAGCGGGCCACCATTGGCACCAGCATCGCATAACGGTAGGGGATATGCCAATAAATCAGCATCTGGGCCATATCCATGGGATCGGTGTGCACGCCAAACTGATAGGCCGACAATGAAACGATGCCGATTCTCAGAAAGGCCAGGATCGAGGTGGCGATAAAGCCGCTGTAAATCTGCAGCATTCCCCAGGAATAAAGCAGCTCTCCGACCCGTCCAAAAATCAGATTGATAATCAATACCTGTGAGCCAATAATCAGCAACAGAATTGACAGCATTTTGAATGATTTCAAGGTCTTTTCCGAGAGCAGTTCACTGACCAGAATCAGCCCCAGTAAAACGCCATTGAGGATCATACTGCGCGAAACCAGGGCGGTCAAAACCAGAAACAGACACCAGGTCAGTTTCAGCCGCGGGTCCAGTTCTTTAAACTTGAACATTAACAATCGCCTCCTTCTATCAGTTCCAGTCGGACTAAGTCGTTTTTATAATCATCCATTGCGGCGGCTGCAAATTCCAGAGCCAGCTGATGATTGTGCATCACCACAATCCGATTGGCAAAGTCTCTGGCCTCTGCCAAATCGTGGGTCACCAACAGGATGGTGACACCCTGACGGCTGAGCCGGGCCAGTTTTTCCATCACCAGTTGACTCTGGGGACCGTTTAAGCCAGAGGTCGGTTCATCGGCAATGATCAACTCCGGGTCACTTATGACCACCGAACCCAGGGCCAGCAATTGACGCTGTCCCCGGCTCAACCGCTGGGGATGCATTTCCTCCAGTCCCTCCAGTCCGATCAGGGCCAGGGTTTCCTGAATTTTTTGCTCCTGCTCGTGCTGACTGAGATTCTTATTGCTGCTATTTTTATTTTTTAAAACATAGCTGATTTCGTCTTTGACCGAACTGCAAAAGATCTGATCATCAGGATTCTGAAACAGAAACCCGATCCGGCGCCGCAGTTCACCGACATTTTTCTTTGTCACCGCGGTCCCGAATAGTTCCACACTGCCGGTACTTGGTTTGACCAGCCCTTCGATGAGCTTGAGCATAGTCGATTTACCTGAACCGTTCTGACCGATGACCGCCGTGAAATCGCCTTTTTTGAGACTGAAGTCCAGGGGCTGGCATCCGGTTATCCCACCTTTATAGCAATGCGACGCACCGCTTAACTTAATCACGTCGGTACTTTCATCAACTATGAACGGTAGGGTTCGTTGGTACTTTTTCTCATTACCATATTTTTTCTGATATTCGGCAACCGGCAAAAAATCTTTCACCGTACCGGCTTCCATTACCAGCACCCGATGGGCGTCTTTTAAAACCGCGCCGGATTTATCCATGACGACCAGGGTCGTGACCTTTTTCTCCCGGTTCAGTCGCCCCAGGTGCCGATACAGTTCCGAACTGGTTTTGGGATCCAGTTCGGCAGTGGGCTGATCCAGCAGCAGGATCGGGGTTTTCATCGCCAGGATACTCCCTAGCACCACCTTCTGGGCCTGCCCACCGGATAAGGCATCCGTCATCCGGTCTGAAAACGCCCAGATCCCGAGAAAGTCCATAATCTCATTGACCCGGTGCGCGATTTCGTCCTGAGTCAGATTAAGATTCGCTGCCCCAAACGCCAGCTCATCGCCAACCCGCCGATTGACCATCTGGTTTTGCGGCTCCTGCATCATATATCCCAGATAGTCGGCCATTTGGCAGAGCGGAATGCTGGACACATCCTGATCAGCGACCTTCACCGTCCCGTCCAGCGCACAGGGATAAAACTTCGGCGCCGCCGAGGTAATAGCGTGAAGCAATACCGATTTCCCCGCAGCCGCGCCGCCGGTAATGGCAATGAACTCGCCCTCATTGATATTCAGTTTGATGTTTTTAAGCGCCGGTTCCTGCTCGTCCGGAAAGGTCAGCGCTTTAATATCCAGTTGGATGATCGGTTTCATGGGATCGCCTCGTGATTCTATAAAAAAAACGGTAAGGTTTCAGCTATCCTAGGGTAATCCTAAGGATAGCCGAAACTTTACCGTCGTTTCATACTATTATAATTTAATGGCAGGTCTCCTGACTCTGGTTTATCTGTTTTTGCGCCTTCCCGTTTCCAGTGACATTTGCAGAAACAAAACCATTACAGTGATGGGTTCGTTCAGGATTCTCACCTGATTCCCTATTCTCCTTTTACAAGGCACCATAAATCTTGTAGATATTTTATTGACTCAATCATAGCGAATTTATTGGCAATTGTCAACAAGTTACAGAATTTTTTCTTGAATCTGAGATAAAGATTGATAATAAAATATCATCTCTCTAGATGCAGTAATTCTCATATATTAAAGGATTCTACTCACACCACCCCTCTTCATAATTCATTTAAATCATAAACCTACACAATTCTTCTTGTAACTTTTATCATATCCTAATTTACAGATCGCTCTCTCACAGGGCTCATTTCCTCGCATTAAAAGAACTTTTCCAGAAAAATATTCTCTGTATTTCTGTTTTTCAATATTAGATCTCCACTCCGATAGTTACCTCAAGTTTCAATACCTAAACTCAAGGTGGTCGTCCATTCAATTATCTGTTTCTGTTCCACACGAAAATGTCAGCAATATTTTTTCGTCAATTCGTTGTATGATTATCTTCATTTTTCTTGTTATGGTAATAACGATGAGGTATAATCTTTTTATTGAGAAACAACGAGGTAACAATATGTTTTCAAGTTTCAATGTAAAATTAAGTGACAAAATTATTAGCAATAGTACTTTTTATTCATCTGGGAAAAATACTACAGATCAAATTAAGGAAAAAACCCATAAGGATTTGGAAAAATACATTTGTACAAATGATGTACTGGACGGTAATTTGATTGAAAGTGATTGGTTTCCAGAAATCAATGCAGATATCTTCTTATCTCACTCGCATGCAGATGAAAAACTTGTTATTTCACTTGCTGGTTGGCTGTACGAAAAATTTGGGCTACATACTTTCATTGATTCCATGGTGTGGGGATATTCTAATAATCTATTGAAGCTTCTTGATGATAAATATTGTTTGAACTCTTCAAAAAACTATAGTTATGAAAAAAGAAATATCTCAACAAGTCACGTCCATATGATGCTTTCAACAGCTCTATCAAAAATGATTGATAAATGTGAATGCGTTTTTTTCGTTAACACACCCAATTCAATCACTGTATCTGAAAACATAGAAAAAAACAATCATACATTATCGCCATGGATATATACAGAAATAGAAACAACGCGAATGATACGACATCGAAAACTGTCTGAATATCGTAATGTCAACAGTATTATTAACGAATCTGCTGCAAATTTCTCTAAAGAACGTGAGGATTTGAAAATACGTTATAACATTCCATTAGAAGATCTAATAGACTTGACAGATGGTGATTTAATTGAATGGCAAAAGCAGCGACAACAGGATATATGCTCAATACCACTGGATAAACTATATGAGATCAAAGATATTTTACACTTTAAGAAAGTATAGGATGAACAATATTGAAGAATATATTTGAAAGTCGTGAGTTTAGTCAATATCAAGTATCGAGCTTGTATGAATCAAAAAGCACAGTAATAGAATCCTATCAATTCTCAAAGGGATGTAGTACTGTGTTTTTATCACACAAGCATGCTGATCTTGATGATTTAAAAGATATTGTTGGTTTCTTAGAGAAAGAATATCCAGTAAAAGTATACATTGATAGTCGTGATACCTCAATGCCACAAATCACTTGTGGCAAAACAGCAGAGAATATAAAAAACAGGATTAGGCAATGTAAAAAATTCATTCTATTGGCAACTAATGGTGCAATCGATTCGAAATGGTGTAACTGGGAATTGGGATTTGGTGACGCTCAAAAATTCCAAGACCATATTGCATTATTTCCAATAAAACCCAAAGACGCCTATGATAGCTCTTACAGAGGAACAGAGCATATGTCAATATATCCATACATACCTTTTATGATGGAACTGAGAAATACTCAAACGGAAATCCAATTAAAAGAGGATATTATGTATGCACAGAAAAAGACGACAGATCTCTAACAATTACTTCGCTTGGCTTGTGGTTCCAAATTTAATTGAAAAGGACGGTTAATAAATGGAAAATAAAACTAAACATTTAGAAATGATCCAATCTGTTATTAGCAGAATGGCTGGTAATTCTTTCACTCTCAAAGGTTGGGCGGTCACATTGATAGCGGGTATTTTTGCACTATCTGAGACTGTAAATAATTTTGTGTCAAGCTAGAAAAACCTTCCAGATTAATGTTAAAATAAATTTAATCTGGGAGGATTTTTATTATGGCGAGACAACGAAAACTAACCAAAGAACGAAAAGAATTAATCAGTCAACTTCTGA
>NZ_JBGSHG010000062.1:0-79305 GCF_041752335.1 Acetobacterium sp. | reverse complement strand
CTTTGAAAGGAGAAGATATATTAAATTCTAATATATCAAAGAAGAAATGAAAAAAGAAATGCAGAAGCCCGCTAAGGCTTCGATTTTTTCAACGGTTAATGGCTGGACTTTTTTTCCACCACTGATTTTCACCGTCGTTTTAAGCGCCGTGGTTATGACCAATCCCGAAGCTTTCGGAGAGATTTTACAAGCTGCCTTTGCCTTTACCACCGACAGTTTTGCCTGGATGTTCAGCTGGTATTTTATGGCCTTATCAGCAGTCGTCCTGTTTTTGGCCTTTGGTCCGCTGGGGAAAAAACGGTTTGGCAATGAAAAGCCGGAATATTCCACCGCTTCCTGGCTGGGAATGATGTTTACCGGAGCGGCCGGCCTGGGAGTCCTCACCTGGACCACGGTTGAATGGTTCTATTCCTATCAGACCCCGATGTGGGGTGTAGAAACCGCTACCCCACAAGCCCTTGCCCAGGCGGCGATGCTGCCGTTATTCCACTGGGGCCCGGTTTTTTATATGGGCTATGCCCTGATTGCTGTCGTTTTTGCCTACCAGTTTTATTGTAAAAAATCAGCTGATTCGCTGCCCAGCACCGCCTGTACCACACTGATTGGCAGCAAACGATCCAACGGTGGTTTCGGAAAGATAATTGACATCATTTTTGTAATTTCCATGCTCTCTTCCGTTGTTACCTGTGTTGGTGTCAATATTCCGACGCTGGTGGCGATTATTGCCAATATGACCGGCAGTCAGCCGCCCTTTATCATCTCGGTGGTATTAATCCTGCTCTGGAGTTTAATCATGGCAGTGCTGTTGTTCGCCGGACTTAAAAAAGGGCTCGGTTTACTCAGTAATATCCGTGTTTATATGGGCTTTGGAATTCTCGTTTTCGTCTTGCTTTTTGGACCGACATTCTTTATGTTAAATTCATTTACTGACGGACTGGGCATGGTAATGAATAATACCCTGCACCTGATCTCCAATACCGACCCTTATGCGAAATCCTTAATGCCGCAGGGCTGGACCGTTTTCTATTTTGCCTGGTACATTACCATGTCGATTCAAAATGGTGCTTTCTATGGACGAATTTCCCGGGGCCGGACCGTGCGCGAACTGATTTTCGGTTTGATCGGTTCAACCGTCATCGGTACCTACATGTTTTTCGCAGTGTTCCAGGGCTTTTCAATTCATACCTTCTTGAATGAGGGCTTGGATCTGGGGGCCGTCATGGCTACCGGCGGACAGGGTGCTGCCATTGCGGCTGTCTGGAAATTTTTACCCTTTGCCGTTGTTTTAATGCCAGTTTTATTCATTTTTGCCAACATTTGTATGCAGACATTATTAAATGCCAATGCCTACAGTATGGCCATGGCCACCACTAAGGTTTTAAAAGCCGGTCAGGAACCACCAATCTGGATTCGTATTTTCTGGTCAATCTGTATTGGTGTGATCAGTATCGCCTTACTGATGATTGGCGGGATCCGGCCTTTCCAAACCATTACGGTTATTTGCGGCATCCCGGCACTGTTGATCATCGCATTGATGACCTTGTCATTTTTAAAGGATATCCGCACCAATGGCTGGGTTAATTCGCCAGACAACATTGACGCGGAAGTAATGACCATCGAAGAACCACAAACTCTTTAACACCAATCCCCACCATGAATCAAAACGTGTGAAAAAAACTGGAGCGATAAAGACCATCAGGCGCAAATGCAATGAACCGATACCGGCTGCTCTGGTTTTAATTATTAACGGAAGCAAAAGGTGTCGAAGAAGTTATATTCATATGATATACTGAAAAAATCGTTTGCTATGATAACGGTTAACGTGTTGAAAAATCCTGCTAGAAGGAAATGAATGGATATGAAATCATCTAAATCAAATACAAATTACAGTATGATCATGACCGTGCTGGCCTTTGTATTCATTGTAATTGCCTACTTCTTTATTTCTCCAGATCAATCCAAACTTGTGATTGACTCGCTGAACAATTATATCCTGACTAATTTTGGCTTTATCTATGTCTGGATTGTGCTGATCTCCTTATTTTTGTGTATCTACATTGGTGTCAGCAGATTTGGCCCGATTCGACTGGGCCAGGAAAAAAAAGAATACAGTGAGTTCTCCTGGGCGGCGATGATGTTCTGCTCATCGATGGCCGCCGGCTTTATCTATTGGGGTACCATTGAATGGGTGTTTCATTATATCAAACCACCTTTTGGAATCAATCCATTAAGCGCTGAAGCGGCCGAGTATGCGGCTACCTTACCGCTGTTTTATTGGGGCGTATCAGCCTGGGCTGTCTATCTGATCCCCGCTGTGGCCTTTGCTTTTCTGCGTTATAATTTAAAAAATGAACGCTTTGATGTCGCCATCGCCTGTAAACCACTATTGGGAAAATATGCCGACGGAATCGGCGGAAAAATGATCAACATTCTTTTTCTCTTTGGCATTCTAGGGGGGATTGGCACTGCGCTGGGGATCGGGTCACCACTGGTCTCAGCCAGCCTAAATCAACTTTTTGGCTGGGATGATACCCCGATGTTACGTTTCTCAGTGATTGTCGTGGTTACCGCTATTTTTACGGTATCGGCCTACAATGGCGTGAAGAAAGGGATTCGGATTTTAAGCAATATCAATATTATCCTGATGTTGCTGATGATTATTTATGTATTTCTGGTTGGCAATAAGGCATTTATTGTCAATATGCAAACAACTTCGCTGGGGCTGCT
Organism: Acetobacterium sp.; assembly: GCF_041752335.1. GTDB lineage: Bacteria > Bacillota > Clostridia > Eubacteriales > Eubacteriaceae > Acetobacterium. The sequence continues at coordinate 76,578 of NZ_JBGSHG010000062.1, read as the reverse complement.
GCTGGATAATTATTTTAAAATGAGCACCTACCTGGATCCCGTCAACAACAGTGGTGATGCGCAGTCCTGGCTGGTCTTTTATTGGGCCTGGTGGCTTTCCTATTCGATTTTCATGGGACTGTTCATTGCCAGAATTTCCCTGGGCCGGACCATCCGGCAGGTCATCTTCGGCGGCTTATTTTATGGCTTTTTAGGGTCGTTTTCAATGTTCTCGATCCTTGGCAATTACAGCCTGGATCAGCACTTACGTGGCCTTGTTGATGTTGTCAAAGGGGTGAGCGAAAATGGCGGTCCGGCGACGGTCATTGATCTGTTTGCCAGGATGCCATTTGGCGGAGTTTTTGTCTTTGTTTTGTTGATTGCATCACTGCTTTCCATGGCCACCAGTTTTGACTCCGCTGCGTACACCATGGCCATGGTTTCCTCAAGACAAGTCCCCTTAGATGGGCGTCCCAGTAAAAAACTGACGATCTTCTGGGCCGTAACATTAGCGGCGATTCCAATGGTATTAATGATGTTCAATGGCTCGTTAGCTCAGGTTCAGGCCCTTTCGGTGATCCTGGCATTACCAACCTGTCTGATCTACAGCATCATTGTCATCAGTTGTTTAAAAATGTTATCCGAAGCAACAATGAAAGAATAACGGGTTAACTTAACCGATCGTAAAAACAATACAGCTAAAAAACATTTGCGCATTGTTGCGCAAAACAAATTATTATAAATAGAAGAGGTAAATAAATATGTTAGATTTAAAAGCATTAACGCAAGCATTGGGTGATTTGGAAGAAGAACTGGTACTGGAAATGTTAAAAGAATTTGCCACCACGAATCCCTCTAAAACAGAGGCTTTAGAAGCAGTTGCGGCCTGTCAGGGGGGCATGGCAATTGTCGGCGATCTTTTCGAAAGTGGCGATTATTTTGTCGGCGATCTGATTTTTGCCGGAGAACTGTTAACCGAAGCCATTGATGTTTTAAAGCCCGTTTTGGGCAGTGGTGCCACCGAAATCAAGGGCACTATTTTACTGGGTACCGTCCATGGGGATTTACACGATATCGGCAAAAATATTTTTAAAAGCATGTCTGAAGCGGCCGGTTTTGAAGTCGTGGATATCGGGATTGACGTGGCGGTTGAAGAGTTTGTTACCAAAGCAACCGAACTAAAACCTCAGATTATTGGGATGAGCGGCGTCTTGACCCTGGCCATTGACTCCATGAAAGAAACGGTGGAAAGCTTGAAAACAGCCGGGGTTGAGGCCAAAATCATTATCGGCGGTAACCCGACCACCAAAGAGACCTGTGAATTTGTCGGTGCCGATGCCTTCACCACCAATGCGGCTGAAGGCGTGAAGATTTGCCAGGGTTGGGTCTAGGAGGCGATCATGATTATTATTGGAGAAAAAATTAACGGTTCGATCCCGGCTGTCAAAGAAGCCATCGAAAAAAGAGATGCCACCTTTATCGCTGACCGGGCTGTCCAGCAGACCGTTGCCGGCGCCCATTTTATTGATGTTTGTGCCAGCACTGCTCCGGAATTTGAAATTGAAACCCTGAAATGGCTGATGGAAGTGGTTCAGGATGCCACCGATACGCCACTTTGTATTGATAGCCCCAATCCGCGGGTGATTGAAGCGGTCTTCAAATATGCCAATAAACCGGGGATGCTGAATTCCATTTCCGAAGAAGGCGATAAATGCGAGATTTTATTACCGCTGATGGAAGGCAATAGCTGGGAGGTGGTCGGACTTACCTGCGATAACAAGGGGATCCCCAACGATGTTGAAACCAAGGTTGCGATTACCCGAACGATGGTCGAAAAAGCCGCTCACTATGGGATCACCCCGGATCGTATTCATATCGATCCCTGTGTGATGGCATTATCAACTGAAAACAATTCCCTGCTTAATTTCACCCAGGAAATCAGAGCGATCAAGGAAATGTATCCAACCATCCATGTAACCGGCGCGATCAGCAATATCTCCTTTGGCTTGCCAGTTCGGTCACTGCTGAATAAAACCGGCATGGCTTTTGCCATTCAGGCCGGTATGGATTCAGCCGTGCTGGATCCGCTGAACCGGGAAATGATGAGCACCATTTTTGCCACCTATGCTCTGATGGGACAGGATCGGCACTGCCGGAAATACAGCAAAGCCTATCGGGCCGGACAAATCGGACCAGCGGCAAAATAAGCAGCACATAATCTTATACTAGACACTCTAATATTTAAAAATCTCCGTACTCTCACAGTGCGGAGATTTGAGGTTGTCGATAAACGACCGTACCGACCAATTGTTAATCTGTTGTTCGCCGCGGAATCGGACAGGCGATGCCGTGTCCGCTCCGATGCGTACAACATGATGTAACAATTGTCGGTACTGGGTTATCTTTTTTGACAGTCTGAAATCTCCGTACTCTCAACGTGCGGAGATTTTTCGTTTAACGCTGCGCCTTCAGCAGCTAATGAAAAGTTATAAATTTTCCAGCAGCGAGTCCCACTCTCGCAGTTCGGTAATCGGTTTAAACAGTTCCGGATGCCGATCATGCTCAGCAATCATTTTTTCCATCCAGATCATGTCGTACCAGGTATCAAATTTATAGCCGCATTTTGAAAAATGACCAATGGTTTGGTAGCCCAGGTGTTCATGAAAACCGATACTCCCGGGATTGGGATAGGCAATACAGGCGTAAAGATTGCAGATATTCTGTTGCTTCAAGACTTCCTCCAGGGCCTGGTATAGTTTTTTACCAACCCCGCTGTTGCGGCTGTCCGATTTGACGTAGATGGTGGTTTCCACCGCCCAGTCATAGGCGGCCCGATTTTTAAATTCTGAGGCATAGGCATAGCCCAGTAGTTCCGCTTCCTGTACGGCCACCAGATAAGGGTACTTCGTCAATGTTTTTCTCATGCGTTCCCTGAATTCTTCAATGGTCGGCACCGTATATTCAAAGGTGATCGCGGTTTCTCTGACATAGGGGGCGTAAATACCCAGTATTGCTTCTATATCTGCTGCTTTTGCGATCCGAATCGTTATGTCTGCTTGCATCTTGCATCCTTCTTTTCTTTAATTTTATCTTGTTTTTGATTATATCATTTTTAAGACCAACGTCAAAGAATCCCTTCAAATTTCTGTCTGAAGGGACTCTTTTATTCAAATTAAATACACTAATTAAATGCGCCGTTTTAATTCGACAATAAAATCAAACTTAATTTATAGAAAACTGTTAACCACTTCCGCAGGCATCATGGTCCGCTCGACAATTGCTTCCACGGTCATGCCCTGGTCATGAAAACGCCGGCAAACCTTGGCCATACTTTCGCCCACTTCAATGATATGATAGTCTGGATCATAAAAGCGGATGGCCCGTTGTCCCCAGGCGGCTTCCTCCATATCGTGTAAATATTCGATAGCTTCAAAGCTTTTCAGATGCTCTAAAAAATTATCAAGATTTTCTTCTTCAAAGTACATTTCCATATCGTTGCCCCGATAGACAATTGCCGTTTCTTCGGTATTAATAAATTTTGCCCAGAGAGCTTTTTCCTGCAGAGAAAACCCCGCATCAAAGGTAATATTCTCACCAAAATCCATCACCACTTCTAAACCAAAAACATCGCAATAAAAAGCCCGGGACCGGTTAATATCATCCACCACCAGCATGGCTGCTTCAAATTTCATATCTTTTTCCTCCTCGTTTTTGAATTATTGTACCGCAGTAATCACGACACCTGTCTGTCATGTTTAAATCGATCATTGGTATTTTTCGCTGATTCTTCTTGCGACTATTAAAAACTCTTTTCTCAGCCCTTCAGGTTCAATTAATTCCACCCCATCGCCAAAGCTCAGCAGCCAACTGAAAAGATTTTCTCGGCTGGAGAAATAAAATTCAAAACGAAGTTTTCCCGCCCTGGTCATTTGATAACAATCCATCCCATATTCATCAATGAGCCGCCATTTCATAGTGGGGTCAAATTCTGCCACCAGATGAATCTGGCTGGGCATGGCCAATTGCTCTTGACTGTTATATTCCGGCAGATCCCGGGGCTCGTAGGTCTCGTTCTGCACTTGCAAATCCCAAAGGCGGTTAAGTTTGAAGTGACGATAATCGGATCGCTCCCGACAATAGCCCCAGATGTACCAGGATGACCATTGATAGACAATCAAATAAGGCTCAATCTGTCGGCTGCTTTCTCCTTTTGGTGAGTAGTAATAAAAAGCAATCAGTCGCCTCTGATCGATGGCTTTTTTAATGGTTTCAAATTTGGGTGCCAATGAATTTTTATAGTGTGAAGACAGATCAATAACGATATGGTTATCCGGCTGGGTCGCTCCGCCACTAACTGCCAGCTTGTCGATTAATTGCCGATACTGATTGGTTCCGGCGACACTGTCCAGGCTTTTTAGCCCGGCCAGGATCGACTGCAGTTCCCCCGAAGACAGCAGCGTTTTATCGATCTTGTAGCCTTCCATGATAGCAATGCCGCCGTTTGCCCCCTGCTTTGTTGTCAGTGGAATTCCGGCCTTGCAAAGGTCTTCAATATCCCGGTTAATAGTTCGCCGGGAGACTTCAAACATGTCTGCCAGATAGGGGGCCGTCACTTTTTTTTGCTGCAGCAGGATGGATAATATTCCGATGAGCCGATCTATTTTCATGTGCCAGTCCTTTGATACCGTTTTCAAATTCGTATTAAATCCTATGTTATTATCAGTTTTATTTTCGGGCCAGCATTTTGACTTCCTTACGGGGTTTTCCGGTGCCGCCATTTTTGATCATCAGTATTTCCGCCAGAATCGAAAAGCCCACTTCTTCCGGTGACATGTCACAGATATCCAGCCCGACCGGAGTGTGTACCTGTTCCAGAAGACTTTTGCTGGTCCCTTCTTCTTCTAGTTGCCGGTACATTTCAACCGTTTTTTTGACACTGCCCAGCATCCCGATATAAGCAAACTCTTTCTGCAAGGCTCCCTTCAGTGCTGATTTATCCTGAGTATGGGTGGATGCACAGCAGACGTAATAGGCTCCGTCGGGAATATCGCCTTCAATGATACCACGCTCAAAATTGTCACAGAAAATGAATTGGTCAGCCAGTTCAATCTGCTCCCTGATCAGTTCCGGTGCCCTGGTATCCAGCAGGATGGTTTCAAAATTCAGGTGCTTTGCTAAACGTAACACCGCCGTGCCAACGTGTCCGCCATTGCAGACTACTAATTGCAGCCGCGGAAAAACAACATCTACAAAAAGCGTCACCTTAAAACTGCAGCCTAAACCTTCGGCCTCATAAGTTGGGATATGTTCATAAGGTTTTAAATAGCTTTGCTTGTTTTTGATGGCCTGTTTGGCTTCTTCCAGGGCTTCCCGTTCAAACTCGCCGCCGCCCACCGTGCCATAAAAGGTGCCATCATCCAACAGCAGCATCTTTTTTCCAACCTTGCACGGGGACGTTCCCATGGTTTCGACAACCGTCAGAACGGCATACGCCTGCCCGGCTTTTTGAGCTTGTAATTGTTCCTGCAAAAATTCCATCTTCTTCCTCCTTCAACCTGGAAAAAGGCCCAGCAAATCCATTGATATGCTATGACCTTTTACTAAAACTCATGGTTCGAAATATTCAAATATGATCGCATCAAATTTTTTCTTGCAATACTCGATGTCATCGGTATCCTGAACCGTCCAGCCAACCAGCCTTCCGGTCAGCAGATGGAAAAGACTGAGCCCCAGTTTTCGCCTGGCATCGCCATGGCAAAATGCCATAAAATGTGGGCGTGTGATAAAATTGGTGGCAAATGAAATAATTAACAACCATTGCCACAGTTTAACATCCAGTCCCTTGAGACTTTTACGCCCGACTGAAAGCTGACCTCTTACCACATCCGGCCGGTTTTTATAAAACCACCTGACAATTAACGGCTGAAAGGATTCCACGCAATACAACCCTTCATAATGATCAAGATGCTCAGCTGTTTTAGAGCACAGTTCGTTGAGATACTTGGTGTTTTTCAGTTCGACAATCAGGGGCACCTGACCATCCACCATTTTTAGCACCTCTTCAAATAAGGGGATCTTTTCTTTGGTATTTCCGAGGTTATAAGCCAGTAATTCCTCATATGTACAATCGGTTATCAACCTCTCCGCTCCACACAAACGCAATAAATTATCATCATGAAAGACAACGATTTTTCCGTCGGCGGTAAGATTTAAATCCATTTCGATGCCATAGCCAGCTGCCACCGCTTTTTTAAAAGCAGCCATGGAATTTTCCGGAATCGACTTATCCTTCTCGTGCAACCCCCGATGGGCATAGTAACTGGTCCAGAGTCGATCATCAACCTCTTTTGGCATTCTGCCCGGGAGCAGCAACAAAATATAAATAATAAATATGACTATTCCTGCCACGATATACAGTGTCATGTACCCTCACCCACTTCTGTTAACCTAAACCAAATCAGTCCCTTTCTCTCAAAATTTTAGCGGCAATTGCGAAAACGTCAGGCTGCTTACCTGTTTCGCAATAACCTGACCGTTTCTTTGTTACTATTAGTGTCTATTTTTGCGATGTATGTCTTTATTACCCCTTTATTTTCTCAGTCAATCATTAAAACTAGATTAGTATTTAGACTATTTTCTGTTAAATCTTGTTTTGAGAGCCTAAGGTCTGAAGAATTCAAAGATAATCATATCAAAAAACTGCATACACTCCACGGTATCGTCACTATCCCTGACCGTCCAACCAACCAGTTTGCCCCCCAATTGCCGAAACAGCCGAAGGCTGAGCCGGTGATGGGCATCCTGATGCTTATAGGCAATAAAATGCGGTCGGGAAACCACATTTGTCATAATCGAAGCAATCAGCAAGCTCTGCCACAATGGTGTGCCGTCAAAACTTCGGTGGCCCGCCGAAAGCTGACCTCTTACCACCTTTGGTTTATTTTTGTAAAACCAGCTGACAATCCCGGGATGGAAGGACTCAATACAATAAGGTCCCGCATAATCATCCAGCATTTCGGAGGCTTTAACACAGAGTTGCTGCCAATCTTTGGTGTTTTTCAATTCGATAATAAGGGGAACCTGCCCATCTACAAGTTTCAGCACATCTGCTAATAAGGGAATGGTCTGTTCGGTATTTTCAAGCCGAAAACTCAAAAGCTCGGTTGACAAACATTGGGTGATCAATTTATCCACCCCGCAAACCCGAAGCAGGCTGTCATCGTGAAAGACCGCCACTTTTCCATCAGCAGTCAGATTTATATCCAACTCGATTCCATATCCTGCCTCAGCAGCTTTTGCAAAGGCCGTCATGGAGTTTTCCGGAATCATCTTATCTTTTTGATGGAGGCCCCGATGGGCATAGCTGATTTCCCAGAGAGCCGGATCTGAATGGCCCGGTAGTGCCCCTGGCGAAATGATAAAAAGGTAGAACAAAAACAATGCGATCAGCGCCAGGATAAAGTAGATCATCATCGGCCTTCCCGTCTAAAACAATCCATCATATCAATCTGCCACATCAAAAACCTCCAGCTTGGAACGGGGAGCAATGGGCTTGGAATCGCCATGCTGAACCATCATCATGGTTACAAACGCCAACCCGACAAACAAGGCGCCATAGGGCATCAGCGTATGATAGCCGAGGTGCTCTAACAGCGCCCCGGATATAATCGGCGTAACAACCTGAGCAGCCATCGATGCGGTATAATAATAACCGGTATAACGGCCAACATTGGCACCCTTAGACATTTCCAGAACCATCGGCAGGGAATTGACATTAATCGCCGCCCAGGCGATTCCGGCTAAAGCAAAGGATACAAAAAGCATTGGGTTAAACGCTGTATAAAGAGCAGCTGTGGCAAAAACAGCGGCCAGTACCACCACCCCGATCAGAATGATTTTTTTGCGTCCCACCTTTGATGAAATAATCCCCACGGGAATAAAGGAAATAATTGCAGCAATACTGGCGACCATCAAAATGAGTGCCGATTGGGATTCTTTCATCCCCAGGGAAACCATAGCGTATTTTGAAAAGGCCGAAGTTACGGCATTATATCCCATAAACCATAAGGCCACCGATAAGAGAATAAAGATCAGACTCTTTTTATATTCTTTGGGCAGCTTTTCGTGGGTTACCAGGGTCTCATCATGCTCCGCCTCTTCGACGTCGATACCCAGAGCCGCACTGTTATGACGCATTTTTATCACCGCATCCGGCTCGTTAACTGTGAGTTTGAGGATAATGACACCCACCACCATCACTGCGGCGGTGCCAAGAAAAAGGGGCCAATAGTTAATATTGTCTTTATCCGGGGCCAGCAGCGCCACCATTCCCAAAACCATAATCCCGCCAACTGCCCCCATCAGATTAATCACCGCATTCCCCTTGGATCGCAGTGGTTTAGGGGTCACATCCGGCATCAGGGCCACCGCTGGTGAGCGGTAAAAAGACATCGACAGCAACGCCAACGCCAGGGCCACAATAAACAAAGTCTGCTTATTGGCCATCACTGCATAGGGTATCAACAGCATCGAAACCACGGCCAAAGCGGTGCCCCCAAGAATATAGGGCATTCGTCGCCCCATTCTGGTACTGGTATTGTCAGAAAGCATCCCAAATAAAGGCAGCATAAATAAGGCCAGCACATTGTCAAAGGACATGACCACCCCAGCCATGGTGTCCCCAAATTCGAAGGCTTTCAACATAATCATTGGAATCACAAAATCATACAGGCTCCAAAATGCACTGATGGTCATAAACCCAAGACCAACCAGAACGGTGAGGCGGTAATCCAGCTTCATCAACACGCTCCTTTTTCTATCATGAAAAAAGTATAGCATCAGCGGTGTATTTTATCAATGAACTTAACCAATCTTTAATAAATCTTCATACTTTAGTCATTCGCACTTTTTTGCCTATATTTGTGACTGTTCTTTTCTGCATTGCGGACAATAACCATAAAGATCCAGCTTGTGTCCGACAATTTCGTAGTCGGTTTCTTTTTCAATTTGATGCTCATAGCCTTTAATGGGGCAATGCTCAATGGCCAATATTTTTTTACACCCTAAACAAATCAGATAGTGGCGGTGTACCATGCGATTATACTCAAACACCGAACGGTTATCTCCTGATAAACTTAATTTCGTCACCAGTCCCTTTTCTGCCAAAGCCTCAAGATTTCGGTAAACGGTCGACAGATTAATGGATACTTCCATTTTCTGCATTTCAAAGAATATTCTTTCAGCTGAAACAGGCTGATCCTTTTTTGTCAATATCTCAAGGATCGCCACCCGATGTTTTGTCGACTTCATCCCATTTTTCTTCAGTTCTTCCAGCATATCCAGCTTTTTCATTTGTTTTCCTCATTCATTTCGGTGCGGTTTTTGTGAATGATCCAGTTTGCTTTATTTTTGATCATATGTCCTGCATATAAACTAAAATAACACACTACCGACAAAATAACAATCGTTGCGCCTGAAGCGATATTTATCTCATAAGAAATCCACATCCCTGTTAAGCAAAAAATGATCCCCAAGATTATGGCATAAAACATCCGATTCCTGAAATTCGAACTCAGCATGCCCGCTGATGCTGCCGGGGCTGTCAACAACGCAATCACCAGAATAATTCCGACGACCCGAATCAGTACCACCACCGTCATCGCCACCAGAATTAAAAGACCGTATTCCAGTATCGTCGTGTTAACGCCTAAAATAGCAGCAAATTCCTCATCAAACAAATAGGCCTTCCAATGATTAAAGAAAACCACCACCACAAAAACGACAATGAGTGTTAAACCGATCATTAAATAGAGATCAAGTCGCGTGACTGATAAAATGCTGCCAAAAAGATAGGAACTCAGATCGGGGGGATATCCGGGCATCAGGGCAATAAAAAAAATCCCCAGCGCCATCCCAACGGACCAGAACAAACCGATGACAACATCCGACTTGGCGCCACCCTTCTTATTAATATAACCAATTCCCAACGCCGCACAAACTGAAAAAATAAAGGCCCCAATGATTGGCTCAAAACCCAGCAGATAGCCCAAACCGACACCACCATAGGCAGTATGGGCAATGCCACCGCTCATCATCACCAGTTTTCGCTCGACAATGATCACCCCAATCAGCCCACAAACAATGCTGGCTAAAATCCCGGCAAAAAAGGCATTCTGCAAAAATTGATATTTAAATAATGCATCCAACATCTCAGCAATCCTCCTTGTGATCCTTTAGTACCCGATGAGGAACGCCGTGGGCAATGAGATCAACTGCACATCCGTAAAGATGGTTAACCACTGCTTCCGTCAATTCGGGTTCGCCATGATAAACCAGTCTTGTATTCAAACATGCCAGCCGGCCCACATAAGAGGATACGGCCAGAAGATCGTGGGTCACCAGAATGATAGTCATTTCTTTGTTCAGTTCCTCTAAAAGATGATAGATTTGTTCCCGTGAAACCGCGTCCACACTGGCGGTGGGTTCATCCAGCAGCAGCAGTCTGGGTTTAACAGCCAAGGCTCTGGCAATCAGCATTTTTTGAAATTCTCCCCCCGATAGCTGGGAAATTTGCCGCTCTGCCAGATCACTGAGCCCGACCTTCGCCAGTAAGTCCCAGACGATTTCCTTGTCTTTTTGCGTATAATGGAAAAAGGGCTTAAACCGGGATTTGATCCGACCGGTTAAAACCACTTCAAAGACGGTAATCGGAAATGTCTTATTCATGGCAGCAAATTGGGGAACGTACCCCATCAATGTGCGCTTCCTCGCAATCGGCTCACCATATATCTCCACGGCCCCCTCAGTTGGCGGGTTGATTCCCAGAATTGTTTTTAACAAAGTTGTTTTTCCGCCGCCATTGGGTCCAATGATCCCTAAATACTCACCTTCATAAACATCAAGACAAACACCGGCGATCGCCGGTGTTTGTCCATAGAAGACGGTTAGATTGTCCACGTGTACAACTTTATTTCTCACTTCATAACCTCTGCCATCGTTTTTACCATGCTCTGGTAATTTTCAATATAATCTGCAGCCAGCGGCGATAGTTGAATCGTTTTTCCACCGAGTTCATCGGCGAATGCCTGAGATTGACTGCTGTCAATTTCTTCCTGATAAAAAATCACCTTAATATTCTCTGCCTTCGCCAGATCAATGATTTTTTGCAGCTGCTGAGCGGTTGCTTCCTTGCCTTCTTCTTCTAAGGCAACCATTTCCAGGCCATAATCATCGGCTAAATAGCCAAATGCGGGATGAAACACAATCATCTTCTTATTCTGAACCGGTGCCAAAACTGCGGTTATCTCCTGATCCAGATCCTTAAGCTTGGTAATATAGTCTTTAGCATTTTTTTCATAAACGGCTTGATTCTCTGGATCCAACTCTGACATTTCTGCGGCAATGGTTTCTACCATTACCTCCACCCGCCTCGGAGAAAGCCAAATGTGAGGATCTCTTTCCCCCGATGGAAATAATCTTTCAGCATAAACAGCCTTGGCTGCTTCCTGTAATGAAACGACCTTAACATCGCCTGCACCGGGTAAAATATTTGCCTCCTCGGTCGCCACGCCAATGGTAAAATACACTTGTGCCTGACTGAAGTTCTCCATCTCCTGAGGCGTCGGTTCATAGTTTTCCGGACTATTTCCCGGCGGAACCAATGCAATAACCTCGGCCAGGTCGCCGCAAACGGCTTCAACAAACGTTTTTTCAGGTACAATGGTTACGGCGACAATTGGTTTTTCACCCTCACTGGTTACCTCGGTTTTTTCACCACTCTGGCAACCACTTATTAATAATAACAGACAGACAGCCAGACTTAGTCCCATTAAAACGCGAAAAGCTTTCATCTTTTTCATTTTCTTACCACCTTCGTTTGATAATCATGCAAATGATTTGTATTTGCATAATCATTGTATGCCTACGCTTCTTTTGTGTCAATGGTATTATCCAAAGATTATTTGTCGGATATTGCTGTAAACTACTTAAGAAACTCCACAATATAACTTGTCACATTGCCGTTTGATTTGTTATACTTAAAGATCTTACTTAGCTACTCAAATTTTAAGATTCAAATTAATAGAATAATTGCTATTTATTATCATATTTCAGGAGGTCATCATTATGAAAAAAATATGTGTTTATTCCGGCTCCAATCTGGGTGTTCGTCCGGAATACAAAGAAATGACAAAAATATTGGGCCTGGTGCTCGTTAAGAACAATATTGAATTAGTCTACGGCGGATCAAAATTTGGTCTGATGGGCGAAATTGCCAACCATATGCTGGACAACAATGGCCGCGTCACCGGCGTTATGCCCGGCGGTCTCTTCCCCAAGGAAGTGATTAACGATCGCCTGACCCATTTTATTGAAGTGAAAAACATGCATGAGCGCAAACAAACCATGGCTGATTTATCCGATGGCTTTATTGCCATTCCCGGAGGGGTGGGTACCTTTGAAGAATTATTTGAAACCCTTAGCTGGGCGCAGCTGGGCATCCACAAAAAACCGATAGGGGTTCTCAACATTTCCAACTTTTTTGATTCCTTCATGGCGATGATGCAGAATATTGTCAACGAAGGTTTTATGAACCCGTCCAATACCAAACTGGTGCTGGTCTCATCGGATCCCGGTGAACTGGTCAATCAGATGATCCACTATATTCCGCCCGTTTTGGGCAATAAATGGCAGCAACTGGATCCGGCCGCGATAAAATAATAAATTTCAACCATTTCAATTTATGCCAGAACCATCATTATTCATGATTAAGATATCATTCTGATGGTCTTTGAAAAAGACCTAAAAGGCTATGACTTTCGTCATAGCCTGATCCATTGCTCGGGTTGATTCATAGCATCCTGAAATTTTTCCAGGAATAAGCCCACATGATAGCCATCAGCAACGGCGTGGTGAACGGTAATCGAAAAAGGCATCATTTTTCTGCCGTTTTTTTCAAAATATCTGCCCGCCTGCAAAACGGGAAAATAATAATCAGCCTTGGCATAAGGTATCGGTGAATAACTGGTAAACTGTGTCCACGGCAACATCCCAACCATAAAGCTATTGGGCGGTGGCAGCTCCGGTTTTGCCAGAATCCCGTGGTTCCCGGAATATTGTTCCTGATCATTCAGGTAGTTTTGATAAAAGCTTTCAAAATCCGGTGCATATTCTGTCCACATGTTCGACATTGTTTTGTCATCCTCATGAAAACAGGCATAGGAGGGGTGTAAGACCTCATAATACCCCAGCTTATCGGCTGTTTTAGCAACTCGAAATTCCGGCTGCTCAGTTATCAGTTTTGCCACCAGATAGAGATAGGCAGGAAAGAACTTTTTACCCGCTTCTTTAATATGATGATAGGTCGCAGTTATATCAATCTCCACATTGAGATTAAATCCAGTGGGCAGCATTTCGGTAAAATAATAAAAGTATTGTCTCCGCTCCCAGGTTTCAAAGTCAATGGGATGTAATTGTGTGTTCATTTTTTAGTTCTTCCTTCTGTTTATCAATCCATATTTCAAACAGCGTCGCAACGTCATCACTAAATTCTTCCTCGGTCTGGGCTTCACCTTTTTCGATTTCTTCCAGAACAATAAAGGAAAACGACTTGGCACCATACTGTTTCCATTCCTCCAGCATGGCGGGTTCAGGGGATGAATTGATTGCCACGGAAAACCCAAACCGGTTTTTTTGACCCGCCATATCCTTGGTTGATTTTGTCCAGATCCGGTCATTACCATTACATTTGATGGCGTAGATTCCCCCGACGACAGTTCTGTTTTTATAGTTCTCTTTTAGTTCTTTTTTTGATCGTGTTTCCATAAAATCTAATTCCTCTAATTCTCCTTATACTGCTCTGCCTATTTTTTCTTACAGTACCCAAAGACCCTCTTTGCTGCAATAATAGTACAGTTTACTGCCATACTTCTTCCCCAGCTTTCCGCCACTCATTATCGGCAGTCGTACCGCCGCCATTTGCTCGGGATACAGTCTGATAAACAAGGTTCGATCCGCCGACACATAAGCCACAAAAGAAAGAAAATGGTCTTTACTCATTTCATGATCAAAGGTGATATAGTATTCCCCATCGTCATCTTCTATAATAGCGCTATGTTTTTCATCTGCCGGTTTAGCGATCAGAGGGGCCAGTTTGCGTCCACAACAGGAAAGCTCCGCATCGCCAGTCGTGCTAATTACATTTCCACAGTTTGGACAAACATAAAATTTCGTCTTCTTCAAGTTTCCCGTTTCCATATCATTCAGTTCCAGATCTCCTAAAAGTATTTTTTCAATATTCACCTCAAATAGTTCCGACAGCTCCCTAAGCAGGGATACATCCGGACAACCCAGGCCACGCTCCCATTTGGAGATGGTTTTATCACTGATGTGCATCTGATCGGCAACCTGCTTTTGGGTCATTTCTTTTTCTTTTCGTAACGCCTTCAGTAGTATGCCTACCTTATTACAATCCAATTGTCTTACCTCCATATGAACTATAGTAATTGATCGATAGAAATTATTCAATCAACGCTCCGTAGAGTTTTGTGCCTATTAAAAACAACAATGCCTTTTTTGCCAGGATCGCGGTAAATTTGCTTGAAAGAAGCATTAGAAGATAATTAAAATATTATTGTTTAGCCTGTTTAAAATACTCTGAGTATTCCTCATTACCAGTAAAAACAATGTCCGTCATAATCTTTATGAATTCCAAATTTACAGAAGTTACCTCATCCCAGTTGATGGCATCATACTGCTCCGGCTTGATCTCTGAGCTTGTTGGTATCTCGATTTCCTTAATCCACCATTTCGTAATTTTTTCAAATAGCTCAATCATCTCAATGTAATTTTCATAGATATTCTCTGGTAATCCCTCGATCACTCTGTTAAACAAATCATGACCTAGCATATTGCGCATATCGGTCATTTCCTTAAATTTTTCTATATCCTGTTCAGCTATTGCATCCTGCTCTTTATACCAAAGTAGCGTCGCTCTGATCTGACGATTTTTTTTACTTTCCACTCTCGAAAGAACTTTTTTTTCGTACTCTTCGAACTGTTCTTTCCCATCTTCAAAACCGCTCCAATAAAAATATTTAACATTATCTACAATAGAAGACTTGAAATTCTCATAAACCGCAATATAAATTGAGGCCGTTATAAGTTTTTGTCTTAACAAATCCGGATTGAAAAATTCGTTTAGCCTTTCTACATAATCCATTATTCTTCATCTTCTTTCTGATTTTTCTACTAAAATATAGTACAATCTCATTTTTAATATCTATAAACTTCCCTGATGTCTTTGATTGCTTTTCGTTATATCGTAAATTATTCTCTTCCTGCCATTCTTATTCTTATCTTCCTACTCCCCCACCAAAAATTCGACAATATTCACATGTTTAATCCCATTTCGACTTCGATCAAAAGCATCCATGGTCAGCACATATTTAGGGAAATTGTCAGTAATCGCTTCTAGTGGAGAGAACTCTCTTTCAATGGTGGTTTCTTCTGCAAGAATATAGGAAACCTGGTAATATTCGCGCTGATTGCCTTTTATTGCAATGAAGTCGATCTCTTTGGTCGATACTTTTCCAATTCTTACCTCATATCCTCTTCGTAATAGTTCCAAATAAACGATGTTTTCCAGAATCTGCTGAATATCCCGTTCGTTGTTGCCATAAACCACTTCTCTGAATCCGTGATCAGTGAGGTAAATTTTTTCCTGAAATCTAAGAATTTGTTTACCAACAATATCTTCTCTTACAACCAAATAAGCAAAACATGCGGCTTCGCAATAATTAATGTAATTATAGATGGTTTCCTGGGAAATACTTCGTTTTTCATTTTTCAAAAATTTGATCACAGCTGATGATGAGAATGGATTTCCGATATTAGCCATCAAAAATAGCAGAATCCGCTGGAGTAAGTCGATGTTTCTGACATTATTTCTGCCCACAATATCTTTTAGCACCACCGAATCATAAATATCTGATAGATACTTTTTCTGTGAACTTTCATCAATGTCGGATTCATATATAAAAGGCATCCCGCCCATTCGTAGATAGGTTTGAAAAACCTTCTGTATATCGACATCCAACCCTTTATCCCTTTTGATTTCGCAGACTTCCGCAAACGAAAAAGGATAAATGCTAAATTCCACGTATCGGCCTCCCAGGTGGGTCGCCAATTCTCCCGAGAGTAATTTTGCATTTGACCCGGTTATATAGATATCAATGTCGAAATCGACCAAAAATGCATTAACAGCTCTCTCCCATCCATTAATCTCCTGAATTTCATCAAGAAACAGGTAGTTCTTTTTCGTTTGATTGATGCGTACCTTCACATAATCGTAAAGCAGTTCAACCTGATTTTTCAACAACCATTCCCCGGACTCCAGATTAATCGCAATAATTTGATTGCTTTCAATACCTAAATCCATCAATTCATTTTTAATCTGATCCAGCATTACGGATTTTCCACATCTTCTGATTCCGGTTAATACCTTTATAATGTTTTGATTAAAAAAAGGTCTGATTTTCTGTAAATATGTTTCTCTTTTTATCATCAGTTACCACCACCTGTCTTTTTATCTTAATTATATCGTATAAACAATCAGTTTACAACGATAGTTTTCGATATAACGAAATCAATCATGATAAATAACTTCTGTTTTCGTTATATCGAAATCTATTATTAAATCTCACCAATCTCATAATTTCCCTTGTAAATATTCCCCAGCCCGCCGTCAATGGAGATGGGATCCCCGGATTTAAAGCGATGGCCATTGATGGTACATTCTTTGGTCGAATCATTGACTATCAGGCCCTTACATTTAACGATGCAGACCTTACCAACGCTGGCGGCTGCCACCGCGGCATGAGAGGTGACCCCGCCTTTGGCTGTAATCAGACCGTCACAGACAAAGATCAAGGGAATATCATCCGGCACCGTATCCGGGCGCACCAGAATTATTTTGGCCTCGGGAGCGTTTCTTTTTAAACCCTCCATATCCGCCATATCAAAGGCCAGCAGTCCTGACAGCACCGCGCTGCTCATACCGATGCCGTGACCGACCAGTTCCATTTCGTGGGGTGCCGGCAGAAAGCTGGAAAAGGAGGTCTGTTTTTTCAGGTTCTGATTCCGGGTCTGGAGAATATACAAATCCTCCGGGTTATCAGATTCAAAGGTGAATTCTATTTCCTGGTGGACAAAGCCATATTCTTCAATCAGTCGTCCGGCATAATGGATCAAGGCCTGGTAGATTTTAGGAAATCCCGACTCCAACGACAAACTACTGTCCTGATAATCCCGTATTCTTTGCGACTCGCTGATGGGCAGGGTATTGACCAGTCCCGAAACCACATCTTCACCCTGACTACAGAGGGCAAAATCGCCATAGAGATTAATCCCGGCGCAGCCGTTAAAGGGACTGCTGGTAAATACCACCCCGGTACCGGAGTGGGCCGAACGATTCCCCAGCACCATTTTCTGGACTACTACGGCGGTGCCCCAGTCCTCGGCAATCTGCAGATGATCGCGATAATAAACCGCACTTTCGGAAAACCATGAGTCCAAAACTGATCGAATGGCCTGTTTCAGCTGTTGAAAGGGATCCCTTTCGATTTCGATGTGATAGTCATTTAAGACCATTTTGTAACTGCAAGCGACGGTCTTCATCTGCTCCGGAGTAAAGTTAATTTTCAGTTCCACATCCCATTGTTGTTTATATTCCAGCATCACCCGGTCAAAAACATCGCGGTCAATGCCATAAGCCATCCCCCAACTCTGGAGAAAGCGCCGGTAACAATCCCAGGCGGTCCAGCCATAACCCTGCCGCTTACTGAAGGCTTCGGCAATTTCGTCATTCATCCCGACATTTAAAAATGTTTTCATGGCGCCAGGCAGAGAAATCGATGAACCCGAGCGGATCGAGAAAAACAACGGGTTGTCGGCATTGCCAAATGATTGTTCCGTGATTTCCTCAATGATCGCAATATGCTTCTCAATCCGCTGATCCATGTCACGCATCATATCCGGGTGTCCTTCAATGGTTTCCTTGTGACGAAACACTTCGGTGGTAATCACAAATCCTGGCGGTACATGAAATCCGTAGGTAATCAGTTTTTTCAGAAAATAAGCCTTGGCTCCCAGAAAAACCGGGTTATCGATTTCTGCGGTGCTTTCAGTCAGCAGGCTGAAGCTAATATCCGGGTCATAGGTCATCATGCTTTCGATAAAGGCACTGGAATAGTTTTTCATCATGCTGCGCAGTCCGCTGATGGTGTCGGTGATAAAGTTATCCAGATCCTGAACCAGAAAGGCGGTGGACAGGTTGTCCCGCAGGAATTTCTCTGATTCGATATGATAGAATTTGCGGCTGTCCCCGGCCATTTCGACCTGCTTTGAAGCAAGCACCTGGGGGATAATAACCCGCATCGGGACCTCGAAAAGATCAAAAAAGTATTCGCTGATAATCTGTTTGATATCGTTGGCCATAAACTGAAATATATTGATGTACTGGTGGATCGAAAAGCTGGGCGAGGCCAGCCCGAATTTAAGCATATCCAGATGAGAATTAAAGCCCTGATTGTAAATGCCATCAAGCTCCAGACCGTCCTTAAATAGCAGCAGGATATGATAAATCTGGCGAAAGGTTTTAGCGGTAATATACTCCGCATTAAAGGGCTGGGTGACCTGGGTCATCAGCTTGGCTACGGTCCGTTCGAGGCGGTACATCAGACCCAGGGCATCAAACTTGGGCTCCACATATTCGCCATACATCGAGGGAATATCCGCGGCAATGTGCCGCTTGTAATAAATATTTTCTGAGGCTTCACTGGGATGGGGATCTTGAATAATCGCTTTGAGATGGTTCATATGCTGATAAATCTGGCGAATCGATGCTTCCTTATCGTCAGTTTTCAGACTGTGTTTGAGCTCGGTCAAATCCCCGGTCAGGTTGGGGCTGTAACCTCTGAGCATCGCCAGGACATCGTCAAATTCAAAGGAGTACTTTTCCAGCAGCAGGAAATAAGCCCTGAAAAGGTAAAGCACCCGTTTAATATCCAGTCTTGAATCTGGGGCCAATTCGTGGAGTGCCTCCCGGATCACATCAATATCCAGACGGAGCAACTCAGTGGGGGATGCTTTCAGTTCTTCACAAAGTCGGATCATCGTTTCATGCGGCCGGATAAACCATTTACTATCCTGATCGAGGCCTTCAAAGATTTGCTGGGGAATCATCTCTTTTAGCGGTTCTTTGTTGCCATCATACCAGTAGGTAATGATTTTCCGGGCCAGATCGATATGGGTATTGTTGCTTTCGATATGAATCTGCTTGCGCATAAAATGGATCAGCCGGTCTTTACGCCGGGAGGCTTCATCAATAGCGGTTGTCACATCCCGCAGTTCACCCTCGGCCCCGATTTCCCGGAAATAAACCGGAAAGATCCGCGCCAGCTGTTTGATTTCCCGATAAACCGGAGTGATCTCACCGTTAAGCAGCCGGGTAATGTCCCGCTGAAAAAGATCCGTGTCCGAAATAAAAATCCCGCCCAACTTGAGGTTAACAATCAGGGCCGCCAGCAACTCCCGCATGGCGCGGGGATTTTCTTCAATTAACTCCAGCCATACCCGAATGTTTTTGACGTGATTAGAATCAATCAGAATCTGCCAGTCAGTATTGAGGCTCAATTTCCCCGGGTAGTTAAAGCCCAGACTGATCAGCGCTTTGATGAAATAGTCAATATTAGCGGCATCACCAGTGGCAATGATTTCTTTGCCCAGGGTGAGAATACAATCCAGTACGGTGTCCCCATGCTCCTGTTTGAGTTCCTGAAACTCGGCCATAATGGTATTAATAAATTCGGTGATATCCTGGGAATCCAGTTCATCAAAGATATTTCGCAGATTCCGGTTGATATCATAAATCAGATGGTCATTCAGGGTCACCATTCCGGGCAAATGAAGCAGATAATACAAATAGTAAATAGTTTCCAGATGGGTGGGAAATTTTTCTGAGAAGCTGCGGAAATAATTGGCGATGTCGTTGAAAAAGGGCTGCTGTTGAAGTTCCTGCCAGTCAGTGGCCTGCTTTCGTTTCGCTCTAAGCTCCTCAAAAAAGACATGGCCGATGGCCTGGATGTCTGCCGCCTGCAGATGGGGAAAAAGTTTTTTTCGTGAATCAAACCATGCGTCGGCCAATGAGGTTTGATCCCAGTAATCGATGCACTGATCCAGTAATTTTGCGGTGATCGCTTCCAGCACTGCCGTGAATTCGGGATCCGCTGCCACCTTATTTAAATATATTTTAAAAGCACCGGAATTTTTGACATAAAGAAGTTCGTGCTCCGCCATGTCCTCTTTGAGAACATCGATGCACAAATAAATTATTACTTTGGGAAAATCGTCAAGATTGGCCAGCCGATCCATAAAGCGGATCAATACCTGGCTAAGCAGCGCCCGCTGGCTGTCTTTCAGTTTAGACCGCAGCACTGACCGGATCATCTCCACCAGAACGGTGAAGGCCTTTTCGGAGTCTTCAAGATTATGGTACAACCAGATATCGCCAAGACAAATGGTCTGTAACGATTCAATAACATAGCGGTTGTTGCGATACTTATGATTGAGCTCAATTAAAAACTCCTGGGTGCGTTTATGAATCCCCCAGTAATCTTTTGATAATTCGCCGAACCATAGCTGAATTTCCGGGATCTCCGTGACGCTTTCCCGGGTCTGATTAAGATTGGCCTCTAAAGCCTTGGAAGAAAACACGTTAGCCATTTTATTATCCCCCTGATTACAATCGATTTGGGTAAATGTCGGCTTTACCTTTTAATCAGTATATCATAATCGTCGGATCAAATGAATACGATTTCTTTCCGGTAATCTAATTTATATGATGAGCCTTCTAAACAGCAAACGCCTCGGGTCAACGTGTTGACCCAGAGGCGTTTGTTAATACTTCGCTTAAATTATTATTTTCACGGAATTGCGGCCCGCTTCATGGGTAACCGTCAATGCTTTGGCGTAATTATGGATGATCGCCAGCGATAATTCATTTTCTGCGGCTTTTTCCAGTTCATAAGTGTCTCCTTCAAAGCTGGCCTCGATGGTGACCTCACCGCTTAAATCCGAATACTCAACCAACAGTGCGACGCTGGCCTGGGGAAACTCCCGCAGCAGGATCGCCAGGATCAGCTCCTCACAAACCAGTTGGACATTCATAATCTGCCGATCGGTGAACATCTGCTTTTTGAGGAAGGTTTCGATTTTGGCATTGAGTTCATAGAGGTCAAAGCCGCTGCCAGCCGCGGTGTATTCAAAGGCTGAAATTTTCCGGATAAACGCCCGGGTCCTGGCCTTCTGGGGATGATCAAAAATTTCTGCCGGCGATCCGTCCTCGTAAATTCCCTTTTCATCCATATAGAACACCCGGCTGGAGACATCCCGGGCAAACTTCATCTCATGGGTCACAATCATCATCGTCATCCCGCTTGATGCCAGCTTGCGGATAACCCCCAGTACCTCACTGACCATGGTGGGATCCAGGGCTGAGGTGGGTTCATCAAATAAAACAATCTCTGGTTTCATCGCCAGGGTTCTGGCAATCGCCGCCCGCTGTTTCTGGCCACCGGACAATTCGTCGGGAAAGGCCAGGGCTTTTGACCGCAGTCCGACCATTTCCAGATAGGCCAGCCCTTCATCATAGGCCTGTTGCCGGGGTACCTTCAGTAAGTTCACGGGCCCCAGCATCAGGTTTTCAATGATCATCAGATGGGAAAAGAGGTTGAAAGACTGAAACACCATTCCCATTTTCTGACGCAGTCCCGAGACATCAGCATTTTTAGCGAGGATATTCTGGCCGTCAATCACGATTTCACCATTTGTCGGCGTTTCGAGAAGGTTGATGCAGCGCAGAAAGGTTGACTTCCCGCAGCCCGATGGCCCGATAATCGAGATCACTTCGCCCTCTTTTATTTCAGTGCTGATATTTTTAAGCACTTCTAATTCTCCAAAGCTTTTGGACAAACCATTAATTGTTATCATTCTGCCACCTCCGCTGCGCTCACTTCGGGATCCACAACCCCTTTGACCAACCGTTTCCGTCGTTTGGGATCGACCTGAACTTCAATTTTTCCCAACACGATAATAAACAGGTAGGTGATCACAAAATAGATAAAAGCGGTCACAAACAGCGGGAAAAAGGCATCAAAGGTCCGGCTCCTAATAATATCCGTCATCTTGGTCAAATCCTGAATGGCAATATAGCCGACCACCGAGGTCATCTTTACCATGCTGATAAATTCGCCCTTGAAAATCGGCAGAATATGACGCAGAGCCTGGGGCAAGGTGACCTTGAAAAAGCTGGATACCCTGGTAAATCCCAGCGCATAGGCTGCCTCCAGTTGTCCCTTGTCAGTGGCATCGATGGCGGTTCTAAAGATCTCCGCCGAATAGGCGGCAAAGTTAATCGAGAAACCCACCACGGCGATGAGGATCGGATGGATATCCACTGACGCAAACAAAATGTAATAAAGGATCATCAGGGTTAACACAATCGGCACCCCCTGAATCAATCGGATATAAACAATCGCCAGCCCGGATACGATCTTTAAGCGGGACTTGCGCATCGCACAGATTACGGCACCCAGAAAGCTGCCAAATAACAACGACAGCATCGAGATGACAATGGTTGTCCAAAGCCCTTCTAACACCAGCTTGTAGCGGTCTTCGACAATAAAGGTTTTGTTAAAGCTGTCCTGAAGCGAAGCAAAAAAGCCGCCCGTACCGGTCTGGCTTTGATTGGCTATCGCCGTTCCCTCAGCATTCTCGATATTTCCGGAATACATGCTTTTTCGCACCAGCACACTGTTATGCAGCACCACGTAGGCATCACTGTAGAGAACTTCCTGTCCCCGTTCGTCGGTTTTGAAGAAGTCGGAGATGATCACATCGCCCTTGCCACTTTGTAAGGCGGGGATCATGGCCGCATAATCCATGGTGATGATTTCAAAATCCAGATTAGCATAACTGGCAAAACGCTTCATAAATTCAATATCATAACCGGTGAGTTGGCCATTTTCATAATAGTTCATCGGCTCAGTTAAGCCGTTGGTAATAATAGTGATCTTTTTCTCCGGGTTTAGGGGTTTGGGAATATCTGGCATTACCCCACCAGTATTATTTATCCATCGCTCATACATCGCCGCAGCCGTACCATCGGCTTGAAACTGACCAATAAAGGTATTAAGCTGGTCATTGAGCTTTGTCTCCTCCAAACTCACCACGGCGGCAATCTCTATGTTTCCCAATTCTTCGTCCAGCTTAACCAGATCCGGATTACTTAAAAGAATCCGATCAACCCCGGAGCTGTCATAGATCACCGCTGTGACCTTGCCGCTTTTTAACGCTGCCACGCCATCCATAAACTGGGTAAAATAGGAAATATCGGCGTTGGGCATGAATTCTTTGGCGACCTCCTCCGGTGGGGTTCCCTCCGGTACACCAATGATGTAGCCGGCCTTGTTCAGATCACTGCTACTGCTGATCGTCTGCTGCCCTCCCTGGCCCCCTTCAGTTGCCTCAATCCGATCTTCCTTGACAACAAAAACCTGGGGATTGGGAAAATAACCAGCTGTAAAATCGACTTTTTCAGACCGCTCCGGGGTATTATACATGGCTGCAATCACATCGCTGGTTCCCGATTGGAGACTGTCAATCATCGCTTTAAAGTCCATGTCCTGAAATTCAACCTGCATCCCCAATTCATAAGCAATCCGGCTCATCAATTCGACATTCATCCCGGTTAGCTCACCATCCTTGACAAAACATCGGGGCTCGGTCAGGGATGTTACGGCAACCCTCAACACCGGCCCGCTGACATTTTTCGGTACATCAACGATTTCATATGCCCCGCCTTCTTCCGGAAACCAGTGCGCCTTAATTTCATCTACGGTACCATCACTTAAATAACTGTTTAACACCCCATTAATCTTTTGATTAAGCTCAGTATTCTCTTTTTTAAGGGCCATCGCAGTCACTTCATCGGTCAATGGTTCTGACCAAATCATCGTTCCTTCGTTACTCTTAACAAAATTTTGAGCCGTTGCATAATCCATGATGGCATAATCAATTTTTCCCGCCATCATTGCCGCCGACTCATCGACATAATTGTTGAAACGGCTAATTTCTGCCTCAGGATATTTTTCAGGGGCCAGTGATTCACTCAATGTTCCAATCATCGTTCCGATTTTTGCCGTTTCCACCGGCGGAAGAGGTGCCACCGTCTGACTGCAGCCGGCCAGCACTAATATCATCAATACGCATAATCCTACAAAAAAGCGTTTCATCAATCGCCTCCATTTTATTTATTGTTAGTCTTTCAAGAAATCCAAGTGCTTTTTTGCCGCTATTAATCAAACAACTCCAGCCCTCAGTTTATTTATTCGGCATGGTAAAAACTAATTTAGGATACCACTTTTCTAATTGTCAAGATATTCTCATTCTCTTCAAAGCGATAGTCCACCTCATCCATACTCTTTTTTACCATCAGCACGCCCAAACCGCCAATACGACGCTCTTCAGCCGCCAAGGTGATGTCCGGATCCGGGTTATCAAGAGGATTAAAGGGATTTCCGCGGTCAATAAACTGTATTTCTACAAGCGGGGGTTCACCATAGGAATCAAATTGGATAATCACGTTCCCATCATCTGGGGCGTAGGCGTAGTGCGCAATGTTTACATATATTTCCTCCACAGCCAGATCAACTTGAAATATCATTTTCATACTGGCCCCCGCTTTCTCCAATTCGGTATCGATAAATTCGAGCACCTTAGGCAGGTTATCTGTTGATGCATTTACGGTCAATCTCTTCATATTATCTGATCTCCTCTACTGTTTGTTAACAAATCCTCTGAGACCCCCATCACATCGATTTGATCGATTGAAATACCAGGTCTCTGGTAAAAATATGACTGTCTTTGATATTGCTATTTTCCAGATAAATGTGGCAGTCGCAGGCTTTTCGAGGTTATTTTTGTCCAGCTTTCTGTCCCATATTGTGATCATCGGCGCGCCAAGACTATTTCTTTATCCAGTTCAAAAAAGGTAATATTGTCTTTCGACCAGATCGCTTTACCGCCAAGAAATAACATGCTTTGGTGTCCTTCAGTTGTAATTGCAAAACAGAATACTCGCTCAATCAGATAGCCTTGGTTATGTTTTTGCCGGAGATAATCCCAGAGCCTCTCGTGTAAATGCTTTGAGATACCCTGATGCCGAAAGGATTCATCCACCGCCAAATCTAATATCAGGATATTGTTTGTCTTTCCTTTTACCAGTGGCAAAACTTCACTTTCATCAAGATTGTCGTCAATGTACTCCTGCTCGAATACGCCCCGCTGATAAACTGAATCAGTGACCCCAAAAAAACTGATAAAGCCCATCAGCGTATTTCCCGTATAAGCAGCAATCAGTCCGTCCTTAAATTTCAAAAAGCGTTTTAACGCCATCCCCTGATTGGTCAAAATTTCATTTCCAAAAATCTTGCGGTCAAGGTCGAGCGTAACCTCAAAATCTTCGACTGACAATTCCTGCCCACCTTTGATGATGATATCCATACTGCTACTCCTCAAACTTAAATCCGAGCATGGTAATATCATCAAACTGCGGCTCCGTGTCCGCAAACTCATCCACATCTGCTAAGATGTCGGCGCACAGTGATTTAATATCATGCTCTTCTTTTGAAGCAACCAATGTTTTCAGGCGTTCCAGTCCATAAAATTCATTTTTGGTATTATTAGCCTCGGGAATCCCATCGGTATAAAGATAGATGATATCCCCTTTTTCGATTTGCGATTCATTCATCTTATATTTGGCAGTTTCCATACCAGCGCAGACAAAGCCTTTTTTTCCGGTAAGCATTTCAACCGTACCATCTTTTTTCCAGATAATCGCCGGATCATGTCCGGCATCACACCACTGGAACACCCCAGTTTTGACATTAATAATGGCAATCAGTAAGGTGACAAACATCCCTTGTTCGTTGTTATAGCACAAATTGATGTTGGCTTCGGTCATGACCTCATCGACGGGCAAGCGTCTGAGTACCAGATCTTTAACCGTTGCTTTGGTCATCGCCATAAACAAAGCCGCCGGAACCCCTTTTCCGGACACATCGCCAATGGTGATACAGAAGTGATCATCATCCACAAAGAAGAAATCGTAGAAATCACCACCTACATCTTTGGCCGCCCGCATCGACGCATAAAGCGTAAATTCATGTCTGTCCGGATACTCAAAGTTCCGGGGTAGCATTCCTTCTTGTATAAGGGTGGCAATTCGCAGCTCGGTTTCAATTCGCTCTCGCTCAGAAGTGACACTGGTCAGTTCTTTGATATAGCGGATAATGTCACTAGTCATTTTGTTAAAAGCCTCGGCTAGAATTTCAATTTCATCACCCGTTTTGACATCGATATTCAAAGCCACAATCTCATTGAGATTGTCATCGATGTTAGTATTAACAAAATCCGTGGCGTTATCAACAATCACCTGCAATGGATCGATGATGGACTTGTTGAGAAATAGCAGATAAATGGTGATAAATAGAATTAAGATCAACGCAGCAATTGATGAAACCAGAATTATATAATTAAAGAGGGTTGCATCGATATCATCCATAGACATATCTGCCCCAACAATCAAAACCGGATTCCCTTGCGCATCTTTTAACACATTAATTGAAGAAATTAGGTATCCAAACTCGCTTTCATTCGTGATAATTGTCTTAGCTTTCTCAGAACCGCTAAAAAACTGATTAGCGGCATCAATGTCTTCCCGCGGAAAATAGTCTGATCCTAAAAAATCGCCAAGAATAAAATGACCTTCCATCCCCGGTTTAGTTCCCTGACCAAAAACTTCAAACCCTTTTTCAGTGGGCACGTAAGCATAAAGGTATTCCAACTGGTTCTGTTCCTGAATGATCTGCCACTCTTTAATAAACAATTCATAATCAGGATCGGTCTGGCCGGTTTCAAAATACTGGTTGACCTTGTCAACCGGAACAAGGACTGAAGCTGTATTCACCAACGAAGTGATCTGTTCTTCATAACGTTTAAACATGGAATCCCGATAACTGAAATAGGAAACCAGCACAATCACCAGCGACAACACCAGTGCCAGAATCATACTGGCTGATGCGAATTTGGTTTTTAAACTGATTCGTCGAATACTTTTTTGTTCTTTCATACTTGCCACCTTTTTCACAGAATAATAAGAAGATTATTGAATACCAGAGTTCGATTATAAGCAAAGGATTTTGCTTTTTTGCGAACAATCGATACACCCAGATAATCCAGGGCTTCATCAGGTTTTTCCGATTCTTCAAAGGGATTATAGCTGGTGCTGTCATCCCTGAGCCGAATGTAGATATCCTCGTCAAATAACGCAATTTTTATATGAATATAATGGGGTTTCCCATCATTGAAGCCGAAATTAATAATATTGGCCGCCAACTCTTCAATGGTTAAATTAATGAAATAGGCATCCTTACTGTCAATATCCAGCCTTTCACAAAAAGCTTCGATCTCTTCCACACATTTCTCCAGCTCTTTAATATCCGAAGAAAGGGTAGTTTCATATAGATTATCCTTTGCTATAATGGGTTCTTTAAATAACAAAATATTTCGATATCCGCCCTTTTTTTTGAGCACCAGTGCGGTAAAGAGCAGGATCGCCATGGTTGCCGTTTCCGCCGCTACCATCGCCAATGCTGTTCCCTGCACCCCAACAATCGGAATAAACCAGGCCGAAAAGGCAATCAGCAGTAAAAATCCCCGCATAAAATAGATAATCCCTGCCAATGTCGGCCGCTTAATGGTCTGATAAAAATGTGCCATGACACAGTTAAAGCAGGTTTGTACCACTCCGAAGGCAAAGATCCTGATCGTCTGAGCCACCAGGGTTAGATTGTCTGCCACCCCAAACATGGCCGCAATCGGTTCTGCGAAAACAAGCAAAACCAGTGCACAT
This sequence comes from Acetobacterium sp., assembly GCF_041752335.1. Taxonomy (GTDB): domain Bacteria; phylum Bacillota; class Clostridia; order Eubacteriales; family Eubacteriaceae; genus Acetobacterium. The sequence continues at coordinate 48,572 of NZ_JBGSHG010000062.1, read as the reverse complement.
AAGGCACTGAGTAAAACTGCTGTTTTTAACGATAGGCCCATGGTGTTATAAACGCCTTCAGTATCCTTCTCCCCGGCAAAAGTTGCCACCAGCGGAGCCAGCGCCAACGAAATACCATCAAATATGGCGTAGGCAAACAGGGAGACATTAAAAAGAATATTATAGATGGCCAGTCCCCCTAATCCCACTGTCACACTCAGCAGATTATTGATGACAACGAGAGTGATCCCCTGATAAATAAAAGCCGAAGCGATCCCGAAGCCCCCCAGAAAAAGCTGATAGCCAGCTTTGGGACTAAGAGAAGCCTGACACAATTCAAGGTGATTGTGCTTTTTAAAAAAGTGTATGCCGTAGACGGCAATTGCACACAGCTGTCCAATAACCATGGCCAGGGCCCCGCCAAACACGCCCATGTTCAATCCAAAGATGAAGATCAGATCCAGCACCAGATTTACGACCACCGATACGCTGATGCCCAGAGTGGACAAAAACGGATCGGCATCACTGCGAATCAGCAGGGACATCACCGGCGCCAGAATGAATATCGGTGCCGTGAGTACAATCGGCCACATATAATCCCTGGCGGCAGCAATCCCCGCACCCCCGGTGAGACCAATAATTTCTGGCAGAAAGAACATTCCCAATACTGCAATAATCAATCCAACTGCCGCCGCAAAAAACATCGCCTGGGTAAAATTGACCCTGACCCCATCCTTATCCTCGGCGCCGATGGACTCCGATACCTTCAGGGATCCGCCAACCCCAAAGGCGTAACCAAACAAGTTGTAAACCATATATACCGGCATTGAAACTGCCAGGACCGACAGCCCAATCTCCCCAAAAGCATTCCCCAGAATGATGGCATCCACAAAGGTTCCCAGCACCACCCCTGCTGAGGAAAGGATACTGTTGATAACAAATACACGAAAAGCCTTATTAACAAAATGTTGATTATTCATTACGTCCTCTCAATTGACTCCTTTTTCTACCGTTATAAAACCTGTTCCCCTGCGAATTGAAACACATGTTTATTATTAAGGATTTTTGATCGTAAAATTTATCCTATCACAGATTAAACAAAAATGATTAGTACAAACAAAATTGCCCAATCTGAAAAACGCTATACCAAATTATTATAGCATACAAACGCATTTCTTTGTCGAACAATTATTTGATAAGTTGCCAGCATTTTAGAAAAACAAAGGCTATTTATTCATCAGAATGAAATAAAATAGCTGCGTTTTGTTTTTTTTGAACGCTACTTCTTAAAACCTATTTTAAAATTTCTTAACAACTTCTTAATCAAGAATCATTTCAAGATGCATTTAAGTATTTCAATGTATATTATAAATAGACAAAGCATCATACACACTTAAACTATTCTAACCTTTCATGAAAGCAACGGTCTCGTCGGAGAACCGTTGTTTTTATTTTTTTGGCATTCTCTCTTCCTGGGCTTTAGTCCTGTCCATTTCCTCACTCCGATCTTGACGACTCTGCTTGAACAGGCGCACGCTATTTTACATGGGCGGTTCCCTGTTACCTGCTTTTAGGTCTTTCGCTGACATCCACCATTGTGCTGCGAAGCGTCGGTCAGGTTCGTCTCCCGTTAATTTCGTCAATTTTTGCATTTATCATCAATATTTTCTTTAATTATTTATTTATATTTGGGAATTTCGGAGCCCCCCGGATGGGTATCAAGGGCTCTGCCCTATCTACTCTTATTGCCCGGGTTATTGTTATCTTTCAATCTGCCAACAGCATCCTGACCAAGGGGGTTCTGCGCGGCGGCGGGGACACCCGGTTTTTAATGGTGGCGGACATTATTTTTTTATGGGTTGCCTCAGTTCCGCTTGGGGCATTGGCTGGTTTGGTCTGGCATTTACCAGCATTTTGGATCTATGCGCTGCTGAAAATTGATCAGATTATCAAAGCGATCTGGTGTATTTATCGATTGAAGAGCCGAAAATGGATAAAAAGAATTGCCGCTGATCCTATAAATCAAAATCAGTAGCCAACTTTTCCTTTGCTTTTTGCAATAGACAAGGTCTCGATGAATTTAACAATAGTCATTTTGCTTAAAAAGTGATAGAATAAAAGAATTATCAATTCGAATTTTAAACATCAATTTTTATTGAATAAGCTTATTCCTAAACTATAGTGGAGGTAACAATCTTGCGAATCACCAGAGAAGAATACCATGGACGTATAAAATTAACAAAAAAAGAAAAAAAGGATCCCCTTACAGAAGCGCCCTCAGAATCACCGACTCCTTTAGCATCCCCTACTCCTTCAGAATCGGCCTTAAGCACTTCAACAAATCTCCCCCAAAAGAATAAAAACAAGGCTGATTTATCAGTGCGGTTATCAGATTCTGAAATAAAAAAACAATTATCGATTTTAGCTGAAGAAACAATCAATCAATTATCAGATCCCAACAAAATGCTAAAAGACGTGGAAGATATCTATCTCATTTTTAAAGGGCAGATGATGGTTATCAACAAGTGCCGCTTACTTACTGTCAGCGAACAGCAGGAGCAAAACGCCCAGGTTTATGCCTGTTACTATAAAAAGAAATTTGAGCTAAAAAAACAGGAAATGCAAAAAAAGAAAGACTGATTTTTTTCAGGTTTACTGACTAATTTTATTTAAGACCTTTGTATAAAACGAAACAAAAACCATGGAGCTAAACATGCTCCATGGTTTTTGTCTGATTGTGGATCTGGAAGTATCAGAAAATATTGCTAACTATTTTGATAGTATTTTCGGTTGGCTTTATTGCGTTATTTAGATGTTTCACTTGCCATTTCCAATAGGGTCTCCCCGGTAATCCGGTAAACCGTCCATTCATCCATTGCTTTTGCCCCAAGCGACAAATAAAAATCAATACTTGGTTGATTCCAGTCAAGACACCACCACTCCAGCCGACCACAGCCCCGTTCAACGGCGATTTTGGCGAGCTGTTTTAGAATTGCCTTTCCATAACCATTGCCTCGGTACACTGGCAGAACATATAAATCTTCCAGATAAAGCCCGGCCTGTCCCAAAAAGGTTGAAAAATTATGGAAGTATAATGCAAAACCGATTTCCTTTCCTTGAAGCTCTGCAAAAATGACCTCGGCTGTTTTCTTTTCAAACAGCCATTCTGTCAATAATGCCTCGGTAGCCACGACCTGGTCGAGCATTTTTTCATAGCTGGCCAGTTCTTTTATGAAAAAAAGAATCAGGCTAACATCCTTTTCTTCCGCCATTCTGAAGGTTAACCCCTGTTTTAATGCAACACTCATATCTTTGCTCCTCTTTCAAAATCAAACTCATAAAAAAAACTCCAAACCTTAATCATCAATGATTCTGGAATTCTGTTTATTTTTCGAACCGTGATGCGCTGTTTCGGACACACCGATTTCTTGATGGTATTATACTATAAGTAAATTTTCAGAAACAGCGATTTTTGCAATGGTTCAATTTTAAGAATCAGATCAACCCCAGGCCGAACCTTCATCCAGCATCTTCTGGAAATCTTTCAAAGCAGTGGGGATATCAATATTCTGCGGACAGACCTGTTTACACTGACCACATTCAATGCAGGCACCCGGTCGCTTTTCCTCGTCCATTCCGGCAATCGCCATCGGGGCAATAAAGCCCGGTTGGAATTTGTGATCATTATAATGATGTAGTAGTGTCGGAATATCCAATTCTTGGGGACACTCGGAACAGCAATATTTACAAGCCGTACAGGGCAGCATCGCGAGCATACTATCTCTGATTTCCGCAACTACTGATTGTTCCTGGGCTGTCAGCGGTTTAATCGATTCATAGGTTTTGATGTTTTCCTCCACCTGTTCCAGCGTTGACATCCCTGACAGGGTCACTTCCACACCGGGTAATCCCTGCAGAAAGCGGAAGGCCCAGGCTGCGGTACTTTCATCTGGTCGCAATTCACGGAGCTTGGCCGTTTTTTCCTCGTCAAAACTGGCCAGGGCCCCACCCCGAACCGGCTCCATCACCCAAATGGGCATATTCTTTTCGACCAGCATCTCATAGATTTCATTGGCCTTCTGTAATTTCCAATCCAGGTAATTCAGTTGGATCTGACAAAATTCCATATGCTCGCCGTAGCGTTCAATAAAACGTTCAATGGTTGGCTTCAGCCCATGGGTCGAAAAACCCAGATGCTTGATCCGGCCGTTTTTCTTCTGTTCAATCAGGTACTCAACAATTCCCCAGCGTTCGTCAAAATAGACATCGATATTTCGCTCATAGACATTGTGGACCAGATAAAAGTCAAAATAATCGACGCCGCATTTTTCCAGCTGTTCCTCAAACTGAGCTTTCGCATCCCAGCTTTCTCTGACTTCATAGCCCGGAAATTTGCTGGCCAGATAATAGCTGTCCCGGGGATAATTTTTGAGCGTTTTTCCCAACACGGTTTCGGATGCTCCGCCATGGTAGGCGTAAGCCGTATCAAAATAGTTCACCCCATTCTTAATGGCAACATCCACCATCATTGCTGTTTCTTCCTCATTGACCGGAGCACTAAAGCCTTCGCCAATCGTTGGCAGACGCATGCCCCCAAAACCCAATGCCGATAGTTTTTTGTCCTGAAAATCCTGATAAATCATTTTTGTTCCTCCAATTTTTTTGCTATTTCGTTACTAATTATTGATTTATTTCAATCTTTTTGATGATCTTGGCCGGGACTCCGCCGACAATCACATTAGCCGGTACATCTCTGCTTACCACTGCTCCGGCCGCGATAATGGCTCCGTCACCAATAGTAACCCCGGGAAGTACCGTAGCCTGAGCACCGATCCAGACATTATTTCCAATTCGGATTGGCGCTGGAAATATGTCGCTGCGTTTTTGCGGATCGACATCGTGGTTGAGGGTTGCCAGCACCACATTATGGCCGATCAGAACCCCATCACCGATGATAATGCCACCTTGATCCTGAAAACGGCAACCTGAATTGATAAAAACATTTTTTCCCAGACAAATATTCTTACCACAGTCGGTATAAAATGGCGGGAACAATCCAAATGTCTCATCCACTGGTTTTCCCGTCAGTCTAAAAAATATTTCTCGAATTTCTTCTGGCGGATGATAGCTGCCATTGAGCTCTGTTGTCAGTTTCAGCGCCTCCTGGGAAATGTTGTGCATCATCAAATAGACTTCTGAGCCACCTTTAACCACTTCTCCCTGATTTAAGTGTTCTAAAAATTCATCAATATCCATTTTTTCTCTTTAATCCTCCGATACTTTATCATTTAATCATCCCTATTATTTTCCAAAAACAATCACTGCCTGTTTCATTTTCTCAATGATTGGCACGCCAAAGGGGCAGTTTTTGATACACTCACCACATTCGATACCTTCGCCGGCATGGTGGCTCAGCAAAGCATAATGATCCCAATCTCACTGACCTTTATTCCGTTCGTCCTAAAATTCAATAGTTCCTTAATGTTTCCCTTCGTTATGATATATTTTTCGTTACTAAGTCATGAGGATAATGGCAACTCAAAGCGATTGAGTCCAACGATTTTACTGCCTCTTATGCCTTCAGCCGCTTCACACTCTTTTTTGATAATGTGGTAGGCATCCTGATAAGCGATCTGGTGTTTTTCACATAGCTCCACCACACTGGCATATTCGGGATAAATCCGTTTTCCCGATTCCAGTTCACAGACCTTTACCTGAGCTTCCCCCAGACTAGTTTTGATTTTTCTAACAGACCGCTTTAAGCCAGTGCTTTCCATTTGAATCCGCCTGATCCCGATGGTGGTGGTTTCTTCAAAAATGATCTGCTCCAAGGTTTCGATATCCGCTTTGGTGCAGATCACATTGAGCAGATAGGCGGGCCGGTTTTTTTTCATATAAACCGGCATGTAATGGACATCTCGGGCACCGGCCTCAAACAACCGCTCCATGACAAAGCCCAAAATTTCACCGCCACAGTCATCAATATTAGTTTCCAGTTTATAAATGCCGTCCTGTTTTTCGATTTTGATAATCCGGGAGATCTCATCGTACACAACTTCCGGATAGGCTGCCTTGATCATTTCATACTGATGGCTAGTGGCCCGGGTTCCCATCACCTCCCCGTCTTCTTCATAAAGCTTTCCAAATATATTGAGCAAATGGGCATCTGCCTTACCGCTACAGAAGATCACCTCGGCAAAACCGGACCGCATCTTTCGGTGCATATCCAGTTTGGCATAACCCATTTCTTCAAAGGGCTGCCGACGAAAAAAAAACTCTGCTTCTTCCACAGAGATCTCTCCCGTTTTTACTTTTTTTAATATTTCCTGTGTTTCCATTTCCACCTCTGGTTTTACGCGTGTATCGCATTGATAGTATTAACTGTAACATCTGGAGTTCACTCCAAGTCAATCCCCTTTATTCTTTTCTTAAAAAAATCTCCGTACCTTTAAGGTACGGAGATTTTATCGCGTCAACTTTATTCTAAGGCTGCTCTGACATTTTTCAATTCCTCGATAATAGCAATATTCTGGGGACAATGTTCTTCACATTTTCCACATTCAACGCAATTGGAGGCTTTAGCATCTTGCGGAAACATCGTCTCGTATAGACCTTTGGCTCTTGGTAGTGCATCAAATAAAAAAGCATTATTATAAAGAGCAAAATGTCCGGGAATATCGACCCCGGATGGACAGGGCATACAATACCGGCAATTTGTACAGTTGACCTTCATCTTTTCTGTTATTGTTTTCTTGGCAAAATCTACTAACGCCAGTTCTTCATTGGTTAATGAATTGGCTGCCCCGGCATTGGCAGTATTGATATTATCGACCACCTGCTCCATCGTCGTCATGCCACTGAGCACCACGGAAACTTCAGGATGATTCATGACCCACCGCAGTGCCCATTGCGCCGGGGTTCTTTTGATTGGTGCATTCTCCCAGGTGGCTAAAACTTCCTGGGGTAATTTATCAACCAGAGACCCACCTCTGATGGGTTCCATAATGGTGATTCCCATTCCTTTACCGGCCGCATATTCCAGGCCTTTTTTACCGGCCTGATAGTTTTCGTCCAGATAATTGTATTGGATTTGACAAAAAGACCAATCATAAGCATCGACAATTTCGACAAATAAATCAAAATCATCATGAAACGAAAAACCGGCATGTTTGATTTTACCGTCTTTGATGGCCTGATCCAGAAATTCAAGAGCTCCCAAATTTTTCAGATTTTGCCAGAAACCTCTGTTGAGTCCATGCAGCAGGTAAAAATCAATGGTATCAGTTTCCAGCCGTTTCAACTGTTCATCCAATAATCGCTCCATATCCGCCCGTGACTGAATCAGCCATGACGGAAGCTTGGTCGCGATTTTAACCCGTTCGCGATAGCCATCTTTTAAGGCCCGGGCCACAAAAAGTTCGCTCTCTCCGCCTTTGTCAAAACCGGTACCATGATAAGGATAAGCGGTATCGATATAGTTCACACCATGATCAATGGCGTATCTTAGCATTTCAATAGCTTTTTCATCATCGATATTGTTTTGGACCCCGTCGATAACCGGCAAGCGCATACAACCAAACCCTAAAACTGAAACCTCTTCATTTGTTTTTCCGAATTTTCGATACAACATCTTTTAGTCTCCCTAATTTTAGATTTAAACAATCTGTGACAGACTGTTTAGTCAAATTAATTTATAATGGATTATTTGTCTACTATTACTATACTACCATCTTGACTTTACTCCAAGTCAATACTTTTATTAATTTTTTCAAAAAATCTCCGCCCATTTAAGGTACGGAGATTTTAAAACTGCTCATTTACTCAGTCAATCATTTGGTTTATCCCAGGATAAAACCCCGGTGACTTCGGCCTTTTCATAGATATCAATTTTGTAATTGAGCTTATCCAAGGTCTTTTTCATATCTTCCATTTTTTCCAGCAGTTTTGTCCGTTCTTCAAACAGCAACTCTTTTCTGGCCGTGATGGTCTGATCTCCCTGCTGAGTCAAAGCACAGTATTCAATCAGGGCTTCAATGGGAATTCCAGCCGAACGCATGCATTTAGCCAGCTCAATCCAGCCGCAGGATTCTTCGGTATAGTCGCGCATTCCGCCTTTGGTCCGATTGACGGCCGGAATTAATCCAATCCGCTCATAATACCGCAGGGTATCCTGAGAGATATCATATTTTTTACTTACTTCGGTAATGGTCATGGAAATTCACCTCGGTTAACTTAATATTTTCTTTCGCTGTGATTTTATTCATCATTTACTGGTTCTATCCACTTTATCATATGGAGTGGACTCCAAGTCAATTGATTTTTTATGATAATCGTCGTTTTCAAAAAAATAGCCCCCTGATTTTCTACTTGTGAAAGTCAGGGGGCTATTTGTATGTTAAGTATTTAGTTTTTGTCTTGATTTTTATTTTTTTTAAATTTATCCGGGTTATACTGCTATTGATTTCGAGCCATTATGCCTTTTTAACAAACTCCGATTTTAAGGACATCGCTCCAAAGCCATCAATTTTACAATCAATATTATGATCGCCATCAACCAGACGAATATTTTTTACTTTGGTTCCCTTTTTCAAATCCTGAGAACTGCCTTTAACTTTCAGATCTTTGATTAAGATGACCGTATCTCCACTTGCTAAAACATTTCCATTTGAATCTTTGACGATCTTTTCATCGCCGCCGTTTTCGTTTGTTGCGTCGACAGTCCACTCATGGGCGCATTCTGGACAGATCAGCATTTCTCCATCTTCATAGGTATATTCTGAATTGCATTTTGGGCAATTTGGCAATTGTTCCATATCTTATTCTCCATTCATAATTGTTTTTTACCGGGGCACGAGCTATTCATATTATCATAATACATCCCTGTTGACAAGTCATCCCGATGGCTGCTCCGACTGATTTTATGCTTGCTTCATTTTCTGTTCCTTTTTATCCGCGTACATCTCTTCATCGGCAATCTGAAGCAATGCATCAATATTATTGCCATCCTCCGGAAACAAGGCCGTACCAATACTCACTGCAATTTTAGCGGGATAATCGGCCAGATGAAATTCAGTCTTAAAGCTGTTTGCAAGTCTTTCCCGGGCCTGTTGCAATGCGGTCCGGCCTTCTATATCCGGCATGATTATCAGAAACTCATCGCCACCCAGTCGAAAAGCTGCCTCGTTTGTCCGGGTGCTATATTTTAAAACCCGGGCTGTTTCAGCGAGTACCAGATCCCCAACGTTGTGCCCGTAGGTGTCATTGATATTCTTGAAATGATTTAAGTCCATACTCATAAACCCGACCTGCCGATTATTTCTTTTGGCTGAGGCCAGAACCATGGTCTGGTATTCATTTAAATAATGGCGGTTAAAAAGGCCTGTTAGGGAATCGTGACTGGACATAATCCGTAATTGATAATTTGTTTTTAGGGCTCTGAATGTTAACAGACCGGCTCCGGCGGCTATTAAAACCGCTAAAAAAGTGACACCCCAAAAAATAAACTGATTATTTTCACGCCCTTCTTTGGGCGATACGGCCACCTTCCAGTCAATAAAGTCCGGATCAATATCAAAAGTTAATGGTGATTCGCCAACGGCACTCATAGAACCAAAAAAAGGAACCGTTTGGTTCTGATCATTGAAGATAGCGACATTTAATCCGGCGGCTTCGGCATAGGCATTAATCTCTTCAATGATATTATCCCCTTTAAGGACAATGCTGATCTGCCCCCAATAACCGGTATCCTTTCTGACGATGGGAAGACGGATAATAAAACCGGTTCCTCCTTGAACCAACTCTACCGGCCCCTGGAAGATCGGCACCTGTTCATTCTTAACCTTAAGAACCAGCTCTTTCTGACTCTCAACCTTGGCCAGGTCAACTCCGATGGCCGCGGCATTTCCTTCCTTTGGATAATTCCAGATAATCGTCGTATCCTGACTTACCCCGATGTTTCTGATCTGATTTTCGTTTTTAGATAGGAGATTATTGAGATAAGTGTAGGCTTCGGATTCATCCAGTGCTGGATTCATCAGGACATAAGCCTCAAATCCCTGAACCAGGGTTTTGTTTGTGAAAACTAAATGTTCCACCTGACTTTTAAAATTTATGAATTTATCGGTGGTTTTTAACATCTCCTGCTGTTTCATATTATTCATAAACATGCCGATGATCAGCAAAAAAACCGTCAGGAGAAAAAGGGATACCGCTATTGAAATGAAGATTGCCAGCTTTTTTTTAAAAACACTTTTGTTCTGATCCATCGTTTTCTCCTGTAAATTGTTCGCTATTTCAGTTACTTTAGTTTATCATCAAAAATGAATAAATACCATATTTTAATGACCTCTGCTGCGATAAATATCGGCTAATCTTTTCAAAAGCGTTAGTACTTCATGGTGATCAAAAAAATCCCTCACATAAAATGCAAGAGATTTTAATCAACATTATGGTAAGGGTAACTCAACCAGGTGGCGGATTCATGAAAAGGTAGTGTCTCTCAACGTTGCCAATCATCGTACTCGTAATCAACAGATGTGTCGTAGCGACCTTTTACGTTAACGTGTTCTGCAATTGCAAAACAGCCCGGTGTATTTGCCGAAAGCACACCGGGTTGTCTTATTTTGACGTCTTTAATCGCTTGTCAAAAAGGTTACGCTAACAATTTCTCGACCTGATCGCTCACCTCAAATAAGGTACACCCACCATGGTTTCCGGCATTGGCGGCAATTTCCCGGAGATCAGCAAAATATTGGGAACGGAGCACAGCTTCCACCGAATCACTGGTCAGGTTCTGCTTGGCATGGGGTGAAAAGGGACAGGGTTCGGCATCACCATAGGGATTGATATGGAAAAACCCCCGCCCGGAAGCCAGGCAGCCGCCCATTTCCTCCTCGTCGCCAGGAAAGGACAAGATCACCATGCGACGGAAGGATTTTCGCAGCTCAAGACAAATCGCCTGCAGTTGCTTGATTTCGCTTTGTGTAAGCACCAGATAGTCAGTCCCTGGTTCAGCCGGGACATATTCCACATACAGATTCACACCACAACCTTTATCTTCGAGAGCTTCAAGAAAGTCATTTCTGGTCACCAGCGCCATGTTTTCCCTGGTAACGGTAATGGCTGCTCCGAACAGGATTTTGCGCTTTTTTAAGGCGGCCATGGCTGCTTCAATCTGCTCATGGGTTCCCGCTCCACGGCGGGAATCGGTTTCTTTCGCATTGCCTTCAATGCTGAGAATGGGGATCAGATTACGATGATTGTCGAGAAATTCAATGGTCTCCTGATCCAGCATCGTGCCATTGGTAAAAATTGGAAAGATTACATTTGGGTATTCCCCGGCCAGTTCCAGAATATCCCGGCGTAAAAAGGGCTCCCCTCCGGCCAGTAAAATAAAGGCAACACCAAGTTTTGCTGCCTGGTCGAAAACATTCCCCCATTGACCGGCATCCATATCCGTTTTGCCGCTGGTTGTGCCGCAGCCTCCGCCAGCCCGGGCATAACATCCGGCACAGTGGAGATTACATTGGGAGGCGATACTGGCAATCAGAAATGGCGGTACCTGCAGGCCTGCTTTTTCCTGCTGCTTTCGGCGGGCGCTGCTTTTGCCCAGCTCCGGTAAAACACTCATTAAAAAGGCCCGGCCCTTGGCATTGTTCAGATAAAATCGGCCGGCGGTTGTCATAATTTGGGCAATGCCCTGATCCATCATTTTATTTAAATTCATCAGCTTTCCTCATTTCTTATTTGATAAATTGATGCAAACTGTTCAATATGGGCCATCAGCAGGGCCATTGCTTCATCTTCTTTTTCCGGCAGCTGATCATATTGACATAAAAGGGTGTAGAACGGGCCATAGAATTGTAAAGCGATGATCTGCGGTGGACCCGCTCTGAAAGTTCCCTGCCTGATCATCTCACTAAATAAGTCGGTCTGAAACAAAATGGCGTCGTTAAAAAACCAGTTATACAAGGTCTTGGCCGCATCATCACTTTTATACTGTTCAATGGTCAACATCCGGCGAAACTTCGATGCCTGCGGATCTTTCAGAAAAAACAGAAAAACGGCCTCGCAGGCTTTCTTAAGCCAGATCAGATCATTACGGCCATATTCCCGGGCGACACTCTCCATCTCGCCCTGGGGCAATCGGTAATACGTCACGGTTTCTTCAAATTTCTGATTCATCCACGTAAGTAAGGTATCATAAATGGCCTGCTTACTGTCAAAATGTTTATAAAGTGAGCTATCCTTGATGCCCACCGCCTGGGCGATTTCTTTAACCGTTACACTCTGATAACCTTTTACCGAAAACAGATTCAATGCTTCCTCTAATATTATTTCCCTGGTATTGCGTTTTGTCATTGGTTCTCCTTAAATTTCTTACAAAAAACTAAAAGCTAGCGTTCATTAGCTTTATTATAGCTAATGAACGCTAGCCTGTCAAGCTGTGTTTCGAAAATTTATTTTGATCAGGATATCTGCATCGGCTAATCCTACCAGGACCGCCACTTCAAATCACTCGGGTTTATTGATGATATGCTTAAACTTCCCACTTTGCGGATGCTGCATCGGCGTCAAATCAGAGAATGAGATGTGAGCAGTGGTCACCCCATGGCTGGCCAGAAAGACCGACAGGTTTTGCTGGGCTGCTTCAAATAAACGCTGTGGCTCGTACCCGATCCCGGGGGTGATTCTCAACTCGAGCTGATTCTGTCCATGTGCAATCAGTTGAAACCGGAGGATCCCATGGATTTCTTTAAGTGTTGCGTAAATCGCCAGGGGCGGAATTTTAATGACCTTTCCTTCTTCATAAAAGGTCAGGATATCATCCGTACGTCCCTCAAGGGTCAGCCAGGGCGACGGATTGTTGCAGGGGCAGGGTTCATGATGCATCACCACCCGGTCAGTGACCTCGTAGCGGATGAAAGGCTGGGTATAATTATAAAGGTTGGTAATCAGGATCTTATCCGACTGCACCCCATCCGGCACCGGCTGATTCTGATGATCAACCGGCTCGACAATGATCCAATCATCATTGATATGAAAATGCTTTTCCGGACATTCACAGGCAATGGTGCCGCCTTCGGTACAGGAATAAGAGGTTTGAACCGGGCATCCAAAGGCCGCTTCCAGGGCCTCTCGAAGCTGATCACTCAGGTACTCGCCACCGGTCATAATGATTACCGGAGCGATCTTAAGCCGCCCACTTTTCTGTTCATCAATCAGCAGCTCGAGGATGGTCGGATAGCCCCCCAGCATCGTCGGTTTAAAAGCATTCAGGTCATCAACGATCCGGGCAAGCGGATAGAGGGCGCTGATCACACCGAACTGTCTTTTTTTCCAGGGCATCGATAATAAGCGGGCCCGGACCGAACTATTCCCCAAATAAAAACCACCGGTTGCAAAAACCCCCATGGTTTTTCCGCCCCCTTTCAGAAAGGCCATAAAGTCTGCTTTTCTGGCAAAGCTTCGGATTATGTTGATTCCGGCCATGACATTATTGGTGGATTGGTCGCATAGTGCTACTAAGGGGTTGCCCGTGGAACCGCTGGTGGTAAACACCAGATATTTCCCCTTGATTTTTCGCCCGATATTGTCCAAATCCGTCATAAATGTTTCCACTTCATTCAAGGTGATATCTTTTGTGGTTATCCACTCATCAAAATGCGCCATCAGATCGACCTTGTTCGTTGGTGGTAAATCACTCAGATTAAAATTCTCGCCAATGTTTTGATAGTGCTCGCGATAGTAAGGGCTGTTCTGCTTGGCATATGCCACCAGACGGTTAAGCCACTCTGCTCTGACTCTGGTTTTTTCTGAATTGCTCATTTTTTTATCGCGCCAACAAAGCCAGAGCGCCTTCATTAAGCTGATTTGTTTCATGATGATGCTCCTTCCTTCACAACCCCATTTAGCATGAAATCAAGGTACTCTTTTATTTCTGCTTTAATCTCTGCGGAACGCTCAAAAAATAATTCTGGGGTCTCCTTATATCTCTCCAGATATTTGTTTAGAATCGCCCCCAAATATATCGTTATGGCGTCTTTTAGTTTTTCTGTGTTGATGTCTTTGAGTTCAAGAGCAGCGATGGCTTTTTCCATAATCTTCTGGGATTTTTCACGGGTGCTGATCATATACTGCACGATCAGCTCATTCTTTTCGTTAAGCACCTTAGTGCTCATTTCCCGGGCTGCCATATTGACCAGATGCATTTCGCTGGGATATTTTTCGCACAATTTAAATTTTTCATCAGCATAGGAAAAGATAATGCCATAAAAATCGCTCTTGTCCGGCTTGGGAACCTCTGTGAGCAGGCGTTTTAAGGCCTGCTCCAGACAGTAAAGATAAAAATTTTTCTTATTGCCAAAATAATGAAACAGGAGCCCTTTAGAGATCCCACAGTTTTTAGTAATCTCATCGGTACTGGCATCCATATAGGATTTTTTCGAGAATTCCGCGATTCCGCTCTGGATAATGGCCGCTTTTTTTTCATCGGATATTTTTTCAAAAGATTCAGTTGCCATAAAAACCCTCCTTTGACTCGCTAGTCAATGCATGATCTAAGCATACACCCTATTGACTTGCCAGTCAATAGGGTGTTCCGATTATTTCCAATATTCACATTATTTAAACACGCTTCAGCCAGTCGTCCAGCTCCTGCTCTCGATTTGGTCCCGCCATGAGTTCTTTCCCGCCGGCGATCTCGCCGTCGCGGAGATAAATGACTTTTTTTGCGCGGAGAGCCACCCGGGGATCATGGGTAACCGTCATGATCGTCATTCCTTCGTCATTCAAAGCTTCCAGAATATTCAGGACCTGATCGGTGGCTTCGGAGTTCAGGGCGCCGGTGGGTTCGTCCAGAAACAACACCTCCGGATTATTGATCATCGCCCGGCAGATCGACGCCCGCTGCAGCTGTCCCCCGGAAACTTCCCGGATATCCCGACCGCCAAGCCCGTCAATATCCATCCGTTTCATCAAATCCCGGGCCCGGTTTCTGATGACTTGCGGTTTTTCTTTTTTCGCCACCAGTCCCGGGAGAATCAGGTTGTCGAAAAGCGACAGATTTTTTAACATCTGGGCCTGCTGAAAAACAAAGCCCATTTTGTTCAGCCGCAACCCGGACAGGCTTTCCTCATTCATTTCGGTCAAGTTGCCCCCAGCAAAAACGATTCGCCCCGCAGTTACCTGATCCATGCCACTGACACTGTAAAGCAGGGTGGATTTTCCCGATCCGGAAGGCCCCATCACGGCGACAAAATCGCCTCTGCCGATCTCAAAAGAGATCTCTTTTAAAATGCTTGTTTCGTTCGCCATATTACCGACCGGGGACTTCCCCTTAACGGATTTACTGATCTGTTCTACTTTTATCATCACTGTCTCCCTACTCCACTATTTGTTCTTTAATATGATAATGCTTGACTGCCCGGGTTCCACCAATGACAGTGATAGTAACCACCAGCAGCTGAATGGCCGGACAAATCAGATAGGCTTTCAGCGGTTGGATTAATAAGGTCATTCGTGTTGCCCCCATCGATGACAGCATCAGGCTGAAGATCCCTTCCCCCAGCGTATTGGCCAGCACCGTGCCGACCAGAATCCCAAGACCCTGAATCACCAGCAACCGAATCCCCAACTGGATCCGGATATCCCGGTTGGTCAAGCCGATCGCTTTTTTCACGGCAATATCGCGGTGCTCCCGGGCCATTACCAGTTTTAAAAACATCACCGTTATCAGTGCGCTTAACAGCAACGCAATCGCCATCGCCGCTGCTTCCACCCGGCTCAGGTTATCGACAATCCCCCCCAGGGTCTGGGCAATAAAGCTGGGCACCGGGGTGACCTTGATATCCGGCAGGGCCCCGCGCAATTCATTGGTTTTGAGATCCAAATCGACACCTTCGGCCAGGCTCAGATACAGAATATAAACCTCCACATCCTCATTGTTAAAGTCAATGGCAGCCTTGGCCGTTTTTCCGCCGTAGGTAATATCCTGATAAATTCCGGCGATGGTAAGATTCATCGTTTCACCGCCATAGACCACTGTGAGCGCATCGCCAACTCTTTTCTCCAGTTCCGCAGCATTCATTGACGACAAAGCGATTTCATTTTTGCCAACCGGTGCCTGTCCAACCAGGTAAACAAGCGGAAAAATCGATCCATCACCGCTTTCCACCCGGATGTTCACCCCTTCACCCTGGCTGTTTTCGGCCTGAACATAGCCATTTTTATAAATGGCATATTTTTCAATATCCGGATCATTTTCCAGTACTGCCAAAACCCGCTCCTGCTGCTGGGTGAGCTGCTGTGAATACTGAATATCGATCCTGATATCTGCTTCACCCACTCCCATATAGGTAATAAAAGACGGATCCTGAACGGTCTGTTTCATATTCATCGGCAACAGCATCAAAAACGCCGAGAAAATAAAAACCAGCAAAATCACCCCATATTCCCGCCATTTACAGGCCAGTTCGCCCAGGGCGATGGTTAGATTGGGGTGTTTGAAGCCGGATGACGGCAGCGCATAGTGGCCCTCCCGGCGCCGTCCGCCGGTGCCCCGAAGCAGTTCTACCACGGTGCTGTGCAGATTTTTTTTGACAACCCGATGGCATCCCCAAGCCACCATGCCACTTAAGAACAGCAGTCCCAGAAACGGCAGCCCCCATTTCAGCCCCGGGTTGCTCCCCGTTCCGCAATAGCGCACCACCGCTTCCGCAAAGAAATTTCCGAATGGGATGGCACCCAGATAACCAATAATCCCGGCTACCCCCATCAAAATCAGATACTTCATCTGGTACAGGGTCGCGATGGCTTTTCCTGGAAAGCCGATGGCCTTCATCTCGCCAATGGCTGTCTGCTCATCGGCCATGGTGGCCCGGATAATAAATGACAGACAGAGCATTGCCATAAAAATCAACAGCAGGCTGATCACGATGATCATCATGGCTACCAGACCATAGGAAAAGACATTGAACAAATTCAGCAGATCCGCCGTGACGGCCACCCCATTGGCGGGCAGATTGGCCGCCGCGTAGGCTTGCTCGAGAGCCCCACTATCCAGCCCTTCTTTTAACAAAAATTCAAAGCTATACTCCCATTCTCCTAACTGCTGACTGAGCGCTTCCTGATCAGCCGGGCTGATCAGAAACCGTTTGGAAGAGGTCATCGCCACATTCATCTGGGCATCCCGAATAATCGTGGCGACCTTTAGCTCTTTAATGTAATCATCTTTTTTCAGGGTGATCACATCCCCGGTTGCAATCCCCAGGGTTTCGGCATAATAAACCGGCACCCCGATTTCGCCGTCCTTAACGGTGGCGATCTGGTTATCCATATCCAGCAGATAATCAAAACCCTGATTCTGAACCACAAAGCTGTTATCCATCAGCACCTTTTCCAGGGTTTCGCCCTGATAGACAATGTTGGCGTTATTAATTGTCAGCATCCTGACGGTGAGAAAATCAGCAATGCCGTCCTGGCTTGCCACAAAACGATCCAGGGCGGCGGTTTCATACTCGCCCTTATGCATCTGCAGGTAATCTGGCGGCAGTGCCTTGTAATTGAGCCCATCGTAGGCGGAGATCATCGTTCCCGCCACCCGCAGCCCGCCGGCCATCAGCAGCGCCGCCAAAATCAGAAAGACGGTCAGCGCCGTAGTAATGGCCGGATTTCGGTTAAAGTCCTTTCGGACAAGATTCAGTAACAGTTTCATCAGTAATCTCCTTCTCTTCCAGGGTTCTGACACTTTTTAAGCGGGCGGCCAGCAGCCCGGCCACGGCCAAGCCAATTCCGGCAATGATGATCAACAGGGCATTGCCGCGGCCGGCGCCAGAACCGATAATTGCACCGATGCCGATGGCCACCTCAGTATTTCCCTGCATCAAAGGTTCAAAGACCCGATCCGCTAAAATGCCGGCAGCGATAAAAGCCAGAATATAACCCATCTGGGTAATCAGACTGATCAAACCAAAGGCCCGGCCCTGGACGCGATTGTCCAGATTGGTGCGGATCAGCACCTCGGCCCCAATCTGGACGGCCGGCATAAAGACAAACATCATAAATCCAAAGCCGGCGATCAAAAGCAGATTTTCACTGACCCCAATTAGAGCCATAAAAACCCCGCAGCCAAACAACCCGATCGACAGCATCACCACATAAGATTTTGGCTGCTTGATCATGCTGATGCCCAAGCTTCCGGCCATCATCCCCAGGGCAATAACGGTGGTCAGAATTCCCAGCTCACGTTCACCAGCAATGGCCAGAACCAGCGGCTTGCTTAATATCTGCACAAACCCCAGGCAGAAGGTGGCAATCGTCATCATGCTAATTATCGTCATGATCCCCTTTTTACCCCGGATAGCGGTTATCCCTTCGCTGATTTCACTGAGAAACCCCGAACCGGTCGTTGCGTTTTTTTGGCTGACCAACCCTTTTCTGACAAATGCGATAATCAGTACCGTGGTGAAAAAAGTCACCATATCCAGCATAATCAGGGTGCCAACTGTTGTCACTTGCAGCATCAGACCAGCAATGGCCGGGGAGATCAGCAGCTTGGCGCTACCTGCCAGCTGAACCATACCGCCAGCCCGGGCAAAATCTTCGGCGGACAAGAGATCGGTGATGGTGGCCTTGAAAGCCGGTTCGGTCAGGGCTGAGAAAACCGAGCTGATCCCGACACCGACGCAGATTACCACCAGCGATGGGCGGGGACTCATCACTGTGGCCAGGCAGATCAGCAGTGCCAATCCCGAAAACAGCTCACCCAGAATCATCATCAGCCGTCGGTCATAGCGGTCAGCCAACACCCCGCCCACTGGCGCCAGCAATATCGCTGGCAGAAAGGCGCAAATGGCAAAGACCCCGGTAGCTCCCACTGACCCGGTTAGCTTTAAAATATAAATCGCCAGTCCAAAATCAGTCAGGCCACTACCGATGCTGGAAATGAATGATCCGGCCACCAGGATCATAAATTTTTTCATTGCAGTATTCTGCTTTGTTGTTCCTTTAATTGTCTTTTGTTGTTTCATTGCGGTTCCTCCTATTTTCTTTATTTTTTATTCATTCGTGCGTTACTCCTCAACCCCGCTTATCGACCATCGGTCGGTAGGCGGGTAAAAAAATTTTACAAATGCCGCCAAGTTTTAGTTAGGCAAACATTTGTAAAAAGTCTTCTAGTTCCCCTGCTCTGGTTCCCAGCATTCTTTCCATATTGGCCAGAAATCCCTGGATCTTTATCGGATAGTCGGCCATTTCCCAGTCCATTATATTGCTGTCAAACAACATATGGCCCAGCAGTAAAATCGACTCAATCGTTTCCCGGGGATAATCCAGATGAAAAAGATCATCTGCTACTCCTTCGGCCACCGCAACTTCCAGCAGCGGGGTCATCCGCTTGAGCATCGCTTTGGTGTATAGCTGTTCCAGCTTGGCATTTTCGACCTTGTGCATTTCGTCCCTGATCTCCTCTGATCCTTCAAACTCCGGGGACTGGGCCATCATCGCCATCATGATCCGATTGACCAACGGCACCGATTTATCCTTCAGAATCTGCTCGGCCCGTTTGGCGCCTTCTTCAACAATATCCAAAATGATGGCAGCCAGCACCTCTTCCTTGGAAGCAAAATAATAATAAAAGGTGCCTTTGGCAATGTCCACAATTTTTAAAATGTCATTCACTGAGGTCTGTTCATAGCCCTTGGTGACAAAGAGTTCCCGGGCCACCATCAGAATTTCCTGTTTACGGACTGCGCCTTCTTTGACTGTCTTCATTAAGCACCTCTCGTTCTCTCGACCGTCGGTCGATAGTTAAATAATAAAATAAATCTTGCAATCTGTCAAGATTTATTTTTAGCAAGGTATTAGTTTAATTTATTAATCCTCGTAAACAGAGAAGCCAGATTTTTATCTCTGGCTTTTATTCTCACAAAGAAAACTTCCTTATCCGCAATACTTGGACAAGGAAGTTTTTCTTAACTTTCAATCAGGGTTCTAATTTTTTCTATTTTTTCATCGATATTTGCATCCATCTGCTGGAGCGGTTCCTTAAATTGAAACGTGCCGATAATCGTATTCCCATTGAGAGATGCCTTCATTTTTTCAAAGCATTTGTCGGCTCCGCCGCCCAGGTGGGTTGCGGTCAGAATAATCTTTTTCCCGATAATGCTGTAATCGTGAAGAAAGGTATTAAGTGGGGGTGTCCAGGTTCCGGCCCAAATCGGTGTGCCAATGACCAGAACCTCATAATGATCCAGGTCGATGGTCGGGTTTGTGAGTTTAGGCCGTTCGCCAAAGGTCACACTCTTCCCGCCCCAGAAATATTTGCTGATTTTTCCCGTCGGGTATTCCTTTTTGGGAATCAGCCTGAATAGATCAACGGCCTCATTTTCGCCAATTTTCCGGGCAACTAAATCCATATTTCCTTCTAGTGAATAATAAATAACTGCAGTGTTCATTTTTCTATTGACCCCTTTCAGATTCATCCTTTAATTGTTTTCAAACTGCTTATACCCATGAACTGCCAAGCCAAATCTTTTTTGTAAATCCTAATGATGGTAAAAATACCTTCATCCATAGATTTACCTGAATCAAAAAGCACCATGTAAAAATGTCGCAAAATAAAGAATTCTGCGCTCCCTTTTGCCAATTAAGCTAATGGCGCGCTTTACGCCCAGAAGAAGCTCTTTAAATACGGTTTCCATATTTTTCCTCTTTCTACTTTAATTGCCAAACAGATACCAATAAACAATTTGTGCCAATTGCTCCTCATATTCTTTTTTATCGCCATCTTCCAGTTGTTTTGACATGAGTTCTGACGTTCCCTGAATTACAAAATAAGCCATCCGCGACATTACCAGGGGGTTGGCGGTTCGCTTTATTACATAGGGACTATCTTTGCAGAAATTATAAATTTCGGTCATTATTTTGTTATAAAACGCGCCGATAATTTCACCTAACTGAGGATTCGCCTGGAGAATACTGTCAAAGTCCTGGAACATAACCCGATTTTCATAGGCATGATCCATACCCGTATGGACATAGTTTATAATCGTAGCTTCGGCAAGATGTGGATGTTCATTGAGCTTTTTGGTCAATTCACATAAGTCATCATAATTTCTTTTCAGGTGCATGATCATAATCTCCTGAAAAATGCTCAGTTTATCCGGGAAATAATTATAAAAGCTGCCGGTTGCAACATCAGCCTCTTTGGCAATTTCTTTGGTATTCGTATGGTAATAGCCCTTCTCATTAAACAATTGTCTTGCAGAGTCAAGTATTTTTTTACGATTCACAATCGTTCGTTCTTGAATTTTCTTTTCTTTCGCCATTATTCTAACCCCATCTATTCTTTAAGCATGTTCAGTTCTTTCTTAAGGATAGTATGAAATCGGTTATTTTGCAAGATCTTGTTAAACTTGAACTATAGTTCATTTTTTTATTGACAAATGTTTGATGAGCACCTATACTTGTTATAAAAGTGAACCATATTTCATTTTCGGAGGTTGATATGAAAGCAGAAAAACTATTTAATAAAAATTTTGTTATTATTGGCATCGGACAATTCATCAGCATGTTTGGCAATTCAATGCAACGCTTCGCCTTTTCACTGTACATCCTTGATCTCACCGGCTCTGCCGCGGTGTTTTCCCTGATTATTTCGCTATCTATTCTTCCCGCCATTTTTCTGGCCCCGATTGGCGGCGCGATTGCCGACCGGATGAGTAAAAAACGAATGATGGTTGTCCTTGATTTTTGCTGCACCATTATCCTTTCTTTGTTCGCTGCTTTTATTTATGGCAATGACCAGCAAATTCTATGGATTGGGATCTTAATCTTTACTTTGTCTGTTATTAACAGTGTTTATGAACCAACTGTCCGGGCCAGTATCCCCAGCATCATTACCCCTGAGCATTATACTGCCGGAAATAGTATGATCAGTCAGATCAGTGCCTTGACGATGTTACTGGGGCCTATCTCAGCCGGTTTTTTATATGGGGTCTTCGGACTTAAGGTCATTCTGATTATCAATTTGATCAGTTTTTTTGTTTCCGGTGTGATGGAATTATTCTTAACCATCCCTTTTGAAAAAGCCGAAATGACCGCCTCACCAATTGTGACTTATGCCAAAGATATTGAAGCCACGCTAAGATTTCTGTCTCGGGATAAACCCTTTGTTTTATACATCCTGTTTATTGCCGCCGGCATCAATCTTTTTATGACGCCGCTCTATACGGTGGGTGTTCCCTATGTCGAAAAGATTATTCTGGGCGTATCCGACCAACTCTACGGCATCTCTGAAGGCATGTTGGGGATTGGTATGATTGTCGGGGCGATCCTCTCGACAACCGTTGCCAAATATAATCCATTTCAAAAATTACATCGGCTCTTTATCTTCATGGGCGTCGGTATTCTGGGGATGGGTTTATGTCTGACTCCCTGGGTATTGAACAGTGACCCAACTCATCTGATCGCATATGGCTGGTTTACCTTTTTCGGATTTATTCTGATGTTTTTTGTTGCCAATGTTAATATCCAATCGCTGACCTTTATTCAGCTCCAGGTCCCCCAAAACCTAATGGGCAAAACGATGGCTCTGACCACTGCTTTAGCCACTGCTTTTATGCCGATTGGTCAAATTCTTTTCGGACAGCTCTACGATCAATTAAATTCCGGTTTAGTTGGCATCTATCTGATCATCACCGGCCTGACCTTTGGCGTGGCAAAAATCCTCCATCACATGAATGATTGTCGCCTTGAAACAAAACAAGCCTGAAGGGTCAAGATCTCTTGATCTTGGCCTTCAGGCTAACACAGGAATAGCAACAGACCGCTTCAACAGGTTTTATTGCACCTCTATGGCAAACTTTGTTTTACGCATTTGTTTTCTTTCGAGCTTATCTGCATACATTTGCTGATCGACATGATGATAGAACTTGGTTAGATTTGACCATGTCTTCGCATCGTAAACATCAGTGCCGATTGCCACCTCAAGGGGATATTCGACATGACTCTCAGCTCGTTTAAGATATTTTCTCATCTGGAGAATACTGAGCTTAACGGTTGTTTTCTCCGTACTTTCCATCAGGATGGCAAATTCATCACCGCCGACCCGGTAACACACCCCCTCTGGCATAAAGGCATCATGCATCATTGTGTAAAGTGTCTTAAGAGCGTCATCGCCCGATCCATGTCCGTAATTGTCATTGATGTATTTCAGTTCATTTAAGTCCAACAACACGAGTCTGAATGGTACTTCTTTATTTCTGAGTATCTCAAAATCACGTTCAAAGGCGGCCCGGTTGTTCCCTCCCGTCAAAACATCTTTGTAGGCAAGGGCTTCATAAAGGTCCCGCTCCTTCTGACTTTGAAGACTCCGTTTAAAATAAAGATAGGAATCCGTCAACAGTAAACCAAAAAAGATCAGGCTGCCGATTCTTAAAAACACCGAAGTATAATCAAAATGATTGGTGAAAAAAGCGATCCCTTCAAGAATGACACTGATAGACAACACACTCATATATTTGAAAAACTGCTTCGCATTTTGATTCTTTTGTTTCACCAGCTCAGACCCCATCAATAACGCGAACACTATGACATTGACAAAAATGACGACAAACATGATGTTCATGGTCTCAATAAACGCACTGATCCCAAATCCCTGTAGGATCATTGTAGCAATTAACAAGAACAGATATAGCCATGCCATCAGCTGCATCAACCGCTTATTTCGTTGTTCAACAAAAATCGTTTCTTTTGCATACAAAGAAAAAAAGCTTCCCATCAGCGGCACCATCAAATAGCTGATTCCGCCGATAATATATCGATTTCCCATAAAAAACTGCAGCAATCTGGCTTCAGATAAAATCCAGATGCTGGTAGCGATGACCAATAATCCCAGATATAAAAAGCGATTATCAGCGACGCTTTTTGATAAAATGGAAAACAAAATCACTAGCAGTCCCATTGTGAACAGCACCAGAAAAACAATAAAACCGCTAAACCCCTGTTTGAACACATAATAGATCAGGCTCGAATCTTCGCCCAGGATCACCTTATTAATATGTCCAGAAAAGGCCGCTATATCACTTTTTAAAACAAGTTTTAAAGTTTTTCCCTGAAAATCCCGTGGCAGCTTGAACATTATCCAGGTACTCGCTACCGGACTGACAATTCCCTGAGTTTCCGGTTTTTCTGCCCGATGAATTTCCTGATCATCTAAATAAACGACAACATCCTGCATCGATGCACGCAGCAATAAATAATCCAGCTGGTTCGCGACGTTGGGAAGGACAATTAAGGCCTCGTACGCAGTTCCCGGTTCGACATCAAGATCGACCGGCAAACGCACCGCCTGCTCCTGGGAATCGCCATAGCGGATTGTCCAGTTATCCGAAAGAATAATTGAATTTTCACCAACAATTCTAAGATCCTCTTCGCTGTTGGCGCTGGCTAAAAATAGAACCGTCAGGATAAAAAGTACCATTAACGATATCACAATTCGCTTGCTTCTTTTTTCAATTTTCATAGCACAGGGCTTCCATTTTCTTCTCCTAATTGCAGCAAATGTATTATAGAACCTATTTCTAAATACTATAGATTAATTAAACACCCATGTCAATACAGTTCCGCCGTTCCCTGAATTATAAAGGAAGCCATTCGCGATATTCCCAGGGGATTGGCGGTTCGTTTTTACATGGGGACTATCTTTGCAGAAGTTATAAATTTCGGTCATTATTTTGTTCTGGAACCAAGCCGATTTTTTTATCTTGACCCATTAGGATAATTACTTGAAATATAAGCTATCTGTATTATAATATTAAATAGGGTTAAGATGTAACACCCAACCTAAAATTTATAAGATTGCGAGAAGCTATGAAAAAACAAACAGCCCCTTCTAATATAAGCACTAGCGGACAAAAATACCTGGGTGATCGGGGTCTGCTGATCTTCCTGGTTTTTTTAAGCGCTTTTGCCCCGCTGTCTACCGATCTTTATCTGCCGGCCCTGCCCACGATGACCACTTATTTCAATGTTCCCGAATATCTGACTAATCTGACGCTGATCTTGTTTTTCATCTTTTTCAGTGCCGGTATTTTGATTTGGGGACCGCTTAGTGACAAGTATGGCCGGCGACCAATTTTACTGGTCGGTATTACCGGCTACGCCATTGCCAGCCTTCTCTGTGCTGTTTCAGGCAGTATTTATCAGCTGATCTTGTTCCGGGTTCTGCAAGCCATCGGTGGTGGTTCTGCCAGTGCGGTGGCCACGGCCATTGTTAAAGATGTTTATCTTGAAAGAAAGCGGGAAAAAACCCTGGCGCTGGTTCAATCCATGGTCATCATCGTTCCGGCGGTTGCCCCCGTTATCGGGGCTCTTTTGTTGACCTTTACCTCATGGCGAGGAGTCTTCATCATTCAGGCCCTTCTCGGAATAATAATCCTTCTAGGTTCAGTTGCTTTCCAGGAAACCATTGAAGTCCGGGGTTCTGGTAATATTTTTTACACCCTGGGACGACTGGGTGTGGTTCTTAAAAATCCCGGCTTTACTTCTCTACTTATTATCTTTTCCCTTTCCAGCATCTCAGGCCTGGCCTTTATTTCATCATCATCCTATATCTATCAAAATGATTTTGGGACGAGCAGCCAGATTTACAGTTACTTTTTTGCCTTTAATGCCCTGGCCATGATGTTAGGTCCACTGATTTATATCAAATTGTCCAGTCGTTTTAAACGCTTTTCGATTATTAATCTTTGTTTTGGCATTACTATTTTAAGTGGTCTGGCCATTGTTCTGTTGGGACAAAGCAATCCCTTTATCTTTGCGCTGGCCTTATTCCCAGCCACCCTTGCACAGAGCTGTTCGCGGCCGCCCAGTGCCTACCTGATGCTGGATCAACAAGCCGAGGATGCCGGTTCCGCCTCTTCGCTGATGGGCTCTTTTGCCACCATTATGGGAAGCCTGGGGATGATTATTATTTCCTTTAACATGGATCATCTGATTCCCGTTATTGGCGGACTCAACATCGTTCTGGGTCTGCTTTCCGGTGGATTGTGGTTAACGGTTACCAAAACACCGCTACTCAGGAAAATCAGAGAAGCCTGATTTTCATCATTGCCTCTTTTTCGCAAATTAAAACTTCCTTATCCACGATACTTTGGACAAGGAAGTTTTTCTTTATGCTTTATTTTGCAAATCCAAAATTTCTTTTCGTAATTCCGGATTGATTGCCGAAAACTCAAACGCCGGCCGCCCTAGATAAAAACCCTGGGCATAGTCAACGCCCATCTCAATCACGGTGGCCAGATCCGTTGCGACTTCAATACCTTCAGCCACAACCTTGACGCCCTTGTTATGACAAAAATCGACCAGATTAGCGACCAGATTTTGTTTATCCTCATTATTGTGGATTCCCTGAATCATCTCTATATCGATCTTGATTATATCCGGTAACAGCGATAAAATTCGAATCTCATTAGAATAACCGCTGCCAAAATCATCCAGGGCAATCTGCATCCCACTGCTTCGGATATTCTCGATTTTCTGTGACAGATTATCACTGTCTCGCGTTTCTGCTTCAATAACCTCAATAATAACATTTTTGAAATGATGACCATAACGCTCTTTTATCTTTAAAAAATCTTCCCAATTCAGCCGCTGGCTGGGAATGCTGTTAATAAATATTTTGTTATCACCAATCTCCTTGGATCGTTTCTCAATCGTTTCAAATGCCATAAAAATGATCATTCGTTCTAATTGTGTCAGTTTCGACTGAGCTGCAGCAACTGCCAGAATTTCAGCAGGATTTTTAAAATTTTCAAGCAGTGGCCGCATTAATACTTCATAACCTAATATTTCTCCGGTTTTCAAATCAACGATGGGTTGGAAGGCAAAACGAATCAGTTGTTCATCCAGCAAGCGATTGATCGCCTCCCGATTTTCCAGCAGATAGGACATTTGCTGATAATACTCCCGATTGAATTCAAACAAACGGCCTTTTTCCTTATTTTTGGCCTCATACATGGCAAAATCCGATAGTTTCAGCAGATCCATGACGTTGTTTGCGTCCTGGGGATACCAGGCAACGCCAGCTGAAAAGCGGATCTGGTTGTCGCTGCCATCTGGTGTGGTCAGCAAAATAGACTTACTATGGACATAAAGATTTTTAATAATCTGTCTGACTTCGTCCTGATTGCCGCAATTATGCAGGTAAATGGCAAACTCATCCCCTGAAATCCGGGAAACAATACCGCTAAACTGTTCAAAATACCGAAAAATTTCACTGGCCCGAATAATCAGCCGATCCCCGACATCATGACCAAACGTATCATTGATATATTTGAGATTGTCGAGATCGATGAAAATCATCGCCCCGATTTCATTTGGCTTTTCGGTAATTCGCCGTGTTGACTCTCGCTTTAAGGCAGTGTTGCTAAACAGACCCGTCAGCGCATCATAATCCAGCTCATTGGTTAGTCGCCGTTTTTCTTCAATGTCATCGGTCACATCCTGGACCACCCCAACCACGCCGTTTGGCGATTTGACCTCCAAAATCCGCAGCCACATCTGCTTTTCGGTATAATCATCGTAATATTCATAAATATCTTCCTGCTCTTCCAGTGGTTGCCGGGTAAGTTTCTGATAGTAGCCGCTCCATTCCTCTTTCGAAATCAGGCTACCGGGATCCAGGTGCAGCAGCCAATATAAAAAATCGGTAAGAATAACCTGTTTACCGCTGTCCAGAACTTCGTAACCACCGATCGGCAATAAACTCAGTTCCAAAATTTTAGAGGTGGTTTTGGAAATATTCTTCAATCTCTGGTTCAACAATTCAACGGCAGCAGTCAGGTCATCCACCTCTAACATTCCGGTTGGCTTGAAATGAATTTCGTCATGGGGTGAAAGCTCCCGAACATATTTTGACAACCGGGAGATTTTGCGGGTAAAAAAGTAGACCAGTACAAAAACTGCCGAAAAGGCCAGGATCGTGGTCAGCACAATACTATAAATCAGCTTTTCCCGCACTGATGCCGAGTTTTCTCGCAAAACATCGCTGGGCACAAGGCAGGCCAGGGTCCAATTCTGATCCGCAAAGGGTGAATTGTCGCTATAGACCTTCAGCTCCCGGGCTGAAGCAACCATCGTTCCCAACTCGCCGAGTTCAGTTTCAAAAACACCTTCATTTTCCAGTGATTTCAGTTTCAGCTGCTCCCCGTTTCTTAAATAGGTTTCGGCCAGTACCCCACTGGGGATAAACCAGTCAAGATCTACGGTCTGATCATTCATTCCCGCGATCACGTAAAAGCTGTTATGATAAAGGAGATCGGAATCCGGCAGATAATGTTGGGAAAAATAGGGCATATCAATTTCGATCCCGATCACCCCATAGCCATTTCCATTTTCGTCAAGAACCGGCATGGTATAGCAAACAACCTGCTGATTGTCTTTTAACAGATCCCGGGGCGTTGTCCAATAGCCATAGCGTTCCATTTCAGAATTTTTAAACTGGGTACTGGCCCAGATCGGTTTTTCATAAAAATCAAAATCCCCCACTTCACTGCCTGAACGGATATCCAGATTCCAGCGGATACTGGTCGCCATGGTGTATTGCTTGGACACCGCGATGGGACCAATTTCCAGCAAATAGTTTGATGTCACGCCACTATCCGGGGTGGTGTTGCGAATATAAACCGCCGAATGGGCGGATGGATCGCCTTTGTTTGAATTAGATCCATTTAAGACAAAAAACGCCCCCGTTACACTATTCTCTTTTAAAATTGATACCAATGCGCTGCTGGCCAGCAAAGCCGTCTCACTATATGCCAAATCGCTGAGATACAAACTTTCCGGGGTACTGCCCTGTTGCCGGGCCAATAAAATCAATGCTGCATTTAGTTGTTCGGTCTCAGCGGCCATATTGGCAATCGTCTGGCCCATCGATGCGTTAAATATTTTGCTCCTAGTTTCAGTGGTATTGTTCAGCAATCGCACTGCTTCTGCATCCAGCATGAAAAATACCTGGGATACCCATAGGGCAGAGAGTAAGGCAAGGCTTTGAAAGGTCACAATCAGTGCCAATAGAATGTTTAACTGTCTTCGGAGGGTCCAGGTTTTTTTCATGATAATTTCCTTATCGAAATAGAATAAATTTTTGTGCGGTCTTAATTTTCAATATAAGGGATGCCGGACTTATCAAGTTGACTGCGAATAGCCGTCAGCCACTCTTCAAACCGGGCATTCAGCTCTAATGACGCTAATATTTCCGCTTCTGACCGCCCCTGTTCCTTTAATGCCGTGGCATTTTGACGTCCTGACTGGCCCATCGCCGTCAGCGATTTTTCCAGGGTGGACCGGACCTCATAGCTTCCTTTAAACGGTAAGGAGGCGTAGGTATCCCGCTCCATGATCTGATTCAGGGCAATGTCATAAACGGCGGCAACATTTTTTTCGGCGGCCTCGCCAGCCCGGAGATCTTCCAGCGATGCTTTAAATTCAGCATTCTCATAAGCGCCGGTTTGCACCGGCAGATATCCGGTGGTCATCGCAAATTCAATGTTCTGAGCTTCTGCGGTAAACCATTTTAGAAAAACAGCGGCCCCTTCCTGCTTTTCGGGAGTGGAGTTCGCAACACTCATACCCGCGCCCTGCTGAATTGCATATGGGCTACCTCCTTCAAAGACTGGGTAGGATAAGGCCCAAAAGTCGATCGGCAGCTGGGTATTATCTTTTTCTATCCAGGTTGGAAAATAGGCGGCCCCTGATGACGAACCCACGTAGGCCGCCAGATCACCAGCTTTAATATCGTCTGACCGGAATTTCCCCACCGCATTGAAATAGCCCAAACTGATACCGCCGTAGTAAGTGTCAAAGATCTTTTTCATCACAGCCCGGTTTAACACCACCTGCTGGTTTTGGCCATCAATGACTTCAACCCCTAATTGTTTATTACCGATAATAACATAATTGGCAACCGAATCAACGCCCATCAGGCTTTTTCCATCCCCGCTGGTTTCAGGTGTCTGGGCGTCAGTCCATTTGTAATAAGCCTGCGCTGCCGCATAAACCCCTTCCCAGGTACTAAGTTTAGTGGCATCCAGACCATTGGCCGCAGCAAATTCATTCCAGGCGGTTTCATTAACATAAAGCAGTTCAGTGCTTTTTACAATTGGTAGAATCAGCAGCCGCTCGCCATCAAACTGACCGTCATTTAAAAATTCTTCCACATACAAGGCCTGTTCAGCTTCACTGAAGTAATCGTTTAAATCACATAGCTTGCCGAGTTCATCAATATCCAGAGCTTTGTCGGGATAGCAGGAAAACAGCTCCGGCATGGGTTCCGCATTAACAACCCCTTTGGCGGCATCAGTGACCGCTTTTTCCAATTCCGTAACACTGCCCTTAGCCATAGCATTAACCACCACGCCCTTTTCAGAACCCACACTTTTGTTAAAAGCATCCACCGCTGTTTCCAGCGCAATCTTATTATCCCCGACATAATAATGCCACAAGGTAATGGAAACCGGATTTTTAGGATCCAGGGCCGTTTTTTCAGCCGTCGAGCAAGCTGTCAGCAATAGCAATATGCTTAAAACCAGGCCTGCCAGTTTAATTTTTCTTTTCATTCTCGCTCACTACTCCTTAGCATAATAAATTCCTGTCTATTCCTGAATATTCTATCAGAGGTTTGCCCCAAAGAAAAGAACTATTCCCCAAATGAGGCAATTCTCTTTGCATTATATTGCATAATCATTGTAATTCAATTCGACTCCAAGTCCATAATTACATAAAATATTAAGCATCATAAAAAAATAGAGTAATCGTTTAAGTCTCATGAAATCTTCTTTTGAAATAAAAAAAACGTAAGTCAATTATAAACTTACGATTTTTTTATTAGCTTCCATACTCGTCGCTTGTTTAATTTTAATCAATCCATTTTTTATCGATTTCACAAAAACATGTGCTAATTCTGGATCAAATTGCAAACCAGCCTCGTCCTCAATAATCTTCAAAGCATGGCCCACTGAATAAGCTTCCTTGTAGGAACGTTCAGAAACCATGGCGTCAAAGGCGTCTACAATACATAAAATTCTTGCCGACACAGGAATATCCTGTTTTGCTATTCGTCTTGGATACCCTAAGCCATCATAACGTTCGTGATGTCCAATTACTGCCGGGATGACATAATCAAGCGATGGCAGGTGTCGGATAATATCTATTGAATTTTCCACGTGTCCTTTCATGACCTCATATTCCTCAGGTGTAAGTTTACCCGGTTTGTTAAGGATTTGTTCTGGGATGCCGATCTTTCCGACATCATGCAGCAACGCCGCTTCTCTGATGATTTCAGCTGTTTCTTTATTCATTCCGTAAGCGTAGGCAAGCTCTACCGCATAGTAAGCGACATTATTAGAATGATCGAAGGTATAGTGATCCTTCGTATCAATGGCCGCTGTTAGCGCATAGATCGTTTTTTCATAATCAGAATATATGTTTTCTTTTAGTTTTAAGGTCTCCGCTGTGACATTTCCTTCCCCCAGATTCTGATCACGCTCAGAATAGGTCATGATCGCATTCTTGCCATTTCTTTTAACATAATATATGGCTCTATCGGCATTGTCGATTAATTCTTTTACGCTGCTTGCTGCATAAGGTATTGCGCAAATTCCCCCGCTTAATGTCAGTGTTTTTAACCGATACTCTTTATTATATTTATTCATATCTGCTATCTGCAGGCGAATAGTTTCAGCTAAATTTTTCGCCCTAAGCAAATCATACAACGGAAGGATTATTGCAAACTCCTTGCCGCTATATCGGGCTACATATCCATTGCTTCCAACAGAAGCCTGAATAATTTTTGCAATCATCTGAAGCGCTATATCCCCTTCTTTATTCCCGTATAGTTGATTAAACAATTTAAAATCATCAATATTCAGGATAATCAACGCCAGCGATTGACCTTTATTCTTTTCATATTCGCCATGTAAAGTTTCATAAAAATATTTGCGATTTAACAAGCCCGTCAATTCATCAGTTCGCGCTTCCAAATAGGCTTTCTCATAAAGTCTCGAATTTCTAACTGCAATGGATCCTATCGATTCGACAGAACCCAGGAAATTAATATCATCATAGGTAAAACCGCTATGTTTTTCTTTTTCCGAAAGCAAGACGATTCCCACCAATTCTGCAGCATCTTTCAGGGATACAAAACACTCAATTTTCAAATCTGCGAATTGTTTTTTTTCTTCTTCCCACATCGATTTGTATGCAACTGTGCGTTTGAAATCTTTCA
Organism: Acetobacterium sp.; assembly: GCF_041752335.1. GTDB lineage: Bacteria > Bacillota > Clostridia > Eubacteriales > Eubacteriaceae > Acetobacterium. The sequence goes on along the minus strand of NZ_JBGSHG010000062.1, from coordinate 16,309 downwards.
TTAACAAACAGCCTTCGTTATTGGATAACCATGTCACGATCGGATTGTCTTCCTGAATACAAAAGTACTTTTTATCGAGAGGACTGGTGCTGTGTATCATAAAAAAGGAATCATTTTTTTCATTTCTGATGCATACATATATTTTTTTGACCGTAATTGTTTTTTGAATGACATCTACTAATTCTTCCAGGATCTCATTTGCATTTAAACTTTTCGAAACCATCATACTGAACTCTTTTAAATTTTCTGCTTGATGGATTTCTTCCTTGGTAAAGACTTTATCGATAAACTGCTTCATTCCTTGGTAAATAACGAATGTTGCCAAGGTAAAAAAAACGGCGATAATCAAAACACTGTGTTCTTTAAAATTAGACAAATTTGTATCAATAAATGCTTGAAATAAACTAATGAAATTTGAAAATAACAATAAGGACAGCGTTGCCGCAATCCCATAGCAGCTCCCCCGGGAAACAAGAAGCGTTAATTTGAATAAACGACGCCTATATAATGCATAAAATAAGCAAAAAGCAAAACAAACACCGGACAGAATATCTGTTGGAAAGCCTTTGAATAATGGAACAAACAAAGCCAGATGACCAACTACTAAAATAAAAACGCCATAGACAATCGGCATAAACTGTTTTTTTGCTATTTCATTGGTTTTGCTGTATTTAAATAATAGATACAGCGAGTGAGAGGTAATCGCAACACATATAGCAAATAAAATACTTACTGGCCATGTAACATTGTAGATAAAACTCACTTTTTCATCAGTTCCAATGATAGCTTGCGGGGCACTAAGAAAAAAACCGGTCAAGACATTAATGATATTTACTAGAAAAACGATCAGTAAATAACCTGCTTTAAAAAACCGATCTCTTAACCCAATAAATTCGATCACAAAAATAAAAAAAGCAAAAGGCATTAAAGTTAAGCCTAGAACAGAGGCATTGTACCAAAAATCAAGACTTGGCCACAATTGCATTCTCATGCAAAGCGAACCGCCTGTCCATAGAATTATTGCGGATAGAAAAAGCAAGAATGAATTGATCAGCTTACTTTTTTTGGCCGCCACAAAAGCCAGCAGCAAAAAGGTGTAACAGCATAAGGCTGTGATCGGTATGTATACAAAACTATCCATCATCTGCCTCTTGCACGATCAATCGAAAAATTTTTCTTTTCGATTGATAAAAGTTCTTTAATTTCATATTTCGATGGATTGATATGTCTTAATTTTTTTCCCGTTTGCTTATTATATTCTTCAAAGGTGCCACTTTTCAAAATGGTTACCTCCAAAGGATCCATTCCTAATATACGTTGTAAATCTTTATAGTCATGGTCAACATATTTAAAATAAACCGTTAAATGTTCTTTAAGTATTTCCTTCCCAAGTCCACAACTGACAAGGGACGATGTTTTAATTTCAACAAATAGGTGTATCAAAGGGCGATTGTGATCATTATATTCCTTCACTGCAATCCACTCTTCAATGTTAAGACCCGATAAATCTATTGCTGTTTTAATAGAATGCTCTGAAATCCTGGTAAAGCCAGCAATATCGATTATTGTTGGAATTCTGTCAATATATTTAAACCGGGGAATTCTGGTCTTATCGTCATCGTTTTTCAACCCGATACAACGATAAACATCACCAACTCGGTACCGCATGAATGCGCCGCCCTTGAATACAGAGATCACTAGCTCATATTTTTCTCCGGAAAGCACCTCATCCATCAGATAGGTTTTGGGTTGATAGCTGTCATCCTCAAAACTTCGGTTCATTTCATCTTCCGGGATAAATTCATAAAAACAGGCATCCGGGAAGAAATACATCCCATCCCTTGTCCAGGTTTCAGTACCAATACAGGTCGGCTCTGTTCCCGCAAATATCTCCATCGGACGAATGCCCCACAAATCCTCCAGATCATCTTTATAGCAATCGTTATCAGTACCCGCAACCATAAAGCCTTTTAACTTAAATAAATCCTTTGGTTTTAAATCCCTATTTTCTTTTTTGCAACGATATTTTGCTAAGATGAATTTCCCCAACATTGGTAAAGAATATTTCATTTTACTGTTTTTAGAATCGCTTGATGAAGTTTGGCTTGAACTCTTGCCCATGGAAGCTAAGCTGAGACTAACAAAGTAGGTAACACTTCCCAGACCAAAAAAATAGTCAATATTTTTTCTGAGTCCCAGTTTAAAGCCTTTTTTATTACGCTCACTAAAGGTCATTTTTTCTGCTTCCCGTACCGGTGGCAAAAATTCAATACCAATTTCTTCGTTTAATACCAAGGGAAGCAATCCTGTTGCATATGGAAGTGGTGCTAATCCGTAAAGAATTTTGTCTGTCGCACGGACATCAAACTTTCCCTTTTCATTACTGGTGGAAAGCATTAAACAAGCAATCGTATTATTGCGATACGTATCCAACATACTCTTAGTATAGGGTGCCACCTTAATCGGCTGTTTGCCTCCTTCCCAAGTGGTTTGGATCCATAAAACAGGTTGATCCGGAAGCATTTCACCTTTTTTTTGCAATAAAACATCAGCATAGTCGCCATAGGTGGATAAGGGCATCGCTTTCCGAAATTCGTCGATGGTCTCCGGTCTTTTTCCGTTAAGCATTTGCTTACCAAGTTCACTATGACTCCATAGCGAGATTTGTTCCAGCATCAGGCGATTTTGGATGGTCATATAGGACTCTGTATCAAGATCTAAAAAACCGCAATACTCCTGCCATAACATTTCATATTGGCGATTCTTTAATTTCTCTTCAAACTTCACCGAATTGCTCCTTTTCTTGCCTTAATGTCAGTAAACAACGCTTGATACTATCGAAATTTGGAATAATAAAAGGAGTGGTTTTTTTATAGTCCTGATAATCGTCAAAAATACGGATAAAAGTCCAATGATCCTGAAAAACGATATACAAAAAATTACAACCACCAAAAATTATTGCTGCCCACAATAGCATCGGGATTCTTAAAGCAAGCCATAAACAGAAATAAAATCCCGCAAACCATAACACCCCGGGATGCCTGCATAAGGCATATACACCATTTCGATAAACTTGAGGTGATCCATTACTAATAATATAAGTCTCATTAAATGGCAATGCAAAAAAAAGTGTATAGATCAACAAGATCAGGAAAAATAATGAAAACATCCCAAAAATGCTCATCCACCAAAAATTCCATACAATAACATCGAATGCTTCAATAATAATCCCCGCTGTCGCAAAAATTAAAAGGAATGAACCTAAAAAAAAGAACCGCCTTATTATATTATTTTTAAAAATCACATCATTGATATCATATGCTACAAAAAGAAGAAATGCTAAAAGTCCCATTAATATAAATAACATAAATTCGTCTCTCTTAAATAATTTCTTGTTCCGACAATTGTGGCATTTCACTGTTCCACCTGAATAACAGGTTATTCAGGTGGAACAGAACCGTTTATACTATAATTAGTTACTTAGTTGTAATGATACTATTATTCTGATTTTTTTGCAATTCTTTATCGCTTCACGATAAGATATTTATTTGAGTTTGACATTAATACCTCGTTTGATGGCTAAATCACTGCTGACTTTATGGTTTATTGACTTTTGCGTGACTCTTCCACTACCCTAAAAAGACAAGCGCCGCTACTACATTTTTATCTGCAGCACCGGCTCAGGTCAAAATTCTGGTTATAATCTGCGAGATTTCTCCTGATGATTTTTATTTCCAGATATCTTTTTCGGGAATAATCTTCATCAGACATTTGTCATCACCCATTTTGATGCTTTTCAGGAGCTCCACCGCAACTTGACACTGGAACGCTTTTTCGAAAAGTACCTGGCTGTAACCGGTGGTGCATTGACACCAGGTATCGGTCTCCAGGCGATCAACTCCTTCCAGCATTGGGCAGGGACAAAAAGGAAACTGCAGATAAAGTTCCCCATTGTCACTAAAAAGCCCCACCGCATTGGCCTTATCCAGCTTTCCGAATTCTTCCAGACTCGCGGATGCTGCAACCAGCTCTTCTACCAACGTCAATTTCTCATCCATGCCGTAGCCGCATTGACAGTTTCTCCTGATCTGCACAACAGTATCATGATCAAACTGGTTTTCCAGCCGTTCCATCGTCGCTTTGACCCATGCCGGATTATCCTCTTTTTTCGCCTGTTCATCCGGGCCAAAAACGATTGCGTTGGCGACCTCCTCATTGCTTTTATCTTTGACCGCCTGATAAATAACCTGTTCCTGAATTTTTCTGATATCAAACATATTAACATCCTCCGTTTTTGCTTTATTGATGCGCCGGACCGGCTTAATTGATTGCGGTAGCTTTTCTATTAATAAGATTTTCAAATTAAGTATTTCCAAAAACTTAAAAACAGACCGCTTTTAAACCGACCGCTGTCCCTTGACAATTATCATTATAAAAGAAAGTCTGTGTCGTTACTTCTGAATTCTTGCGCTATTTAACAGGGATGCACAAATCCATAATCACCTGGCTGTTTTCTCTATCAATCTGGCGATAAATATCAAGCCCATAGCGTTCATCCATTTCATAGCCGCTGTTTGGCAGCCAGATATTAAAGATGCCCTGAAGGGTTTCATAGATATCTTTGATCTGACCATCAAAGCGATAAACCGCAAATTTTCCGCCCTCAATGGTAGTGATATTCGCGAGCTGGCAATTCGCCTCGACGGTCATACAAAGATCATACAAACATTGGCCAACTCTGGTAATGGCTGGATCATCATAGTAACGTTCAATCAGAAGGGCATCGGCATTAATATCGGCTTGATACTTGGCTGTAAAAGCTTCCCACTGTACTCCGAGATCAAGATAATTTCCCAGATACCGCTCATAGATCACCAGAAAATCCGCCAGATCCCTGATCTCAATCTTCTGATCGTATCCCTCAAAGGACTGAAATCGTGCCAACTGATCAGGAAGATACGGGTGCGGGGCACAGCTGGCATTGACAGTTTTGCGAAATTCCGCCGGGGAAAGGTGATGGTGCTTCTTAAAAGCGGTGCTGTAATTTGATGAACTGTAGCCATAGGTCATCCCGATATCGGTAATCGATTTGTCCTTACCAATCTTCATTTCAATGGCGCTTTGTTCCATTCTCAGACGCTTGATAAAGGCGTAAACCCCTTCACCAGTTTCGGCTTTGAAAACTCTGCAAAGATAATACTTGGAAAGATGACAATATTCCGCCACGTCTTCGATGGCGATTTCCTCATTCATATTTTTGAGAATATATTCGATGGCTTTACTGACCAATTCGTTCTTCAACATCCTGCCCGGTCCTTATGCTCTGACTAACGCATATAGTTTCATATCCTCTGTTTGACCATTTTTAAGGGCATTTTTTCTGAGTATTCCTTCCAGTTGGAAGTCCGCTTTTTCAAGAATCCGACATGACCCCAGGTTTCGGGCAAAAGGTTCGGCAAAAATCCGGATGATATCGGTTGTTTCAAAAATCAGTTCACAGACCTGTCTTACCGCCCGGGTTCCATGACCCTGACCCCAATCAGGTTCGGCAATGTAATAACCCAGTTCAGCGGTTTGAAAATGGATATTATCTTTGCGGAACACGCCAATACTGCCAATGACCCGATCTTCATCGGTGATGGCATAAGCAAAGGTTTGGTCTTGATCGGCATCCAGCATGGCCTGAATATATTTTTTTGCATCATCAATGGTATAGGGAAATGGCAATCCGTCCCGCAGGTTAGCCAGAATTTTCTGGTTGTTCAACATCTCTGAAAGCTGCTGGGCATCTTCCATCTTCCATTTACGTAGTTTCGTCTTCACTTATATTCCCTCCTCATTCCAGCGGTATCGTTTGTTTGTTCGCAAAATCTCAAGATCACAATGCAGACAGAGCCCGTTATGACAGCAAATTGGTTCACCACATTTTGGGCATGCCCACCGCTTCTTTTCGCTTTTGAGAAACGCGGCCATCCCATTTTTCTGAAGCGCCTTCAGGTTTTCAATCATGCTCATATGATATTTGGTCCGATAACGCTTATCCAGTCCTTTTAACCGCTTGCAGGGAAAATCACTGCATTCATAACAAAAACGAACCCGGCCATTTTTAAGCAGCTCACACTGATCGCCCATATGGGTGCAGTTTTCGCCTCTGGGAATACAGCCGGGGCAGTATTTTCGATTAAATCCCTGCTTTTTCAAATCACCTTTTTTCATTTGATAGGCGACACATAAGCTGCAATTCATGCCGCAGGGGGCAATTAGATTTTCTTCCATACAAATTACCTCTCTTTATTTAGAATCTACTGATTTAATTGCCTACACTCATCTGTCAAATACGATAATTTAATGAGATAGCTGTCGATATTTATAATTTTAGCATAATAATCGCTGCGTTGACAAAGAAATAAATCTGGTCTATACTAATAATATGAATATAAATAATATATATTCATATTAATGAGGGGTGAGACGGTGCCAAAAATATATTCAAACGAAAAACGACAAGAAATAGCAAATCAGCTCATGATGGTTGGCTTGGAATTGATCAGGCGGAATGGTCTAAAAAAAATGAGTATTCACGAACTTACAAAAAGAGTGGGGATTGCCCAAGGTACCTTTTACAATTTTTTCAACTCTAAAGAAATGCTGGTTTATGCACTTGCTGATTCATACCAGCAAAGCATAAACGATAAGCTTGAAGAAATCATTCAGGCAAAGGCACATCTTGAACGAAATGATTTGCGCGAATTATACGCTTGTATGTTTTTGAAAGATGAGCACAATGTCTATCGTTTTTTGACCAGAGAAGATCTTCAGAACTTATCCACCCGGCTTCCTAGCGATTGTCTTTATGAAATAACCGATATAAAAGTAGCAATGGAAAGAAATTTACGCTATGTACGTGAAAAAAAAGAGCCATGTGATCTTGATGCCGTTATTAACTGGGTTCAGATCATGAATCTCACAGTCCAAAACAAAGATATCTTGGTGGAAGCCGGGATTGAGAAAATTATCCTTCAGCTGATTGAAAATATGTTAGATGAATTATTTTAGCAGACCAGGAAAGGAATAAGTGATGAAGTTTTATGAATACGGGGATAAAAAATCACCATCGATCATGCTCGTTCACGGTGCTGGTTGGTCCTATTGGCTATATTTACAAGAAGCCCGATTATTGCAACATAAATACCATGTGATCTTACCAGTAATCGACGGTCACGGTGAAGAAGCCGGAGTGCCCTATTGTTCTACCGAAAAAATTGCTGATTTAATACTTGATTATATTGACCACAACAATGATGGCAAACTTTTCGCCCTCAGCGGGGTTTCTCTGGGCGGGCAGATCGCCATTGAACTCTTATCCAGAAGAGCCGACCTTGCCGAAAAAGCGATTATCGAAAGTGGCCTGTGTATTCCCCAGCCAGCTCTTTTAAAATACAGTCGCTTTGTCTATAAATATTTTGGCAAATGGCTGTTTTCAAAAAGATTTAATCAGTGGGCGCTGACAATGCTTCCTAAACAAATGCATTTACCTGATGACATTGCTGAATTATACTTGCGAGATATCCCAGCCGTTAAGATTGAAACAATGAATCAGGTTTTTGACACCTATTATAACTATGAACTGAAAGACAGTTTGAAAAACAGCCAGAGCGATATACTTTACTGGTATGGCAGTAAGGAAATGAAGTGCATTAAAGAGTCTGGTGCGCTATTCCAAACCGCTGTTAAGAACTGTCAATTAATTGAATTGCCGGGTTATCGTCATTCCGAAATCAGTGCTTATCATCCCGAAGAATGGGTGGAACGAGCTGAGCAGTTTTTCAATCTGCCTTTATCCCCAAGTTCCTGAGGACCTTTTATTAATTGCTGCTTTATGTGCTGATTCATTCGCTGCCTTAGTGTACCCCAGGATAAAACCACAACCCTGCTGCTTTCCCTAAATAAGCCCTCATCCGATTGGTACGGCGAGATTACCATACATCGTCAATAAACTCATTCCAATGATAACAACATATGGCGAATACTTAAACATTGGATCTTTAAGCAGCTCGACAAACATGATAAACAGTCCGACCAGGAAAGCGACCAGTCCGAAATCGAAAAATACGGCACTGATACTAATCATTTCCCAGGGCAGCGTGATAAAATTTATATAACTCGAATGTGAAAAACAGATCAAAAAACAAGCCAAAGCCACAAAGGCATTTGACAATCTGATTGATCGTTCAATATTTTTTGTTATTTTTGATAAAATGATCAAATAAACTACAATAATCATGGATCCGCTTATCAGCAACAGATCATTCATCTTCAGCCCTCCAATCCGACTTTTCTTCCTCATCAATCCCCGCTCTACTCAGGGTTTTCACCGTAACCAAACCCACCGGTTGTTCGCTTATTGTATCATGTTGTTCCTGAGTAGTCGAGTCCTAACAATCGTTCAAAAAATAGAAGACGGCAAACAAATCGCTGCTTAAAAGATTTGTTTGCCATTCTTTTTTTATTTAATCGAGGCCTCATAAATTGATTGAATCGATTCATCTAATACTGCGTTAAATTCTTCGTCACTTTGGTTCGCATTGAGTCCTTCAGTTAGTGCCCTTGAGAAACTCGCAATCAGTTTCGGATTTTTTGCCAGTTTTTCATTTGCCTCTTTTCTGGAATATCCGCCAGAAAGTGCAACAACTCTGATAACATTTGGATTCTGGGTGATCTCTTCATAGAAATTGTCAACATCTGGAATGGTCAGTTTAAACATAACGTGACAATTCTCATCCAATGTTTTCAGGTGTTCGAGGATTTCCTGTTTAAGTATAACTTCGACTTCGGCCTTATTAGGGGCATGAATATCAACTTCCGGCTCTAAAATCGGAATAAACCCTGCCGCTGCAATCGCTTTACCCAGCTCAAATTGTTGATCAACAATGGCTTTTATACCCATTGGATTCGCTTCTTTTATAACGGAACGCATTTTCGTCCCAAATATATGTCGTTCTTTCGCCCGAACCAGCAATGCATCGAGGTCCGGAATCGGTTTCATTAATTGAACACCGTTTTCCAACTCTAATAAACCCTTATCAACTTTCAATATTGGTAAGATTCCTTTACTGTCCCAAAGATAATCTGCACTGTATTTTCCATCTACTTGCATGTCCATTGTTTTTTCGAACAGGATGGCTGCCAGTATTCTTGCTTTTGTAAAAGCAGGGCTCTTCATAATCCGTGAACGCATCTCGTGAACCATTTGAAACATCTCAGTTTCATCCGCATAAGCTTCTTGGGGAATACCATAGCTTGCCAGTGCTTTTGGTGTGCTACCGCCACTTTGATCCAGCGCTGCTATAAAACCGTTATCATTTTTCATTCGTTCCAACTGTGACAAATTCATAACTACCTCCGTGTTTTATTTATCCATTGTATTATACACCTTTTCAAAGCTTTTGACACCACCTTAAGGTTAAAGTTTAAAAAAAGAATTTTTGCCGGGACTTTTTCGACCCCGTCGATGCGGTCGTTTTTCAGTAATTATGCAACACCCTACCTATGTTTGTTCTATTTCGCCTTCACCACTTCTTGTCATTTATCGAATTCTAAAAGAATTATACGCTCCTTCACCTCAGCTGATTCTGATTGCTTCAAGGTTTTTAAAATTATCGATGCTGGTCACAAGCCTGTTATACCGGTTTGATTATGTCATATTTCCGAAAGCCTTTTCCTGCGATAATTCTGCCGGTCGATATGAGCGTAACCCTTGCCATTTCTTATATAATATTGTTTAGTATCATAACATTTAAACAACATTCTCCCGATTGCTGCATAATCGGCAAATGGGCTATCTCGTCAATGACGCACCTTGATTTTTAGTCGGCGAAAAACTTGCTCGCTTATTTGGGCATGGAAAGAGAGGACAGATAATCTTGAAACATTATAATATTAATAAGGAGCTGAATAATTTGTCGCCTACAAATCCAACGCTTCAAAGGAACCTACTGATTTTTTGTAAGCAGCAAATGTCAGCAGACCATAAAAGAGGATGCCGACGACTAATACCATCAGTTTATATTGAATAAAATCCGGATCATTCGTATCCAGATAATTCTTCATGAATGGCACCACATGGACACTTGTTTCGGCAATGATCATAAAGATCGCCATCACCAGACTGCCCCAGCCAAAGGCGGCCCCAACCTTGTTGGTATCCTTATAATACTTGATAAAGAAGACGAAATTGAAGAGACCCATCATTAAAAAGGATAACCCGAAAAATGCCGTGTTTGCATTAATCCCGACAAGATTGCCCGGCATATCATATAAACTTCTCACATATGCAAAGGGGATCGCCGTTAAAACCTGGGCCATCTGAATAATGACAACAAATAAGAAGCGGGATTTGACAATATCTTTTTTGCGAACCGGGAGTGTCATGGTATAAAAAATATCATTATTTTCTCGCCCACTTAAACACATAAAGAAGATCCCCAGGCTGGTGTAGAAAAACGTCACATAATAGGGATAATTCGGGATCAGCATCATTGCTGACAGGGATAGAAATATAAGTGCAGTCGGATGCATCGCCAGCTTAAATTCTTTGTAGAGCAGATTATTCATTACGATATCATTCCTTTTCCATATGAATCATAATCGCTTCCAAATCTGCATCAGTCACGTTATCATCGATATGACTAACATCTGTTGATTTAATCAGCGCCCGATAGCCGTGCTTGGTCTGTTTATATCCGATCAGTTTGGATCTTAAATCATTGGTCAGTTGTTCATCTGAAAATTCCAGAACCTTATATTGTGCCAGAAATGATGCCATATCGCTGTTAGCCAACACCTTGCCCTTCTGGATATAGATGATATTATCCGCACACTTCTCCAGATCCGAGGTAATATGGGTCGAAAATAAAATGGTGATCCCCGCTTGTAACAGTCCTAAAAAGACATCGAGTAAGTCATCTCTTGAAACCGGATCAAGACCGCTTGTAGGTTCATCCAGAATTAACAGTTCCGCCTGATGCGAAAGCGCCAGTACAAGTGAATATTTTACCTTCATTCCTTCTGATAATTCATCAGGGGTTTTATTTTCGTCCAATTCAAATCGTTTCATATAAAGCTGATAGGCTTGTTGATCCCAATTCTCATAAAAACGCCGGGTTGTTGCCGTAATTGCTTTGATCTTCTTTTTGGGATAATAATTAATTCCCCCTGCAACAAAGCCGATTTTTTGCTTAATTTCAAACTCGCTCGCTTTAAAGCCCTTTCCGAAAAATAAAATCTCACCCCGATCCGGATGAACAAAGTTCAGCAGTGACTTAAGCGTTGTGGTCTTGCCGGCGCCGTTACGTCCAATAAAACCGGTGATGGTGCCCTTTTCCAACGCAAAAGAAACATTATCCAGTAGAAATTGATCGTATTTTTTGCATAAATTACTAACCGCCAGAACGCTCATTTTTCATCACCCTGATCTGAATCAGCGTTCATTCCGCCAAAAACCATTTGCGAAATTTTAGCAAACATATTTTTAGGGGGAATGGCAATTCCCTGTTCTTCATCTCCCAGCAATATTAATGTGTCGCCCGGTTTAATATTAAATACATCCCTTGCTTCTTTGGGAATGACAATCTGGCCTTTTTCGCCGACCTTAACAGTCCAGGCATATTTTCCTTTTCGTTGAGTCATTATTTTCCTCCATTCAATGCACAAAGTATGATAAGTATGATTTGTACTACTTATCATAAGGATATTCCATTTCAATCGTTTTGTCAATCCTCTTTTTTAGTATCATTGCACCAGTAAACTAAACTCCCGCGTAAATTTCGCAACCATATTCTGACTCTAACCATTTAATAAAAAGAAAACTGCCTAAAGGTCACGCAATCACGAGCCATTGGCAGTTCTAAGCTTAAGGGTTTATTCTTATTCTTCTTATACTAATCTGATTGACCAAACCGCATCGGGCATACCGTCCGGCACTTATTGCACACAACGGTGTCAAACCCTCGTTCCGTTTTTCCAAAAGCGTTGTTTCGGCATAATTTCTGAATAATAGATTCTTCATTTATTGCTTGAGCAGGACAGCTTTTTATACATAAATTACATCCGTCAACACAAATGGATTCGGCAAAGTCATCTGATCCTAATTCGAGATTTGTCAGGATTACGCCGATGGTTAGTCGATTCCCATATTTTTCATTAATGAGTAAGGTATTTTTACCCAAAGTTCCAATTCCGGCATTAACAGCAGCATGTCTCATTGAAATCAAGCCACGTCCTTCCATTTTTTGACTGTCCCAATATTCATAGGGGGCATCACATGGTATTGGAACAGCTACCCCATTATAGCTATCTTCGATTATTTTTGCTGTGGACATCGTAATCTTATCAACTTCTGGAGTTGTCAGATTATTAAAATGTCCATACATCAAATCGGGTTTAACCTCAAACAAACCTTTCGGTAAAGCAAAACCAATCACTATTGCAGATTTACAATCGCGATAACACTCACAAGGGTGAAACCCCTCAGGGGCATCAATAAATCTGTCAATATTTGCAAAACCACATACATCAGCTCCCAGATCTAAAACTTTTTTTCTTATCTCTTCTTTCAATTTTCCCTCCTTCTCCGCGACATTACCGGCTTTAACATTTTTTTATAATTCAGACCTTTAGAACACCGCGAAAACCTCTGACTCCATAGTAAGAAGGGGCGCTGTTGTGATAGATAAAGACGTGGTCGTAACGGCGATCACCAAAGAGCGCCCCGCCGAGTTTTCTGATCTCAGACGGTGTTTTCACCCAGCTTGACGTTTTCGTATCAAAACTCCCCAGTTTCTGTAATTCCCGGTATTGTTCTTCAGTTAATAGCTCAATGTCCATGGCGGTTGCCATATCAATGGCGCTATTCTCCGGTTTATGTTCTTTCCGTGAATCCAACCCTTCACGGTCGTAACAAACATTTCTACGGCCTTTTGGACTTTCTGCCGAGCAATCATAAAAAATGTATTCCTTCGCATCCTGATCATAGCTAACTACATCCGGTTCACCGCCGGTTTTTTCCATTTCATTGAGTGACCATAGTTTTTCTGGCTTAATTTCCAGTCTTGCCTGAATCTCAGCCCAGGTTAAACCTTGATGACGGTTCATATTTTTCTCGAAACGGGCGCTCAAAAGGCTGAGCAATTCATCGCGCTGTTCTGAGGGTAATTTCCATTTTACCTTTTTCATCATGAAACCTCCTTGAAATTATCAAAATTCATTATTGAAATACCATGTTGGCGTTAAGTTTTTTCCATACCTGTAGCTACGGCCGCTTATTAAATTGCTTAAAACGGATTTTTCATTACTTGATTATGATCGCTTTTTACGACGAATATTATTTTAACCTAGTTTCTTCAGCGCTTCTTCCACATCTGACACAAAATACAGATGTTTGCCCTGATTGGATTCATAAATAAAATCAAGGAGTGCCTTGCTGGTATACCCGGAAAAATCACCGATGATTGCCAGCTGGATGCCGTAATTCACATATTTTTGGGTGATTTCTCCGGCAAGCCGGGTTTTTAAATCAAAAAAAGCTTCTGTTAATGCCTCTTTATCGACAATGATCGCGTCACATTCGGTTTCATACCGTACTGTCGCCATTAAATCCAGTGCGGACTGAACATCGGTCAGGATCGGTGTGCTTGTCTGCACATAGGCAATACTCTGGCCGTTGTTATTTAGTGTTTCTATTTGCATATTTTCCTCCGCTTTTTTATATTTCGTTTGGCATAGACGTTTGTCTTTAGGTTATGTTAATGTCATTTTTGTTGGTAATCAATGGCACGGTGATTTTATCCTTACGTTTTAATTCGTATCATTACCTTTGCTATTTTTTAATTCAACCGAACGTAACATGTAGCTGTTGTACCAAGACGACCTTCACTATTGTATCGAGTTCATCAACGCATAAAAGTACTCCGATTCATGGGTTTTGTAAAGCTGATACCAGGCATCTAATGTTTCAGGTGAAAAGACCGCCAAAGCTTTCAGGACCTCCACCGTAAATTCCAGTGGCGCGATCCCGGTCGCCGTGATTAAGCTTCCATCCGTAACCGCTGGGTCATTTTTGTAATATGCTTCACCTTGATAATCCGGACAGACCATTTTGAGATAGCCCAGATCATTGCTTGTATGAACTCTTGAATCCAGCAGACCATTCTTGGCAAGTCCCATTGTCGCGCCACAAATGGCGGCCACAATCATGTTTTCTTTAATACCCTGCTTGGCTTTATTGATGATCGGCTCGTGGATTGCCTCTAACCAGGTATCTCCGCCGGGTAAAATCAGAGCATCTGCGCTTTTTAAATCGCACTTCGCCACACTGATATCCGGTCGTATTTTCAACCCACCCATCGTCGTAACTGGTGTCGTGTCAACGCCTACAGTTACTATTTTGCAGGGTGCCAGCCCCTTTTTGAAATATCTGCCGGTGTTAAGTTCCGCCGTTAGATATCCAATTTCCCAATCTGCCATGGTATCACAGACATATAAATATATTGTTCCCATCATTTTCTCTTCCTCCAATTTTTAAAATAATCACTCATTGCGAAACCAGAACGTCCTGGTTGATAATACAAGAATATTTGACCAGCCTGATTAAGATCAATCCCAACTGCCAGGTCGGTATAAATTCGACGGAAGCTTAGTTTTAGCATTTCCCTGGGCGGCATTGATCTGCATTTGTGTTAAAAAAAGACTGCCGCTTAAATCTGTATTTTTGATGTTTGCGTCCCGCAAATCGGCACCCAGAAAATTAGTTCCTGTCAGGCTGCAGCCTTCCAGATTTGCCGCAATCATCAATGCCATACTAAAATCTCGGCCATTAAGATTCACCCGTTTAAAATTTTTACCAAAATAATCTTTGCGCTCTGTCTTGTCAAAAGAATCGGCTGATAGTTGATTACTTACCTTTTTTAACACCGGATTAACACCGGTTTGATAGTTTGTTAGATCAATCTGCAGAATTTCAGCCGGGGTCAATGCGGTCATTTTAATGTTTTCGGCAATCAGAGCATCTAACTCCGCGCTGATCCGTTTATCCGTGACCAAAGACGACGCCTCCAATAAATACCAGGCCATCTGGTGTAGTTGAAAAACAACCATAAAGACCTGAAAGATTTCATTGGCCTTTTCCGGATTGGTTTTCCAGTTTTCATTGGCATAACTGCTTTGGGTCACTTTTTGACCGGCCCCAAAACAATCATATGCCAGACAGCCCCTCATTTTTTTATTTGCCAGCTGCCCATGGATATCACAGCAAAAATCTGCCCTCAAGTGTTTGCAGGGCACCCCCGCTTGCTTATTATCGGGAAACCCATCTGTTTTCATACAATATAAGGCGACGCAACATAAACCGCTGCATTTTTCACAATCAATGCGCAGCGTCGCCTCTAAATCAGTATATTTGCAATTATTTTTCATCCTATCACACCTCATGTCTTGCCCTAACAAATCTTTTCGCATCATGTTATCCGTTTGGATTTCATCGCCTGTCTATGAATTAATTCATATTATATCGCACCCCCCGAACTAATCACAACCTGAATTATTATTCCCTAAAGCCCGGTTCTTCTTTATTATCAATATCGTGATTCCTCCTGACCGGTAGATTGATTTGGTTGCTTTTTTATTATACCTTGCAATTGTTGACAACAGTATGGCAACAATTTATAATGATAACAAGAAATTTGGGAAGGCGGCAATCCGATGAAAGTTGACAGGCTTGTTAGCATTATTATGATACTCCTTGATAAAAAGCGTATCGGCGCACAGGAGTTAGCCGATCTGTTTGAAGTTTCACCCCGAACAATCTACCGCGACATCGACACCATCAACATGGCGGGGATTCCTGTTCGCGGGGCATCGGGAGTGGGCGGCGGCTTTGAAATCATGCCAGAATACAAGATTGATCGAAAGGTTTTTTCGACTGCCGACCTTTCCGCGATCTTGATGGGTCTTTCCAGTCTTTCCACTCTGATCCGAGGTGATGAACTGGTAAACGCCCTTGCTAAAGTCAAGAGCTTTATCCCCGCTGACAGAGCGAAAGACATTGAATTAAAAGCAAATCAAATATCGATCGATTTAAGTCCGTGGATGGGCAACGGGAACATCCAACCCAATTTAGAAATGATCAAAACAGCTTTACAGGAAAGCAAGCTGCTTTCGTTTGAATATGCCGATCGCTACGGAAATAAAACCGCCCGAACAGCCGAGCCATATCAGCTGGTATTAAAAAGTAGTCATTGGTACTTACAAGGCT
>NZ_JBGSHG010000061.1:0-3086 GCF_041752335.1 Acetobacterium sp. | reverse complement strand
GTAGGAGTCTGGACCGTGTCTCAGTTCCAGTGTGACCGTTCGCCCTCTCAGACCGGTTACCCATCGTCGCCTTGGTGGGCTGTTATCTCACCAACTAGCTAATGGGACGCGGGTCCATCCTATGGCACCGGAGCGTTTAATAGCAAAGCCATGCGACTTCACTATATTATAAGGCATTACTCCCAGTTTCCCGAGGCTATTCCTTTCCATAGGGCAGGTTACCCACGCGTTACTCACCCGTTCGCCACTTTCTAAGATTTCCGTGCAAGCACTTCCATCTTGTCTCGTTCGACTTGCATGTGTTAAGCATACCGCCAGCGTTCGTCCTGAGCCAGGATCAAACTCTCAATAAAAGTTTGTATTTAAAGCCTTTCGGCCTTTAAATGCTGTCTCATGAATAACTGTGTTTTATACTCTACCGAGTGCATTTTATCCTCTGCCGAGCTGATGTTTTAAAGAGTGCATCTCTCTGTTTCTATTTTAGCCTCATTCATCCTTGCGGATGTTTTGGCTGTTTTACAGGTTTTATGGTACTATTCTCTTTTCTATGACCGCCGCTTCTCATTGTTTTGCCGGCAGTTTCCTACCGAAGAAGCTTTTCTATTATATCGTTGTTTCTTCATGATGTCAAGCTGTTTTTTGAAATTCTTTTAAGTTAATTTCTGTTATTCAGCTGTGTGTGCGCCGCCTCTGTTCGAGACAACTTCATTATTATACGCTCTTTCAGCCCGACTGTCAACACCTTTTTGAAAGTTTTTTCATTTCTTTTTCATATCACTGTATCTATGTCCAATTCGCCGTTATTCAGGCTCTTGATCTGATTGTTTGGGCTTTAAAAAAGAACCTGGAATCAATTGATTTCAGGTTCTCTATTATAATCAAGCTTTATCTATTTGCTTTCTGCGATCTTCGTTTCTTGTATTTCCAAACCCAGCACCTTGCTGACGGATTTGTAAACAACAAAGGTAATGACTGAATTTATTCCTGCTTTAATCAGATTAAAAGGAACAATAATTGGAAGAATCATCGGAAGAACCGCTTCAACTGGAATTCCCAAAAAGAATGGTGTAATTGCAATGTTCCATAGCGCCATCGTTATTGTCATCGTTATGGCACCAAGTGCCAAACCTATAACTGCACCTTTTCTGGTTCTGTTTCTCTTGTAAACATTCCCGGCAACAAGCACGAAAGATCCGGTTGCGAAGAAATGCATCAAGATCCCAATAATCCCACTGGCTGAACTAACGGTTACACCCTGTAACACACAAACAACAGCTGTCAGGATTAAGCCGCCTAATGGACCAAACATAAAAGCACCAATGAAAATGGGGATATCCGCTGGGTCGTACTCTAAAAATGGAGCAGCCGGGAATATTGGAAAACGGATTAAATAAACCAATAGTATGGACATTGCTGCCAATACTGCCATCTGGGTCAGTTGTTTTGTCTTGATTTTCATAAAAATCCTCCTTCAATTGTCTGTCCAGTCAACTTAAAAAGCCCTTGAAAATTTCTTTTCAAGGGCTTTGCGCGCAAAATTGTACGCCATTTCTTTCATCCGGACTATACCGTCGGTTCTGGATTCCAACCAGATCGGCCTTTCGGCTCGTGGACTTATCACTTTCGTGCATCACCACCGGTGAGGACTTACACCTCGCCCTGAAACAGACTATTTATTTATTTTATTATATACCCGGCTGAATTTCTTTGTCAATGATAATTTTTAGCCATCTCTAACTGAACATCTTTTTCTTGAATAACACAAAGGCAGCCACGCCAGTACAGGCAACCGAAATCAATACCACACTCCAGAAATTGGGAATCGGCAACCCATCGACGTTCATTCCAAAAAAACTGGCGATCATGGTTGGTATTGCCATTAAGATGGTTAACGAAGTCAGGATCTTCATCACAATATTTAAGTTGTTTGAGATAATCGATGCAAAGGCGTCCATGGTTCCACTGAGTATATTGGCATAAATATTCGACATCTCAATGGCCTGTTGGACTTCAATCAGCACATCTTCCAATAATTCTTTATCTTCTTCGTAGAGTTTGATAATCCGGCCACGCTCCAGTTTTTCCAAAACCCCCTGATTGGCCTTCAGGGATGTCGAGAAAAACACCAGACTCTTTTCCAGGTCAAGCAACTGAATCAGTTCCTTGTTTTTCATGGATATATGGAGTTGCCGTTCAATATCGGTACTCATGCGGTTAATATGGCGCAGATAAATCAAAAATCGACTGGCCACCCGGTATAAAATTTGAAATATAAAACGGGTTTTTAAATTTGTGTAGACATTTTTAACCCGGCCTTTGGCAAAATCGTCGATGAGGGTATTGCCTCTTAAGCAGACGGTAATAATATTTTCTTCGGTTTGAATAATCCCAACCGGTATAGTTGTATAAAGTACCATCTTGGTATCTTTTTCAATGACCGGAACGTCAATGGTGATAAGAGCCTGGTTATTGTCTTCCAGTTCCACCCGGGAAATTTCTTCTTCATCCAGGGCCGCTCTCAGAAAATCCGGTTCCACCTCTAATTCTCTGGTAATAAACTGCAATTCTTCTTCAGTGGGATTAACCATGTTGATCCAGCTGTTTTTTTCAATGGTCTCAATTTCTTGAATCTTGCCATCAACGGTTTTATAGATTTTGATCATTGCTTTCCTCCTTTATTAAGAGCAGCCGATGATCCATAAGATAATTTGGCCGCTCAGTTTTTGTTCGTTTTGTTCACTACGCTTCTCTCCAGGGTCTGCGTCCATCCTATCTCACTCCTTTTTTTGAATTTGCACTAAAGAAAAACCATTTTGTAGCTTTGCTTATGGTTCTTCAGCATTTAACGAAATAAAAAATCTCCACTTTAACAGAGGAGATTTTCGCACAGCAAAAATAATGATTCCTCCATTCGTTGAGTTTTGGCACTATACAGCATAGGGCATTGCCCAACTGCATTAAGTAAAACCTTAATTCGATAGTACCTGTTGACCCATTGGCATCTTTCGATGTTTCCGGGCAGCAGCCATATCTGTATAGGAGCCTCACCTAACAAAAGAAACATTTAATTTCTTATCATTCTAATT
>NZ_JBGSHG010000060.1:0-5068 GCF_041752335.1 Acetobacterium sp. | reverse complement strand
TTATTCTGCTCGATCAGTTCCTTCAGAATTTACCGGCAATGATAAAAAGCAGTCTCAAACCCTGCGCCTGAATGGATATTTTTCAGGGAAAGTCCTTTGCATCAACGTTTTAGGGTGTTTTTAATGTGCGAAGTTTGAGTTTATAACTTAAAACACGCGATAAATATATCATTATAATAGGAACTTGAACCAATACCGCCATAACCAATAGCAACTCTTGTGTAATTTTTACATCTGTTGTACCCATAACCATATCACTCAATGCTTCCGGCAATACAAAGGTAAGAATATCTGCAAAGGCCATAGAAAACATTACAACTATCCATAGTACAGATAATCTTTCTTCAGTACATAAATGTTTTTTCTTTTCCTTAAAACTCATCTTTTTTCCTCTTATTATTCTTATATTATTGGTCATTAGATTATTCTTCGTCGCTCCTAACTATAAAGAGTTCTTTAATTCTTCATTTAGCAAATTGTCATTTAAACATCTTCCCTTTTGCCTCTATCTTCAATAATTTCATACGAGAAAATATCTTCTATCTTAATTTTGAATACATCAGAAATGCGGAATGCAAGCTCTAGCGATGGTGAATACTTACAATTTTCAATTGCCACAATTGTCTGCCTTGATACACCGGTTTTTTTAGCGAGCTCCTGTTGTGTCATCTCATCATTGTAAAAGCGTTGTTTTCTAATATTATTAGAAATCATGAATTTAGACATACTTGACCCCTTTCCTGTAAAAATACAACTGTGAAAATCCCTCAAAAAGCGATCCCAGACTAAACGAGATGAAAATGACGTTAAGCATAATTGCTGGCGGCATTTTTATATATAATGATAACAGTGCAATAATGAATCCTATGCCAACCATAACAAATGAATTTCTCATTGCCTTCAGTGCAATCAGCTTATCCATTTCATCTTCAAAATTTGTAATTTCAAGCTCTTCATAAATTTCATTCTTTCCTTCATTGCTTACTTTTTTTGCCACCTCTTTTGCCACCTCATTTGCAACAGCAAGAATAATGTGAAAGATAATCTGAATAAGTATTACCACAACAATGCCACCGCCGATAGCAATCAACATTGCTGTCGCCCAGAACTCCAAATTATTTAGCAGCTCCTCTCCAATTTCCAGATACTTTGAAATCCCATAAAAACTGTATGCCGCTAATACTAATGCACCTGCAGTGATTGAAGCAATTATTTTCTTCTCTTGATAATTCATTTTCTTACTCCACTTCTGTTTTTTTAGTTTTATTTAGACACATAGTACAACATTTTTTTCTCCGTGTCAATAATATTTTACATCATGTATTAATATTTATACTCATTGGCGAATTTTTCTTTTGAATGCTATTTCTCTTGATCATAAAGCGAATGCTCATATTTCATATAAATCGATTTTTTAATCCAAACTCAAATTTACTCCGTTGCACCAGTTTTTTCATGATATGACATTCTTTGTTTATCTGTCTGTCTGAAAGGATACAATTAGGAACAAGAAAGTCAGTATTAATCAAAAACATATAACTCAACCTGACAGAAGGTCTATCGATTTTCTGCTGAATCATTCGGATCTGATCTGAAAAAATGACCGGCCCGTCCGTATTTGTTATTGAGTAATTAAGTATATTCAATGGTAATCCGTTTGATTTTGATATCCAACGCTTCCTTTTTTTATCAGCAGATGAACCTTGTTCTCGATAACACAATAAACATCCAACTGCATTCCGTTCAGCTCAAGTCCTATACTGTCCCGTTACTTCGCAATTTTATTTCGCCCCTTTTTTTTCGCGAAATAAAGTAGTGAATCCGCCCGGTTAATCATTTTATTTAAATCTTCTCCTTCGTTTTCGACAACACCCCCACTAACCGTAATGGTGTAGCCCTTGCTAAAATCCCAGATCATCTTTTCAATCTTTTCCCTGATCATATTTGCAAAAATATATGCGGTCTCCACATCAGTTTTAGGCATAATGACAAGAAATTCTTCGCCCCCATACCGACCGAAATAGTCTGTTTTTCTGATCGTATTGCTGACATTCTTGACGATATCAACCAATACCTGATCACCAGCCAAATGTCCGAATTGATCATTGACTTTTTTGAAAAAATCAATATCGAACAATAATATTGACAATTTTTTCTCATAGTTGATCGCAATGCTGATTTCTTTTTCCAAGGCATCGGTTACATTTTTTCTGTTTAAAATTTGCGTCAAACCATCCGTCACTGCCATATGATGCAGCGACTGCAAAGCCTCTTCTGCCATTTCTTCTTTTTCTTTTAAATCATTGACCATACTATTGAAATAATCCGTCAATTCACCAATTTCAGTTCCGAATTCGACTTCAATTTTTTCTGCATTTTTAAAGTTTTTATGCTCTATGATATTTCGGACCGAATTCGAAAGTTCAAAAATACTGGTGCTTGCGCCATGCTCGGCAATATTGAGACCAATTTCTTCATGACCTGGCGATACCCGCATGGGATAAAATTTGTTAATAATCGTCATTAAAATAAATGATACGCCAAAGCTCCAGACAAATGCCGCAGTCACTCCCAGTATTTGAATCATAATCTGATTGGAGCGGGTCATCCCAAATTCAAGCAAATAACTTTCCTGAATAAAGATTCCAGTCGCAATTGTTCCCCATACACCGGCAAATCCGTGTACCGGTATTGCGCCAACAACATCATCCAGCTTGAGTTTTTCTAGCAGCAGGGTTCCGAAATAAACAATTAAACCAGAAACAATCCCGATAACCAGCGCCCCAATTTCACTCACATAATAACAGCCCGCCGTTATTCCCACCAATCCCCCCAGAATACCATTGATGATACTTTCCGGTTCGGGAAGTTTGTTTTTACTGAATTTCCAACTGACGAACAGACCGGTAAGCCCGCCAAAAGAAGCAGATATCAAAGTATTTGCAATGATATCGGCAATATTCGTAGTGGCCGCCAGGGTACTTCCGGCATTAAATCCGAACCAGGCAAAAAACAAAATGAAAACGCCAAAGTATGCAAAAACAAGATTGTGGCCTCTTATTTTGTTTGCTTTACCATCTTTTCCAAACCTGCCCAGTCTTGGGCCAATAATGATCACCCCAGAAAGACCAACCCAGGCACCAATTGAGTGAACAACCGTTGAGCCGGCAAAATCAAGAAATCCGAGCTGCTGAAGCCAGCCAGCATTATCTGCATAAAAGTAACCACCCCAGGCCCAATGACCAAAAATTGGATAAATAAATGCTGACGTAATAAAAGACATTAATAAATAGGTGCTAAATTTCGCTCTTTCGGCAACAGCTCCCGAATCAATGGTTGCCGCTGTTCCGGCAAACACGACTTGAAAAAGAAAAAATGCAGCCTTCCAATCATCTTGTTCAAAATTTACAAAAAAATCACTGATTCCCACAATACCATGAAATGATTCGCCAAACATCAGCCCAAAACCAATAAACCAAAAAGCCGCTACGGATAAAATAAAATCCGACATATTCTTAATCGCAACATTGATGGAGTTCTTTGCGCGTGTCAGTCCCGTTTCCAGGGCCATAAAACCTGGCTGCATCAAAAATACAATCATCGCCGATATAACAACCCATAAATAATCTGCAATATTCTTCATCTGCACTACTCCTCGCTAAATATCCGGTCTTTTCACTTACGCAAAACTACATGGATTGGTACCCACAAAAAAAGCCAACCCCACCGGGTTGACTTTCATTGTCTGATTTGAGTCTTTATCCTATTAACTAGTAATATTAGCAGAATAAAATATATTAGTCAATATCACTTCGTCGATTATCAGCTTGGCCTATTCAGTTTGATTGTAAATGCCTGGATGATTATGATTGCTGATCATTTTGTAACCACTATCAGCATGGATATCATGATTAAAGGAACTTGCTTAAAAAATCAGGAGGTCTAAAATGAAAAGAGTTTTAATTGTCTGCGGTGTATCAATCACTGCCCGGCTAACGACATAATTTTTGGTAAGCTGACAACTGAAAATAACCAGTATACATTAGAAACCCGAAACCGCCTATACGAGAAAGCAGTCTCCGGCCATCATGAAAAATTCGGGAATAATTTTAAAAAAAATATTTTAGAATGGCGTTAAAATAAGCTGAAATATTGGCTGAAGCATAGAAACAACCCGGAAGTATGAGATGCGGTTTATCTATAAGAAAGAACAAAGCACCCTGCGTTTTACTGCAGAATACCTTGTTCTTTCTTATGTCGTCACGGGATACCTTTATTATATTTTTCCAGACTAGCAAAGCATTTAATGAACGGTTCTCTGCAAAAGAACCTCTTAATCACTCCTCACTTCCACCCTCACCAATTGCAATTTTTTTGGTAAAATATGTATGCCTGATACCTGCCGCCTGGTCAACCCAATTGTCGATACCAATTTTTTTCATCTGGCAAAGGTTATACAATTTTATATTCTGCGGAAATTTTGCGGCTCCGTCTGCCAGAGGCATCAGATATTTACACGGAAAATCTGCACAATTGAAACAATAGTCAACACCCTTTTGCTGAACACAATCCAAGGTTTTGCAGTTTTTTCCCTGCATCTTTAAAAACAGACAGATATTCCCGTCGATACAGCCTTTACAGGTTATTTTTTCAGCCGGTATCTTCGTTGACTCTGACAGTCTTTTCTGAAATTCATCCGTCACATTATCCTCAAACATTTCACAGTTAAAGCAATCAATCCCACATGGTGCAACAATTTTTTCTTTCATAGTATATCCTCCAAATAATTATTTCAGCAATTCTGTTGAAATTGCTCTATATTATTTTAGATACTTCTTTTGAAAAAAGGTTACACAATCTCTGCTGCAATTTTTTTTATTTTATCCGATATTTCTTTTTTATCATATTTATGCTCGACGGTATATAGATCCTAGGTTCCCGAAAAGTGTAACGAGCTATTTCGTTAAAAACCCATTAAAACCAGTGGTTTGAGCCTATTTTGCATTTACTTTTACCTCGTTATATATTATAATGTATAACGAGGATGGTGATCGCTTTATGGGAATTA
>NZ_JBGSHG010000059.1:0-12322 GCF_041752335.1 Acetobacterium sp. | reverse complement strand
TGCCAAAAGCGGTCGACTTATTTTGAAGAAGAGAAGACAAAAAGGAAGAGAAAAATTATCAGCATAATCCTTTGTAGACCGTTTTTCAAAAGCGGTCTTTTGTTTAATAAAAATTAAGGAGAATTCCTTTGGTGAAAATAACGTCCCTGAGCAAGGAAAATGAATTTAAACGTGTTTTTAAAGTTGGGGATGTTTTCGGAAACAAAGTTTTTGTGATCTATTATATTAAGAACGAAGAAAATACTAATCGTTTGGGGATAATAGTCAGCAAAAAAGTTTCTAAAAAAGCTGTGGTTAGAAATAAGGTAAAAAGACGAATAAAAGAGGCATATCGTCTTAATGAAGATTCTTTTTCAAAAGGTTATGATATTATTCTAATTGCTAAGGAATCCATTAAAGAAGTGCCATATAGTAGTTTGGAAAAGTCGTTAAAACATTTGTTTTATAAGAAGAATCTCATGAGGCCATAGGATGTTCAAGAAATTCCTCGTTTTAATCGTTAGAGGATATCAAAAATTTATTTCTCCTCTATTAGGAAATAATTGTCGTTTCAGTCCCACTTGTTCAGAGTATTTTATTTTGGCCGTTGAAAAATACGGTGTCATAAAGGGAAGCTATTTGGGTGGAAGACGCATTTTGAGATGTCATCCTTTTAATCCCGGGGGATATGATCCCCTTCCTTAGTAACATTTAGGGAAAAAAACTTAAGGAGTTAATGAATGGAGTTTTTATACCAGATCTTTGGTTGGATGCTTCTACAAATTTACAACATTGTTGGAAATTATGGAGTGGCAATCATTTTATTTACAATATTAATGAAAGTATTATTACTTCCTCTTAATATTAAACAAACCAAATCAATGAAGGATATGCAACGCCTTCAGCCGGAATTACAAAAGCTTAACAAAAAGTATAAAAATAATAAAGAAAAGTTAAATGAAGAAACCTTAAAACTGTACAAAACGTTTAAGGTTAATCCGGCCGGTGGTTGCTTACCATTATTATTGCAATTTCCAATATTAATTGGTCTATATGGTACGTTAAGAGCTCCGGATATTTGGGTATTTCCAAATGGGATCATTGAGACGATAGATATGTCTTTTTTATGGATGAGTAGTTTGAGCCTCCCAGATCCAATTTATGTATTACCGATCTTGGCTGCTTTATTTACCTTTATCACTCAGAAATTTACGATGGCAGCGCAACCGGCGACTAATCCGGATGATCCCAATGCTAAAACTCAGAAAATTATGCTTTATGCCATGCCGCTGATGATTGGATATATTTCTATTTCGATGCCGGCCGGGGTTGCCCTTTACTGGGTTGTCCAGAACGTCTTTACCTTTGTGCAACAATTTATTATGATGCGCATTCCTGAACCGGATATTTCCATCGAAGAAGCGGAGCGCCGGGTCCGCGAAGCGGAAGAAGAAAGAAAGGCTGAATTAGCGGCCAAACGGGCGGCAGCCAATCCTAATGCCCCCAAAGACAGTAAAAAAGATCACAGTGACGAGTCGAAAAAGCCCTTAACTCGGCCGGCTTCTCATAAAAAGATACAGAGTTCAAAATCCTATCAGCCAGCGGAGCAACAGCGGAAAAAACCATCAGTTGAAATTCCCGAGCGCGACGCAGCTCAGGAAGAAGCCTATCAAAAAGCCAAGGAACGTTATGATAATAAGTAAAATGATGACTGAAAGCTAAGGAGAGGGAAAATGAATAAGACAGTAACGGGTACTGGTAAAACCGTAGAAGATGCTATTAACCATGGTTTGCAACAGCTTGGTGTGACGAAAGAACAAGTTGAAACAAATGTATTACAAGTACCAGACAGTGGGTTAATGAAGATTTTTGGAAAAAAAGAAGCCATTGTTGAGGTATCACTGATAAATAATCCTGAACAGCGGGCCCTTGATTTTTTAAATGAGGTTCTCGAGGCCATGAAAATCAGTTGTAAAATCCATACCCGTCTTGAGGATAAAGTATTATTCATTGATCTGGAAGGTAAGGATATGGGCGTCTTGATTGGACGTCGTGGCCAAACCCTCGATTCTCTCCAATATTTAGTCAGTTTAGTTATTAACAGACAGCATGAAGAATATGTTCGGGTTATTCTGGACACTGAAAATTACCGGGCTAAGCGGGAAAAGACACTGGAAGATCTGGGCGAAAAAATGGCCAACAAAGCGGTTTATTATCAGAAAAAAATGCTGCTGGAACCAATGAATCCTTCGGAAAGACGGGTCATCCATGCCAAACTTCAAAATCACGATAAGGTCTTTACCTTTAGTGAGGGGGAAGAACCTTACCGCCGGGTTGTTATCCAGTTAAAAGATAAAAACTAAGAGGTAAAAGAAAATATCAGGGCACTTTGCAAGTTAGCTTAAGAGTTAATTGTAAAGTGCTTTTTTAATGAGCGATACTTGTCAACCCAAGGGTTTTATTATATTATAATAGATTAGGAAACGATTATTGAGACAGGAGAAAAAATTGGAAGTCTTATTACAAAACGAGGATACCATTGCAGCGGTAGCCACCGGTATGGGTGGAGCCGGAATTGGTATCATACGAATCAGCGGACCTAAAGCTGTGGTATTGGGAAATAAGCTGTTTGTCAATCCCCGGGGAAAAACCCTGGTCGCAGCCAAAAGTCATGAATTGATTTACGGACGCATTGTCGATCCAACGTCAAAAAAGGATATTGATGAGGTGCTCATTTCTAAAATGATTGCACCTCACTCCTATACGGCCGAAGATGTGGTGGAAATTAACTGTCATGGGGGAATTGTCCCGATGCGTAAAATACTAAAACTGGTAATTCAATCCGGGGCCCGCCTGGCTGAACCCGGTGAATTTACCAAGCGGGCTTTTTTAAATGGGCGCTTGGACCTGACCCAGGCTGAAGCCGTTATTGATATTATCAATGCTAAAACCGAAAAAAGTCTGGAATATTCGGTGGCCCAACTGGAAGGGCGAATGTCGCAGAAACTGGAAGAACTGGATGAGATCCTGGTGGGGATTTTATCCCATATGGAAGTCAATATTGATTATCCCGAATATGATATTGAAGAAATTTCCTATGATTTTGTCAATAGTCAGATCTTGACGCTGTTAGCCAGGATAAAAGAAATCCTGGTGGTGGCAGAAACCGGAAAGATTTACCGGGAAGGCATCACCACCGCGATTCTCGGTGAGCCGAATGTGGGAAAATCATCATTATTAAATACCTTGTTAATGGAAAACAAAGCGATTGTCACTGATATTCCCGGAACAACCCGGGATACCATTGAAGAGTATCTTAATATTGAAGGGATTCCCTTTAAAATTATTGATACTGCCGGGATTAGAGAAACGGATAATCTGGTGGAAAAAATCGGCGTGGAAAAATCCCGGTCGCTTTTGAACCAAACTAATCTTGTGATTTTTATGCGGGACATCTCAAAGGAGATGTCCGTCGGGGAAAAGGAACTGATTGAGTTATTGAAAAACCGCAAGACCATTTATATTGCCAATAAGACCGACGCCATCTCTGGAAGTGATATTGAGATCCCGGAACCATGGATCCCGATGTCGCTACTGGAAGATCAGGGAATTGAGACACTGCGACAAAAAATGTTGGAAATGGTTTTTGAGGGTACTGTCAATCAGGATGCAGACTATTTGATCACCAATACCCGGCACATTCAATTATTAGAAACAACCAGGAACAGTCTGGAAAATGCCATCGCAACGATGGCCAGCCAGATGCCCCTGGAACTCGTCAGTATTGACGTCATGGATGCCCTGGAGGCGCTTCGGGGAATCACCGGCAAGGCTGTGGGGATGGATATCATCG
The DNA here is from genome assembly GCF_041752335.1 of Acetobacterium sp. Classification (GTDB taxonomy): domain Bacteria; phylum Bacillota; class Clostridia; order Eubacteriales; family Eubacteriaceae; genus Acetobacterium. The sequence continues at coordinate 8,490 of NZ_JBGSHG010000059.1, read as the reverse complement.
ATCAGATTTTTAAAAATTTTTGCATTGGAAAGTAGAGGAAAGAGAATGACATACCCAGGAGGAGACTACGATATTGTTGTCATTGGTGCCGGCCATGCTGGAGCTGAGGCAGCACTGGCCAGTGCCAGAATGGGACTGAAAACCCTGTTATTAACCATTAATCTGGATTCGGTGGCGATGATGCCCTGCAATCCGTCGATTGGTGGCACCGGAAAAGGACATCTTGTTAGAGAAATCGATGCCCTTGGTGGTGAAATGGCAAAAACCATTGATGCGACGATGATTCAGTGTAAGATGTTAAACACAGCAAAAGGTCCAGCGGTTCATTCATTGCGGGCCCAGGCCGATAAAAAAGCCTACCAGTTCCGGATGAAAGAAGTAATTGAGAACCAGGCAAACCTTCTTCTAAAACAGCAGGAAGCCACCGAAATTATAGTAAACGACGGAAAGATTACCGCTGTGATGGTTAATACCGGGGCGGTTTATAACTGTCAGTCAGCGATTATCTGCAGCGGCACCTATTTAAAAGGAAGCATTATCATCGGCGACGTTCAATATGACGGGGGTCCCAACGGGTTATTTCCGGCAATGTATTTATCTGACAGTCTGGAAAAAAACGGCATCGAGCTACAGCGTTTTAAAACCGGAACTCCGGCCCGGGTTGATGCAAAAACTCTGGATTATTCTAAAATGGTTATTCAGGAAGGGGATGAACATATTGTGCCTTTTTCTTTTGAAACGGATAAGATAGAAATCGATCAGGTTCCCTGCTACCTGACATATACAAACCCGGAAACCCATGCGATTATTAATGCCAATATCGAACGGTCACCGCTTTATACCGGGAAAGTTGTAGGGATTGGACCCCGTTACTGTCCTTCCATTGAAACTAAGGTGATGCGTTTCCACGACAAGGAAAGACATCAGATTTTCATGGAACCTGAAGGATTAAATACCAATGAAATCTACGTCCAGGGGATGTCATCAAGTTTGCCTGAGGATGTTCAGATTGCCTTATACCGAACGGTTCCGGGAATGGAGAATGTCGAATTTATGCGCTCGGCCTATGCCATTGAATATGATTGCATCCATCCAACCCGATTAAAGGCGTCTTTGGAGTCTAAGCAGGTAGCGGGTTTGTTTTTTGCCGGTCAAATCAATGGCACATCCGGTTACGAAGAAGCGGGAGCCCAGGGTCTGATTGCCGGCATCAATGCTTCACTCTATATACGGGGTGAACAACCTATAATCATCGATCGTTCCGAAGGTTATATTGGGGTACTCATCGATGATATTATTACAAAGGGGATCGACGAACCCTATCGGATGATGACATCCCGAGCCGAATATCGATTATTATTACGACAGGATAACGCCGATCTGCGGTTAACTGAGATCGGATATCGCGTTGGGCTGATTAGCGAGAGTCGCTATCAGAAGTTTCAGGAGAAAAAGGAACAGATCAAACAGGAGATCATGCGTCTCAATCAGGTCATTGTCAAGCCCAATCAGGAAAATAACGAGGTGCTTAAATCTTTTGGCAGCTCAGAGATCCTGCATGGTTTATCGATCGGGGAACTGATCAGACGGCCGGAAGTCAAATATCGGCAAACTGGGATATTTGACCCGGAACGACCAGTCCTGCACTGGAGTGTGGTGGAACAGGTTGAAGTTCAGATTAAGTATGAAGGCTATATTAAAAAACAACTGCAGCAGGTGGAGCAATTTAAAAAATTAGAGCACAAGCTGATCCCGCCCGAACTTGATTACACCAAAATCGGCGGACTGCGGATCGAAGCGGCCGAAAAACTTCAGGAAATAAAGCCTTTGTCAATGGGACAAGCGTCACGAATTTCCGGGGTTTCGCCGGCGGATATTTCGGTTTTGTTAATTGCCATGGAACAGCGCCGAAGAAGTTCAGATAAGGATGGAACAGATAATGAATAATCGTATAGAAAAGTTGATTGCCCTGGGCAATGAGGTTGAGATAGCCATCAATGAAAAACAGGGCGAAAAGCTGATCGCTTATATGGATCAACTGCTAGAGAAGAATAAACACATCAATCTGACTCGGATTACCGATGAGGATGAGTTTATCAAGCTCCATTTATTAGATTCCCTGACCCTGCTTAAACTGATCAAAAACCCCCAGGCAAACATCATGGATGTGGGAACAGGTGGTGGCTTTCCGGGCATACCGCTTGCGATCCTGTTTGAAGATGCTGAGATTACGCTGATGGATTCCACTAAAAAAAAATTGAATGTTGTTCAGTCCATTGCCCAGGAGTTAGATATTACGAACGTTAAGATCCTCCATGGCAGAGCTGAAGAATTAGGACAAAACAGCGACTACCGGGAAAAATATGAAGTTGTCACATCCCGGGCGGTGGCAAACCTGACCCTTCTTTCTGAATATTGTTTGCCGCTGACAAAGGTGGGAGGACAGTTTTTATCGATGAAAGGAAGAGACTACCAGGATGAGTTGGAGGCGGCCAGAAAGCCAATCGCCGTTTTAGGTGGGAAAATAATTGAAATAGAAAAGGGTTTATTACTGCAAAGCGATTATGTTCATGTTATAATGAATGTGGAAAAAATTAAACCGACACCCGATCTTTTTCCGCGAATAAACGGCAAGATTAAAAATGAAGCATTTCCAGTATAATGATTAAATTAACAAGATGAAATAAAGGGTTTTGTGATAACATTTGGCCTGATTTTCAAGAGATGTTTCACGTGAAACATCTCTTGAAAATAAAAACATGCAGGTGGTTAATAACCTGCATGTTTCACGTGAAACATGAGACTGGCAAAAACCAGCATCGCCAGAGTTTAAAGGGCAAGCGTGTTTGACAGTTTCAATTAAACACAGAGCGAGTGACTAAATTTAAGGAGTAGAATATGGCGAAAATCGTGGCAGTATTTAATCAAAAAGGTGGGGTTGGAAAAACAACCACAAATATCAACTTAACCACTGCCCTTAGTTTGGAAGGATACCGGATTCTGGTTGTCGATATCGATCCCCAGGGAAATACCAGTAGTGGATTCGGAATTGAAAAGAACAATTTAAAAAAAAGCGTCTACCATGGAATCATCCACGGCGATGACCTTAAAGAGATTATTCTGACAACTTCTTATGATAATCTTCATATTCTTCCATCCCATCCAGATCTGGCCGGGGCAGAGATTGAACTGACGAATATGCCGCAGCGAGAATTGCGCCTTAAAAATAGTATTGAAAATGTCAAACCATTCTATGATTATATATTTATTGACTGCCCACCATCATTAGGATTATTGACAATTAATGCCCTGGCAATGACAAATACGGTATTGATCCCGATCCAATGCGAGTTTTATGCCTTGGAAGGGGTGAGCCAACTGATGAATACCATTAGTCTGGTAAAACAGGGATTAAATCCGCAACTGGAAATTGAGGGAGTACTGATGACCATGTTCGACAGCCGGACCAACTTATCAAATCAGGTTGTGGATGAAGTGGTCGACTATTTTAAAGATAAGGTTTATGAAACGATGATTCCCAGAAATGTACGGTTGGCAGAAGCACCCAGTTACGGGCAGACTATTTTTGAATATGCCAGTGCATCAAAAGGATCAAAAGCATATCTGGCCCTTGCAAAAGAGTTTATACAGAGACAGGAGTAGTTATGGGAAAAAACACAGGTTTGGGAAAAGGGCTGAGGGCATTGTTTCCCGAGGAAGCGGTGGTTACCTCACAAGAAGACGAAGTGTTGGAGGTTGATCTTGAAAAGCTTGTTTTTTATGTGAAGACAAATAATGTTCGGCCAAACCCGAAACAACCCCGAAAAACCTTTGATCGCGCTAAATTAGAAGAATTGGGAGCATCGATAAAAGAACACGGCATCGTCCAGCCGCTGGTGGTCAAACCGGAAACGAAGGGTTATACCATCATTGCGGGAGAACGACGCTGGCGGGCGGCCAATATGATTGGCCTGAAAGAGATTCCGGTGATCGTCAAAGATCTACCTCCGGAAGAAGTGCTGGAGATTGCCATTATCGAAAATGTCCAGCGGGAGAACCTGAATAGTATTGAAGAAGCCATGGCCTTTGAGGCGTTGATGGAGAACTTCAATCTGACCCAGGGTGAAATTGGTATTCGGATCGGAAAAAGCCGAACGGCTATTGCCAACACCCTCAGGCTGCTAAAATTACCGAAAACGATTCAAGACCAATTGGCGCAGGGACAGATTACCTCGGGTCATGCCCGGGCCATTCTAATTTTGGAAGATCCGGAAAAAATGGAAGCTTTTTCCAACGAGATTATTGAAAAAAGTATGAGTGTCAGGGAAGCTGAAAATCGCATCAAAAAAATGCAAACCATCGGTCTGGCAAAACCGTTGCAGAAGAAAAAAGAAGACAAGGGTTACATCATCGAAATCCAGGAGGCTTTGGAGAAAAAATTTGAGACCAAGGTTCATTTGAGCAATCGTGGGAAAAAAGGGAAAATTGAGTTTGTCTATTCATCATTGGAAGAATTGGATCGTCTGCTCGAACAATTGGGATATGAAAAAACAAACTAAAAGCAGTCAAATTATGACAATGTAATTATGAAATGGAGAAAATAATGAATCAAATTAAAAGAAAGAGACGATTGTCAGCCCTTGAAGCGGCAGTATTAGGTAATATCTTATATATTGTGCTTGTTCTGATATTCAAAAATATATTTGATGTGATCAGAACTAGCGATTTTAACTATCTGTTCAATGGTATCCAATTATTGACCATTGGTATATTCTGGATTACTTTATTTGCAATCTGCTTTAAGAGTATCAGCGGCAACGAAAAACCAAAGGCGTTAAGATATGTTCTTTACAGTCTTATTCCGATTATTGTCTTAACTGGGACCTTAACCATTGTTTCCACGATGTCCCCGGGACAGGATACGAACAGTATCTGGAATCAATTTGCTTTTATTGCAGCACCCACCATTTTCTGGTATCTGCCATATGGATTGATTTATCAATTAATTGGTAGTGAAATATCAATTTTTGTGTTTTTCGGAATTGGATTAGTATTTACCATTGTGTTTCAGATGATCGGGATTGGTTTAGGACGGGTTCTGGGTCGCAAGTACTGGGAAGAAACTAAAGCTGAAGATCAACGGGATCTGGAGTATGATTTGGAAACGAAGAAAGAAAAGAAAAAACCCCGAAAAAAATCACGAATACCAAAACGCGAAAGTATTGGGCTCGAAGGTCTTTCCAATGAACAGATTAACGAAGGGTTCACTCCCAAAGAGCCGGAAACCATGAACATGACAGAAGTAATTATTGATGATACCTATGCGGCACCAGAACGGACGAATTATAATAAACCGCGCCGGAGCAAATCGGAATCCGGAATTTTCGAAACGATTGATCCCGTCGAAGAAAGCCGCTATTCCTCAGAAAAAGTTCAGCCATCCTATGAGGCCGAAATAAAGCCAGCGGCCATGCCTGAAATTTCGACAGAAACGGGAATTAGCAAGGCACAGTCAGAAACAGTCGACGACTGGAATCTGTCTCATCCTATCGAAATGGAACATCAGCATAAAGGGTTGAACCAGCATGAAGAAACAGATGATAAATCCTTTTTAATGGAAACCAGTGCTGTTCGGATCATCAATGAAGAAGACATCGAAGAATACTATAGGAATAAAAAATGAGTTTCTCGGCATTGACATCACTTGATTTTATTTGCATCCTGATTTGCTCGCTTTCAGGAATCATAGGATACAAACGAGGTGCAATAAATACCCTGATCAGTTTCGGGGGATTTATTGCTTCTTTTGTAATAGCCTGGATATTTTCGCAACTACTGGCCGACTGGCTGATTCAGTCGGGCTTGCTTAACAGCTTGTTTGAAACCATCAATGTGGAAGCAGTTTCCCAGTCGCTGATGGAACTGGGCGCCCAGCAAAACGGTTTAACTACCTCACTGCTGGGAGAAACGGCTATGGGCGGAGGCCAATCTATAATGGAGCAGAGTCTCACCGCGGTGTCAGAACTGATCATGCACGGCATTGCCCAAAGCATCAGTTTTGGGATCATTGTCCTCGGAGTTTCTGTCTTATGCTGGATACTGCAGACCATTTTTATGGGAATCTCAAAAGTTCCTGTTATCGGAGCAATCAATCACCTGGCAGGAATGCTGATTGGATTGATTTTAGGAGGTACGATCATCGCAGTCATGTTGTGGGTATTTGCAGTCATCAATCTTTCAACCGGAGGCGTGTCAAATCTGCCAACTGCCGAAAATAGTAACCTGTTGCAGATTTTGGCACCAATGGCACTTAACTAGATGGGAATTCAATAGGAGAGGGTAATGGAATATTTAACAACAAGTTTTTCATCCTATTTAAGTCAAATTGATTTTTCAAGTCTTTTGCATAAAGGTCTGATTACGGGAATTGTCCTGATCGCCGTTGTGATCAGTTTAAAGATTACCTTCAGCGTTGTCGATCGTATTTTTAATGGTGAAAAAAATGGGCTTGAACCGAGAGATTCCCGGCGGATTGTGACATTAAACCGTGTCACAAAAACTGCCGCCAGAGCGAGTATCTGGACCCTGGCGGGTCTGATTATCCTGGGGCAGTTTATCAATGTCGGTTCGTTGTTGGCTGTAGCCGGAGTCGGTACGCTGGCCATTGGGTTTGGTGCCCAGGGGATTGTGGAAGACGTGATGAGTGGATTTGTGATTGTTTTTGAAAATCAATTCAGTGTTGGTGATTATGTGATCATCGACGAAACTCATTATGGCATTGTCGAGGCTATTGGTATTCGCACCACCAGTGTCCGGGAATTCAATGGCGGCCTCTTTATTATTCATAATGGGAAAATTGATCGCTTAGTCAACTATTCCAAGGGGCATATGAAAGCCATCGTGGAGGTCGGAATTGCCTATGAGGAAGATGCGAACAAGGTAATGAAAATACTGGAAGAAGTTTGTGAAGATCTATATGAAAATCATGAAGAGTTATTTAAAATTCGTCCGGAAATTCAGGGAATAACCCGACTTGATCCATCAGCTGTTATTATACGTGTCGTTTGCGATGAGGATGCATCGTCAAAATTTGCGGCAGAAAATTTGCTGAGGCAGCGTATAAAAGAGGTTTTTGATGAAGAAGGGATCGAAATTCCTTACAATAAAACAGTCATATACAATCGTGATTCAGTCAGAGGCACGAATGAAAAAGAAGCAGAGGTAAAAAATGGAGACTAAGGTTTATGGATTAGGGGATCGGGTAGAAATGAAAAAAAAGCATCCTTGCGGAAGCTTTGAGTGGGAAATTATCCGGGTTGGAGCAGACATTAAAATAAAATGTCTGGGTTGCGGCCATATTGTCATGCTGCAACGATCAAAATTCAATAAACAGATAAAGAAAATTCTGAGTAGTGAGAGTAAGGGAGAAGTATGAAAACTTTTTTTAAGACCCAATGGCATGGAGCTGAAACCTACTTTGAAAAAAACCTGAAACCTACTTTTTATTTTTGCCTGGCTTTTTTTGGTATCATGATCGTATTAAATACCTTGCTTTTTCTCAGTGATCCAGCATTGAGTCAAAGTTATTTTAATGAACTTCAGTCTTTGTTTAATCAGAAGGAATTTCTTGATGGTACGGGAGTAGAATTATGGTTCGGCATTTTTTTAAATAATATCATCGCCAGCGGAATCAGCAGCCTTTTGGGCGTTATTCCTTTTTTATTCTTGCCGATGTTTTCGTTGGCTTCCAATGCCATTATTATTGGTCTGATTGGAGCGGTTTATCAAACAAATGGCATTGGTTGGTTTGCGTTTCTAGTTGGTGTTTTGCCTCATGGTTTGATTGAGATTCCGGCCCTGATTTTAGGGGTAACCCTGGGAGTACATCTCTGTTTTAAACTGTCGAAAACAATTTTAAGAAAAAACTTTAAAGGTGAGTTAAAACAGGCTGTGATCGGATGTTTGCGAATTTATATATTATGGTTAATTCCGCTTTTTTTTATTGCGTCATTTATAGAAACATTTATAACACCAATTCTATTTAATGCGGTTGTGCCGGTTTAAAATAAAAAAACAAAAAAACACTTGCATGAATTACAAGATATGATATAATTAAAAACTGTAATCCTTGCTTGCTGGAAAAGTGAGCCATAGTCCATGAGGAGGTGAAATGGAATGAGAGTATACGAAACATTATTTGTTTTAAAACCGGATCTTGAAAAAGAAGCGATTGAAGAATTAGTAGGCAAAGTGAAGGCTGTAATTGAAGCAGCTGGAGAAATTGAAAAAGTCGACGAATGGGGCAAAAGAAAATTAGCCTACGAAATCGATAAAAAGTATCAAGAAGGATTCTACGTATTAGTAGACTTCAAAGCTGAGAACTCAGTACTTGATGCATTAGATCATTTATACAAAATTAACGAACAGTTTATTCGAAGCATCGTTATTAAAAAAGAGAAATAGGGGGCAGTTCTGTGAATAAAGTAATTT
>NZ_JBGSHG010000058.1:0-37070 GCF_041752335.1 Acetobacterium sp. | reverse complement strand
GTTACCTTTCTTAGAGACTGGACATCTTTAAAGGTAACGCATTTGATCGGTATTGACAATGGCTCTTTGCTTCGAAACCACCTTAATGGGTGCACAACTTTTTGGAGACCTTTTGCTTAACTAATATTTTACCAAACACAGAACTAATCCAAAAAATATTAATGGATTAATGAAGCATTTAAGGAATAATTGTCAAATTGATATAAAGGGAAGTAAACATAAAAGACAATTAATTAATTATGGCTATTATCATGGTTATAAAGGATATCGTTTCTTTAAAAAAAGCAATAATCGAATTCCCTATACAGAATTTGATGAGATTATTTCCGTAATTGAGTTTGATAACGGCGTTAAATCGATGCTTTATAAAGAAGTCATGTTTTTAGAAACTGCAATGAAGAATATTGTGATTTCCGAAACAATCAAAAACATGAAAGATGTTTCTTTTAACAGCATATATAATAAGAAAATGAATGACGATCTTTCAAATAAAAATCTCAGAACTAAACGACTAAAGCTAAGAGACAGTGTCCATTCGTCTATATCAAGAGAATATAAAAAAGGCAACCAAATGATCTCTCATTTCTATGATAGAGGCGATGATATCCCTATTTGGTCATTATTTGAAATCATAACATTTGGTGAATTAGCAAATTTCATCGAGTGCTTAGATAGAGCAACGCGTGAGAACTTACTTCAAAGTTTAAAGATGCTTAGTCCAACTGATACCGATAGAAAACTGATTTCAGATTCTTTGTTTAACTTAAACGGTCTTAGAAATGCGGTAGCGCACAACAGTATTGTTTTTGACTGTAGATTTAAAGATCGAAGCCCTTCTAAAAGTCTTCTCGCTTGGATAGAAGAAGAAATTGGACTTAAAATAAAATTTGACTATTTAATTGATTATATCTGTTTAATATGTTGCTTATTAAAATATCTATGCTGTGATCGAGAACGAATCAACTCTTTTATTTCCAGTTATGAAAATTTGCTTTTAGATTTGTACGAAAAGGTTGAGATAAGTATATACCAAAAAATAGTATCAACTGAAGTCAGAACAAAAATCAAAATTCTTAAAAATTATATATAATGTACTAAAAAGGCTTGATTTATATAGGATAATATAGGATAATATAGACACAGATTGAGGTGTATGTTTTAGGACTGCACTGCTGGAGAGTGAGATGCGTCGAACTCTCCTATTTTTATGCAATTAATTAACAAGCTATTTTTATCTAGGGACCTGTTTCCCGAGAAACAAATTTAAAATGTTGCGGAATATCAGAATGACCCAGATGAACTGAATGAACGGCCTTGGTCACAACGAGTACAAACAAAATGCAAACTATCCCGCTATAAATCGAACTGGTCTGATATACTAGAATACTCTGATAGGACACAGATAGGACAAATACAGATGAAAAACAACCAAGAATAGCAATATACTTCAAACTAATTGCCTATAATCCAATTTTTAAATTGATATATAAAAATCAAAAAATAAAAAAGAACCGCTAATTAAAGCCATTCTTTTAATTAAATATTATTCTTACTGGAGCTAGCGGGGGGGAATCGAACCCCCGGCCTACTGATTACGAATTAATCATATTAAATAACACTATCTCTAACCCCCTTCATATTTCCCATTAAATAGCCATTCTACAGTCTCAATTTCTTATAAACCCTCATGAAAAACAATCAAAAATCCTCAAAAAATTTAAACCTGTCCCCAAATTGTCCCCAAGTCATGGGTTTATAAAGCTGATGATAAAGCCGTTTTAATGATATAATAAAATAAAAACGGGAGAAACATCATGTCTAATGAAGAATTGGTTATGGCTTATCGTAATGGGGATAAATCGGCACTGGATCAAATCATTGAAAATAACCAGGGCCTTATCCATCATTTTGTTAATCAATACTATAATCTCACTGAAATATCGTATCTTGAACGTGATGATCTTGTTCAATTGGGGAATATTGGCTTGATTGAAGCTGCTAAAGGGTTTGATCCTGATTATGATGTCAAATTCTCCACTTATGCCGGTGTGGCCATTAAAGGGCACATCTCCAGAGGCTTGAGGTTTTCCTCTCCCTGGGAGAAGAGGAGCGACCGGGAAAGTGACCTATGCCATGTAATCAGCGCTCATGAGCTGATCCCTGGAGCTGATGAAACAACATACATTGATTTGATTGAAGATCCATCGGCCCTAAATGCCTTTCATCTGGCAAATGAAGAGGTTGACCGGTTAATCTTACGTGAAGACCTCTTCCGGGTGCTGGATCGTGTTTTCAATCCTGACGATAAAGAAAAGAATGCTCTGATTTTAAATCATGGCTTAAACGGGCATGAGTACACCTTGAAAGAAATATCCGGTTTATATGGCGTTTCTCCGGAGAGGGCCCGGCAATGGACTGCCAAAGGGTTGCGTCGGATTCGGGCTTCTACTTCCGGCAAAGAATTGATGGCCAAATATCGGGATGAGTATGTTTGTAATACCCTTCTCCCTAAGCTGCTAAAACACGGCCAGCGTAACCCTTATCTTTATGCTCAAAAGCTGGAAGACCTGGAAGATCTGGAATCTATTGATTATTACTTTGATATGCTCGGGCTATAATTTAACTTGCCGGTAACTTGCCGATAACTTGCCAGCGTTATGCTTTGACCTAATGCACTGTTTTGGTGCGTCAGTTATCCCACCCCAAATCGAAAAACCACCCTTCACTAAAACGGTGGTTTCTTGACTTTTCCGGTTATTCAAATAAGGGGGGTGTCAAATCGCCACCCCTTACATTGGCTCAATTTTCAGCTGATGTCTGATAAAATAAGGGCTACGGTAAAACACAGCACCCCCGCTTACCCTAAATTTCCAGATAATAGCAAAACCGCCCTTCACTAAAAAAGGCGGTTTCTTATTTTGATCCTGTGCTATATTCGCAATGCTTGGGAAATATCCTCAATTGTTTTTAATTCTTCAGTACAAGCTTTAATATAATCGTAAGCGATATTCGCTTTTATTGATTGTTCTTCGTGTTCCTGCTTTAATTTTTCGATCCCCTTTTTTTCATCCAGGATATAGTCAAAATAACACTCAAGAATATCTAAGATCATACGTCTTGCCTTGTTCAAATTTTGTGTCACTTCTGATATTGTCCCATCAATTTCATATAGTTTCTTCTCATCAACCAAAATGCACCTAGCCATTTTTGAACCTCTCTTTCATTGTAGCTATTTTTTTCTGTTTCCTGAAATTAAGGGGTTACTGACCCCCCCTTACCCTAAATTTTGGGATTTTCGCTCACGCCTGGTTAGACATTGCGACCGTGAAGAGGTGCAGAAAGTTTATTGCTCCCCCCACCACTGTTATTGCTTAACCCCACCTGTCAATAGGTTTACCGCTTCCTGGAACCCCAACACAAAACCCTGATACATAGCAGCACTGGCCCAGCTGGAAGACATTTCTTCTATACCGTTTCGCAAGTCATCATGGTCTATTTTCCCCAGCAAATCATAGAAATTTGTGATAAATTCATCATATTCCGGTGTATCCTGATGCGATTCTCTGTTTTCTATCGATTCCAATAAAGCTGCCAAACTATCATTTCCAATCCCATTGCATAACTATTGATAAGTATTCATAATAATCCCTCTCCTCTTCAAGTTTTTTATAATTTTTCCCAGAATTGATCAGTTTCATCCATTCTGTAATCACGCTCTTTTGCTGAGATATCGCCGATCCGATAGGAATAACTAAGTATTCCATAAATCTCAAATAAAATCAGCCTGGTTGTTTCAATGCTATCCTCGAACTCTATCATCTGTTCCTTTTTGCTTTCAATAAGTTTATCCAGTATGATCATGCGTTTGTTCTTGTTCATTCTTTTTTCTCCCTTCGTTTGCTGCGCTGGAAGAGGTGGCCCTAGTTCGGGGCCACCTTCCGGGCTGCGTGATCGTTCCGGCTCCTGGCGTTGGTCAAATTACTTCAAATGTCACACCATGTCCGGATTTTCTTTGTTTAAACGGCGCTCGACCTCTTCCACAGTCAGATTATTGTCAAGCACTGCCTGGATCGCATCTATCAGCTTAACCCCATCAAGATAGGCCCATATCGTTTTCTGTTTTCGTTTCATGGTTATTCTTCCTTTTCTCATTAACTTTAGGTTTATTCATTATGATTAGGTTTCCCTCTTTCTTCGGATTTTTCCTGATTTCTTCTACATTTGCATAGGTGGCTGCTTGCTTAAATCCGGAAAAGTTTAAATACGAAACTGTATAGCCACCGATGCCAAAGCCATTTGACCAACCTTTGGTTAAATCGTTTGCCCAATTAACCGCTTTTTCTCCAAACAATTCAATCGCCCGGCACAATGGCACCCCATCAGTATCACCAAACAATATGGCCTCTCCATTAAACAGTTCTTTCGCCTGTGCACTGTTTAGCATTTTTCCTCCCGTCCGGAAGAGGTGCAGCCTCTCCCTAAGCAATCTGTGCTTTTATCCTCAAACCATAATATAAACCATTACCGCCAACAATTTGTTTTAAGGCCCCTTTTAAGGCCGTTCCGAAGTCCATGACCTTTGATAACCATTCAGCAACCGAAGAGGCCAGATAGCCTACACAGTAAGAATTGCCGTGGATCGTGGCCACCACTTCAATGGCATCCTCTTCAAAATATCTGGTAGTGTTTCTTTGAAGACTGATCGTGATTTCTGATGGGTCGTATTGTTTCATATGGTCAATGGCTGTCTGTCTCTTGCCCTGGGTGACACCCTTGACAACAAGGGCTTTTCCTTTGGCCAGCTCCCAGGCTCTTTTAAATGCCTGGCTTTTGGTTAATCCGGTGGTGGTTAACTTGTTGGCGGTTCTTGCGATTTCTGATAAGTTATACATGGTGATGGCTCCCTTCAATCAACATCTTTATCTTTATGTACTTATTCTACATCATTATGTAGATACTGTCAATAGATATATGAAGTATTTCTATATAATTATGTATTATTTATCTTGTATTATGTAGAAATTAGGATTATAATAGTAAACATAAAGGAGGTGTTAAAATGCCATTTACATATAACAAATTATGGAAAATATTAATTGATAAAAACATGACTAAAGAAGACTTTAGAAAACTTATCAAGGCTTCACCCACAACCATTGCCGCCATGGGTAAAGGAGATGGGATATCACCAAAAGTATTAGAGCGTATCTGCAAGGCCCTGCAATGCCAGCCCGGCGACATCATGGAATATCATGAAGAGGAAAATTAGTATATTAATTTTTTTAAAAAGGAGAACGCCATGTACCTAGAAGAAAGGCTCGAAGCAATCGAACGAAAACAGGAAGAAATCATTTCGCAGAATACTGTGATTTTGACTTTGCTAAAACAAGAAAGAGAACCAAATTTAACGTTTCTTTCGACAAAGGATTTTGCAGAAAAAGCAGCTATCAGCTATGCTGTTGCAAGACGAATAATAAAAAATGGTATCTTACCAGAACCCATTTACTTAAAAGTAGCTGGTCAAGACAGAATTCACTGGAAATTGTATTGCGAATGGCTCACCGTGCCTGGTAATGCCAAGAAATTAGAAAAGATCTGACTAGATCAACGGAACGTTTTGTTGACCTCAACAAATCATCCGTGAAGAGGATCTGCCACAACTATTTAAGTTATTTTAGTCAAATATAATACCGTCGCATTTCACGACGCAAATAAGGGTGTCGCATTTCGCTCCCCCCCTGAGACGATCATTAAGAAGAGGTGATTATAAACCTCTTCTTTTTTCATGTAAATTATTGGCCAAAGCGCCCCGCATTTTAACTCCCTCTTGAATCTGGTGTTCTTATTCCTGCTATAAATAAAACCGCTTAAATCGGCTTATCCAGCTTCATTTTATTAACCGCTTCTTGACGTACGTATAATATAGGCGTATAATATAGGCGTAGGGAGGATAGCAAATGACAACACGGGAAATAATGAAGATCCTGAAAAAGGACGGTTGGTTTGAAATTGAAACCAATGGTTCACATGTTCAGATGAAGCACCCAACAAAAGAAGGGAAAGTCACCGTTGTTAAACACTCGGGTGATCTTCCCAAGGGAACACTTAACAGCATCCTCAAACAGGCAGGGCTTAAATAGCCCTGTCACCCTATGAAAAGGAGTGGAAACCATGCGTAAATTAACTTATTTGGCTGTATTGGAACCGTCTTCTGATGGTTACGGCGTTTATTTTCCGGATTTACCCGGTTGTATCAGTTTTGGGAAAGACATTGAAGAGGCTCAGCAAATGGCAAGGGAAGCGCTGGAGCTGCATGTATATGGTATGGAAAAAGATGGTGATCCTCTTCCAGCACCATCAAAAACACTGGCAAAGGAAGAGGTAGAGGACGGGATCATGACCGCCGTTACTGTTTTGCCTGATCTGGTAAAGAATGATATGGAGAACCGGCGCGTTAAGACTAATGTCACTATTCCGGCATGGCTTAAAGATGCTGCTGAATCCAGACATGTTAATTATTCAAAGTTGCTGGAAGCTGCTTTGATTGATTATCTCAATGTGAAAAGAGAGGTTCTGCGTTGAGCGTCAAAATAGGCAATGAATGATTTACAGAGTTCAGCGACCTTTATAATAATGATCCGGATTTCATATCCTCCAAATTGCCGGGCATAAAGATGACGTCACGAATCGTTACTCCATCGGAAGAAATCATAGAAGCCCGGGCCAATGCCTAGGCTTTTTTTATTTCCGGTGTCCGGCTTCAGATGTCGGCTTTACCGACAACCGGTTTCGCCAACTTGGACAAAAATGTCCGTGTTCAACGGTCTATGGTTTTGACATTCGGTTTCGCCCCTCAAAATTAAGGAACGAAATATGGGTATTATCGCACATCTGGCCCCGGCACCAGATCCCCGGCCAGCTTGGCAAGTTCTTTGCGTGTTTCGGTGTGCTTAATAGGGTACGCAGATTTCTGCGTACCCTATCCAAAATTTTCACCGCTTGCTTTCTGATTCTCTTTCGCCCTTGTCTTGATCTCATCCTCTAACCTCAGGGCTAATATCCCGGCCCCGGACAGGGTATCCCCAACTTACGGATTACATCTCCCCAAAATTGGGGACATCTTCAGGTACGGTATAACCTGTACCAGACCAGTTTTATAATTGGTGTGCCTTAATCCGGGGTGTGTCGTGCTTTGCTACCCACTGGCCTTTACTGATGGTGTTCCCTGATCCGTGGTATACTGCGTTTCACCACCCACCGGGGTATACGGTGTTTTGCCGTACACCTCCAATAACTCCATAGGTAACAAACAAGCACCACCCAATAAAAACGGCTGTATGAGGCTGTCAGGCGGTTATTTTATGGCAATGCGGTTGCTGGCATATCATAGCTGAAATTTCAGGGCAAACGGTGGAGCCGGTAAAACATCCGTGTCCTAGTGTCACGGCTAAACTATGAGCTTGAAGGTCTGTCCAATTTTG
This sequence comes from Acetobacterium sp., assembly GCF_041752335.1. Taxonomy (GTDB): domain Bacteria; phylum Bacillota; class Clostridia; order Eubacteriales; family Eubacteriaceae; genus Acetobacterium. The sequence continues at coordinate 29,589 of NZ_JBGSHG010000058.1, read as the reverse complement.
GGCACACCCGTCACAATCCAGATTTTGGGTATACCCTGTTGCACTGTTTCGGTGCGTTAGATCTGTTTCGGTGTTTTACCGACTCAGGTATAACGTAAAAATCCGCTGTGCGGTTCCGCAGAAATCTGCTAAACCGGTTGAAACCCGAATTTTCATGTGTTAAATTCACACCCCAATTTTGAGGACTGGCAAGATCGGCGCAATTTTGCGCCGGTGTTTTTTCCATAATATTCATTTTCCAAGAAGAGGCCTAAATTGCTAAAAAAATATTTCCGGCATTCGCTCTATTGGAAGAAGTTACCCTATCCAATGAAAATGTATTTTGAAATTCTTCATTTTAGGTGGGGGGGATTGGCTCAACTACAGCATTTTTTTAATCTTCTCATCGTCTTCATTGCCTTTGTTCCTTTTTCTGGTTGTTCGTCGTTACCGGTGTTTAGCACAAATGATTATCCCGTTAACCACGTCATACCGTAGCTCAGGATAACTTAACCTGGTCTTGATGTAGTGCTCAGGGGTCATAAAGTGCATGTAATCGCTTATTTTCATGTAATTATTATTCAAAAAGTCAAAAATAAAGTGTGTGCGTAAATGGGGAACCCTATGCAATGTGCAGCTGATTACTAAATCGCACACCACCGGGGGATTGATATATGGCTTGAACCTTGCTCCTATTGCTTTTACTTGTGCAGTGTGCAACTTATTACCTTGCTATAACCTTGCCCTATTTGCAGCTTATTAATGGATTGTGTTTTACAGTTCTTAAGGTGGTGAAAACTGCAGCTTATTAATGGATTGTGTTTTACAGTTCTTAAGGTGGTGAAAACTCAGGGACAGAATGCCCCCCAGTTAGGTCAGCGAGGATCATGGGCAATACTCCATTAACTTCAATTTTGGCAAGCACTGGGAGCCGTGGCCATTCGCTCCCAATCCGTTTATAATATTTCTCATATAAAACTATCGCAAGAAGAAGATCCCTAATGATTCTTGAACCCTATCGAATGACCTCTTCTTACCGATGTTTTCTTTATTCCAGTGGTATGCTTAACCTCTTATGGTTCGCCAATATATCAAATTAAAACACCTTGATCTAACCTTATGCTTTTTACCACCCTTTTTTCATTGAACGTATGTTCAGGTTAAACGGCAATTATCCCGCCATGCTGCGCCATTATCAGTGCCATCACGACATAAGCGAATCACCCCAGGAACTTTTTAATAAAATACTCCTGCCCTTTTACCGTGACCATTGTCTTAATGCTTACGTCATGTTCACCATATGGTTTCGTAAATGGGACATGCTCAATTTCAAGCAAGCCATTATTAATGTATTCCTGCATTGGTATATTGTATTTTCCGTCATAATATACATATTTGTTTGTTCTAAGCCAGTCAAACAACTTGTTTGGCCCAGTATCCACACCCTTTTGTGCCAATATTTTGGCTAGTTCTCCTACTTCAATTGAAGTTTCGCTCGCTGTTAACGCCTCTGCCAGAAGAACCTTTAACCTTTGATCTCGCAACTGAGCATCTCTTGAGTCAATTATCTTCTGTGCTTGAAGAACAGCCAGTGCCATGAATTCTTCTCCCTGTGGCTGATTTATCCTTTTGATCTCGTATTCCATCTGGTTAAACGCCTCAATATATCTAAGTCTCCAGACATCAGCCTTCGAACCAGTAAACCCCAAGGCTATAAAACTAAATCCATCTCGTGTAAGCAAAAACTCTTTGTATTCATTCCCATTATGGAAAAATGAACTTTCTATGAAATATTTTTTAACTACGAAATTTTCCGTAGTTAAAATATTGATTTTGCTTTCAATCACCTTTACGACATCGTTATGCCTCTTCTCAAATCTTTCCGCAATCTCCCTGCTGCTGACAAATAACAAACCGTCTTTGTTTTCAATATTGATTAAATCGTTCATTTCTTTTTCCTCTCTGATTTCACGGCCGAATTTTCAGCTTTGATAATCTCTTTGCCGCAGGTACCGTAATACCCTCTTCTTTTGCCACCCTGATCATGCTGTAAACCTGGTATGGCCACCCAGTGAAATCATGGAAGCCTTCCCGGATGCTGTCAGTATCAATGATGTATCCTTTAACCGGCTCCGGCACCTTACGCCATTCTTTTGCTTTAATGATTTCTTTCTTAATTTCCGGCTTTTTTAGGTTTTTACTGGCATTCCACCTTTTTCTTGAAGGGCTCCCGGGTTCTCTAAAGGTTTTTCTTGTCTCTTTAATCAAATAAGCTGCCAGGTCGCTATATTGCCCTTTATCATCAAGGGGTGTGAAATTAATACGGCCGTTTGTCCATATTCTGTCAAAATCCTTTGCTGTCACATGATCTATCGTGTTTGCAATCAGATGATGGTGAATGGATTTTCTTTTATATTCGGTGACCAGGATATACCTGAGCTCCTCATTATTTTTCCGGTACTCTGCCCGGATCTTCCGGATAAATTTTTCAAGTTCAATCTTTGCCTTTTCTGGTGCCAGCCTTTTTTCTTTTGCATAAGTAAGAACAATATGCAAATCACCCTGGCCATAATTCGTATTAATGAGCCTTCTCAATTTAGTTTCTGCGTTCCGCTCATTGATTACCTGCATCTGCTCAGACGTTGGCTTCATATTTCCCCCCCTGGTGATTCCTTTTTTATTGAAACGAGTCGTAAACCGTTTGGTTATTTCTATGGTTCTCCCAGCTCTGCAGGTCTCTTTGATGTATGGCATTTTGATAACTCCTCATTATGAAAGATATTGTCGGCAAATTAATAACCTTATCAAGTCTAAATGCTGATTACTCAGCCGTTTTTTTGCTTGTTATCCATCATATAAAAAGGTATAATTAGATAACAGGTTATTTAAAGAACGCTATAGCATCCAAGCTTTAGCAGCGGTCTTTTCTTATTCAGTTATTTGTGATAAAACACAACACTCTCTTAAAACTCTCCCTACCGGTATTGCAGTGCCAGGGAGAGTTTTTTCATGTCTTTTTTCTGGTGCTTTCTGCCAAAATGGAATAAACACCTTTTTCAATGACTCCCTGAATCGGGGAGTCATCGGATCGGGGAGCTGGTGCTTTCTGCCGATGGAGTCCTGAATTGGGATTACATCGCTTATATCAGAAGTACCGTTTTGGTACTTCTGCTTTGTCATAAAATTAACGGGAAGAGGCCAGGAGTTTACTCTTTTCACAGCTAAACTACTGGTTCCTTCCCATTTGATTGTATTTCGCTGTTAAAATACCATGATTGGTAGAAATCCGAAAATTGCTTATTACTTTACCAGCCCGATACTTTTCTTGTAAGCGTCCATTCTTTCCAGGGTAATAACCTTTTCTTTTTCGCCTGGTACCTCTTCTGGTGCCTCTTCCGGAAATGGATCACTCAAATAATTGATAAGCTGATCCAAATTGATTAATTTTTTCCGCCCGGCCTTCACGCATTTGATCTTACCTTGATCTACAAGTCGTCTGATGGCGCATTCTGTGAGCGAGGTGTGCTGATCCAGGGCTTTTAATTCCGCTGCGCTTTGAGGGATCGTTCGCATTCTTGGGGTTTTCATGTTATACCGCCTCCTTTTGTTTCTTTAATTCCTCAATTGCACTATAAATCTTCTGTTTTTCCTCTTCTGGCAATTCGTGTCGCATTTTGCGGTAAAAGGTTGATTCAGCCATGTTGATCCGCTCCGCAACCATCCATTGGTATAAACCTGCATTTTTAATAGAATCTTTAATATCTTTGTTATTCATCTCGTTATCTCCTTTTTTATAAAATAGTTGTAGAAGTTGTTTATTCTTGCTATAATTAATTATAAGGCAAGAGTTGCAGTTGTGCAATGATAAATTGCCTTAATTAAAAAATTGCTAGATATTCTTACATTTGGAGGTGTTTAATATGGAAGAGGTAATATTTACTGGTTACGAAAGTAATTTTGCAATGCGGTTGAGGGATTTGATGAATGAATTTGGAACTACGCAAAAGAATTTAGCTGAAATTACCAAAATTACAAGACAGGCTATTGCACAGTATATGGAAGGAAGTGTACAACCAAATGTTGAGAGACTTTATAAAATAGCTAAGTATTTTCATGTATCAGCTGATTATTTGCTTGGAATCACGGACCAAAGAACTTCTAATATCGATGATCAGAAGATTCATGAAATTACAGGTTTGAGCTGCGAGGCAATTGATAAACTAAAAAGGTTCAATAGTTATTTGCCTGGTATTTTAATACCGACATTGAACGAATTGATAGAGTATGAGGATAACCCTGAATGTCTTGCTTTATCTTATAATTCAAGATATAGAAGTTGCCTTTCTTCTGATACTGAAGTGCGAACGGAACTTCATAATATTTTAAAATCTTCTAAAGATTTGCTTTCATTCAGTAATGGTCATATCGAAGGCCCACTATTGTTAATTGAAGAGTACTTTAATGGTATCGTAGATAAAAAAAGCTACTTAGATATTAAAATCGAAGACACTTCAGTTAGCGAAATTAGTACTCAACGGATTATTGACACAGTTTTTTTTGACACAATTAAAGATTCATTGGCTGAAATGAGAAACCAAAATGAACGTAAAGGCGTTAAAGCAAGCATCCGTCAAAAAACATACGCAGAGACATTAGAAGAAATGAACCGTTCTTTATTGTTTGATCAAATACATCTTGATGAAATTGTGGATTCATTTGAAAACGAATTTAAAACCGCACTTATTGCTGAAGGTGTCGATGATTTAGAACTTGATAAAATAATAGAAGAGCTTACAAAAGAAGAGGAGAACTAATCCATGGCCAACATAGAAAAGCGAGGCAATGCCTTCCGGATCGTTGTTTCTGGCGGTTTCGATGTTAATGGCAAAAGAATTAAGCACACCATGAACTATAAACCACCTGAGGGATTAAGCCCCACCAAATTAAAAAAGGATCTGGACAGGGCCGCCCTGGAGTTTGAGGAAAAATGCAACCTGGGCTACGTCATGGACAGTAACACGAAGCTCATTGATTTTATTGAAATCTGGTTTAAAAATTATGTGGGCAATAAGAACCTCTCCCCGGTGACGGTAAAAGGTTATCAGGATCTCTCATTGAAAATTGCTGAACATCTGGGACACCTGAAAATGGGAAAGATTACCTCAAAGCATATACAGGACTTTTATAATCTGATTAAAGCCGGTACTGGTATGCGTGGCGGAGAGAAATACCAGGTTACGCCTGAATACCTAACCATTGTGGCCAAAATGAAGCAGAGGGACATCTCAAAAAGAGCCGAAATCAATGACGATACCCTCCGGAGGCTTAAAAAAGGCGGTAACACTACTCTTGAGATTGCTCGTAAGGTGGCCGATGCTATTGGTAAAGACTTTGACAGCCTCTTTTTATCAACCAATCCACAAAGGCAAGTGTCCAACGATACGGTTTTACATTATCACCGGTTACTGAATAACATCATGAATACCGCCGTGAGATGGGGTGTTATTCCTTTCAACCCGATTGAAAAGCGTGTGGAGTTGCCCAAAACAGAGCGCAAGGAACAGGCTTATATGGATGATAAGGAAGCCATGGCATTTCTTGAGCTGCTGGAAGAGGAACCCATCAAATATAAGCTTGCCCTAAACCTCCTGATATACAGTGGCTTAAGGCGTGGTGAGATTGGCGGTCTGAAATGGTCGGATATCGACTTTGAAGATAAGATCATTACCGTCAAGAGGGCCCTAAAATATGTTACTGGCCAAGGCATCATTGAAGGGGATCCTAAAACCTTTAAATCTAAGCGTAGCGTGAAGCTGCCTGATTTCATCTTTGATCTGTTTAGGAGCTATAAAGTCTGGCAGCTGACAGAGCGCCTTAAAGTCGGCGATCAATGGATTGATCATGACTATATCTTCACCAGATGGAACGGAGAACCCATGAACCTTGACACCATTGGCGGTTATCTTAAAAAATTTACCGATAAGCATGGATTAAAGCCGGTGCATCTGCACTCTCTCAGGCACACAAACGCATCCATCCTTATTGCCAGTGGTGTGGATCTAAAAACGGTATCTTCCCGGCTGGGCCATTCCAATATCTCCACGACCGGTAATATTTATGCCCATGTGATCAATACGGCCGACGCAAAAGCCAGTGATGCACTGGAAAATATTTTAATCAAACCTTCCGTCAAAGCTCAATAACATTTCGTTATTGAGCTTATCTTTTTTCAAAAGTGTCCCCAAATTGTCCCCAAGTCATGGGTTTTTCGCCCGTCTCACACCTCGGCGCATAAAAAAAAAGAGAACCAAAAAGGCTCTCTCATGCGATTCTTACTGGAGCTAGCGGGGGGAATCGAACCCCCGACCTACTGATTACGAATCAGTTGCGCTACCATCTGTGCCACGCCAGCAGTAAAAACTTACTGAGTTATCATAACACAAACCCCTGCTCCACTTCAATATTTTTTTAAGATTCTTGTAACCGCAAGCACCACATTTCCATAGCTTTTTTATTTATTACCCTCCAACTACTTTTTTTCTTGCATTTTTTGTATGACTGATACTATTATAGCCCCTAAAATCATAAAATCCCCTCTTTGCTTGTAAAATAACGATAATTTTTTATCCTTGTGTAAACCTTTACCCGTGTGTTAAAATGATGTCAATTTAATACCAGAGTAGACAAGATGCGTAAAGTGTTAAAGGATGGGAAGTTGCCTTTAAACGAAATGTGACCATTGCGGTATCTTGTCGCTTCCGCTGTTACAATGCAGATTGTAGGTTGCGGAAGCATTACTTTAAAATCAAGGAGGTTTTATGAAAAGTAATGCTTTTATTAGTAGTACCACCCGGACGCGAATTGTCGTTAATTGTGGACTGCTCATTGCCATCAGCATCGTGCTGAAGATTCTATTTGAGGTGTATATCCCTCTTGGTGGCTTTCCTTCGCTCCGGTTAAACATTACTGCTTTGCCAATCATGCTAAGCGGTATCTTGTTTGGACCGCTGGCCGGTTTTGCCGTTGGTTTTATTTCCGACATCCTGTGCTTTATTATTAAGCCCGGTGGCCCTTTCTTTATCGGATTTTCACTTGCAAGTGGATTGACCGGTTTAATTCCAGGTTTTCTTTTTATGATGTTAAGAAAAAAAGAAATCAAACATCTGGAATGGTTCAACCTGGTATTCATTGTTTTGGCAACGATTATTCTCGCCATTTCCGGTACCTTCGGTTTTAACAATGGCACCCTTTATTATGCAGGAGAACCTTTAAGTATGGTTTTCTTTGTGCTCTTTATCGCTTTAATGATCGCATTTGCGGTCTTCCCCATTATCGTTGTAAAGAAATCCAATCTTGATAGTGAATATCGCAGCGATCATATTCTGTTTATCGTGAGTGTTTCACAATTGGTCACATCAATTTTGTTAAATACGTGGTTTTTGAGTATTCTTTATGGACAGGCCGTTGCTGTACTACTTCCTGCCCGAATCATAAGCAATATCTTCCTGATTCCGTTGTATACCATTATGCTCGTTGGTTTGTTGAAAATTCTACCCAGCTTTATTAAACAACGTTAGTCACGGACCCCTTCTCACAAGAGGCAACTATTTCAGTTTGCCTCTTTCTATTTTTTTCAGGCACTGATCAAATCAAAAAATCATTTCCATGATTGTATTCATTGATGCAAATTCTGATCTTGACTTAATTTCCATCTGGAAAAAAATCTTAAAACCAGTCAATTTTTCCCTGATTGCTTGAGTATTCCCATAAAAGAGAGTATACTAACATAGTGACTAATTAAGTATGTAGCACAGATCAACAGGCTAAAATAATGATAACACTTAGGAGGTTTTGGAAAATGGGATTAGTAACATCAACTGAGATGTTCAAAAAAGCTTATGAAGGTGGCTATGCTGTCGGGGCTTTTAATGTCAATAATATGGAGATTATCCAGGGAATTGTCGAGGCTGCTGCCGAAGAACAAGCTCCCCTTATTTTACAAGTATCGGCAGGTGCCAGAAAATATGCCCATCCAGTCTATTTAAGAAAATTAGTTGAAGCAGCCATCGAGGTTACCGGTTTGGATATTTGCCTCCATTTAGATCACGGCGATGATTTCGAAATTTGCAAAAGCTGTGTCGATAGTGGTTTCACCTCTGTTATGGTTGATGGTTCAAAACATCCTTTTGCTGACAATATCGCCTTAACAAAACAAGTCGTTGAATATGCTCATGATCATGGTGTTGTGGTTGAAGCCGAGCTGGGTAAACTGGCTGGTATTGAAGATGATGTCAATGTCGACACACCCAACGCAACCTATACCGATCCCGATGAAGCGGTTGAATTTGTTGAAAAAACCGGCTGCGATTCTTTAGCAATTACTATTGGCACCAGCCATGGCGCATTTAAATTTAAAGGCGAACCCCGTCTGGATTTTGAACGGCTCTATAAAATTTCTGATCTGCTTCCCGGCTTTCCGCTGGTCCTTCACGGGGCCTCCTCTGTTCCCAAAGAATTTGTGAATCTGTGCAACCAATATGGTGGACAAATTCCCGGCGCTCAAGGTGTTCCTGAAGATATGCTGCGAAAAGCTGCGAAATCTGGGGTTTGTAAAATCAATATCGATACCGATCTACGTCTGGCCATGACCGCCTCGATTCGCCAGGTTTTTGTTGAAAACCCCGGCTGGTTCGATCCCCGCCAATATTTAGGACCGGGTCGTTCGGCCATTAAAGCAATGGTTGCCCACAAAATCAAAAATGTTCTGGACTGCAGCCACAAACGATAATTTTTAATTATCCTTAACTCGCTTCTCCGTTTTAGGGCATGTCGCAAAATAACTTTGGTTACTTGCGAACATGCTCTTTTTATGTTCTTGGTAAAATCCATCAATATTCCCTGATACAACCGGAAACTTAAAAATCAAAGCCAGCCATACGGGTTAAATTATTCTCGAACTACAGCACCGAAACTTAATTTATTTACCTGGCTTCCATGGTATAATAATCACAAAATACTTCTTAAGGATTATCAATGAAAATAATTGTTATCACCGAAAATGAAAGCAACCAGCGACTGGATCGCTTTCTGAAAAAACTTATGCCCCAGGCATCGACAGGATTTCTCCAGAAGATGCTGCGAAAAAAAAGAATCAAACTCAATGGTCAAAAATCGGAACCATCCACCGCGATCACCACCGGCGACGTGGTCCAGATTTATTTCTCTGAAGACACCATTGCCAATTTCCGAACCGATTCAACCAAAAAAAAGCTGGATAAAAATAGTACCATTCTCGATATCATTTATGAAAATAATGATCTGCTGGTTCTTAATAAACCAGCCGAAGTACTCACCCAGCCGGATAAAACCGAAGAACTTTCACTGATTGATTACGCCGTTGACTATCTGATTAAGAAGGGTGATTATGACCCTAAAACCAATCTTACCTTCACCCCGGCCTGTGCCAACCGGTTGGATAAAAACACCACCGGGATCATCCTGGTGCCCAAGAATTATAAAACCCTCCAGGAGGTTAATCAGGCCATCCGCGAAGATCAAACCGAAAAGATCTACTTTGCCATCGTCTCCGGCAAACCCAAAGCCGCGGATGAGATCGTCGGTTATTTGAAAAAAGACGGCGATAAAAATACCGTCACCTTCTCCGAGCAGCAAACTGCCCCAACCGATAAAAAAGCGGTGCTGAACTACGAAACCCTGGAAAGTCATGGTGACTATGCGCTGTTAAAAGTTATTTTAAAAACCGGTCGTTCTCATCAGATTCGGGTCCAGCTGGCCGCCGTTGGTTTTCCTATACTGGGGGATCCCAAATATGGCAGTCGCCAGGTCAACAGCCGTTTATATGAGGAATCCGGCCTGAAAAGTCAGTTGCTTCATAGTGCCCAGTATACGCTGACGGATATGAAAAAAACCTTCACCGCCCCGGTTCCCCCAGTTTTTGAAAAAGCTCTGAAACGCTTTGGCTTCAAAGACCCTTTTCTGTCTGAGAAATAATCATGGGGTACTGGAACAGCCGCGGGCTGCGGGGCAGTCAGCTTGAAGAAAATTTAAATATTACCAATAAAATTTATCTGGAGCAGGGCTTGGCGGTGGTTCAGAAAATACCCACTTCCATCAAACCGGTGGAGTTGGACCCGGCCAAGGGAACCATCAAACTGGCTTATTTTGAAGAAAAAAGCACCGTCGATTATCTGGGTAACATCCAGGGCATTCCGGTCTGCTTTGACGCCAAGGAAACCAGCCAGAAGCGTTTGCCGATTGCCAATATCCACCAGCATCAGATGGAATTTATGGAAGCTTTTGAAAAACAAGAGGGTCTGTCCTTCCTGATTGTCCATTTTAAATTCTGTGATGAAACCTTCCTGCTGCCTTTTGGGGTTCTAAAAACCTATTGGGATAATGCCCAGCATGATGGCCGCAAGTCCATTCCCTATGGAGACTTCGATCAGAATCTGCGCATTTACCCCTTTCACAATATCCTCCTCCATTATCTGGAGGCCATCAACCATTATCTTACCGGAAAGGAAATACAAAAATGAAAAAAATTGCCAGCTTCACCATCAACCATCTGGATTTACTGCGAGGCGTCTACATCTCCCGAAAAGATTATTGCGGCGATCACTGCATCACCACCTTTGATATTCGGATGAAAGAACCTAACCGCGAACCGGTGATCAACAACGGCGAGCTCCACGCTTTGGAGCACTTGGGCGCAACCTTTTTGCGCAATGATGAGGTTCTCAGTGATGAGATTGTCTATTTTGGACCAATGGGCTGCCGGACCGGCTTCTATCTGCTGATGAAAGGCGAACGAACCCCTACGGATATCATGCCCTTGATCATCAAACTATTTTCCTTTATGGCTGATTACGAAGACGAAATCCCCGGTGCTACACCCCGGGACTGTGGTAACTTCCTGGATATGAACCTGCCCATGGCCCGCTATGAAGCAAAGAAATTTCTGACCGAAATTCTTGAAAACATCCAGCCTGAAAATATGATTTATCCTGATTAAATCAGGCCAATAAAAAAAGCCCACATGGGCTTTTTTTATTTACGCGTTTTAGACTCTGTCGCTTTTTCCAGTTTCGTACTTTGATCTTTGTTCTTACCAATAATTTTATCAAACAATTGTTCTGAACGTGATTTTCTTTCACTCATTTTTTTCTCATGGATTCGCGTAAACTTATTGATCCGGCTGACCCACGTTTTCGCTTCTGCAATCATTCTGCTGTCATCGGGATTAGGAATCACCGCGGTCCATTCCTGAAACAACTTTCCATTACGGGTCAGGGCCTCATAGTTAATGGCTAGAACCTTGTACATTTTCTCCCCATTATCATAGTTTTTAAGTTTAGCCTGCGCTTTCGTCCATCGATGAAACCGTCCCATAATATAGGCGCTATCTTCATGAATAATGGTGACATAGGGTTTAACCAGCGCCTTGTATTTGAAACTCTGGGGTAATATGATGGTGAACAGGATTGACAACGCAGCAAAGAAAGCAAAAAAAACAAATCCCAGCCATTTCATCCCTTCTGATAACATAATAAAAAGCAAAATCGAGATAGCCAGCTCAATTCCCAGCAAAATCCAGATTTTTTTCTTTTCAGAATTCTTCTGAATTTCGTTTAATTCGCCGATAAATCCCTCATATTGAGCTTCATCATATTCCCAGATCAAGGCTTCTTCTTTTTTCTCCAAAAAAGCCTCAAACTGACGATACCGCCGATAGAAAAAGATGGCATAACCAAGAGAGAAAATAATAATAACCACACCGGCATAAGTAAAGTAAAACTGATAGAGCCCAACCGCTCTAATCACAAACGGAACAAAAATAATAACGACCCCTAAAACAGCAACGATTAACGCTAAAATGATATTTTGTTTTTCGGGATTTTTAATTTCCAACATACCTTTTCACAACCTTTTCAATTTTTAGTTTACTCTATTGAACATTCAGTTCATTGATTCTTTAAATTTGTTTGAATTTTTCTCTGACCTCAGTAATTTTTCCACAGGTCATGGTTCCCTCTGGACATGGACCTTCCACACAACGGGGTCCACCATTCTTAAAGAGCAAGGGTGCCACTTTTTTACATTCTCTGAGCATTTGGGTGGCCAATTCCCGAATTTCCCATTGGGCCCGGTTGCAACAGCGCTGATTGAAAAAATGCAGCAGTTCACGGGTGTTCATGGTGGCCACAATTTTAGTCTCACAGGCATTGGGTAAGACAAACCGGGCATCTTCGATTCCCTGCTTTTCGGCGGCCATGGTGGCCTGTTTCTCGGAAAGTCCTGCTGCCATCAAATCCCTGGTGTGCTTTTCAATGAGTTTTTCAGCCAATGCATCATAGGTCTTCTGGGCATTTTCCATCCCCTCTACAAAAATCTTTTCACCATCCGGCAGGGCTTTGATTTCTGGGGGAATCACATAATTGAACTGCCCTTCGCTGACATAGCGCTGGGATTTCTGACTGAAACTTGCCATCCGATGGCGGACCAGCTGATGGGTTAAGGCCCGGCTCACCCCTTCAATAGCAAAGGTAAAGCTGGCATGTTCGATGGGCGACGCATGCCCCATGTCCATTAAGCGGGTTAAAAAACGTTCCACATTCTCATCCGTCAGGTCTTCCATGATCTCACCGGCGCCGGCTTTGGAATAACATAGTTTGGCAGCTGCCGCAACTAATTTCTCAGGATCCGGGGTGTGTTGAATCAATGTTACACTTAACTTTGTTTCCATACGATTCTCCTCTCATTTAAAAACATTCCTTGTTGTTCTCCATATTTTTCCTTAAATTTTAATATCTCATTATAACATTTTTCCCGTGAAAGTACAGTTCATATATGGCATCTTAAAAATTTACAAGTCGATCACCAATTCTTTCCCTATGGTGACAACTATTTCTATTCAAGTTTCTTCAATTCTTGGATATAATAATTTGAAATGGAGTTGTTTTATAAGAAGATGGAGGTGACCCCTATGTTTGGCAATCTTGATACCGTCCCTGAATTATTAAAGAATTATCAGTATAAAACGGGTGAGAAGCATAAATTTCTTGGTGATTATTATCGTCTGATGATTGAAGAATCACCTACCACCGGTGTGATCATCAACAATTATAATATGGTGCTCAATGTTCAGGACGCCCAGTCAATTACCCATAAAGAATTTATTCTGGATATGTGGTACCGGGAACAGGCCCGGGAGGTTTTTGTGGAAGCCATGGCCTCTGCCATCGTTAAAGTGGCTCCCTATCAGGTCCGGTTCCCTGACTTGAAAATCTACCGGCTGGATAACCGATGGGGCGCCTGTTCTCCGAAAAATCAATGGGTTATTCTCAATCTGGAACTGATAAAAACCCCAAAAGAATGCATTGAATATATCGCTTTGCACGAGATGCTGCATTTTCGTTTTCCCAATCATAATCTTTCCTTCTATGGTGCCCTGGGTACCTTAATGTCCGACTGGAAAGAACGTGAAGATATGCTCAACCGAAAATATCGCTTAACCTGAACCCATAAAAAAGTGCCTACGGCACATCAACACCCCTGCCCCTCAATCTTGAGGGGTTTTTGGGTTTTCTTTATCTTTCATTTGTTGTAAAATTCAAGTATGAGTATTTTACAGCATATTTTTTCTGATTATTATGACCTGATTCGTACCTTAACACTGCGACTTGTTGTTGTTGAAAATATTGATAAAATGGTTCATTGCGGAGATTTTTCCCGCGGCTTTGCTTTATACGGCTGCAGTCATTGCGGCAAGTTAAAATTTGTACCATTCCGCTGCAAAAGCCGTTTCTGCCCTACCTGCGGCAATCTCTATTCCCGGAAACGCTCCACCGCCATGTCCTTTAAACTGCTCAACTGCCGTCATCGCCACTGTGTTTTTACGATTCCTGAACAATTGCGCCTTTTCTTTTTAAAGGACCGCTCACTGCTCTCTGATCTTTTCCATTCCGTCAGGGATGTCATTCTGCGCCTTTTTTCAAAAATGAACCGCTCTGAAAACTTCACCCCCGGTTTCATCGCTGTCCTTCACACCTTTGGCCGTGATCTCAAGTGGAATCCTCACATCCATGTCCTTGTTTCAGAAGGGGCTGCCGGTAACAGGACTCCCTGGCGCAAAGTCAGTCATTTCAATTTCAACTTCCTCCGCTTTGCCTTCCGGACCGCTCTGCTTGATCATCTGGCCGCCCGTCTCGGTCCTTCTTTTAATCCCATGAAATCCCTGATTTATAAACTCTGCCCCAAGGGGTTTTATGTTTATGCCAAACCCAATGTCTGCAATCCCCATCAGGTTGCCAACTATATTGGCCGCTATCTGGGACGACCCGTCATTGCCACTTCCCGGATTGACTCCTATGATGGCCAATCCGTCACCTTTCATTACAACCGCCACGAAGACGGCGTTCTTGTTCATGAAACCCTTTCCGCCTTGGACTTTATCAAGCGGCTTATCCGCCATATTCCTGACAAACATTTTAAAATGATCCGCTATTATGGCCTTTATGCCAAACACCACCACCAGATGCCTTACTTCCGCTATGCGATTCATCCCGGAAAACGAAAAATTCTCCGCTCCTTCAATCGCTGGCGCGATTCCATCGCACTTTCTTTTGGCCTTGACCCACTTCTTTGTTCCTGCGGTCATACCATGAATATTCTGGAAATTTTTCACCACCATACAGCGCTTTTCCATCAATACCTGAAGAATATCGATTCTTCCTGACTCACTCTTTTTATGCTATAATGGGATATCTTTTTTCCCAGGAGGTTTCTCATGCCATCACCCGTCGATGTAAAAGCGCTGCGTAACAAATATATCCAAAATCCCCCTGAAGGCATTTCGCCGGATGAAATCCGGCAGATGCCTGTCGATGATCTGCTCGATATGGATTATTTTCTTCACGAAGACGATGATCTCTTTAATAATGCTTTCTTCGATGAGGATCTCTTCATCTTCTGATCTTTTTTCATTCGTTTGAAGGCTTTTTTGTGATACCCTTTTTTCCTTTTGGGCGTTTATTTTACTTTTTCTTGTTTTGCGTAATTTCCTATTAAAAAATAAAGATCTGTCTCAATGAGACAGATCTTATTTTTTACCTTTAGTTATCGGTTGCCAGCGTCATTTTATTTTTGGCATTCATACGTTTGGCAAACAATACCAGGATAATCGCCGCAACGTTAATCCCCAAAGTAATGATAAAGGCCAGATTATAACTACCGCCACTTTTTTCAACCGCATAGGCGGCAATTTGTGGTCCGATAAAGGCCCCGATGGAAAGTCCGGTCATCACAACTCCATAATTCATGCTCAAATGTTTGATACCAAAATTATCGGCCGTAATCGATGGAAATAAACCAAACACCCCACCATAGCTGGCTGCGATTAAACAGATGCCCACCATGAAAAGCGGTAAATCTTTGGTAAAATATAAGGATACTAAGCCGGCGCCGCTTAACGCAAACATAACCATCAAGGTATTGTAACGTCCGATTTTATCGGATACCGTACCCCAAACAACGCGACCGGTGGCATTAGCCAGTCCAATAAAACCAACGGCAAAAGCCGCCTGCTCTGGGGACAAACCAACCATCACCTGGCCAATCGGCGACGCCTGACTGATGATCATTAAACCGGAAATACAGCCTAACACCATTAATCCCCAGATCAAATAAAAATCAGGCGTTTTAAGCATTTCCCGGGTGGTGATATCACTGCTGTTCTGGTAACTTGTCGTAGCGGTAACCTGGTTAGTGGCTTCCGATACCGGAGGGGCGGAAATAAAAATCCCCAACACCAGGATCACCCCCGCAAATATTAAACCCAAGGTCTGGAATGCTCCCAATACCCCCTGAGCAGCGATGAACTGTACCGCCACTGGGGCAAAGATCAGCGATCCGGCTCCAAAACCGCCCGCCGTCAAGCCGCCGGCCAAACCCTTATTTTCTGGAAACCATTTAACCGTATTGGAAACAGTAATGGAGTAAATCAGTCCAATTCCCGATCCCGCAATTAAACCATAGGTAATATAAATTTGATAGACGGATGTGATCATACCGCTTAAGTAAAGACCTAAACCAAACAGCACCCCACCTAATAAAACGACCACCCGCACACCAAAACGTTTTACCAGCGGCCCGGCAAAAATCATCGCAATCGGCAAGACAAATAAGTTAATGGTAAAAGCCATTGATGCCTGAGATGGTGTCCATCCAAAATCGATCTGTAACGGCTTTGAAAAAACGCTCCAGGCGTAAGCAAAACCGATACACAAGTTAATTACAATGCTGACTGCTAAGATCAGCCACTTTTTACTACTATTCATTTTACTTTCCTCATCTATCTCTTTAAGTAATTTCGATATGTTCCCATTCGTTAATATTCATAATCGACCCTTCAGTAAGCCGCTCAACTTCAGCTGCTGTTACTCCCGGCGCCAGTTCAGCGAGATACAAACCGTCTTCTTCCACCCGCAACACCGCTTTATCGGTGATAATCATATCCACCACCCCTGCTGCAGTTAAGGGTAAGGTACATTTCTTTCTGATTTTCGGATTGCCATGCTTGTCGGTATGAGTCATCGCCACCACTACCCGTTTACAACCGTACAGCAAATCCATCGCACCACCCATTCCCGTTAATAGTTTTCCAGGAATTTTCCAGCTGGCAATGCTGCCGGCTTCATCAACCTCCAGGGCACCGACCACGGTCATATCAATATGTCCGCCCCGAATCATCACAAATGAGGTTGCCACATCAAAAACCGCTCCACCGGGAAGCATGGAAATGGGTTCTGTCCCAGCATTAGTAAGATCCGGATCACTCTCACCCCGTTTTGGTTTAGGACCAAACATCAACCCGCCATTCTCGGTCTGGAGAAACACATCGATCCCCTCGGGAATATAATTCGGAGCTTCGGTGGGTATTCCAATCCCCAAATTAACATACATCCCGTCTTTAAACTCTTTGGCAATCCTTCTGGCAATATAATGTCTCGGCATTTTCAGACCTCCTATAATTTATTTGTGGCAATCCACAATTCTTCATATATATTTTTGCGTTGCTGATAGTTGTGTCCCTGAACAATATAATCCACGAAGATCCCAGGAGTCCCAACGCTCTCACAGGCAATATCACCAATCTCAACCATTTCATCGACTTCCGCAATAACGATATCGGCAGCGGTAGCCATAACCGGGTTGGTATTGGAAATTCCTTTGTATTGTAAATTCCCTAACGGATCAGCGCGGTAAGCTTTAATCACCGCTACATCGGCGCGGATCGGTTTAAATAACAGGTACGGTTTCCCATCGACGATAATTTTTTCGGCCATCTCTTCAACTTCTGTTCCCATCCCCACGGGGGTAACAACCGCTCCCAGTCCGGCTCCGCCTGCTCGGATACGTTCGATAAAAGTTCCCATCGGACTTAGATCAAGCTCAACTTCCCCGGCTACGATCTGTTTAATTAAATTTGGATCCGTTCCCACATGCGATGTCACATATTTTACAATCTGTTTATTTAACACCAGCTTGCCAATATCCACACCACCACCACGATAGCCGGCGCCGATACTAACAATTGTCAGATCCCGACTACCCGCTGCTGCCATTTCATCGATCATTTTTAGTGGAACAGCAGCTCCTAAAAATCCCCCAATCATAACAGAAGATTTATCAATAATCTTTTTTACGGCTTCATGTGTCGTAATTTGTACTGCCATTTCAATGACCTCCTTTTGTACGCGATATTTACCAAATCGATGTAAGATGGTTCCTCAATTTAACACGAAACCGGCGAATTGCAACTACAATATTTTGACCGATCAAAGGAATTTTTCATACTATTTCGCTAGGTTATAAACCAATTTAGCTTAAGTGTGCATTTGAGATATTAATGTTACTCTTATAATCATTATTCAGGTGTCATTAATCCGCCTCAAGAACTGTTTTAAAGCCAAGGAATTTACAGATAAATATCTGTTTATTAAGAAAATTTAAGAATTGTCTATCTAAGATTAAATTGTTTGTTAAATAACGAATTATATTCATTTATTATAACTATATTTTACCCTCTATTCATGATTATGCTTGAAAACAAAAAAACAACTGGATAAAACAGCACAGCTGTTATGTCCAGTTGTTTTCAATTTATGTTCATATTTTCGTTTTATTAAAGTCAACCTTAATCGAGTCTATCCCAAATTTTCGTAAAATTCAGACATGCATTTTCTTTTTCAGCATTCTTCTGGTTTTTTCCGGAATCCGATGGTAAATGGTCTGCAGTAAAACAATGATGCAAATTCCCGAGACTGCCACAATCAATGACCAGGTCAAATGGATGCTGCCCTGAACGTTTAAACTGATAATTCCGTCAATACCAATTGCCAGCACAATCACAAAAAGAATCAGATTGGAGGGAATAAAAATAAACTGACTCTTATGCCGGGTATGTTTGAAAATAAACCGGAACAGGCTGACGTCCAGATAAACCAGCGTAGCGATGGGAAATGCATAACTCAGAAACCAGTTCGTTTGACTTTCGCTAATCAGGTAAACACACAAACAGGTGATTACCACCGTAATATAGGCACCCAAAAAATTGTAGTTGGGTGGTAAGTAACCCATGGCAAAAAACACAATCGCAAAAATACTGAGATCTGCCAGAGCGATATATTTAAGCAGCACATGATTCCAGGGATAGACCAGATAAATCACCCCAATGATTACCATAATACTAATGGCAATAATCGTAATCGAAAAGAAGGCCTTATTCTTTTTTCCCAGATGATCTTCGTCATAGGTATTAATGGCCTGAGGATATCTACTGTCTTGATGATAATTTTCTTCATTGATATCGGGGATGGGAAATTCGCATAATGGACAATTTTTCACATCATCTTCGACTTCAACACCGCATTTTGGACAATAAGACATAGTCTCACCTCTTATTCGTTTCTATTTTGATCGGAATACCCAGCTGTCTGATTTTTCTAAAAAAGATCTTCTCTATCACCGTTTCGCCCGTGGTTTTTCCAAAGCATAAGGCCAGGCTGTTGTCATAACTGACGGTTATCAATTTCAGCCGACTTTCCGCACTAGGGGAAGGAAACACCTCAAAACTCTTCACATAGGGCTTGATTTCTTCCGGAACTGTAACCACCCCCAGATTTGACAATCCGCTGGTATATCCCCGTTCACCATAGCGTTTATAAACCACCGGCATCAACAGTTTTTTCACCCACAGGGGAATGATCCTTAGAAAGATCAGCTGTTCATTGCGCACATTTCTGGAAATATAGCGGTTTATATGCTTGCGATTCATATAAAGGCCCATGTACCCTTTGATCTGCTCAATAATTTCCGCCCGGCTATAATAACCCAAAGCCAGATCAATCTCCGGATTCAGACTGATAAAGAAGTTTCTGAGGGTGATCGATGGAAACATCCTTCTTAAATCCACCGGCACATTAATCGCAATCCGCTGCCGTCGCTTCTTATTTTCACTAATGGGAAGCCCGATGATATATTCCTGAATGCTTTCAAAATAAAGGGCCAGAATAAACTGAGTCAGGGTGCAGCCATGAGTTTTGGCCAGAGCCAGCAAGGGCGCCACCGGCACAAAACCAGTCAGCAGCAAATACTCGCCTTTATTTAGCAGTTCAAAGGGAAAATGAAAAACTTTTTTACTGCCTGGAGGTGGTGGAACATTTTCTTCATAATAGACTTTAAACGAATCTTCAAACTCTCCGGGATCCACTTCCGCATCAATGTCCATAGCTTTTCCCAGATCTTTTGGAACAATCCCCTTTAACAGTTTAAAATATTCAATGATCAGGGTTTGCAGAAAAGCCAGCCCGCCACTGCCGTCACAGATGCTGTGGTTAAATTCCACATGAATATACTTTTTATAATAAATTACCCGAAAAGGAAAAGTCTTACCCTGACGCTGCCGCATGGTTTTGCATGGATAATAGGTTTCTTCCTCAACCTTTGGGATGGCCTCGGTATGCTCATAATAATACCAGAAAAAGCCCCGTTTCAGGGTCACCTGAAAATAAGGAAAGCGATGAATAATTTGCTCCAAAGATTTTTGTAGCGTCATCGGTTCGACTTCTTCGGACAACTCCACTGTCATCCGGTACACCGTTGTCATCCGTGATGAGGCTATCGCAGTATAAAGTACCCCAGCATTATCCAGGGAATAGAATTTTTTCTTGTGATTCTTTTCTTCCATCATCAACCCCCGCCTCTGAGAAAGTTCTTCCGAAAGCAGAGCAAAAAATCATCAAACTGATCTTTTTCCACTGCCAGGGTTACATCCACCGCGACCAGTGAACAAACCCCAATGCTTTCCTGACGTTCCTGGGACAGCGTCACCTGCCACCCCTCACCGGCATAGGTATCACCATGGCTGCGGATTGCTTTTTTTATCAGATAACGCTCAAACGCGTATTTGGGAATCCCCCGCATATAAAGCGTTTTTATGGTAAATTGATCTGGATTGAGCAGTTCCTGTTTTTCTTCATCTGGATCAGTCATCGTCATACTCATTTCTTTTCATATTTCATTCAAATTTTTTCTTATTAAGCAGAATTATCTTAACATAGTCTTCTTAAGTAAGCGATGAAATTCTTAATGGCAAACTCTTTATTCGGGAAATTTTTCTCTGTAATTTTCAGCGTCAAATCACAAATAAGTAAAATTCCTGCCGATCGATTACATAAATTGCCTGACTTTGTTAAAAATCGGGTTAAAATTTTTCTCTTTACATATACGCTTCTTTTTTAAAATCTTTAACTGCTGTTTTTAGCCGTAAATTCATCGCCATGAAAGACTTGTATCTTTTAAGAATACGTTATATTACCCTTGTAACTCCTCCCCATCCCATGTTAAAATAATCTCAATTAAATATAACAGAGTAGACAAGATGCGTAAAGTGTTAGAGGATGGGAAGTTGCCTTTAAACGAAATGAACTCATTGCGATATCTTGTTGCTTCCGCTGGACCCCTTAACATCCAATTAAGGGTTGCGGAAGCATTGCTTAAAACATTTTGTTTTATTTAAGTAATGCTTTTTTTATTTGGTTTTAGTAAAAACCATTCCGGATCAATCTGATGTTGATTCGGCGATAGGAGAAAAATGATTGATCAAAAGAAAATTCAAGAAGCTGTCACAATGATTCTGGAAGCCATCGGCGAAGACCCCAACCGGGAAGGCCTGGTTGAAACCCCGGCCCGGGTTGCCCGGATGTATGCTGAAATTTTTGCAGGCATCGGTCAAACCGCTGAAGTCCATCTTTCAAAAACCTTTGCTGTTAAATCCGATGACATCGTAATCGAACGGGATATTCCCTTTTATTCCATGTGTGAACATCATATCTTACCATTCTACGGTAAGGTTCATATTGCTTATATCCCCAATGGCCGGGTTGCCGGGCTTTCCAAACTAGTCAGAACGGTTGATGTCTATGCAAAGAAACTACAGCTTCAAGAAGTCTTGACCACCGAAATTGGTGAAGCTATTATGGAATACCTGCAGGCCCGCGGTGTCATGGTTATCATCGAAGCTGAACATCTCTGCATGAATATGCGTGGTGTCAAGCGTCCCGGTACCAAAACAGTAACAGCCATGCAGGCAGGCATATTCATCCATAATAAAGAGCTGAAAGACGAAGTTCACAAGCTTCTCAGCATCAAATAGGACGTGGTTAATGGATCAGTTGAAAAACACCAATTTGCTCTATCAAAATAAGGACTTTCAAACCTATATCGAAAATATAAAAACCTGTGAGGTGGAACGACAGTTTTGTCGTCACGATATCGCCCATTTTATATCGGTCGCCCGGATTGCCAGTATAAAGACCAAAGAAGCCGGTTTAAACTTCTCCCGGGATCTTATTTATACGACGGCATTACTCCACGACATTGGCCGTTTTGTCCAATATCAGGACAAAACACCCCATGAAATTGCCTCCCACCAGTTGGCAATTCCATTACTGAAAACCCTCGATTACAGCGACGATGAAAACAAACTGATCCTGGATGCTATCCTTAATCATCGTAACCCGGAAGCCCAGGGATTCAGTCGAATTATTTATAACAGCGATAAGTTGTCCCGGGCATGCTTTTCATGCCCGGTTGAAAAGGAATGTGACTGGTCAAAAGAAAAGAAAAATCTGACCATTGTTTATTAAAGGAGTATTCATGCAAATTGGCAATAAATATTTTAACTTAAACAACCAGATCCTCATTATGGGGATCTTAAACGTTACCCCCGATTCATTTTCCGACGGCGGTAAATTCAATAATCTGGATGCCAGCCTTAAACAGGTGGAAAAAATGATCATCGACGGTGCCGATATCATTGATCTTGGCGGCGAATCCACCCGACCCGGTCATACCCAAATCAGCGATGCAAAAGAAATCGAGCGGGTCGTTCCGATGATCGCGGCGATTCGTCAGCGCTTTGATATTCCCATTTCCATTGATACCTACAAGGGTACCGTTGGCGCAGCTGCCTTACAAGCCGGCGCCAACATGGTCAATGATATCTGGGGTTTCAAATACGACCCCGCCCTGGCCGCAGTCACCGCCGAGTACCAGGTACCCTGTGTGCTGATGCATAATCGTAATAATCAGAATTACCATCATCTGATCACCGATATTATCAGCGATCTCCAGGAATCCATCGATATCGCCTTAAAAGCAGGTATTTCAAAGGATGCCATTATCCTTGATCCCGGCATTGGCTTTGCCAAGGATTATGCCCAGAATATGGAAACGATGCACCACCTGGAAGCCCTGCAAAGTCTCGGTTATCCCATTCTGTTGGGCACCTCCCGGAAAGGCTTTATTGGCCAGACCCTGGACTTACCCGTTACCGAAAGGGTGGAAGGCACCGTTGCCACCACCGTTATCGGCATTATTAAGGGCGCCTCGATTATTCGGGTTCATGATGTTCTGGAAAATAAACGGGCCGCCCAGATGACCGTTGGCATTCTGAAAGGAGCACCATGGACAAGCTCTATATAAAAGATTTTGAGGTATTTGCCTACCACGGGGTCTTCCCCGAAGAAAAAACCCTGGGTCAGAAATTTCTGATTTCCGTGACCCTGAGTCTGAATATGCAGGAAGCGGCTCTCACCGGTGACTTGACAAAATCGGTTCACTATGGCGAACTGTGCCATGCTCTGGAAGTCGAATTTAAGAAAGAGAGCTACGACCTTATTGAAACTGCCGGAGAAATGCTGGCCACCTTTGTTCTCAAACACTATCCCATGGTACATCACGTCAGTATTATGATCAAAAAACCATGGGCTCCGATATTAAAATCGATGGACACCGTGGCCATCGAGATTAATCGCGGCTGGCATCAAGCCTTTATTGGGCTCGGTACCAACATGGGTGACCGCAATCAGAATTTAACCGAGGCGATTGCGGCCATTAAAAACAGCCCTGGCATTGATGTTCTGACTCAGTCCACCATCATTGAGACCGAACCCTGGGGTTACACCGATCAGGATGCGTTTCTCAATTGTGTGCTGAAAATCAGAACCACCCTGCCCCCTCATATCCTGATGAGCCAACTGCTTGACATCGAACTGGGACTTAAGCGGGAACGAACGATCCACTGGGGACCCCGAACTATTGATTTGGATATTCTTTTTTACGACAACCTGGTCACCGATGATCCCCATGTGATTCTGCCCCATCCAAGAATCCAGGATCGGGCTTTTGTGATGGAATCAATGGCTGAGATTGCCCCCTATTTTGTTCATCCGCTGCTTAATAAACGGATGTTTGAAATTTTAGACAGCTTAAAAAAAGATTAAAAAATGCGCACAAAAAGAGAGACCGCGAAAATTAATTTCACGGTCTCTCTTTTCGTTTTATGATAAATAATGCTACCCAAAATAAATCGCATAGGCTGTCCGGCTTGGGGTAGTAAGACCAACCTCGGTGATGGTGACCCCAATTTCTGCCTCGATATTTTCAAATAGATCAAATATTTTTTTCCCGGATTCCAGACGAAATCCATCTTCGCCAGGATAGATACAATCCTTTATCTCGACGCCGTAGCGATTTTTCACATCTCGAATCAGCGCTTCTCTGGCAAATTCACAGGCAAAATTGCAGAGTTCCATAACAATGTACTGATCCAGAACATTTTCCCGGGAAAAGCAATAGTTCTCAATTTCCGGGCCGGCCGTGACAATATTCGGAAAAACATAGCTTGCCTTAGAAATTTTTTCTACCCCTACTTCACTGACAAATTCGACGCCATCCAGGGTGAAGTGGGTAGCATCAATGATTTTCGCTTCGGAAACCCGATATAAAACCTTCGGTTTCGGAATATTTCTTGCGGTCTCGAGAATCCGTTCAATCGGTAATGCCCGTTTAGATCCTTTTTTCATCCGGATATGCTCATAAAATTCGACTTCGTTCAAGAAAAATCCCAGGTTTGTCATTGCAATGCTGCTCATCTTCACACGCGCACTCTTTTTAATAAGCTCGGGCGAAGTAAGCCATTTGTTGCGCCGGTTTGCCGCAACAAACGCATTTGCCTTCGTACAATACTTCCTGCTCATCATCAAATGGAACACAACGGATCGACGCCCCGGTATCTTCCTTGATCTTATCTTCACAGCTGCGATCACCGCACCACATGGCTTTTACAAATCCTGGATTTTCGGCTAAATTCTTTTTAAATTCATCGATATTTTCCGCTGTCGATGTTTTTTCTTCCCGCATTTTCAAGGCTTTGTCAAAGAGATTAGCCTGAATTTCGGTCAGTAAGTCCGCCACCGCCTGGGCAACATTGTCCAGGCTGACCTGAATTTTTGCGCCAGTATCGCGCCGGGCCAGCACACATTGACCATTTTCAATATCACGAGGACCGATTTCCAGACGGATCGGCACCCCCTTCATTTCCCACTGATTAAACTTCCAGCCTGGCGAATAGCCATCCAAATCATCGACCTTGACACGGAAATCCTTTCCCAGAATTTTGCTGACTTCCCAGGCTTTGTCCAGAACCCCTTCTTTATGTTGAGCAACCGGGATAACAACCACTTGAATCGGCGCAATTTTCGGTGGTAAAACCAGGCCATTATCATCCCCATGTACCATAATGACGCCACCAATTAACCGGGTTGACACACCCCAGGAGGTATGATAGGGAAAGGATTGTTCATTATTTCGATCCAGATAGGTAATTTCAAAGGCTTTGGTAAAATGCTGACCCAGATTATGGGAAGTTCCGGATTGGAGGGCCTGGCCATCATGCATCAGCGCTTCCATGGTATAGGTAGCATCAGCCCCGGCGAATTTTTCTTTATCGCTTTTTCTTCCCACCACCATCGGCATAGCCAGGTGACTTTCAGCAATTTCCCGGTAGATTCCCAGCATCTTCATGGTTTCTTCCTGGGCTTCTTCTGGGGTTTCGTGAAGCGTATGGCCTTCCTGCCATAAAAACTCAGAGGTTCTTAAAAATGGCCGGGTAGTTTTTTCCCAACGGACAACCGAACACCATTGATTATACAAATAAGGTAATTGACGGTAGGAATTCAGCCACTTTGAGTACATACTGCAAATGATCGTTTCTGAGGTGGGGCGCACCGCCAGTCTTTCGGCCAATTCTTTGCCCCCACCATGGGTTACCCAGGCTACCTCAGGGGCAAATCCTTCCACATGTTCAGCTTCTTTGGTTAAGAGGCTCTCCGGAATCAAAAGCGGAAAATACATGTTCTCATGGCCGGTTTCTTTAAACCGTTTATCATAAGCTCCCTGGATCAGCTCCCAAATAGCATAACCATAGGGCCTGATTACCATAAAACCTTTAACCGGCGAATAATCCACCAATTCTGTTTTGGATATAACATCCGTATACCATTGGGGAAAATCTACCGCCATGGGTGTGATTTCTTTGACTTGATTTGTCTGTTTTTTTCCCATTGTTTTTCTTTCTCAGACCATGTCTGTTAAACAAAAAAATCACCTGCGCAAGCAAGTGATTTTTAGTGGTTATCGAGTAATTATTTTACTTCGACGCTTCCGCCAACTTCTTCAATTTTAGCTTTAATATCAGCAGCTTCTTCTTTAGTAGCAGCTTCTTTAACAGGTTTTGGAGCTTCATCAACTAATGCTTTTGCTTCTTTTAAGCCTAAGCCAGTTAATTCACGAACAACTTTGATTACTTTGATTTTTTGATCGCCGGCGCCAGTTAAAATTACATCAAACTCAGTTTGTTCTTCTGCTTCTTCAGCAGGACCAGCAGCTGGAGCAGCCATCATTGCCATCGGAGCTGCAGCACTTACGCCGAATTCTTCTTCTAATGCTTTTACCAGTTCAGATAATTCTAATACTGTTAAACCTTTTACGTCTTCAATTAATTGTGTTACTTTTTCACTTGCCATTTTATAAAACCTCCAAATATTCTTTCTATAATTTAATTTTCTATTGAATTAAGCTTGTTTTTGTTCTGCAATCGCATTTAATGCGACAACCAATCCACGCATGTTTCCGTTAAGTACGTTAACAAAACCTGAAATTGGTGCGTTTAAGCCACCAAGAACCTGGGCAACCAGTACTTCTCGTGGTGGTAATTCTGCAAGGGCCGCGACGCCTTGAACGTCTAAAACCTTACCATCAACCATACCTGCTTTAATTTCTAAAGCTTTATGTTTTTTTGCAAACTCGCTGAGTAGTTTTGCTGGCGCAACTGGATCTGTATCACAGAAAGCAATTGCAGTCGGTCCAACCAAAACGTCAAGTAAACCTTCAAAACCGGTTTCTTTAGCAGCGAACCGCATCATTGAGTTTTTATATACCTTGTAGTCGATACCTGCTGCTCGAGCCTGAGCACGTAACTCAGTGACTTCTTCAACATTCAAACCACGATAGTCAACAAGAACCGCTGTTTGAGCGTTTCGAAGTTTTGCGGCAATTTCTTGTACAATCACTTGTTTTACTTCAATCTTTGGCATGTATTATCTGCACCTCCTTTATAAAATCGTATCAAAAAAGCTCACTCCACGGCGTGAAGAGAGCTCATATTCGTTAAGCTTGTTTCTCTTCAACCTCGGTAGGATTTACATACCTACTGTCTATGGATGAATACGTCTTTAACAACGACGCTATTGTATCATTTGTCATTTTCTATGTCAAGTCGTTTCAGAGTTTATCTTCAATAAAACAACAAACTCCTAGATTTTTCCTGTGTTGACTTTAA
Source organism: Acetobacterium sp. (assembly GCF_041752335.1). GTDB lineage: Bacteria > Bacillota > Clostridia > Eubacteriales > Eubacteriaceae > Acetobacterium. Next base: position 2,348 of record NZ_JBGSHG010000058.1, on the reverse strand, counting down.
CTCCAGGACTCATGGTACTTGCCAGAGTAACACTTCTAAAGTATTGACCCTTGGAAGCAGCTGGTTTTGCTTTCTTAACAGTATCCAATAATACCATCATGTTTTCTTTTAAAGCTTCTTCTGTAAAAGATGCTTTACCAATGATCACATGAATAATATTGGTTTTGTCTAAACGATACTCAACCTTACCAGCTTTTGTATCGGCAACAGCTTTTGCAACATCCATGGTTACAGTTCCTGATTTTGGGTTTGGCATTAAACCTTTAGGACCTAAAACACGACCTAAACGACCAACCTTACCCATCATATCTGGAGTAGCAATCATTACATCAAAATCAAACCAGTTTTCTTTTTGAATTTTATCGATAATATCGTCTTCACCAAAGAAATCAGCACCGGCTTCTTCAGCTTCTTTCAGTTTATCACCCTTGGCGATAACCAGAACTTTAACTGTTTTACCTGTACCATGTGGTAGAACGATTGCTCCACGAACCTGTTGATCTGCATGACGTGAGTCAACGCCCAATTTTACATGCAATTCAATGGTTTCATCAAACTTTGCTGTCGCAAGTTTCTTAACCTGTGCAATGGCTGCATCCAGTTCAAATAACTCTTGCTTATCAAAGCTTTTTACCAAATCCTGATATTTTTTTCCTTTTTTCATCTTTGCCTCCTTGTGGTAATAGCGGTTTCCCTCCCACTTAAGGTGTTTCTACCTTCTAAAATTATTCTTCGATTGTGATGCCCATGCTACGGGCGGTTCCAGCGATCATTCTCATCGCTGATTCTACAGATGCCGCATTTAAGTCAGGCATTTTTAATGTTGCAATTTCTCTTAATTGTTCAGTTGTAACCTTAGCTACCTTGGTTTTGTTAGGTACGCCAGATCCAGACTCAATACCAGCAATTTTCTTTAACAGAACAGCAGCTGGCGGTGTTTTAGTAATAAATGAGTAAGATCGATCCTGATAAACAGTGATTACAACAGGAATAATCATTCCTGCTTCATTTGCAGTTTTTGCATTGAATTCTTTACAGAATCCCATAATATTAACCCCATGTTGACCTAGTGCAGGTCCAACTGGTGGTGCTGGTGTCGCTTTACCGGCAGGAATTTGTAATTTAATCATACCAATTACTTTTTTTGCCATGATAACACCTCCTTCATTTTATTATAGTATTTTTTCTCCTAAATGGAGTAGCATGAAGAATAGTTTTTTCCTTAAGTGTTTATTTTTTCTATTTGTTCAAATCCCAGTTCAGCGAGGGTATCTCGACCAAACATGGAAACATTGACCTTAACCTTTGATTTCTCGGCATGTACTTCTTCAATAATTCCAGTGAAACCTTCAAGTGGTCCTTCAGTTACCTTCACTTCTTCACCAACGTGCATACTAATTTCCACACGCTGCTGACGAATGCCCATACTCTTAAGCTCAGCCTTGGACAAGGGCACAGGTTTTGAAGCAGGACCAACAAACCCGGTAACACCGCGGGTATTTCTGACAACATACCATGAATCATCCGTCATGAACATTTTGATCATGACATAACCTGGAAACAGCTTCTTTTCTTTAACGACTTTTTTGCCGTTTTTGCTTTCCACTACTTCTTGTACGGGAACCTGAACCTCAAGGATCACGTCCTCCATATTTCTGTTTTCTACTGTGGCTTCAATGCTTGCTTTTACCTTATTCTCATAACCGGAATAGGTATGCGCAACAAACCATTGGGCCTGTTCGTGTTGATTAGTATCCATGGTTCTCCTTACCTAAATGTTCATAAATAACGCGGCAAGTGCACCTAATCCTGAATCAACAACCCAAACGAGAAAAGTGAATATCCCAACAATTCCAGCGACAACGCCGGATTTCTTAATCAATTCTTCTTTAGTCAACCAAGTAACTTTTCGCAGTTCATGCTGAACGCCTTTTAAAAAGCCGATCATTTTTTGAAAAATGTTTGGTTCCTTGCTTTTTTCGCTTGACTTCTTTGGTGTTTTTTTCTCATTTTTTGCCGTTGATTGAGGCGATTTCTTTTCCTCTTTTACCAGGTTTGCTGCCTTATCATCGGTTTTTTGCGCCTGTTGTTGGGTGTTTTCTTTTCCTTGTTTACTACTGGCATTTTTTGTTCGCTTATTTGTTGCCATGATATTCCTCTTTATCCATTATTTCGTTTCTTTATGTGGTGTATGCTTCTTGCAAAATTTGCAATATTTATCCACTTCTAAACGATCAGGGTTATTCTTCTTGTTTTTCATGGTATCGTAATTTCTTTGCTTGCATTCTGTACATGCTAAAGTAACTTTTACTCTCATTCCAGCACCTCCTACATCCTTATATCAACAC
>NZ_JBGSHG010000057.1:0-4935 GCF_041752335.1 Acetobacterium sp. | reverse complement strand
TTACCTTTCTTAGAGACTGGACATCTTTAAAGGTAACGCATTTGATCGGTATTGACAATGGCTCTTTGCTTCGAAACCACCTTAATGGGTGCACAACTTTTTGGAGACCTTTTGCTTAACTAATATTTTACCAAACACAATAACGCTATAATGTGTAACAATGATAATAATTTCACTGGAGTTAGTAGTAGTTCTATAAAGGCAAAATCAATAATTTCTATGGATTCTCATATAAAAAATCCAACAATAAAAGATGAATTAATCCAAACTGTGATATTTAAGGAAAAACCAATATATCAAAAATGGAGAAGTGTGGAAGAGAATGTTGCTATTTTGTTTGGGTCGATGGAAAATGTAGTTAAAGTTACCGATGTAAGCAAAAGTAATCTAGGTTATGATTTAGAAATACAATGGAAAGATGACATCACTTATCTTGAAATAAAAAGTGTTGGCAAATTAGGGGATTCATTTTCCTTGACTAATAATGAATATGCTACGGCTGTCGAATATGCAGGAAAATATGTCTTGGCGATAGTCGAACAATCAACTGAACTCTTAACGATGTGCTTGGTTTATGAACCAATAGTAAATTTGGACTTATTTAAAAGAGTAACAAGATGGGAATGGGTTTGCAATGAGTATAGTGGAAAGGTGGTATCCTCAAAGATTAATTGATTCTAAAAGTGAAGGCGAATTGTGCAAATTTTCGAAAAGTGTCTAAAGTAAAAATACCTAATATTTGAGAATACGAGGTCAATTTACATGAGATCTAGATCAGAGAAATGGAGATTAGAGGGCTTCTACATTAAGGATGTTGAAAGAATGAGGTAAAAGTTTTGTTCTACGCATTCGACTTAATTTTTGAAATAAACAAGTTAGTTAATAGACTTGAGTCAAATGAATTGAAAATAATTTGTGAAACAATGGATAGTTATAAAAACGCTGAAGATAGAAAAATTTTTGCTCAAATTCTAAATGATTTTAATACCAAAATTAGAATTTGTGATATTCTTTCCAGGGATTTTCAATTAATGGATGATGCGAATCAAAGAAAATCTGATAGTTTAATTGAAGAGCAGTGTACTAATGAGCTTTATACAAGAATAAAGATAATTTTAGGAGATCGGTGGAATGAATTTTCTCAAATATATGAGGACCTATATTGGGAAAAAATATATAGCTTAATTAAAGAACTTTGGACAGCACTGCCTGGAGACCAGCCAGTGGAAGGTGTGGCGCGAGGTTTTAAGAATCTTTTCGAAGATTTGCATGATAATGTAATAATGAAATATCCGAAATTGTTTATTAAGAAGTTAAAAGATGTTGGAAAAATGTATCGATGCAGATCATGGAGCGTCAATGATGATTATGAATTAATGATACCGAATGAGCAATATGTTAAAGATAACAGGTGGAATCCTGATGGGGTTTCATATTTATACTTATCATGTGAAGATGCACACAAGCCGTTTGATGAGGTAGTGAATATGGCGCAAAAAACATGCTTTGAAGAAATAAGACTCGTAGAAGGAAGTGCAGTTGCTATATGTCAGTTCAAACCACTTAAAAAGGATGCTAAAATAATTGACCTATGTTATGAGGGTACTGATCCTTCAAAGTTATCAAAAGAATTCAAAACACCCCCAAAAGAAGCTCATCAAATTGTTGTAAATAAAATATTGAAAGATCCAATGCTTACAAAAAAAATAACAAAACTTGCACAGGAAAATTCAAGGGATGAATTTGTCGATAAAGCAGAACCTGACCTAAAAAAAATACATAAAGAAGCTGGTCTTGATAAGAAGATTGATGAATTAGTTCATACTAGGTTCAGTACATTAATGCTTAGCTTAATCGATAAATCAATATTTGAGGCAGTGGATATAGAAACCGATCCGGAATTAAAAGCTTATATTCCGTTTAGGGAATTCAGCCAGTTTTTAATTAAAAAGGGGTATGACGGTATAATATACAGAAGTACGAGAATGAACATGATAGGTTTAAGTGGTAAAAATCTCGTGCTTTTTGATAAGATGCATGCAACGTACAAGGAAAAATCAATGAAAAAATACAATTATACTTCAGGTAAATACGTGGAGTTTGTTTAATGTCCCTTAGTTATATGCAGCTGGAATTTTGCTGAACGACTGGATTATCCAGACAACAAACCAGAACCTGTTCCCGGTCAAGATTCTCCGGAACGACAGAACTTGATCCTCAAGCGTCGAAATATCAGTCTGGTGTTTCTTTACTACCTGAGGTTTGAATTCACCATCCTGATCTCTTGAAATATTAATCGTCAGATCCCCCATTGATGAAGTGATTGTTTTCTTGCTGTAGCCATTTTGTCGATTGTCTGTTTCCTTATTGGCATAATCATATCGGGAATACCTCAGATCATCTTCTAGCTCAGCTTCGAGCATTCCCTGAAGAGTATTTCCCAACAAATCTTTCAGCATGGCATGGATTGGACATCACCCCTATCCTATGGCTGATAGGTTGCCAGAAGTTGGCCGATTAATTCTTTTCATTCTTTGGTGAGTATTTGTTGTCTTGCCATAATAAAACTCTTACCAGATTAGTGATAAAATAAAATTAATATGACAGGCATTTCTACTCTGACACAAAATTATTTACAGGCTCTATAATTATTTATTCTGACCAATCGCTCCAACTGCAGTCTGTACATTCTATACAATAATAAAGTCGATCGTGTTCATGATCAGTGGCTGAATACCTTTTTAGTGAATTTTTTCCGCAAGCTGGACAAGCTTTTAAAGGGAATATATCGTTTGATTCATAATCAAAGATAGCATTTTTATAATTTTCAACTGGAAATAGGTTAACAATTTCTTCTATTATAGATTTTGCAGTTTTGTTAAAATTTTTATCATACGGGATAGTGATTTTACAATTTCCTTTTGAAGTATATTCAATTTTAGATTGTTGTATAGTCTCCCAAATACACTTTTTGGTTTCTGGGTTAAAAAGGATAATTATAACAGGTAATGAATGATTTAGCCAATAATTTGCGTGTTTACGGCTAAATCTAAAAATTGGACCAGTATTATTTTTCTCCTTGAAATAGCTTTTACCGGATTTAATTTGGACGGCAATCAATTTACCTTTAAGGGAAGTGTCATCAGCTATCTCGATGTGAGCATCTATACCATGATCATCCGTTGTTTGTTCGCGAAATACCCATCCAAGGTCATTATTTACAATCATCTGTACATGTCCTACTCCTTCTCGATCAGTTAATCTCATGTTTATTACCTCGCTTTTAATTTATATATACCATTTTTCTGAAATACGTGCATTATGACTGTCAGTGGGTGGCGCAGCTAGTTCAAATTTTGTTAGTGTTGGAATATTGATTGCTGATCCAAAAACAAGTGCATGACCAGTTTGCAGGTAAGTTAATCGATCAATAATACCTTCACTAATATAGGGTACCATTCTAGAAATATAGGCCAAATCATCGGGGTTTTGAACACGGTGGATAATGAAGTTACTGCACTGTGATACAACAGTCTTTGAAAGTTCATTTGGCCGTTGAGATGAAATTCCCAAGAGTAATCCAAATTTTCGCCCTTCTTTGGCAATACGTTCAAAAATATTATATCCGAGAGCACCATACTGATTCTGGTTTTTAACAAATCGATGTGCTTCTTCAATAATTAGATTGATTGGCATATCAGCTTTTACGGGGCGTTTTCTTAAAAAATCGAATATAATTTTCGACAAAACTTTGGCGACTACCTCACAAGCGGAGTCATCCAGATTGCTGATGTTGATATTTAATATTTGATGATCTCCAATTAAATTATTTACATATGAATCAATATCCGTAAATATCGTCTTGGTTAGAAGTCTGCCTTGGTCGCTATCTCTTAGTGAGTCTAAACGAGTTACAAGTGTAGATGTATATTCTTGAATTCTTTGCGAACTGATACTACCTTCGTATAATACAGCAAATGAGATAGCCTCAGCAAATTGGTTTAAGTCGTAAATAACCAGTTTTTGATTTTTCAATTCATTTGAAATATCGATGTATTCATATTGTTCACAGTGATTCTGTAATTCTTCTATTAAAGGAATTTGACCATAGGAAGTTGCCAGACAGGTTCTTATGTTTTTCCCGTTGCTTAAGCGGGTATCCAAATTAAATTCTGCTGTTCCAAATGTTGAAAGAATGACTTTTAATTTGTCACTTTTTGATGGGGAAGAATCTGAACTATTTAATACTCCCAAAATCGTACAACTTAGGATATGGTTTTTTAATTTGTTATCAGTGTTATCTTCATCAAAAAAAATCCGAGCAATGTCGATGGCACGTTTAATTATTGGTATTTGCGTTTTTTCAGAAGCATGTAAGAGGATGGCCCAGTCATCAGCAGATAATGCCCATACTGGAATTTCGAGGTATTCATCGGTAGCATAATCATCAGTAGAAAGCATCTTTGCATTAATCAAATCATTACATTGATTAATATCCTTAAATGCGGATTCGTATTCTCCATTTGAATCTAAAATAATAAACTTAGCCCCTCGTGCAGAATAATCTGTTTTTTTAAATATGTTTTGGATTATTTGTGCCATTGTATTTGATTTTCCCGATCCGGTGTTACCAAAAATCGAAAAGTGAAATCCAAAAAATTTATCAATGTTTATTTTAACATCATAGTCGGGAAAAATAACTGATTGTCCAATTGGTAAAGAAATGGCACGCGTTTCTCCATTGATTATACCAGTTACCTGGTCATCGCATTCGATTTCTAACATAATTTTCAGCCTGGATTCCCGAAATTTATAACGATGGAGGATCAATCCCTAATGCTTCATAAAGATCCTTCTGCTTTTCAGTAACTTCACCAAGTACTCGACCATGCCCAGGGGCTTCAAACAGCTCAATTAGATCAAGTTCATCGATCA
>NZ_JBGSHG010000056.1:0-3832 GCF_041752335.1 Acetobacterium sp. | reverse complement strand
TTACCTTTCTTAGAGACTGGACATCTTTAAAGGTAACGCATTTGATCGGTATTGACAATGGCTCTTTGCTTCGAAACCACCTTAATGGGTGCACAACTTTTTGGAGACCTTTTGCTTAACTAATATTTTACCAAACACAATGATGCCTCTTTTCTTCTGATCTTCTTCTAATACAAACATGAAGCTGGAGATTATTCTATATAACCGCCGCAAAAAAATCGGTAATAACGCCCTTTGTAAGTTATCGACTAATTGATCGCCTAGTTAAGGATAATTTTTTTCTATCAGCTAAAAACACTATGCCACTAATCAATGACCATTCTTCAGCAGATCCTTTGGTAATTTCTATTTAATACTCGATGAAGGCTTTATCATTCAAATTTATTCAAATAAAAAAACAACGATATTGACTATCGTTGTTTTTTTATCTGCTTATTATTGAGAAACCGTAGTTAATTCGATCAGATGATTCCGACAATAAGACTCCAACAAATCTTTGGCTAATTGAGCATCAGTTGTATTTTCTTTGATCTTCATCAAATCCTGCAGCAGCGCGACGGCCTGGGTATCATCCATATAACGAAACAAACCCGAACCCCATTTTGCTGAAACTTTGCCAGTGGTATTCGTATGATAATTCCAGAATTGCATTTTATTAGCTTCTTCCCGTGTAAGGGTAATACGGTAGGTCGATTGAGTTGAGACATAGCCTGACTCCCGATCATTGCCTTCCAACACATCATCAATTATAAATACCCCGAAAATGATACGTTCCGCTTCCTTAGTATTTGGCAGTCGGGTTGTGAGTACTGCCAGACTGTTGCGCCGGGCACTCTTTATCTTTCTTGTTTTGCCGTCTCCATCTTCGCCAGCCAAGACTTTCCAGCTTTTCAACAGCTGACTTTCATAACAGACAAATTGGTCATCCGCCATCGCATCGTTTAAAGCTGTTCGATCGATATCTCCATTAAGGTATTGGGAGCAAAGACATTCTTTGCTACCACACCAGACCCGTTTTTCTTTTTCAATATTGTATCGAATCGTTTCGTCACTGCAAATACCATTAAAACCTATTTGTTCCGATGCTCCCCCATCGCAATAATTCAGTTTAAAGGCAATGTTCTGTCGGGAGTTGGTTTTTTTTATCTTTATTTTAGCCGGCAGCTTTTTCTTCAATTCTTCCAGAGCCTTTACGTGAGCCACTCTTTTTTCCCGCTTTTCCTGCAAGTCCAATTCTCGGCGTTTATCTTCTTCAGCATCCTTGATTTTAATAAGACTATCGACCTGTTCTGCGATAGCCGGATCATCGATTTTTAAAAAGTTTTTAAAGGCATCAGGATAGACAAATTTCTTTTCAGTAGATTCCCCTGAATCACTCGCTTTAAAAAGAATGACGACATGACCATTTTCTACTTCTTTAATCTCTCCAGCACCGAAGGCTTTATGGATAACTGTAGCTTTTATTAATTCAATCATTTTTTCTCCTATTCTTTATGACCACAACAGTCTGGAATGATCATCGCTTCTCGTCCCCCTGAATCGGAATCAGATTGCCTCTGCCCACGGCTATTGTAATTAAATTATACCATAAATAAAATGAATCGTAAAACAGATAAAAAAATTGTCCATTCGTTATTGAATTAACTGAGACAGTTTTCCTTCTTTATGCTTGAATGGATCAAAATCCAAGTTTTCACATTACCAAACTGAACCGAACAAATTTTACCAAACTGTACCGAACAAATTTAGTTGTGCTTAAATCGCTGACACTATATAATAGAGGTAATTTATAGTGGAGGTAATATTGTGACAAAGGTTCTGATATTAACATCGACGAAACGCGTGGAAAAATTTTCTGATTTATCAGGCATCCCAAAAGACTGGGTACTTATTTTCGGTGAAAATCTAAATACCGATGATGCGGTGCTGCAGGCTGCTGGCGATGCAGATTTTATTTTTGCCGATGCCGTCCGGGAAATCAGCAAAACCGTGATTGATAACATGTCCAATCTCAAACTTATCCATTCCGAAGGCGTAGGATATAATAAAATCGATAGTCAGTCTGCTAAAGAAAAAAATATCTACGTCTGTAACAATACCGCCGCCAACTCCGGTGCCGTGGCGGAGCAAACTATCCTGCTGATGCTAAGCCTCCAGCGACGGCTTCTGGAAGGGGATCAGCTGGTTCGAAGTGGTCGCCAGATCCAGGCCAAAGGTTCATTTATCCTTGATGGTATTGCGGAATTAGGTTCCTGTCATGTGGGGCTGGTTGGCATGGGTTCGATAGCAATTGAGACCGCTAAGCGTTTGAAGCCATTTGGCTCACAGCTCAGTTATTTTAACCGTTCCCGAAAGAATGACGCTGAGAACGAATTGGGGCTTTGCTATCTGCCGCTGGAAGAGCTCTGCAAACAATGCGATATCATCAGCCTTCATTTACCGGTAACCCCAGAAACCACCGGCCTGATCAACGCAAAACTACTGTCACTGATGAAACCGTCGGCCCTGCTTATCAATACTGCCCGCGGGGAGCTGGTAGTTCAGAATGATCTGGTCGCCGCATTATCAGCTGGACAAATAGCAGGGGCTGGTCTTGACACCCTGTACCCGGAACCGGTTATGCCGGATAATCCACTGCTTAATCTGCCGGAAAACTGTCATTACAAACTGCTTTTCAGTCCCCATATTGGCGGAACCACCAAGCAGGCTTTTGAAAAAATGCATAAAACGGTCTGGTCAAATATTCTGGCCGTATCAAACGGAGAACGTCCGATAAATATTGTTAATGGTTTATAGTCAATAAAAAATGAACAGGCCTCATCTAAGGTGTTGGCGGCCTGTTCATAAGAAATCATTCAATCTTTAACTATTCAATGGTATGTACGTCTTTTTAAAAAAATCGGATTAAAAGGAAAACAAGAATTTCTATCATGATCCCTGCGATACTAAATAAAACTGGATTAAAAAAATACCGTCGATCTCCAGGGATCAATATTTCTTCAGGATTATCCGGATTACAACGGATTTTGACAATATAACCCAGTTCATAACGTTTATCAGCCTGGGAAGCCAGTGCTGCTGTTCGATAGACCTTTTCAGCTATCGTATATTCCAGAATCGGTGTATACTCATCATAAACCTGCCGTCCGGTTCGCACCTTATTTTCTTTCATTCCCACTACCTCTGCTTCAGCTTGGACTCCACGCTTTTCAATTTTTTTCAATTTTAATAACCTGATGATTGAAAAAACAATGAGCACAATTCCCACAAATCTAAAAATAACCAGCATCAATGCAATCATCGAACTTCACAACCTTTCGTCCCTTAGTCTGAGGTATCCAATCGATACGATAAATGTATTGTACATCATTTCTATCCATTATATAATAAAATCAACCAGAATTAGTGACTAAAATTATTTTTAGGAGGAACTGCCCCAATGAAGACAAAATGTCTGGTCAACGAGACTGCTCCCACCGTTCAAATTATAAAAGCCAGTCCCGAAGCCTATGAAAAAGCCGCCCAGGCAATCCGCGATGGTAAGATTGTTGTGATGCCAACCCTGACTATTTATGTGGTGGTCTGTGATGCCTTCAATGTCTCAGCGCTACGACGATTAAGAGAAATTCGTCAAAGTCCCGCTGATAAACCAATTACGATCGTCATGGATAAATCCAAAATACCGGAATATGCGGTGATTGATGGACGTCAACAGCAGATTATCGATATTTTTTCGCCTTCACCGGTTAGTATGTACGTTCAGAAAAAAGCAAAGACACCTCTAGATGCTGCTACTGCATCTTCCGATGCTATTGTCGTATATTTTCAGGAT
>NZ_JBGSHG010000055.1:0-18797 GCF_041752335.1 Acetobacterium sp. | reverse complement strand
GGGACAATTTTGATGGTTGGGAATTCAATGGCATTGCCACCCAACTCCGTGATCTTTTCAACCATCTGGGAGCTTTGTTCCCGAGATCGGGTGATAATAATATTTTTTCCAAACAATGGTTTTTCATCGAAGAACCGCAGTTTTTGGCGTTTATTGACGACTTCGCCGACCACAATCAGGCTGGGAGCCGTGATTTTTGCTGCGGTGGCAATGTCATAGATGGTGGTCAGATTTCCGGTCACGACCCGCTGATAAGGGGTGGAGGCGCGATGGACCACAGCCACCGGCATTTCCGGATTCATGCCATTTTTAACCAGTTCGTCACAAATCTTTTCCAGATTTTTGACGCCCATTAAAAAGACAATGGTGCCTTTGAGCTTGCCCAATACCGGCCAGTCCAGATCCGATGAGCCGTCGTAGGCGTTGGATTTTAAATGCCCGGTGATGACATGGAACGAAGACACACAATCCCGGTGGGTAATGGGAATCCCGGCATAGGCCAGTCCGCCGATAACCGAGGTAATCCCGGGGATCACTTCAAAGGGAACGCCCGCGTCGTAGAGGTCTTCCCCTTCTTCGCCACCCCGGCCAAAGACATAGGGATCGCCGCCTTTTAGGCGCAGGACCAGTTTGCCTTCCAGGCCTTTTTGGACGAGTAAAGCATTGATATCTTCCTGACGCATGGCATGATTGCCGGCCCGTTTGCCGACATAGACAATTTCGGCATCGGCGCGGGCGTCGTTTAGAAAACTTTCATTGACCAGGGCATCATAAACCACCACATCGGCTTTGGTTAAAATATCTTTAGCTTTAACGGTTAAGAGACCGGGGTCCCCGCAACCGCCGCCGGCCAGATAGACCTTTCCCGGTTTTGTATGTACATCTTTATAACATGCTGCTGCTAATTGTTTTCCCAAATTTTCTGCCTCCTCAGGTGCTCCCTTAATGGATCGGGTGACCACATGACTGCCGTCTTCCAGGCCATAAAGTCCGTACAGTACAACGGTATCTTTTTTTATTTCACAAAATGCGCCCACCGGAATATGACAGCTGCCATTGAGGGCATTTAAAAAACTTCGTTCGGCGTTCATCTGAATGATGGTGTCTGGATCACTGATGGCGGCCATCAGATCTTTGACTGTCTCATTGTCTTCGCGGACTTCCACCGCCAGGATTCCCTGGGCTGGCGCCGGGATAAAGGTGTTCTCCGGCAAGGTCACGGTCTGGTAGGCGGGATCTGCCAGACGGCCAATCCGTTTCAGACCGGCAGCGGCCAGAATGATGCCATCCAATTGCAGCTCCTGCATTTTGCGAATCCGGGTATCGATGTTGCCACGAATTCCCACGATTTCCACGTCCGGCCGCAGCTTTTGCAGCTGACAGATCCGCCGTTTGCTGCCGGTTGCTACCACTGCGCCTGGTGGTAACTGATCCAGGGTGGTAATCTGATGGGGCGTCAGCAGAACATCGCGGGGATCTTCGCGAACGGTTGGAACCGTCAACATCAGGCCTTCCGGCAATTTTGACGGCATATCCTTCATACTGTGGATGGCCATATCGATCTCACCGGATAACAGCGCATCTTCCAGCTCCTTGGTAAACAAGCCCTTGTCGCCGATTTTATCAAGTGGTTTATCCTGAACCAGATCGCCCTTTGTTTTAATAATCACCATTTCGAAGTTTATCTGCGGGTGAGCTTTGGCCAGGACATCAATCAGCCACTGGCTTTGGGTGCGGGCCAGGGTACTGCCCCTTGTTCCAACTTTTATATTCATTTATCTTATCTCCAATTGTCAGTTATTTCCTAGTTTTGACCTCAGTTCCACATTGGAACATCGGGACAATTCTTTAAGTTTTGCGGATTTTTCGTGCGGCGAACCATCGCCAGCTAAAACGGCCTGACGCAGTAATCGCAGTAAGGCTGTTTTTTCAGTGTAACTGTCATCATAGCGGTCGGCCAGTTCGTCGACAATGCACTTCGTTAAAAAAGGACTGGCCCCTTCGGTACAGACCGACAGGGTTAGATCGCCCCGGCGAATGACGCTGGGGAAAATGAAATCCGAATCATCCGGATCATCCACCCGGTTACACCAAATTTTTTGGGATTGGCAGTCCATTTTGATTTGCTGATTCAACTCGCGATTATCGGTTGCCGCCACTGCCAGATCGATATCAACAAGCTGTTCCTTGTGATAGCAGGCATTGATCAGAGTCAGCTGATGATTCTCGGTTTTGATGATCGCCTCAGAAAAATCAGGACTGACCGCAATAACCTGCATGCCGTTTTCCAATAAGGTGACAATTCGTCTGGCCGCAACCTTGCCGCCGCCAACCACCAGCACCTTTTTGTGGTTTAAGTTAAATAACAGCGGTGTCATCATGGTTCTGTTCTTCCAATGGTTTTTTGTCCTGGATTCCCGGGAACAGATAGGTCACGGTTTTCTCGATGCCGATAATTTCCTCTTCACACTCCAGCGACTTAAGCTGTTTAATCGGTGGCATCACCATTTCCCGGAATTTGGAGCGGATCACCTTGGCCAGATACACTTCTTCTTTTTCAGTCAGCTTTAACCGGCCACAGAGATTTTCAATGGTTTCCTCAGCCAGTTGCCGGGAGGTTTCGTTCAAATCCCGGACCATATTATCAACCTTGGCGTGGGTCACCCAGGACAGCAGTCCATCGATTTCATCCTGAATTTCGGCCGCTATTTTTTTGGCGATCTTGACCCGATAAGCCATTTTTTCATCCATGATATTTTTAAAATCATCAATGGTCAGCAGTTCGACCTTATCCAGGCTGCCGACTGCTTCTTCGACATCCCGGGGCAGCGCTAAATCGATTATCGTCAGCGGTTTGCCCAGCGGCTTCATTTCATCGGCCTTTAAAATAACATGGGGTGATGCGGTGGCGGTAATGATCACATCCATCTCGGGAATGATTGCATAGCGGTCTTCATAGTGAATCATCTGGACGTTTTCATGAATCGCTTCACATTCATGCATATTATGAAAGGTTCGGTTGGTCATGTAGGGGTTCTGAAAGCCTTCTGCCTTCATATAGCGCAGCGCCAGCACGCCCATTTTCCCGGACCCGATGATCAGTATTTTTTTATCCCCATAATCTTCGGGATACACCCGTTTGATATGCTTTACTGCGGTTGAACTTAAGGATAAGGGGGTTTCCGATATTTTATAGTCGGTTTTCACTTTTTTGGTAAAGGTTATCGCTTCGCGAAACATTTTCGTCAGGTATTTGCCACAACCCTTAACGGCCTGGGATTTTTCCAGGGCATCCTTGACCTGGCCCAAAATCTGATCTTCCCCCAGAATCATGGAGTCCAGACCGGTAACCACCTCATAGAGATGGACCATCGCTTCCCGCTCTTTTTTGACAAAAAGATAGGGTGCCAGTTCTGCCGATTTTTCACTGAGATAAAAATCAGTTAAGATTTCCCCGGCCGCGTCGATATTTCGGGTCGACACGTAGATCTCACTGCGGTTACAGGTCGAAAGAATGATCACCTCGGCAATGTCCTTTTCATTCAAAAGAGTCCGGATGGCTTCATTCAGGGTGCGATGGAGAAACGCCCCTTTTTCCCGAATTTCCAAAGGCGTATCCTTATGATTAATTCCCGCTACTACCAGTTTCATCCGTTTGAACCTCCTTTTTCTGATTCCTGATCGCTTCTTCCAGGGCGGCAATGCTGCGAAACCCTTTAATCCCCAGACACTGTTCCAAACGGGTCATCGTTGCCTGTTCCAGACTGGCGGTTTCCAGGGCTTCGGTGTTTTTGAAAACCGCGGTGGTTTCACCTTCCACCAGCACGCCACCATGATGAAGCACATAGGTATAGTCGCAAAACTCATAAATAAAATCCATATCATGGCTGGATAAAATAATCTTGATGCCTTTGGCTAAAGCTCCTTTGATGATGGCTTTAACCCCAGCCTTGCTTTTGGGATCCAACCCTAAGGTGGGTTCATCCATCAGGATGATCTCCGGTTCAACGGCTAAAACCCCGGCCATCGCCACCCGTTTCTTTTGTCCATAGCTGAGATAATGGACTGGTCGATCGGCCAAAAGCGAGATTCCGGTGGCTTCCATGGCCGCCTGCACCCGCTGATCAATGACCTCCGCTGCCATGCCCATGTTTCTCAGGGCAAAGGCCACATCATCATATATTCCGGAATAAAAGACCTGCTTATCCGATTCCTGGATAACCAGCCCAATCGATTTGCGAAATTCATAGAGATTTTTTTTCTTATAGGATAAGGGTTCTTCCTTAAAAAAAACGGTTCCAACCGTTGGCTTGATCAGCCCAATCAAGGCCGACATTAGGGTCGATTTTCCAGCACCGTTTTCACCGATGAGGGCGATGCAATTGCCCCTGGTTCCGTCAATCGACACGCTTTTGAGGGCGGTAGTGCCGTCCGGATATTGATAAGTTAAATTTTCTGTTTTAATCATTTTTAAGACCTTTCCGATAGCTTACATGAAAGTCTCCCTGATATTGTTTTAATTCCAGGGTTTGGGTCATCTCCTCGTAGCTCTGGATGGCCATGAGAAATAAATTACTTAACATCATTGCGATGGATTGGATCGCGACTCTTAAATTACGATAGCCAAACCGCAGTTCCTGGGCGGTTGCCATGACTTTAATTTTATCCCAGTAATCAAAGATGAAGCGGTAGGTTAAAATAAATATTTCTAAAAAAGTATTGCTGATATGAGCTTTTTTCATGACTCCGGCAATCTGCATCACCGGGGTTGTATATATTAAAAAAAGCATACAGGAAACGCCTGACATCGCTCGGCAGAAAACCAGGCTGGCCAGCACCAGATTGGTGGTGGTGATGCCGATGGTAAATTGAAAAAAGTCAAATGCGAACAAGTAATCGCCGCCACCCTTAGAGATGGTAAACAATAGCGCCAGGGCTCCGGGGATAATAAAGAGGGAATCAAAGACCAGCGTATGCAGATAGATTCGCACCGGAATTTTTGCCCACAGCAGGGTACAACCCACCATAACACCAAAAACCCCTGCCATATACAGGGGTTCATTGATAAAAAACACCGAAAGAAGCATGACTAATGAAACCACTACCTTAACATTAGGATTGGCATTGCTGAGTTTATTGGTATGGGCAAAACGATCAATCATGTTAGTCTCCTAAGCTGCTGTTTAGTATAATTTAAGCTGATTTGTCAGCTTTTTCATTTTTTTTCGACTTTTTATAAAGGTAGAAAAAGCAGATTCCCAATCCGCCAACGCCTAAGAGCTGTTGGAAATGGAATAGGTTTTCTTCCATTTCACCGGGATCAAACAAGCTTTCAAACCACGGCACATAATTTTCATCAATTGTGGTGATGGCCGTTCCGGCGGCATCATCCGCGCCTGAAAACTCGGCGTCTGGCAAGGCAATCTGAGGGATAATAATCAGTGCGCCAATCAGCAAAATCAGAATAATTTTAGTTATCGGTGAGAGTTTCATTTGAAATAATCCCCTTTTCTTTATATTGGTAGATGGCATTGACCACCAGTACGGTTAAAATGCCTTCGATAATTGCCAGTGGTATCTGGGTAATCGCAAAGATACTTAAAAACTTAATAATTGAAGCCATAAGCCCACCGACCGGATCCGGAAAAGCCAGTCCCAGCTGGATGGAGGTGGTCACATAGGTTGCCAGATCGGCTATAAATGCTGCTAAAAAGACGGTTAAGGCTTTGGGAACATTGAGTTTTGACAACCCTTTATAAATCCCAAAAGCCACAAAAGATCCTACAATTGCCATCGAAAAGGCATTGGCGCCCAGAGTTGTCAGCCCGCCATGAGCCAGCAGCAGCGCCTGAAATAAAAGCGCAATGGTACCAACTACAACAGTGGCAAAGGGACCCAGGACAATGGCACCCAAACCGATCCCGGTCATATGAGATGAACTGCCGGTTACCGAAGGCAGTTTAAACGCTGATAAAGCAAAGGTGAAAGCCGTTGCAATCGCTAATAGGACTTTTTGCTCGGGCTTATCTTTGAATATTTTTCCCACCTGATATAATCCAAAGGCGATAAACGGCAGGGACAATACCCACCAGAAGACCGCCCAGCCGATTGGCAGAAAACCTTCCATAATATGCATAGCGTTGACTGGCTGTGCTGCCAAAACGACCATAAAAAACACAATACCGACAACGGTCATGGTTCTTTTTGTTTCTTTCATATTTATTATCATCCTCCATTTTTTTGATAACTCGCCGAAAAAAAAACCTTTCACCCACAATACTATGGGAAAAAAGGTTTATCATTACACTTATCCATTGATTCCTATCACGATAAACGTCGCTGAACCAACTTTTGTTTATGTTACTAACTTTCCTTTTCCCTGGAAGGACACTTTAGCACATCATTTTAGTAGGTTTCCTGACTTATAGCTTTTATTCTCCTTGCCTTCCCAGACAAAATGTGCCCAGTGACATATTAAGGAGACATAACTAATTACAGTGACCGGATCGTTCTGGATTCTAACCAGATTCCCTCAATGAAATTTTTCATCCTAAATGATTTTTTACATTTCTTATTTAATTGTGTTTATATTATAACATGGATAAGATAAATGTACAGGTTTTTTTAAGTGATTTAAGGCTAAAATACGGCTTTTCAGAATGGTTGCCGGCTATTTATTTTACAAACATATACTTCTATCTATCGCAATAAGGCCCGGGAAATGCTACAATAGAGCAAAATGACTGTAATCCTTTAAATCGAAGAGGTAGTGTAATGGATAACCTTAAATTTAAACGAACAATGCCCGCTGTGTTTGAGCGATTAAACGCCGCCGATGACCCTTCGCGAATATTATATTATCAGAATATTATATCCTGTATGCTTGCTGCGCCGTTGCTCTTTTTTGGAGCCTTTGCCAACATCGTGATTGTTTATTTTTTCTGGGGCAGCGATTTGACAACCGTGCTGGTGAACAGCGCGATATTTTTGCTGCTCGGCTTAACCTTTGAACTGATTTCCCGGAAAGAACTGGACAGTGCTTTATTTGATCATCTGCTTTCCCTTTCCCAATCCATCTGTCTGGCTTTTATCGTGGTCCGATACTACCACATTATCGGCCCAGCAGTATGGTCGGTTGCTTTTGTGATGATTATCATTGCCATGATGCGACTGAAAATAACGATGCTTTATTATATCGCCGCAACGACTTTTATCTGCGGACTATATGTGACCTTTCTCCTGCCTGTGGATGGTTTTCAATTTGCCCCAGTTTATTTTCTGATTCAGAATGTTCTATTCACTTTCGTATTCAGCCTGGCTACCGCAGCCTTTTACATGAACCTGAATCGGTACGATAAAGCCATGATGCGACTGACTGCAGTGATCACCCAAAAAGAAAAAATCGCCGGACTATATAAAAAATTAAATCACACCAAACAGACCCTGGCAAACCAGAATCGCGAGCTCCGGACCTCCAATGAAGAAATCCGGAAAAACGAAGAGCGCCTTCATTTTCTGGCTTATTATGATGGTTTAACCGAGCTCCCCAATCGCAAAATGATTCTGGAACGCTTGCATTTACTTGTCAGTCTTTCTGAAAATGAAAAATCAGCTTTTTTTATTGTCTTCATCGATCTGGATAATTTTAAAAAAATCAATGATACCATGGGTCATCTTTATGGTGATGACTATTTAAAATATACCGCCAAGCGTCTGCAGGAACTCGTTCATGAAGATGATTTACTGGGTCGAATGGGCGGGGACGAGTTTGCCCTGATCATTCAGCGGAACATTAAAGAAGATGCCGCCTATAACTATGTGGAACGCCTGCGCAATGAACTTTGCGATAAAATCAAAACCAGCTGCTCAGAATTTAAAGTCAGTGCCAGTTTCGGTATATCGGTCTTCCCTCAGGATGGCAAAGATCCCATTGAACTGCTTAAGAGCGCTGACACATCGATGTATAAGGCCAAAGAACTGGGACGAAACAATATTCAGTTCTTCAGACCGGATATGAAAGCAGAAATTCTCAATAAGATCCAAATGGAATCCCTGCTCCTAAAGGCCTATGAGAATAAGGAATTTTTTATTGAGTATCAGCCTCAGTTCAATGCCGTGGATCATCGCATCCGCGGCTTTGAAGCCCTGATTCGTTGGGACTCCCCCCACTATGGTCGGGTTGCCCCGATGAGCTTTATCCCCCTGGCTGAAGAAATGGGGCTGATCATCGGTATTGGCCAGTGGGTGCTGCTAACCGCCTGCCATAAATTCAAGGAATTGGATAATCGTTTTGATCAGAATCTTTGCATTTCGGTGAATGTTTCGGCGGTTCAGATGCGCGACAAGAATTTTGTCGACATTGTTAAAAAGGTTCTTGATGAAACCAACATGGATCCCAAGCAGCTGGAATTGGAAATAACCGAATCTCTTTTTATTGACCACATCGAAGAAACCATTGCCATGCTCAATGAAATAAAGTCCTTAAATGTCCGGATTTCGCTGGATGATTTCGGCACCGGGTTTTCATCCCTGAGCTATCTCAGACGACTCCCCATTGACACCTTGAAAATAGACAAATCATTTATCGATGATCTCACCGATAAGGATTCCTCAATCCGCATCGTCGGCGATATCATTTCGCTGGGTCATAATCTGGATGCCCATATTGTCGCCGAAGGCATTGAAAACAGCACCCAGTTGGATTATTTGAAAGCCAACAACTGCGATTGTATCCAGGGCTTTATGTTTGGCAAGCCCATGTGTTTCAAAGACGTAGAAGCTTTATTAGAAAAAAATCCCCTGAAATAGGGGATTTTTTGTTTGCCAAGTTATTCTTAATGTATCATCTTATAGTATGATCTGGCGGTGAGCAGATAGACAACCGTGTAAACCAAGGCATAAACGACGACGCCGACCAGGGTGCATAAAAAGATCAGCGGTATGTTGGTCAGCCGGAAGGCGGCCAGCATTTTGGTGATGACCGGGAAGGCAAAGGCGACATGGACGATGGCGCCAGCCAGGGGCAGGAAGAAGACCATCAGAATCTGTTTGCCGATGGTTTTTTTAACCTCGGTTTTATCCATTCCCACCTTCTGCATGATTTCAAACCGTTCGCTGTCCTCGTAGCCTTCGGAAATCTGTTTGAAATAAATAATCAACACTGTGGCCATCATAAACAGTGATCCCAAAAACACCCCCAAAAACAGGAAGCCGCCGAAGAAGAAATAAAGTTCTGTCAATGCTTCGTAAAGATTTTGGATGTTGATATCCGGATTGTTCTGGAGCACCGCTGTCCGCAGATTGGCGGAAAAGGCGTTGAGGGTGTCCTCATCCCCCTCAAGATTAAACATCAGGGCATGAAGGGTGGTCTGGGGATCATCGTCATTTTTCATGTTCTGATAAATGGCCTCCATGACTGCATCATCTTTAACAATCAGGTAGTAGGTATGGCCCATATCCTGGGTCTTTTTAAAGTCCATCGGAATAGCTGCGAGCTGCTCGGCAATCAGATACTGCTGATCACCAAAAACAATGGTCGGTTCGCCATAATTGTCACCGACCGAAAAAATCAGCATTTCATTTTCGGCCAGACTTTCATTGGCACCGGTTAAACGGTTATAATCGTCCAGCGGAATCAGGGTGATGTTCGAGATCCTCTCGTAATACATGGCATCGGTGCTTTCGTCCGCGACCATATCCTTCAGAAAATGACCGCCTTCTTGAAAAGCTCGAAAATGAGCCAGATCAAAAGAAATTTCATTGTTACTCCTCACCTTTAATTTATCTTTTTCTGATTCAACAATCGCTTCAACTGCAGCGAAATCGGTATTAGCTGCTTCACCGACAATGCTGACATCCAGCGGATAAAAATCCCGTCGCATCCCTTCCTGACCAATATACAGAGACACGGTGGTGGACAGGGTGACCAGCACCATGGTGCTCAGGATACAGATATTAGCCAACCCCACCGCGTTTTGTTTCATCCGGTATATCATCCCCGACACCGAAATGAAATTCCGGGACTGATAATAGAAACGTTTATTCTTTTTCAATTGTTTCAGCAGGGTAATGCTCCCGGAGATAAACAACGCATAGGTGCCGATGATAACAAACACCACCGCCACAAAGAAAAGCAACAACGCCTCAAGTGGGGTTTCCACCGAAAGGGCAATCCCGTAGCCAGTGCCCAAAGAAACAATCCCGATCAGTGTGACGATCCAGGAAGATTTTGGTTCCTTCTCGCCATGTTGCCCACCTTTTAGTAGATCAATGGGATTACTGAGTTTTACCTGTAAGAAATTTGTCAACAGGGTCAAGCCAAAGATGGCCAGAAAAACCCCGGTGGTGATCAACAGCCCCCAATAATCAATATGAAAGCTTAAGGGACTTTTGAAATGAACGACATTCAGCAATAACAGGAACAGTAGTTTCCCAATCAGGATCCCGCCGATCAGTCCCAGACTCAGGCTGATGACCGTCACAAAGATGGTCTCATAGAATAGCACCCGGGCGATATGCTTCTTTTCCAGCCCCAGGATGCTGTATAAACCCAGTTCCTTTTTACGTCGTTTGATTAAAAAACTATTGGTGTAAAAAAGAAAGATGACCGCAAAGATGCCAATCACGATGATGCCCAGAAAAAGAATCATCTTTAAATTTATCGATCCGGGCATTTGATCCAGTCCCTTGTTGCTGTGGATCGAAACCATGGTATAAAAAGCCATGATCGAGCCGATGCAGGTCAGAATATAGGGAATATAGGTATTCCCGTTTTTCTTGAGATTGACCAGTGCCAGTTTGGGATAAAAAAACTTATTCAAGATCCTCACCTCCGGAAGCCAACACCGACAGGGTAAAGGATATTTTCTGATACATATCGTCGTTGCTCATCGAACCCCGATAGATCTGATTGTAAATTTCGCCGTCCTTGATAAACAAGACCCGGTTGGCATGACTGGCTGCCGCCACCGAGTGGGTGACCATCAGGATCGTCTGACCCAGATCATTGATGGCTGCAAAAATCTTCAGCAGATTCATGGCTGCCTTGGAATCCAAGGCGCCGGTGGGCTCATCAGCCAGCACCAGTTTGGGTCTCGTAATCAGCGCCCGAGCCACCGCGGCCCGCTGTTTTTGCCCGCCGGAAACCTCATAGGGGAATTTTTGCAGAATATCTTCAATTTCCAACCGCTTAGAAAGGGGCTGGAGCCGGCTGTTCATTTCCTGATAATTTTTTTGGGCCAGCACCAGCGGCAAAAAGATATTATCCTGAAGCGAAAAGGTATCTAACAGATTGAAGTCCTGAAACACAAAGCCCAGGTTATCCCGACGGAAGGCTGAGATCTCACTGTCCTTGATGGTGACAATGTTTTTGCCATCCAGAAATACTTCGCCGCTGGTGGGTTTATCCAGGGAGGCCAGAATATTGAGCAGGGTTGTTTTTCCCGAACCGGATTCCCCCATAATGGCCACATATTCGCCCTGTTCCACCGAAAAACTGACGTTGGACAACGCCTGGACCTGATTCCCGCCAAACCGGGTGGTATAAATTTTCTTTAAATTCTTTACTTCGAGTAATCGCATTCTTTTTCTCCCTGATCTGAAATTTTATTTTATCGATAACCAAAGTATAGCTAAAAAGAAAGGTACCGGCCATCGCTTTGCCTTACATTTCGGCTGTCAATCTTACACTTTTGTAAGGTTGCTTTATAACGCTTCAAACCCTCGGGTCGCCAGATCAATGCTGACCCGGGTCCCCTGGCCGACCTGGGAGGTTACAGTGATGGTATGGGAGAGTTTATCAAGCACCTGCTGACAGAGATAAAGACCGATGCCAGTGGATTTTTTATCCATTCTGCCGTTATAGCCGGTAAAGCCCCGGTCAAAAATCCGGGCTATGTCTTCTGCCCGGATGCCGACGCCGGTATCTTCAATGATCAGGGTTTTTTCTGACTGGTCATCCAGATAAATGGAAATCTTGCCCTGATTGGTGTACTTCAGGGCATTGGAAATAAGCTGCTCCAGCACAAAGACCAGCCATTTTTCGTCAGTTAAAACCCGGCAATTCAGTTCTGCCAACTCCAGCGCTATTTTTTTATTGATAAAAATAATACCATATTTTTTCACGGCCTGTCGGACAATGTCAGCCAAATCGTATTCGACCAAAATCAAATCCGAGGACATGCTTTCCAGCCGTAAATACTGGAGTACCATCTCCACGTATTGTTCGATCTTAAAAAGTTCCTGCCCATAGGCGCGGGTGCGTTCCCGGTCACCCTCTTCGGTCTGGAGCAGCAGCCCGATAGCCGAGATGGGGGTTTTAATCTGATGGGCCCATAAGGTGTAGTAGTCTATCATATCGGTTTGGCGATTATCAAACTGGGAGATCAGTTCAGCGCGGTTCTCAGCCAGCACCCGGATCAGGGTTTGATAGTCGCTTTCCAACAGATCCCGGGGCTTGGGCAGTTCCCCCACCCCGGCCGTTGCCGCATTGATCGCGGCTGTCAGACGCTGATGTTTTTGATAAAAACGCCAAAAATCCAGGCCGGTAAAAATTACTGCCAGCGCGGTCACCAGTTCAGCGCTATAAACAATGGGCTCCAGCGGCAGATAATAGAGGGCATAGACCAGCGCAAACACCATCATAAATAAAACAAAGGCTGCGATTACCTTAATCCGACTTTTCAGGTAGGCTCCAAATAGATAAGCTGTTTTCATTTTAAACCTCGCTTAATCCCCAATTAAATAGCCAATGCCTTTTTTGGTGGCAATAAAATCTGCCAGTCCGGCCTCATCCAGTTTTTTTCGCAGCCTGGCAATATTGACCGTCAAGGTATTGTCATCGACAAAACAGTCACTGTCCCAGAGCCGTTTCATGATCACATCCCGGGATACCACCTTGCCCTTGTTTTCCAGCAAAATCTGCAGGGTCTTGAATTCGTTTTTGCTCAGTTCCACTTTTTGATCGGCATAGAGTATGCTGGCTTCGCCGAGATTCAGAATCGCACCCTTATGTTCCAGCAGGCTGACCTGTCCCTGAAAGGAGTAGGTCCGCCGCAGCAGGGCCTGAATTTTTGCCACCACCACTGTTAGATCGAAGGGCTTGGCAATAAAATCATCCCCACCCATATTCATAGCCATCACAATATTCATGTTGTCGCTGGTGGATGAGATAAAAATTATCGGCACCTTGGAAATCCTGCGGATTTCACTGCACCAATGGTAGCCACTAAAAAATGGCAGCGAAATATCCAAAAGAACCAGCTGAGGATCATAGGCCACAAACTGATCCAGAATATGATGAAAATCCGCAACTATTTGGGTTTCCAGTTCCCATTTATCCAAATGATTTTTCAGTGCCTTGGCAATAATCTGATCGTCTTCGATAATTAGTATTTTATACATGCGAACCATCCTATCTCTTTCTGATCGCAGGCAAAGCAAAACACACGCGCTTCGTTGCCGCTTATGCACCATTATAAATCAAATCAACCAAATTTAAAAATGCAACTCGAATTTCTCCAACAAATTTATTCTTGGGTATCATATTTAAACTCCCGATCGTTTTCTGACAGGGAGTTTAAAGTATATATTTAGTTTGACCCACACTCCAGGCCTTCATAACGAGGATAGCATCGATCTACTCTACTTTTTGCCGATCCGATCCATCTGTACGGATTTTAAAAATCGCTGAGTTTTCGTAGTTGGTTGAATAATAGATCCAATTATCAATTACATTAATATGATAAGACTTTTCATTATTCAATTTTGTTTTACTTGTCCCATCACAGCGAATTTTATAAAGGCATTCATTATCTTCTTTATCGTTAAAATAAATCCAGTTATCGACAATATTGATTGTTCCGCAGATTTCATCGAGAACCTTCATTTCTTTTGTTCCATCAGCACTCATCTTATATAATCGGTACTGATCACTAAACCTGGGGTAATAAATCCAATCATCAACAAAATTAAAATAGTATGAATTTTGATCATCCATTTTCGTATATTCACTACCATCTGTTTTTATTTTACGGAGAGCACCGACATTCATTGCCTCACTAAAATAGATCCAGTCACCGCTAACGTAAAAACAGCAAGCCAAAATTTCAGTGATTTTTGTTTTTTCGGTACCATCAGTTTTCATTTTATAAATAGTGCGCCAGTCATCAGAATTATTGAAGTAGATCCAATCCCCGGAAACAAGAATTTCATTTTGTAAATATGATTTAAGAATAGTTGTATCACTGTTTAACAGTGTTCTATTAGTCCCATCCGTTTTGACCTTATAAATGGAATCATTTATTCCATTTCTGTAATATACCCAGTCATCAATTACATTAATATAAAGTGTATCCTCACTGTTCAGTTTCGTTTTTTCTGTTCCATCATTTCTGATTTTATAAAGCGATCCATTGTCATTACTATTCCGATAAAAAATCCAATCTCCCTGTTGTGTTACCAGACCATTATTTACACTGTTACCTGAAGTATTTCCCTGAACCAAACTTTTCATCAATATTTCATATTTAGTTTGTTCCGTGGCCTTAAATGCTTGGGTACATAAAGTTCGTACTGACCCTAGGTTCTTCCCAAGTCTCTGATAGACATTGATTAGCTGATCGTAAAGATCTATTAATTCAGACTTGTTAGTTGTTTTTTCAATATCAAGCTGTAATAAGGTCATTGTCTCTTCTAAAAGTTTTTCAGATTCGACTAACTTTTCGGTATTGTCATATACCTCAACCAAGAGCAAGTTTGTTTTGCCACTAGCGGCGATCTGCCTTGCTTCAATTAATACTTCCTCTGCTTCGGTATACTTTTGAGTAGCGACATAAACTTCAGCCTTACCTTCATACGCTGATATCTGCTTTGAATCAATGTCAATGACATCATTAAAAGCTATGATTGCTTCTTCATATTTACCTTCATCCAGATATTGCTGCCCCAGTTCTAGCGTTTTGTTAATTTCATCATTTTTCATTTGTGTCATAATCAGAAAAACCGACAGAACAAGAATGCTTAGAATCACCACCAAGCCTAGGCACAGATAAATTTTTTTACGGTTTAGATTAGTGGTTGACTGTGTTTCATTATATAATTCTTCCGTTTTATCGCAGTCAATCAGTGGTTGAATTTCCTGTTTTTTTAACATAGATACTCCTATTCATCAGCTTCTTTCCTAGTAACACCGCATCAGTCTATTCGCCGATATACTCCCCCCAATTGATTTTCAGATTCTTAACATCATTATCTGCCAAACAACCTGCGATTCTTTTCTTGAATCCAAGAACTAAAAAGTATATCTTGTCTCCGGCGATATTTATTAGCGAAAGTGCTGTTGATCCATTTTTTTGTAAATTAACTTCTTTTATTGTTCCGTATGCCGCCATCTGTTCATTAATTTGTGAAATGATTGTTGATACCTCGCTTCCATCTAAATTTCATTCGTTTTATAGATAAATGTTTTTTCAAGTACTTTTTGCCACCCTTTCTGTATTTATATTTTACAACAAACAGATCAAAAATCCAAATGATCAAAATAAATCATTTTATTGTTGATATTAAAAAATGCCACCTGAACGGAATTCAAAGGGATAAAGTCCATTTCTTCAATCGATGCATTATAAAATATCATTCATAAGCATATAAACAAAATCATCCGTTGCTCTAAGTGTAACGTTATCACTGAAGTTTTCGATTAACCATTCCTGCAGGGTTCCATCCAATTTAACCCAATAATAACTGGTTTGTCATTTCCAGTATCGTTAACAGATTAAAGCTACTTTATAAATGTTGAATTTTTATTGCGAAATATTGTTACCTTTCAATACTGACATAAGCTAAAGATTATGTCATTTTTTTTACATTAAAACAACCATAGTTTCAAAATTATCAACAATCTGATTGATTTTTTAGCCTTGAGTCTGCTATACTCATCTTAAAAGAATCTTAAGATTTTTTAAGTTTATATAAATTCAGTTTAATTCGAGAGGGTAAAGTGAAAAATCCAAATAATAAAAACGAAAATACGGCAAGACAGACGGAAAAAATCTCAAAGCCAGAATTAGAACACCAAACCGACCTTCTAATTGAAGATAAAAAATACTCTTCGCTAATTCCAAATGATTGTGCCGAAAAAACCGAAGTTCTTGCTGATTTCGATGATAATACGCCCAAACAGAATCAAGCTGATCATGAAAACGAATCTTCTCTTGAGACGAATTTAAGTGACACTGATAATCCACTCTTGAATGAAATCTGTGAAAACTATTCGCTGAATAGCTCATTCAGTGATGAGGAAACTCATGATTCAGAGGAAGAACCAACCGAATCACTAATGAATGAAGTTACTCTAAAATCAAATAAAAATAAGCAATGCTATCTCATCCTTGGTACTGGCATCGTTATTTGTATCATCGCCGCTCTTGCCTTTTTCATTCCGGCTCAAATGAAGGCTACTGAGATCAACAAATGTCTTGATCTGGGTGAACAATATCTGGAAGAAGGCAAATATGAAGAAGCCATCCTTGCATTTGACGAGGTCATCGCCATCGAACCGAAGCTAGTGGCTGCCTATGAAGGAAAAGGTTCTGCCAACATTGGCTTAAAAAACTTCACTGAGGCAGAAGTACAACTCGAAACAGCCAAGTCCATTGAGTATACAGACAACGGAAAAGCGCTAATGTCCGATGTCTATATCAATACCGAACGTAAAGATCTGGCCAAATCGCTACTGGATGAACTCATCAATCACAACCCGGAAGAAACCCGAGTCATTGTTTATGTATCAAAGTTGTATACCCAACTCAATGAGTATGCCAAAGTTATTGAGCTCCTGGAAAAGAAAATTGCAACTACCACGGATCAAGAAGAACTCAAAATAATCTATGATGCATTAATCAATGCCTTCGTTAAAGCCGGTAAAACCGAATCCGAAATCATTGCCCTCCTGGAACGAGCCGCAAAAGCGACTGGCGATCAAAGCTACCTCGATAAAAAAGCCAGTTATATCGTAAAAAAACCAAGTTTCAGCCTGACACCGGGTGAATACCAGGGCATCCAGTCACTGGAAATTATAAAAGGTAGTTCAACTGATAAAGCCTATTACACCATCGATGGCAGTGAACCCAGTATTGCGTCTACTGAATATACAGCACCCATTGCCCTTCAAGCCGGTGAAATCACTGTGAAAATGATGGAAGTAAATGAAGCTGGCGTAAAATGCCCGGTTGCGGAAGGAAAATATATCATTAAACAAAATAAGCTCACAAATGGAGAATTTATTGATAAACTTTCTGGGGTTTGGTATAGATATGCTGACCAAGACTGCATTCTCAATATTACAAATACAGAGTTGCGATTTTGGGTAAAATACAGCCCAGGCTGGGGAAGTTATGAAATATTAAGTACCACTGAAAAAGGAGGTACGATCCGAATAGCTGATTACAAGGTCGAAGGTGTTAAACAAGTTCCAGTGGAATATGAATTTGATTTTGGCACCCCTGGCGATAACAAAATAAGTATTCGATTGCTTACCGGCGATGTTGCGAATAGTGATGCATGGTTTGAATACACTGCCGCACAGGATATTGGTAATAATCGTTATCAGTTACCTTCTGATTTCAAATCACCCTATGTCAATAATGGAATTGTTACTATTCAGTAATATTGGTTAGCGTGTCAAAAATAGTTTTTGCCATAATTGCATGCAATATGTTGACTATGATCTCACATATAATCGATATTTTGCATATCAAATGGCTTGAGTTTTGACACCTCAATTAATTATAATTCATCAAATTTTTTATGCTGTCGCCTTAACATCACTGTCTTCAAATATTCTGTTGGAGGAAAAAAGAATGAGTGATCAAAATAATACAAATAAACTTCCACGTGATATAAGTAATATCGAATCATTAGAGACAGATACCAATAGTACTGAAAAACGCTATCATGACGAAGAAGAGATAACCGAAGATCTGCTGTGTGAAACCCTTCCCCCTCAAAAACAGCGAAAAAAACTTTTTATTATTATTGGTGTGGTAGCAGGAATTTTTATTCTCACTGCCCTTGCCTTCGTTATCCCTGCTCAGATGAAAACATCTGAAATCAATAAGGCCCTTGATCTCGGCGAAAAAATACCTGGAAGATGGTAACTATGAAGAAGCGATCCTCGCTTACGATCATGCTATTGCTATTGACAACAAAATTACCGCCCCCTATGTGGGAAAAGCTGAGGTCTATGTTGCCTACCCAAGACTATGAAAAGGCCGAGACAGTTCTGCTTGAAGCCAAGAACATTGCCCCTGATCCGCAAACGAATCTACTACTGATTGCGGTATACGACAGCACCAAAAAGACTGACGAGGCTGACAAACTCCTATCTGAAACTGCCGCAATATTAGAAACCAGCATTGCCCAAACAAAAAACAAAACCGAATTGGTCACGCTTTATGATCAGCTCATCCCAATTTATCAGCGCCTGGGAAAAGATTTTGAAACCATTAAAACTCTTTGTCAGGACGCTTTGGCAAAAACAGGGGATCCCAAATATGAACAATTGATAAAGGTACTGACTGTCGGTAATACCCAAAGCAATATTTCAAATCGTGGTTATGCTGCTTATTATGATGGCGCCTCTTATTTTTCAGTCGATAATTGTGTTTGGTAAAATATTAGTTAAGCAAAAGGTCTCCAAAAAGTTGTGCACCCATTAAGGTGGTTTCGAAGCAAAGAGCCATTGTCAATACCGATCAAATGCGTTACCTTTAAAGATGTCCAGTCTCTAAGAAAGGTAA
>NZ_JBGSHG010000054.1:0-23430 GCF_041752335.1 Acetobacterium sp. | reverse complement strand
TTACCTTTCTTAGAGACTGGACATCTTTAAAGGTAACGCATTTGATCGGTATTGACAATGGCTCTTTGCTTCGAAACCACCTTAATGGGTGCACAACTTTTTGGAGACCTTTTGCTTAACTAATATTTTACCAAACACATATGATAAAGTTATCCAGGGCTATCAGGGAAATCCGACTGCATTTGATGTTGAGATCATCAAAGACTATTTCCCAACGGTGGCAGATTTTGTTCGTTTTTCGGAGAAAAAAATCAGAATGTCTCGAAATCAATCAAAAATCTAGATTGAGTGATGTATGACATGGGGACGTATGACATGGGGACGTTTCATTTGTCATCATCAAACCGTGATACACTTAAAAAAACCGGAGGTGAAATCAGAAATGGCAAGACACGCCCGGGTTAAAAGCGCAACCGGCATTTACCATGTAATGCTGAAAGGTCTGGATGGGCGTAATATTTTTCTGGATGATGCGGATCGATCAATTTTTATGGAAAAGCTGAATAAAGCCAGAGAAATCGGCGGCTTTGAGTTGTATGCCTATTGTCTGATGGACAACCACGTTCATCTGCTGATCAAAGAAGGCGAAGAACTGGGAACCAGCATCAAACGGATGACCGTTGGCTATGTGCAATTGCATAATAACAAATATGGTCGAACCGGGCACCTCTTTCAGAATCGTTTCAACAGCGAAGCCGTGGAGGACGACTTGTATGTGATGACGGTGGTTCGCTACATTCACTGCAATCCCATAAAAGCCGGAATAGCTTCCTGCTTGGAAGAATATTCGTGGAGCAGTTATCATCAGATCAGGCAGGCGTACCAGGGAAAGGCAACGTCACTTGATAGTGGGATAATCAAAGACTATTTTCCAACAGAAGCAGACTTTATTCGATTTTCTGAGGAAGAAAACCAGGACGAATGTCTGGATAACCGCTCAAAAACGAGATGGACAGATGAACGACTGACTGATCGGCTCAGCCAGAACCTCGAATACCAGAATCTGGGAGAATTGTCGGTAGACAAGCGAAATCAGCTGATCCGAAAGATTCAGTAGGAAACCGGTGGCAGTATCCGTCAATTGAGCCGAGTGTTGGGACTGGGCAAGATGATGGTGGAGCGGGCCGTGAAATGACGAGTATGACAGGCGAAACGACCCTTTGTCATTCGAAGCGTTCATAACGTGTGAAGCATCCCCGCAATACTCGGGAAAGGAAAAAAACATGAAAATCATAAAAGCTGGAAAAGTAGATCTTGAAAATATTTTGTCACTTCAGTATTTAGCATACCAGAGCGAAGCGAGACTGTTAAATAATTATGAAATTCAGCCATTGACCCAAACACTGGAAGAAGTGTTGATGGAGTTTGAAAAAGGAACATTCTATCAGGCCGTGAATGAAAAGAATGAACTGGTTGGATCGGTCAGAGGTTTTGTTGATAATGATACGCTCTATATCGGCAAACTGATTGTACATCCCGATTATCAGGGAAAGGGCATTGGCACAGCACTGCTGAAAGAAATTGAAAAAGACAACTCAGGACTACGGCAAGAACTGTTTACCAGCGATCAAAGTCTTAGAAATTTAAGGCTTTATAAACGCCTCGGCTTTATCCAATTCAAAACCAAACCGCTGTCAGAAGATTTGAATCTGGTATTTATGGAGAAAGAACCGGGATTACTCGAGACATGATATGGGGGCTGTTCAGGAACTGCATACCAGCGATCCCGTTGCATCCATTGTCATCCCAATTGGTTAAGGCAATTATCAGAATGACTAAAAAGGAGCGGAATAAACATGCCAAAAACGAGAAAGATGTTAAATGATTGGCAAGCACCATACATTCAATCGTTACGGAGATTAATCGAAACCCAGAGTAAAGAAACCCTTGCAAACTGGGCCATTACTTATTGTGAAGAGAGGCTGCTACCCTTGTGGGAGCGGGACTACCCGGATGATTTACGACCACAGCAGGCTTTGAAGGCGGCTCGGGAATGGTTGTCTGGGACGATCAAACTGCCCCAGGCAAAAAAGGAAATCCTCGCCTGCCATGGCGCTGCCCGTGACGCAGAGGGGAATCCAGTGGCGCAAGCGGCGGCCCGGGCCATTGGTCAATCAGCATCGACCATTCATTCCGCCCGGCATTGTATCGGTTTGGCTTTTTATGGGGCTTTGGCAGTCGCCTATGATCAGCTCGGGACAGCGGCAAGCTGGGATGAAATTGAAGAAAGTGCCGCCGCAGAGTGTGGTCGCATCGAAGCCGCTTTGCGTAGCATGGCAGTGGAGCATGAAAGAAACCCGGCAAAAATAAACTGGAATTGCTAAATAGGACAAAGAGTAAAAAAGCGGAACAGGTGGGATTGAAGCAAGAAGATCTTCGGGAACTGGCAGGAAGTATCCCCTTGTCATGATTAAATTACTGGAGGCATTGAAAATGATGAAGACCGCTGTCATCTATGCAACTAAAACCAAACATTCAAAAAAATTGGCGGAAGCGATCGGTTTGTCTTTGAATATCAATGTCCAAAATATCACTGAGAATCCGGCCTTGCATGATGTCGATTTGCTTTTTATCGTTGGCGGCATTTATGGTGGTGCTAGTATGCCAGCGCTATTGTCGTACATAAAAACGCTTGAGGCACCCGTGCCCAAATATGCGGCACTGGTAACAAGCTGTGCTTCAGGCAATCAAAGGCAGCACGGTTCGCAATATACTTGAAGAAAAGGGAACAAAAGTTCTTGACGAATTTGTTTGTAAGGGTAGGATATTATTTGTTTCCGCAACGCACCCAAACTCTAAGGATTTAAAAGAAGCAACCGACTTTGCACAAAAAATTGTAACTGGAGTCTAAAATAAGTTATGCAATCAACGAATGCATATAACCGGACTTGGATTGGGTAATTTAATTTATTGCTACGATACCTTGTGGTTGCAAAGTATTGGGTAGAAAAACAGGTGATTGAATCTAGGCTATAGAAATGCGCAGGTAATCAATTATAAATAAACAGGGAGAAAACAATGAAACGAATGGCTATTAGTTTAATGTGTATGATAGTATTGCTTTTTGGTGCAACTGGGTGTAGTCAATTATCGCAGGAAGTCAAACAAACAGCGGACGATCTTTATGCCGCCAAGGTGGAGTTTGTGGGAGACAATGCCGCCGTTTATGCATTAATCGAAAAGACTGGCTTGGGCAAGATAAACGATTATACGATCCAGCTGGAAACCAGTCAGGAACCCTATGGGCTGATCATAAATATCGCTGAAAAGGATGGATCTATTAATGAAAGTGATTTTGTGCCATCGGCGATTCAGTTACTGGGTTTAATCAAAAATCTGGATTATGTCGAAGTTAATAATGGTGATGAGCAGTTTAAAATGACTACAGAAGAGGCATCGGCGCTGATCGATGAGAATGTAAAAAATCTTGGCGAATCGAAGGATAAACTAAAATCCATCATCGAAGAACTCACAAATAAATGACGTCGGGACGCTTTGTTTGTCATCATACCCATCAGACTGCGAGATGCTTGAAAAAAGAAGGAGAAGGTGTATCGATTCCTGGGATTTAGAATGGCGCATCTGTAAAGGCTTGACAATGGCTTTTTGTATGGATTGGAGTTTTAAAATAGGAGTGAATACTGGTGAATATAAGGAAAGTTGAAAACAATAAGAAAGCATATATCGACTTGCTTTTATTGGCTGACGAACAGGACGACATGATAGACAAGTACCTTGAGCGTGGGGAAATGTTTGTTTTGGACGATCAAGGCGTCAAAGCCGAATGTGTGGTTACTAAAGAGGCAGACAGCATTTATGAGCTTAAGAACATTGCGGTTAGGCCCGATTGTCAGCGAAAGGGATATGGAAAAGGACTGATCGATTTTCTGTTTTTTCATTACAGCGATTGCAAGACAATGCTTGTAGGAACGGGTGATGTTCCTTCGGCGCTTTGTTTTTATCAGAAATGTGGATTTACAGAATCATATCGGATACAAAACTTTTTTACGGACAATTATGACCATCCAATGTTTGATGATGGAACACAGCTTGTTGATATGGTCTACCTGAAGCGAGAGCGATGAAGGATTATGATCCTGATTATCGCAAGTTATGGCTTCAGCGCTTATATTTTGGGGCCAAGCGCATCGACTATTACAGTACCTTGCGCTAAAAAGGCAGACCCAGTCAAGCGCTGTTTGGCATATCATGATAGGCTATCAGTCAAGGAGGTGCTTTAGAATGCATGCATGGGAACAAATACAAGAAACCATTGATTTTATTGAAGACCATTTGACTGAGGAAATTGAAATTGAAAAGCTCGCCAGGATGGCTGCCCTGTCACCCTTTTATTTTCAGCGTCTGTTTAGCCGGTTAGTCAAAAAGCCGGTGGCCGAATACATCCGGTTACGGCGAATGGCCAAGGCAACCGAGGCGCTGCTGCAAACGGATCAGCGTGTTCTGGATATCGCATTGGAGTTGGGTTTTTCATCGCACGAGAATTTTTCCCGAACCTTTAAGGATACCTTTGGGATGACACCGAGTGAATACCGCAAGAATCCGACCGCACTGAATTATATGACTAAACCGGAGCTGCTGCTTAACTATGTGCTGCTAGATGAAGGGGTACCGCTTATCACGGAGGGAATTGTCCTCGAAATTAACCGGCAGAAGCTGATGGAACCGGCCTTTTTTGTGGGACTCGAGAAAAAGCTGCCGGTCCAGTTTTTAAATGGCCTGGGAACGGAATCAGGTGCAGATCCCCTGGATACCCTTTGGCGGGATTTTCATAGGCAGAAGGGGGCGCTATTGGGGCTTCCTGATGATGTCGGAGAAATTGGGGTGACCTATCCTTGTTCTGAGGAGGGCTACTTTTGTTATTTTGCTGGCGGAACAACCCAAGCGGCTGTAATTCAGGACAATGTCAGCAGTTGGGAGCTGCCGCAAGGAGAATACATTGTTTGCAGTTTTGAAGCCGAGAACTTCAAAGAGCTTGTAATGGATGTTTTATACAAGGCCCAGCAATACTTGTATCAGGTTTGGCTACCAAATAAAAATTTGTCGACTGATTTTTTTTGTGCGGAGCGTTACTCAAGCCATTCATCCGAAACGACAAGCATGGAGGTCTGACTGAAGTTGACCAATTAGCTTTCAAGTTATCACAGAATAATGATCGAATTGTGAGAAAACATGTTAACTGATGATCGTTCAAAAGACGAAATAATTCGGACGGGTCTCTCACAATTCTTCAAAAAACTTAAGGAGATGCGATAATAGCTTCCGTAATATTTTTTGGACATACGTGACATACAGGTGTCATGTTTCCCATGATAAAATGGCGGCAAAAACCAAAGGAGAAGATTTAAAATGAAATTAGAAGGCGTCGGGGTGTTTGTAAAGGATATGGCTACCATGATCCGTTTTTATCGGGAGGTGTTGGGGTTTGAAATTACAGAAACAGAAGACACCAGCAATGTCTATTTGGAAAAAGACGGAACGTTGTTTCTTTTCTTTGGCAGACAGGATTTTGAAGCGATGACCGGGCGCAGATTTGGCTATGCACAAGGTGTCAATGGACATTTTGAAATTGCACTGAGTGTTGAAAATTTTGACGAAGTGGACAGAACTTTTGCTGAAATTACCGCAAAAGGTGGCCAGCCGATCATGCCGCCAACAACAGAGCCTTGGGGTCAGCGCACCTGTTATATCGCTGATCCAGAGGGAAACCTGATCGAGATTGGTTCTTTTGTAAAAGACGAGGATTAATGTTCCCTGGTAAACTTGAGGCAATGAGCAAAGTTAAGTCATAGCGACATCTTTTTCACAGATCACAAAAGGTTTTCTTGCATGCCTTGTGATCTAGGGCAGATTGTATTTTTCTTTAATTGCGACAAAAAAATGAGCAGTTTGGATGGCAAATCCAACGTGCTCATTTTTTTGCATAGTACCCTTTTGCAATGCCATTTTAAACACGTTGCTTCTCGGTTTTAGCTGCTAAAACAGTATAAATAGCATCATTAATTTTAGTCTTCTTCACAATCTCGAAGCCAATGGCTAACAATGCTTTTTCGAGTTCCTCTGATTTAATACGAATGGACATGGGGGGGCCTTCGATAATCAAGTCGTCTTTTTCATATTCAAGACATAATAAGTGTCCTCCGACTGATAGCACTTCAAATATTTTGGTGAGCGCTATCGTCAGTGACTTTACTTCGTGAAGGATTAGAGAAGCCATAACAAAATCAATGCTGTCATTTTGAAGACTTAAATTCTCAATAGTCTCTTGAAGAGGTTCAATGTTATGAAGTCCTTTTTCTTTCGCTTTGGTTTCTATGACACTGAGCATGCGTTTGTCAGGGTCCATGGCATAGACTTTATTGATTGTCCTCTCTGCCATCGGAATCGTAAAAAAACCTGAACCAGCGCCCACATCAAGTAGCGTATGGTTATTATGAATGGGCATTTGATTAATTAGTACTTCTGGTGGGATGAGACGCTCTCTTTGCTTGCTATCTAAAAAAGCCATTTTGGTTAAAAATTTTTGATCCTGTTGGTTGTGATTGTGATCCATGATAAAATCTCCTATAAAATATAATTCAGACTGCATTTGTCTATGATTGCGTTAAAAAAATGAGCAGTTAAAACTGCAAATGTTTCGAGCTCATCTTTTAGACAATGTTGTAAAACCGCTTTTCTTTAAGATCGTTCACCATTTTCTCTTCAGCGTCTCTCATAACCTTTTCGATTGGGCAAGCACGGTTCTCGTCCATTTCACAAGTGAAAAGAGCGCCACTACCTTCAATGGCTTGAATGACGTCATAAAAGCTAATTTCAGTCTTAGGTTTTCTAAGACTATAGCCACCATTTACGCCAGCAGTAGACTGAATAAGGTCAGCCTTTACTAATTGGGTTAGTATCTTGGACAGGTAGGTTGGTGATATATTCATATGACTCGCTAATGGCTGAAGACTAAAATTGTTCTTGCCTTCTTGCTTAATGAAATAGGCCATTATATGCAAAGCATAATCCGTTGCTTTCGTATATTTCATAATTATTCCCCCATAAAGAAAACACAGACTGTATTTGTCTTTGATTATAAATGACAAGATTTGAAATGTCAATAGCATTTTTAATAAGCGCATAATTGACATTCGATTCTTCAAAATTATCGGTTGATTCTTAAGCCTTTTTATAGTTTAATCCAGATACCGCCCCGGTTTTCCGGGGCGAAGTAAATTTTATCGTCTGCTTTAATGTCATAACAATCATAAATGCAATCCATTGAACTGAGTGCTGCTTAAGCAGCGTTGACTTGATATTCCTAATTATTCGCCTTTAATGCTGCCAATTCCACCAGCAGCATGGTCAGCAGAAAACCTGGTGTAGGTCTTAAACCGACAGGAATAATAACCTGAGATCGGTTATTATTTTTCAAAATAAGTCTTGCAAATAATTTTTAATCAATTTATCCTAAACTACAAGGATATCCTTTATCACTTAAAGGAGAATGATTAAATGAATCAAATAAGAATTAATGCAATTGAAACAGTAATAAACAGAGAGTATGGTAATATTGCCGGCATTATTGTGCAAAAAAACGGTATCAAAGTTTACGAAAAATATTTTAACGGGTATACGGCTGATAATGCGGTTCATGTAAGCTCGGTGACGAAGAGCGTACTTTCGGCGTTGATCGGAATAGCCATTGATCAGGGCTATATCGACAGTTTGGACCAGAAGGTACTGGCATTTTTTCCGGATTATAAGGTTAAAGACGATGAAAAAACCATTCAGGAGATTACCCTTAAACATCTGATGACGATGACGGCGCCGTATAAGTACAAAACTGAACCTTACGAATTATTTTTCACAAGTCAAAATCCGATTGAGGATGCCCTGGATTTATTAGGTGGAAATGGCATCATCGGTGAATTCAATTATTCCGCCATTGGTGGTACCCACATTTTGGCAGGGATTCTGGCGCGGGCAACCGGTCAGTCCATTCTTGATTTTGCTGAAAAATATTTGTTTACGCCGATGGGAATCAGGGTTCCCCATAATCTGTTGTTGCGTAGTGAAGAAGAGCATATGGCGGTGATGAATGATAAAAACACCAGTGGTTGGGTAGTTGATCCGCAGAGAATCAACACGGGAAGCTGGGGCTTATTTCTGACACCTGAGGATATGGTAAAAATCGGGCAGTTATATCTGGACGGTGGCAGGTGGCAGGGGAAACAGCTTGTTCCAGCCGATTGGATTGCTGAAAGCACAAAGGAATGTAGCCGATTGGATAAGCTTTCGTATGGCTATCTGTGGTGGATAATTGCTGATCAGGCCCACAGCGTTGCAGCCCTGGGCGATGGCGGCAATGTGATTTACATCAATAACAAGAACAGCATGGTGATTGCGATTGCGTCTCTTTTAATGCCAGATGCCCGGGATCGCATTGAATTGATCAAAACGACGATTGAACCGGCATTTGAAAACAGTATGG
Organism: Acetobacterium sp.; assembly: GCF_041752335.1. Taxonomy (GTDB): domain Bacteria; phylum Bacillota; class Clostridia; order Eubacteriales; family Eubacteriaceae; genus Acetobacterium. The sequence goes on along the minus strand of NZ_JBGSHG010000054.1, from coordinate 14,936 downwards.
TGTGAAATCGCGAGACACTATTTTTTAGGATGACATTACACTGCATAGTAAAGTTGAGAAACTGTTAAAGAAGAATGAAAAGAATGGTCACAGAAGAAAAAATACCAGCCAAGTCAGGAAGAATTTTTTATTCACAGTCATTCTACTATAGAGTGAGTTTTATCTTTGACAAAGGGCATTTCGTTTGTCGTGTATTCAAAACAGCTAAATTAAATTTGTTGGAGGCAAAAGTATGAAAAATCTAAATAAGCTAATCGAGGAGTATACTCAGCAGTTGCGGTTGGGCGAAATCCAAATTGCGTATAGAGGGATATTGGCGTTTGTGGGTAAATTAAGAGCAGCTTTTATTAATAAATACCCACACTACGATGTCAGCAGCATCTATCAGGGATATCTGGATATGTCATACTTTTCTTTGAGTACGAAGCCGTTAAAAGATAAAGGTTTAAAAATTGCGATTGTGTATTTACATGAAAAAGGGACCTTTGAGGTATGGCTTTCGGCCCGGAACCGCGATATTGCCAGGACACATCAATCGATACTTGATAATCTTTCAGATGAAATAAATGTATTTCATGATAAAAATAATCAGGATGCTATCGCAGAATGCATATTGACACACGCACCTGATTTTGAAGATCCGGCGCTCTTGATCAATACGATTGATAAAGGGGTTGAGAAATTTGTTGCTACGATAATCAAGCGCATATAATAAAAAGTCTGTGTTGACTATGTGTGATAAGAAGGGGAATAAACATGCCGAAAATGAGAAAGATGCTAAGTGACTGGAAAGCGCCGTATATTCAATCGCTGATGAGGTTAATTGAAACCCAGAGTAAAGAAACTCTTGCAAACTGGGCAATTGATTATTGTGAAGCGGTGATGCAGCCATTATGGGAGCGGGATTACCCCGATGATTTGCGACCACAAAAAGCGTTAAAGGCCGCTCGGGAATGGTTGGCAGGGACAATCAAACTGCCCCAGGCTAAAAAGGAAATTCTCGCCTGCCATGGCGCGGCCCGTGACGCAGAGGGAAATCCGGTGGCTCAAGCGGCAGCAAGGGCAATTGGTCAATCGGCATCGACTATTCATTCAGCCCAGCATTGTATCGGTTTGGCTTTTTATGGAGCATTGGCTGTGGCCTATGATCAACTCGGGACAGCGGCAAGCTGGGACGAAATTGAACAATCCGCTGCCGCAGAATGCGGTCGCATCGAAGCCGCTTTGCGCAGCATGGCAGTGGCGAATGAAACGAACCCGGAAAAAATCAACTGGAACTGCTAACAGGATAGATCTCGAAGTTATTAAATACCGATGCTTGAATTCACTGAAATTTCTGTGATAAAATAAAAACAGCTTGATAACGTTGACAAAGGAGTTTTTATGAAAAAGCATGAAATACGAACACTGATTGTCATTGTTGGTTTTGTTCTGGTCGCAATCGCAACGCTCTCTTGGTTCAACAAACCGAGTCCTGCAACGGATTTAGAAGATGATTTTAGTAATCTGACCTGGACAATGGCTTTTGAAGAATTGCATCAGACCCTGTCAACAGAATATGCTTTTACCGATTGGAAATCCATCAACTGGGATAAACTGCATCAGAAATATCTGGCCGAAATCGAAAAGGCGCAGCTAAATCAGGATTTTAATGCGTATTACCTAAGTCTTCGAGCCTATCTGAATGAGATCCCGGTGGACATGTGCGGATAAATGGAGCAATGCTAGTGGAAAGTATTGATGAGTCAGATGAGGCATTCCGCTGATCAACTTTAGAATGACCAGGCAGGTTCCAATAATTTAATGTAATCAAAATGAGAAGTGGTTTTTCGTTATGTAAAGACAATCGATGGGAGATTAAAATGTATAAAATTAGTGAATTAACGGTAGCTGATTATCTGACAAAAATGTCAGTTTGTGATTTTCCGGGCCCGGCAGCGGGCAGTGCGGCAGCAACGGCAGCGGCGATGGCAGCAGCTCTGCTGGAAATGTCCTGCGATGGCAGTCTCAGAAAAAGTGGGGATAACCCCTTACTGGTGGAATCCATTACGATGGGTGCCGAGCTTCGCCAGGCCTGTCTGATACTGGCCGATGTGGATATGATGGCCTATGGACAAGTTATCACAGCCGCAAAAAATAAGGCTGGCGATCGGGAAGCGTATGAAAATGCGATGAAAGGAGCCACTGAACCGTTTATTCAGATGCTCAGACATTGTCACAGCCTGCTTGATCAGATCGAAAAAGTGATCAAAGGCAGTTTTTCAAGAGTACTGGGGGATCTGGTTGGCGGGGCCTATCTGGCGGAGGCGGCCGCAGCGGCATCGAAGTCTGGCATTGATGTTAATTTGATGCTGATCCATGACGAAGATTTTCAAAACCGATATCAGGCTGAGGCGAACGCTCTTTATCGGGACTGTGCCAGTCTGAAAGCCGAAATTCTGGAACAGGTCTTTTCATCGTCGAAGGGCATCCATCCCGATGCGAAAGCAGTGCTGGATTTCTGGTTCGATCCCCAAAACCAGCCCTTCTGGTTTCAGAAAAATCAAACCTTTGACTTGGCAATTAAAACAAATTTTTATGATCACTGGGTTGCGGGTTGCAACGGCCTTTTATCAGACTGGCGGGATACCATTGAAGGACGGCTGGCCGAGATTATTCTGCTGGATCAGTTTTCCAGAAATTTAAACCGCGATAATCCCAAGGCATTTGCTCAGGATGGAATGGCCCTGGTGCTGTCTCAGGAAGCCATTCGCCATCCTGATTTCAACGGATTGCCTCAGGATTGGCAGCGGTTTATACTAATGCCGTTTATGCATTCAGAAGCAGCGGACATCCATCAGGCAGCCCTGTCGCTTTTTGAAGCGCTGGGCGACCCGGCAACCCTGGAATATGAAATAAAGCACAAGCAGATCATTGATCAGTTTGGACATTTTCCCCATCGTAATGAGATCCTGAAGCGGGAATCCACTCCGGCTGAAATAGAATTTTTGAAACAACCGGGCAGCAGCTTTTAAACTGTTGGTAAACCGGTTGATTCTTGAAATTTAAGTACAGATCAGGTTAAAGCGACATGGGCCGATCCGGTTGAAAAATGAGGTAAGCATGGAAATAAAAAAAGTAGCAATCATTGGCTTGGGTGCCCTGGGTATTCTTTTCGGAGCCCAGATCGCCCAAAAGATCGGGGATGATCTGACCATCATCGCCGATCAAAAGCGGATTAAAAACTATCAGAATAATGGCGTCTCCTGTAATGGTGTACCCTGCCGGTTTCACTATAAAACCCCGGAACAGGCACAAAAAGCCGATCTGATTATTTTTGCGGTTAAAATAAACGGGTTAAGCGATGCCATCGAGGCCGTCCGGCCATGTGTCGGTCCGGATACCCTAATGCTGTCGCTATTAAACGGGATTACCAGTGAAGCCATTATTGGGGAAGCCTTTGGAGAAGAAAATCTGATCTGGTCCTGTGCCCAGGGGATGGACACCCTTAAATCAGGCAATGCTCTGAGTTATACCAATGCGGGGATGATCTGTTTTGGCAATCGGGCGGATGATCAGCCCGCTGAGAAAGTAATCCGGGTTCAACGGTTTTTTGATCGGGCGGGCATCGCCTATCAGATTGATAACCGAATGGACCGCAAAATCTGGTCTAAGTTTATGCTAAATGTCGGGGTTAATCAGGTGGTTTCAGTTTATGGCCAGAACTTTGGTAGTGTCAAAAAACCTGGTAAAGCCCGGAACTTGATGATTGCCGCCATGGCCGAGGTTATTCCGGTGGCGAAGCAGGAAGGGGTGGCGCTGGATGAGGCGGATATCACCTACTGGCTGGGCGTGGTGGATGCCCTGAGTGATGCCGGAAAGCCTTCCATGAGACAGGATATCGAAGCCAAACGCCCCAGCGAGGTGGCACTTTTCTCCGGAACGGTGGTGGCACTTGGGCAAAAGCATGGGATCAAGACCCCGGTAAATGCCATGCTCTATGACAACATCATGGCCATTGAAAAGGGCTATGTTTAGTATTTTTCAGGGGCTTAATACATCCTAATCTCTGTTCAAATCCGGATGATTATTAAACATGCCGAAAACGAGAAAGATGCTAAGTGACTGGAAAGCAGGAACGTGAAAAAGAGTGGGCTGGAGGGACAGAGAGTTATTCCCTTGCCGAAAAAAATGGAGTTACGACATTAATTGTTAAAACGGATGTTCCACAAGAACAAGAAGAAACATTTAATATCAGATTTCCCAGAGCTCTGGAGCGTATAAAAATGCTAGCGGAAAAAATGCAATAAGAATCTAATACCGGTGCTTGAGTTCACTTAAATTTCTGCGGTAAAATAAAACAACTTGATAAACCCTGACCGATTCGGTTGTTCTCGTGGTCGATGATGATCACGGGCTATCCTTGAGCAAAAACTATCCGGATTCAGTGGTTTCCAATAAATTGCGGGATATGTTTGTCGGTGTCGACAATCCCGATCCGATCCCTGATGCCATGGTAGAATCAAAGATGCTCAATGACCGCCCAAAATGCCATTCGCATGGCCAATGGCGAAGATGTTGAATTGGATGAAGTGATTAAAGCGCGGCACAAAAAACTAAACAATCAATAGAATCAACATGCGGTCGTATCGAAGCCGCTTTGCACAGCATGGCAGTGGAGAATGAACCGAACCCGGCGAAAATCAACTGTAACTGCTAAAGAGGACAGAATATGACAAAGGGCCGTTTAGCTTGTCGTGCTAAAACCCACTGTTATCATCGCGGTTCTGTATTTTACAAATGCCGACACTAAGACAAATGAGGGAGAGGGAGAAAAATCAATGAAAAATATTTGTATTTATGGAGTTGGCGGGGTTGGAGGATATTTTGGAGCAAAAATGATCCAAAATAACAGCAACAATCAGTATCATATCAGTTTGATTGCCCGGGGCCATCACTTGGATAAAATTCAAAAAAGTGGACTGAAATTAATTGGTGAAAATGAAACAGTCATAACCCATCCGGATATGGCGACCCAAAGTATTCTAGAAATCCCACAACCCGATTTGATCTTAATGTGTGTGAAGTCATATGACCTGGCTGCAGCGGTACAGGATGTGAATCGCGTCATGACAGATCAAACGGTTATTCTATCATTACTCAATGGAATTGATATACCGGAAAGAATAAGAAGCTATACCGATAAGGGGGCTGTTTTGCCGGCCTGTGTCTATGTTGGAACCCATGTAGAAGAACCTGGGGTTATTAAACAAAAGGGTGGGAATGGGCGGATTATTTTTGGAGATGATCGAATCAAGGGCGCAAAGGCTGCTGTTGAAACAGCGGCAATCCTTAAAGAATTGGGTATTTGTTATGATTATTTGCCAATTCCTGATTTAGAGATTTGGACAAAATATTTGTTTATTGCGGCTTATGGAATCGTGACTTCAGCAACAAGGAAGACATTAGGGGAAGTTTATGAGAATAATCAGTTAAAGAGTAATGTGAAAGCGATTATGACGGAAATTGTCAAATTAGCTTCAAAAAAAGGTGTAATACTTCAAGAAATGGAAATAATGCGTTCGCTTGATAAGGCAAAATCATTTCCATTTGAGGCAAAAACATCTTTTCAAAGAGATTTTGAGAACCCGTTAAAGAAGAACGAAAAGGAGCTATTTGTCGATAATCTTTTGTCGATTTCGGAAGAATTCAAGGTGAATGTGCCGATGATAAAGCAATATAATCTTCTGCTCCAAGATAGAGAGCGGTAAAAAAATAGGCTAGCATGATCCGAAGTGATAGTCCTTGTTCATTTTTCTGAGGAAAAAGCCGGGATGAGTATCGGGAGAGCCATTTAAAAAACCGATGGAGTGATGCAATCTTACTGATGTGCTGATCCAAAACAAGCATTAAAAAGAAAGGACCTGCCAAACGAATCGTCTCCGATTCATGTTCAATACTTTTATGTTTAGATCATCCGGCATATTTAGGCTTTCTTTTTACCATCGTCGATAATTTCGATTTCTAAATAATCAAACCAAATCGATTCGATAAACTGATCTTCACGAAAAGTTGTCTTGGAAATCTGATTAAGCTCCTTTGTATTTTTGTCAAACCACATCGGTTTTTCCAAATCAAAGTCATGGCATAAGGTCTCTAAAGCAGCTTGGATTTTATCATATATATGCATGGATTTGTTATCAATTTCGATAACTTTTTCTTCTAAAAAGTTGTTGTTTTTCATGATTTTTCCCCAAATTCGAACCATGTTTTTTACCTCTCGATCATCAATGTGTGATTACATCCGGAGAACATTGTTTAAATGCCTGTAAAATGGACATATGTTGAGTATAAGGGCTGGAGAGGGAAATGTAAAGAAGATTGGCGTTTTGATTTGGGAATGACATCGTGTCGTTTCGTTGGTCATGCCATCATAAATGTGTTAATGCTCCAAATAGCCGGAAGCGAAATCAGAAATGACAAGTTGTTTCAGGTCACTTGGGGCCTTGAGTGAACGAAAGGAATGGTTACAACAATGGAAAAAAATGACATTGGTTGGAATTTGGAAAATAGTTACGCAAAACTGCCAGAATTATTCTACACCTCACTTAAATTAGAAGCGGTCAGCGCACCGAAACTTGTTATTTTGAATCAGCTTTTAGCAAAAGACATTGGTTTAGATGCTGAGGCACTAATGGGTCAGGCTGGGATCAATATCTTAGCCGGTCAGGCCTTGCCGGCAAATGCAAAACCGATCGCCCAGGCATATGCCGGGCATCAATTTGGTTATTTTACGATGCTCGGTGATGGCCGGGCAATGCTGATTGGCGAACAGATCACACCAGCTGGCGAGCGCTTTGATATCCAACTTAAAGGATCAGGGAAAACCCCTTATTCGCGCAGTGGTGATGGTAAAGCGGCGCTGGGACCGATGCTTCGGGAATATCTGATCAGTGAAGCGATGCATTATCTGGGCATTCCGACTTCACGCAGTTTGGCGGTCGTGACAACGGGCGATCCAGTGTATCGCGAAAAACCCCTCAAAGGGGCTATTTTAACCCGCGTGGCGGCCAGTCATATTCGGGTCGGCACCTTTGAATATGCATCTCAGTGGGGAACCGCCATGGATGTCAAAGCCCTGGCCGATTATGCCATAAAACGTCATTTTCCCTTGCTTCAGTCCGAACAAAATGTTTATCTGAGTTTACTAGATGAAGTCATCAAAGCGCAGGCTTCACTGATTGCCAAGTGGCAGCTGGTCGGCTTTATTCATGGGGTCATGAATACCGATAATGTGACCATCAGTGGTGAAACAATCGATTATGGTCCCTGTGCCTTTATCGATCACTATGATCCGGAAACGGTATTTAGTTCCATTGATCTGCAGGGACGGTATGCCTATCGGAATCAACCCAATATTGGCTTATGGAATTTAGCCCGCTTTGCCGAAACCCTGATTCCGTTAGTCGATGAAAATCAGGAACAGGCACTTAAATTAGTCGAAGCGTCACTGCGAAACTTTCCTTCATTATATCAGGCGAACTGGCTCCAGGGAATGCGATTAAAGCTGGGCATTGGCAATGAAGAGCCGCAAGACGAGAAGCTGATTGCCGAGTTATTGGGATTAATGAAGGAGTATCAGGCTGATTATACCAATACCTTTGTAGATTTAACGCTTGACCGAAACCCGCCGTCAGAATTATATGAAAGTGATGCCTTTAAAGATTGGCTAGATCGATGGAAAGCCCGTTTGGAAAGACAGGAACAAACAGATCAAGGCATCAAGGAGTTAATGAAACAAGCGAATCCGGTGGTCATACCAAGAAATCATCAGGTTGAAAAAGTCTTGCAAGCGGCTAACGAACAGGATGATTTTAAGCCCTTGCAGCAGTTATTAGCAGTCCTTCAGTCACCATACGATTACAATTCGCTTAATCTGGAATTTATGATACCATCAGAACCTTCGATTAGTCCCTATAAAACCTATTGCGGGACGTGATTTTTTAATACAGTGCTATTTAAAAACAAAAATGGAAGCGATGGGGATGACGAACGAAACATCTCTTGATGATGTCTTTGTCATGAAAGGCCGCATAATTATTACGAAGGAGTGGGACAGCGGATGGATACAGTTGAGCGTTTTGTCAAAGCCCAGGAAGAAAGCTATGGGCAGGCACTAACACAAATAAAAAATGGTCGCAAGCGCAGCCATTGGATGTGGTTTATTTTTCCCCAGCTTAAAGGGTTGGGCAGGAGTGAAACTGCCAGGTATTATGGAATAAAAAATTGGGAAGAAGCCAAGGCGTATATGGCCCATCCGCTGCTAGGTTCGCGTTTGTTGGAGATTTCCGGGGAACTGTTGAAGCTTGAGTCTTGTAATGCCAATGCGGTATTTGGTCGGCCCGATGATTTGAAGCTGAAATCGTCAATGACCTTGTTTTATCTGGTCGATGGTAATCCGACCTTTAAGGCGGTGCTGGATAAATTTTTTGGTGGTGAAATAGATGAAGTCACAGCCGATCAATTAGGCAAGGGAGAAACAACCGATGAAGGTGAATGATTTTGAGAACTATCGACAAAACGATCCTGGACCGGGGATACGATTATTACGACGAGGAAGAATCAGCGAAATTATCAAACCAGGAGATCGGGACTATCTTTTTACAGTAGCGGGAACCGAAGTCTATGAGGAAGATTATATAAGACAGGGAAATCAACGTTCCTAGTCAGTAGCAATTACTAAAGAGGGGATTAAATTATCGCAAAGCTTATTGAATAAATATAATATATCAGAATGGGAATAGTATGACAAACAAAACGTCCCTTCATCAGGAGATGTCTTTGTTTAATGGGCTAGCTGTATTTTTTAGTTGGGAAAGTTTAACGAACATTCGATCTAAACTATTTTGTTTTGAGAATATCGCGGATTTCTTCAAGCAAAAGCTCTTCTTTACTCAGCACTTCAGCAACAATCGCTACTTCAGGCTCTTTTTTCTTTCTAAATAGCGCGACGGGCGTTTTTTCGCCCGCTGCTTTGCTCGTTTATCGGTCAATGTCGTGCGCCCTGCGTGGTTGCTGTTCGCGCCGTTCCTGTCGCATGATACTGTAAACGCTCTTAGCCAGCATATTGTCTTGTTTAAGAATTATGTAACCGGCTACGGTCTGACCCAGTTTTTTCGTCTGATTGTAAAAGCGCGGATACTGCGTTCAGCCAGTTATCCTGACATAAGAATAACTCTGTAAACGGAGGTTGAGTCGCCTCATGACAAGGCGACGTTTCCATAACATGATCGACAAAACGTTACGGCAATATGTTGCTGGTTCGCTTTCCGCTTTACAAATCCCATCGGCAAAACACAGTATATTTTTTATGAAAACCGACAATTAAGTTCATGCAGCGCTATCAATGGTCCCTCAGCATACGTTTCGCTTGGGTACATCTTTTTCATTTCAAAGAATCGGTCCATCATCCAGGAAATGGTGTCTTCTTCCCCTCTAAATCCAATAATCAGACAAATTAATGACTGCACATAAGGACTCCGGATCTCAGAATATTTTTCCTGTAACAATGGCGAGCCATTTCTTTGACTTTTAGCAAGAAAAAACATTGAATTTTCAATAAAAATATGATGGTTACTACGCATCAGCTTTTCGATTACCATCGGAAGGATCACTTCTTCAAACTCCAAAGCTTTACTAATTAGCTCAACCCGATTCATCATATCTATTTTTTTGCGTAAAAGCTGAAAGATTGCCTCAGGGCTTTGTTCTGACTTTATGAGCTCATTCTCCTGCCTAATCTGTTCAAGGCGTTCATTGCTCAAGAGTCCATTTTGTAATATCATTTCATTCGCAACATCTTCGACCCCATCATATAGAAGATAGCTATAAATAAACTGCTGAACAGAATTTTCCAAACAGGGATTATCCCGAAAAAACTTTTTTGTTAGAATTTTGTTAGCCATTTGCACCCCTCTTTTTTTGATAACATTTATTTTTATTTCTTTTGCATCGATGATTTCAGCTTCATATTAACAGTTCCAGTTTATTTTCACCGGGTTCGGTTCATTCTCCACTGCCATGCTGCGCAAAGCAGCTTCGATATGACCGCATGTTGATTCTATTGATTGTTTAGTTTTTTGTGCATCGCTTTAATCGCTTCATCCAATTCGACATCTTCGCCATTAGCAATGCGAACGGTATTTTGGGCGGTCATTGGTAGTCTGATATCGGGGCTGACACCACCAATCCCATTCTGGCTATCCACCGGATAGTTTATGCTTAAGGATAGCCCGTGATCATCATCGGCCACAAGCGAAACCGACTCGGTCAGGGAAGAATCCGGTGTTTTATAGCTAAGCTGAATGTCGGTGCCCACTGGCGCGCGAACAAGATAGGGTGCTTTTTTAATTTCCAGGTTTTCGGTTGTTGCTGATGTTCCTCCAAAAAGGGTGGAAACATGGTCAATCGCCTCATTAATTGGCTGACCATTCCAGGAAAGCAGCACCGCTCCGGGACGAATACCGGATACCCAGGCTGACTGGATTCATCTACCCAAGTGACAATGACGTTACCATCATTGTTATCAAGTTGTTTTATTTTATCACAGAAATTTCAGTGAATTCAAGCACCGGTATTAGATTCTTATTGCATTTTTTCCGCTAAAGCTTTTATACGCCCCAGAGCTCTGGGAAACCTGATACTAAATGTTTCTTCTTGTTCTTGTGGAACATCGGTTTTAACAATTAATTTCGTAACTCCATTTTTTTCGGCAAGGAAATAACTCTCTGTCCCCCCAGCCCACTCTTTTTCGCGTTCCTGCTGTCCACTCTCTTTTGTGTCTGTACTGTGCCTGAATAATACAAACTCTTTCTTTAGCTGCATTTATTTCGATTGAGAATTGTGTTTTTTTCATATTTCCCCCCGTACAGAACTGACATAGTCCTTGCCATCGATGTATAGTATTTCCTTCGTCCTGATTTTCGTCCGCCAAAAAATGAACAAAATCTGCCGCCGTCGAAAAATAATCTTTGATGATCTCAATATCAAGTGTAGATGAATCTCTTTGATAGGCCTGGATATTATAATTAATAAGTCATTTTTATGTTTTGCTATTGACAAAAAAAAGAATGATGATAAAATTAACAGTGTTAGTATTATTATAGAAGTGGTATTAAAAAAATACATGCTAATGTTGAAAGGAGTCACTTTAAATGATTGAAGAAGATAAAAATAACAAACAAAGCATCAAAAGCCAAAGGGTTAAATCCTATTTCATACAGGCCGCCAAAGAAATCATCATGAGTGAAGGGGTTGAAAATGTCTCTGTTCGTAAGGTAGCGGAAAAAGCCGGTTATGCTTATACCACGATATATAACTATTTTACTGATGTCAATGAACTCTTAAAGGCAGTGAAAGACGTTATGATTGAGGATGTCATGTGCCATATGCAGGGTGAAATGCTAGGTAAAGTCATTGATTTGGAGGAGATTAAAAGGACCAACCGGGCCTATGTGACGTACTATATTGAACATCCGCATATTTTTCATTTTTTTTATTCATATCGATTAAATCCGGAATCAACCCAGCCGGAGCTCCCGGATTTTGAAAAACATTGGGAAATTACCTATGGAAGTTTTGTCGAAAAAGGTGTGATCCGTATGGCAGATATCGGTGTGATTGCAAAAATAATGATATATTCCATACATGGTTTGTTGGCACTTTACTTTTCAGATAATGGAATGAAAGAAGAAAATTTACTTGAAGATCTAGATTCAATCATCAATCATTTGTTAGGAGGAAAAATAACAGTATGAAAATTGGCATTATTCTATATTCTTACTCAGGTAATACCTTGTCAGTGGGGGAAAGACTGAAAGTTTTGTTGCTCAAAAAAGGTCACGAAGTTAGTCTCAAAAGAATCAAAGCCAGTGATGAGGCTCCCAATAGTGGAAAGCCCATTCAACTGACAGAAATCCCTGATACTTCTCAGTATGATGAGATTATATTGGGCGCACCAGTCCGAGCATTTTCCTTGAATCCAATTATGAAGGCTTACCTGGCGAAACTTCCAGACCTACAAGGCAAAAAGATTTCATGTTTTGTTACTGAACATTTTCCAAAAGCTTGGATGGGTGGAAATCATGCTATCAAACAAATAAAGCGAATGGTTAGTGCTAAAAACGGAAATATAGCCGATTGTGGAGTTGTAAATTGGTCGAATGCAATTAGAGAAGAACAGATTAACGAAATGTTGAGTAGGTTTAGCAGTTAGAACAGGGAGGTAAAGAAGGTTGAAAAAGTTTCTAAAATGGACAGGGATTGTATTCCTTCTGATGCTATGCTTAACAGCTGTTTTCGCTTTATTGGGCAAGAATGAGACACTGTCATTGGTGATTTGCAATGTTGATTTGACAAGGATTTCAGACGGTAAATATGTGGGAGTTTATGATAATTACCGCTTTACCAATAAGGTTGAGGTGACAGTACTTAACCATGAAATCATAAATATACATCCTCTCAAGATACAAGATGGGCGACAAAACTTAGTGAATAACTTAACTGAAACTATACTAGAAGAACAACGCTCGGATATTGATGCTATATCCGGGGCTACTGCCAGTAGTAATGGTTTTTTAAAAGCGGTTGAAGAAGCATTGAAAAATGGAGTAAATAAACCATAATTACCTTTGGATTGCGTCTATGAAGTGGCGTAATAGTGGTATTTTAAATTGGGGGGTAAAATGTCAATTTTCAAAAGAAGTGTCTGGGGATTCCTTTCATCCATTATGTAAAACAGGCTTCCCTACGTCATGTGCGGTAAAATCATTTTGTCGATAACGATCGGGTGAAATTAAAACAAAGGAAAGGGGAACGCTTATGTCTATTGAGAAGCAAGGAGTACTCGATTTGTTGGATGATGCTAAAATTTCTTATCGGTCGGTTGAGCACCAAGCAGTGTATACCATTGATGAAATGAAAAAACTCAATTTGCCCGACGCCGATTGTATTGCCAAAAATTTGTTTGTTCGGGATGATAAAAAGAAGCACTTCTATTTGATTTCGGTGCAAGAAGAAAAGCAGGTTGATCTGAAAAATCTGCGAGAAACGATTGGCTCGCGGCGTCTCAGCTTTGCTTCCGAGAAAGATTTACAGGAAATAATGGGACTTGAAAAAGGTTCAGTCACACCATTTGGTGTTTTTAACGACAAGAACAAAAGAGTTGCAGTTTTTATTGACGAACGCTTTAATAATCGTATCATTGCGATTCATCCCAATGAAAATACGATGACGGTGTGGCTGAAAACAGCGGATCTGGTTGAGCTGCTCAGGACCCACGGTAGTTCAGTTGAGATAATTAACCTTGAGTAAGATAAAACAAGAAGTTCAAACAAAACAAAGCAGGCATTGTTGCGAAGAGGAAATTTCCGCTTTCTGGCAGGAGCATTATGTGGCAGGAAAAGAGCAGCCATTTTTTAGAATCATGACATGTAGGTGTCGTGTTACCGATGATATAATCATCCGAAATTCAGGAGGTGTATTAAATGGTAGAGTCAAGATGTGGGTTACTGTGCAGTGAATGCAGTTATCGGGAATCAATGAATTGCAAGGGTTGTATGGTGATGGATAAACCTTTTTGGGGAGAGGCATGTCCGGTCAGGTCGTGTTGTGAGACAAAAAAACACAAATATTGTGGAGACTGTAATAGTTTTCCTTGTGAATTACTCCGCCAGTTCTCTTACGATAAAGATCAGGGAGATGATGGAAAAAGGATTGAACAATGTAAGCTTTGGGCCGATCAAAAATGATCAATTGATCAAGGGATTATTTGGATTGATCATTAACTCATGACAAACGAAACGTCCCCACGTCATGCCTAACAAACGAAAGGGCCCTCGTCATGTGGATGAACAGATCTGTAAACTGAAAGAATATGATGGGCGGCTGACAAAGCATCTTATAGCGGATGTGACTGTTTTTGATGAGAAACTGGCTGTTGAGTTTAAGACAAGAGAAGAAATTGAAATAATAGAGGTAGCTTAATAAAGGCCGTCGGTTGGGAAGATGAACCTCTCAATCGACTGTCTTTTGATTTTTTTGACAATTAATATTGCATTTATAACTTGACAAACAAGTTTACTTTAATATACAATTGAACAAAATAAGTTAACTTATTATAAATGGTTAACTTTCGTATTGGAGTGATACCTTGAAAGCTAAGAATAAAAAATATACCTCAAAAAAGTGCACGCAACTTATTGAAACTGCTAAGGATTTATTTTTCAAGCATGGTGTTAAGAGAATAACGATTGGAGAAATCTGTAATGAGTCTAATGTAAGCAAGGTGACTTTTTATCAGTATTTCTCTAATAAAGATGAGTTAGTAAGACATATTAGAAATGAATTGATTGAGAATGGATTCTCAAAGTTTGATGAAATAAATGAACTTGATATAGGTTTTCCGGAAAAGGTGGAGTTAATAACACAGTGGAGAATTAACTTTCTCGCAAATCTGAAAAGTGATTTTATTGAAGATATTTTATCTGTAGAAGATACTATTGAAGAAATGAAGAGTCGGTATCTGAAGAATATCGAAGCTGCCCAAACTAAGGGAGAGGTTAGAACTGATTTATCACCTGAGCTGATCTGGTTAGTGACAGAAAAACTTAATGAACTAGTCAGGGATGGAAGCTGGAAGGAAATTTTTAGTGATTACAGTGAATTTCAGAAACAACTAAGAAAAATGTATTTCTATGGACTATTGGATTATGTACAAAAACCTTAGGAAAAATTAGAACGTGTTTAAAACTTATAATTGGTTGTGTTTGGTAAAATATTAGTTAAGCAAAAGGTCTCCAAAAAGTTGTGCACCCATTAAGGTGGTTTCGAAGCAAAGAGCCATTGTCAATACCGATCAAATGCGTTACCTTTAAAGATGTCCAGTCTCTAAGAAAGGT
>NZ_JBGSHG010000053.1:0-12618 GCF_041752335.1 Acetobacterium sp. | reverse complement strand
TGAAACTTTCACTAGATCCAAATTTTTCTCATCGGCTAATGCTTGAGCGTCTTTTGTATTCATGACTCCCAACATCTCACCTGCTTCGTCAATT
Organism: Acetobacterium sp.; assembly: GCF_041752335.1. Lineage (GTDB taxonomy): Bacteria > Bacillota > Clostridia > Eubacteriales > Eubacteriaceae > Acetobacterium. The sequence goes on along the minus strand of NZ_JBGSHG010000053.1, from coordinate 12,524 downwards.
ACACGGATTTCGCGATCACGGATCTCGTTATTAATTTCGTGTTGAACATCTTTGCTAATAGTAATATACCTCCATATATAAAAATTGCAGGTAGAGTCACTCCACCTGCAAAAAAATACTAACGAACATTCATAATGCGTTCATTCATATTTACCTATTTCCCTAAGAAATGAGGTGAGAAGTGTGTATCCTCTACTTTGTTACTTAACTAGTATATGCTTATTCACAATCAATGTCAAGCGTTTTTTTATGAAAGTAACGCTCGGTCATTGGCAAATTCTTCACCGCTGACCTGGCCGAATCGTTTCAGTAAATCTTCAACCGTCAGCTGCTGTTTTTCTTCGCCTTTGATGTCTAAAATCACATGTCCTTCGTGCATCATAATCAGTCGATTGCCATGTTCAATGGCGTGGCGCATGTTGTGAGTTACCATCAGGGTAGTTAGATTTCCTTCTTTTACAAAACGGTCGCTTAGCTGCAAAACCTTATCCGCAGTTTTCGGATCTAGCGCCGCAGTGTGTTCATCCAGCAACAGCAGTTTTGGTTTTTTCAGGGTGGCCATCAATAAAGTTAAGGCCTGTCGCTGTCCGCCTGAAAGCAGACCGACCTTGGCATGGAGCCGATTTTCCAGCCCCAATTCCAGGTGACTAAGATATTCTTTGTAAATCTCCCGTTCCTTATGGCTGATGCCCCAACTCAACGAGCGAGTCTTGCCACGACGATAGGCCAGCGCCAGGTTTTCTTCAATCCCCATATTACCGGCTGTCCCCATCATCGGATCCTGAAAGACCCGGCCGATGACGCTGGACCGTTTATGTTCCGGAAGCTTGGTCACATCCAACCCATCAATCAAAATGGAACCCTGATCAACGCCAAACACTCCAGCCACACAGTTTAAAAAAGTCGATTTTCCAGCCCCGTTGCCACCGATTACGGTAACAAAATCACCTTCTGCCAGTGACAGGCTGAATTGACTCAAAGCAACTTTTTCATTGACCGTTCCGGCATTGAATTTTTTTTCGATATTATTAATAATTAACATTTATAGCTCTCCTCCATTCATCGATTTTTTGATCGGCCGGAGATAGCTTTTAAAGACCGGTAATGACAGTGCAATGGCCACCGTAATCGCGGTGAACAATTTCAAATCGTTGGCCGGCATGCCCATTTTCAGTACCAGAGCGATGATAATGCGATAGGTAATGGCACCCAGCGCTAAAGAAATCAGACAATTGAAAAAATTTCGAGTGCCAAAAATAACTTCACCAATAATAACCGAGGCTAAACCGATGACAATTGATCCGATTCCCATCTGAATATCAGCAAAGCTCTGGCTCTGGGCGATTAATGACCCGGAAAGAGCAACCAGACCATTGCTGATGACCAGGCCGAGAATAATCATATTATTGGTGTTGATCCCCTGGGCTCGCGCCATTTGCGGGTTGTCGCCGGTGGCCCGGATGGCACAGCCGATTTCAGTTCCGAAAAACCAGTACAAAAGACCAACAATCGCCATCACACTGATAAAGCCAAAAAGCATGACCGTATTGGTTGAGCTTAATCCCAGGTTCTCCAATGGTGTAAAGACCGTATCAATCCGTAACAAGGACAGGTTGGCCTTCCCCATGATCCGCAAATTGACTGAATAAAGCGCAATCATCGTTAAAATACCTGCCAGCAAAGCCGGTATTTTCAATTTGGTATGAAGAATTCCGGTTACCAGTCCTGCCAGCATCCCACCAACAAAAGCCAAACACGTTGCGATGAAGGGATTCATCCCACTAAAAATTGAAAAAGCTGCGATGGCAGCTCCCATTGCAATACTTCCTTCGACTGTTAAATCAGCGATATCGAGTATTCGGTAGGTGATATAAACGCCGATTGTCATGATCGCCCATAAAAGACCCAGCGATATTGCACCTAATATAATCTCAAACATGATTCTGCCTCACTTCTTATCTATATGATTATGTTGAATAATAATTTTAGCAAGCAGTAGTGCTATCCATTACTGCTTGCTAAATCGTTTCTATTAAAATCTTTTATTTTGCGGTAATGATGTATTGCTGAAGATCAGCGGGAATCGTTAAACCAATTTCCTGAGCCACCGCCCCATTGATGGCATACTCAAATTTAGTCGCAGATTCGATCGGCATGGTTGCCGGTTCGGCTTCACCTTTAAGAATTTTTACGGCCATTAAACCAGTCTGGTAACCCAGGTCTGAGTAGCTGATTCCTAATGTAGCTAATCCCCCTGATTCTACCATTCCGGATTCACCGCAGATTACCGGTGTTTTTGACTGGGAGGTAATGCTTTGAACCTGAGGCATGGCTGAGGCAAAGACATTATCTGTAGGAATGTAGATGGCATCGCATTGGCTGACAATGGATTGGGTTGCCTGTTGAACATCATTTGAATTGGTAACCGTCACTTCCACATATTTCAGTCCCAGTTTTTCAATCGCTTCTTTGGCAATTTTTGCCTGAATTACAGAATTATCTTCGCTGGAAGTATAAAGCACACCAACTGTTTTTGCCGCAGGCACTAATTTTACCAGCAGATCAATTTGTTCTTTAATCGGGTTCATGTCGGTTGTTCCGCTGACATTTCCGCCGGGCGCTTCATTTGAGTCGACTAGACGAGCCGCTTCATAATCGGTGATGGCGGTTCCCAGAATCGGAATTTCAGTGGTTTTACCAGCAATAGCTTGTGCTGCCGGTGTTGCGATCGCTAGTACCATGTCGACCTTGTTGCTGATAAAACGATCGCTGATGGTTGATAGATTACTTTGATCACCCTGGGCATTTTGGACATCAATAGTAATATTATCGCCATCCGTATAACCGTTGTCAGCCAGGGCAGTGACAAAGCCTTCCCGGGCAGCGTCCAGCGCAACATGATCAACGTATTGAACAATCCCGATGGTCGCTTCTTTACTTTCTTCTTTTGTGGCCGGACTTGTGCATCCGGCACCCAAGGCAACCACACCTGCAACAAGCAGAACGGTCATTAATCTTTTTCCGTGTTTTTTCATTTCTTTTCCTCCATTTTTTATTTTTATTCAATAAAACCTTTTCAGGTCGAATTGTTTGTGTCGCTTCTTCATTTTTACACTCACGCAAAAAAAATTCGTCTCTGTATAACAGGGACGAATACAAATTCGCGGTACCACCTTGCCTTTGATGCTTACACATCACACTCTGCAAGCAACCTTAGTCACTTAGCCATGATAACGGTTGGTATCCGGCCCAGCCTACCGGGCATAGCCTTTCGGTGAGCAGCTCTCAGGATGTATTCATAACGGTGTCCCGCTTTCTCGCACCAGCCGAAAGCTCTCTGAAAAGATCATCCTATTATTACTTGTTCCTGGTCATCACTTTATTGTTTTTTATTATATTGATACGAGTCGAATTTGTCAACCATTATCGCAAATTCGACTCATATTATTCCTGGTTTAGTCTAAGGTCAAAGATTTTGTTTTGATTTTTTCGATCAGTTTTTCTTTAAGGTCGGCCAGGCTGATCAGACCGGCATCGCCAGTATCCCGGATTCGCAGCGCCAGGTCGCCGCCGTCGGCTTCTTTATCACCAACCACGAGCATATAGGGAACTTTTTGCATTTGCGCATCGCGAATCCGGTAGCCCAGTTTTTCATCCCGAACATCCACCGAGGCCCGGACGCCGATGGCGATGAGCTCATCAGCAATGCCTTTGGCGAAATCATGGTGGGCGTCAGCAACCGGAATAATCATCACCTGCACCGGAGCCAGCCAAACCGGGAATTTTCCGGCAAAGTGCTCAATCAGGATCCCGAAGAATCGTTCGATACTTCCTAAAATTGTTCGATGAACAATAACCGGACGGTGTTTTTCTCCGTCTGAGCCGATATAGTTCAGGTCAAAGCGTTCCGGCATCTGGAAATCAAGCTGGATGGTACCGCATTGCCAGGTACGGCCTAAACTGTCCTCCAGATGGAAGTCAATTTTAGGACCGTAGAAAGCCCCATCACCAGGGTTTAGACGGTAATCAATAGCTTTTTTCTCCAGGGCATTTCTTAAGGCTTCAGTTGCTATTGCCCAGACTTCATCCGAGCCGATGGCTTTTTCCGGTTTAGTCGAAAGCTCAACCCGATAATTAAATCCGAAAATTTTATAGATATCATCAGCCAAATCAATGACCTTGATGACTTCAGCTTCAATTTGATCTGGGGTCATAAAGATATGGGCATCATCCTGGGTAAAGTTACGCACCCGCATCAGACCGTGCAGGGCGCCATGCAGTTCATGGCGATGAACCAGACCCAGCTCTGCCATCTTTAACGGCAGATCCCGGTAGGAATGTCCTTTGCGTTTATAAACCAGCATTCCGCCCGGGCAGTTCATCGGTTTGACCGCATAGGAAGCATCATCAATTTCAGTAAAATACATATTTTCTTTATAATGCTCCCAATGACCGGAACGTTTCCATAATTCAGCATTGAGAATGATCGGGGTTTTTATTTCCTGATAGCCCCGCAGCTGATGTTCCTGCCGCCAGAAATTTTCCAGTTCATTACGAATAATCATGCCTTTGGGATGGAAAAATGGGAAACCCGGGCCTTCTTCCTGGAGCGAGAATAGATCCAGCTCTTTTCCCAACTTACGGTGATCCCGTTTTTTAGCTTCTTCCAGCCGGGTCAGATAGGCTTCCAACTCGCTTTTTTTCGGGAAGGTAATCCCGTAGATCCGCTGCAGCATCTTGTTTTTTTCATCGCCACGCCAGTAGGCGCCGGCCAGACTTAACAGTTTAACTGCTTTGATCCCGCTGAGGTTTTGAATATGAGGACCGGCGCAAAGATCGGAGAACTCACCCTGGGAATAAAAGCTGATGATGGCGTCTTCCGGCAGGTTTTCGATCAGTTCCGCTTTGTAAATCTCACCTTCAGCTTTCACTTTAGCCAGGGCCTCGTTGCGGCTTAATTCAGAGCGATCGATGACCAAACCTTCTTTGACAATTTTGGCCATTTCTTTTTCAATTTTTTCCATGATTTCCGGGGTGATAATTACATCCACATCAATATCATAGTAAAAACCATTATCAATCGCCGGGCCGATCGCCAGTTTTGCCTGGGGATAAAGACGTTTTACCGCCTGAGCCAGCAGATGGGAACCAGTATGCCAGAAGGCATGCTTGCCGCCTTCATCTTCGAATTTTAACAAATTGAGGGTCGCATCTTCATTAATTGGTTGACGGACATCGACAACCTCGCCACCCAGTTCTCCGGCCAGGGTATTTTTAGCTAAACCTGGGCTGATATCATTGGCAACTTCAAGAACAGTGATTCCGGGTTCATAAGTCTTTATGGATCCGTCTTTTAAGGTAATAGTAATCATAATATTCTCCTTGTATTTCGTTTATTGTGAAAATTTCGCGTGTATTGACGACCAGCATCTTAAAACTATTTAAATTTAAAAACAAAAAAATCCCTTTGTCAAACAAAGGGACGTATCAACGCGGTTCCACCCAATTTGATTCACGTACGTGAATCCACTTAAGTTCTGTGTAACGGTCAGCTCCGTAAAACCCTACTAAAAAGATGGTGCATAATGCAACATTCGGAATGATTTCAGGTTTCGACTCCAAGGTGGTTTTCAATTATCTTTGGTATAAGCAATTACAGCCAGGTTGCCTACTCTCTGAAACTTTTGATAACTTACTCGTCCTTATCAGCATCTTTTTTATTTTTACTGTTTATTAGTATAACCTTAATCTAACAAAGAATCAATGCTTTTCAGCAAATTTAATATTTTATTGAATGATAATGCTAGCACCAGCCTCAGAAAAAACCATTAATCCCGGTTTTTCTTCTGTTGATAAAGCTGTTCCGGAGAGCTGGCTAAGAAAGGCCGCCGAAAAATATTGAAATTTGACCTGGGTATAGATTTTTTTCGGTGCCAGGTTTATAAAGTCACCCAGGTAAGTCGCAATATTATGAGAATCTTTTAAAAACTCAAAGATCCATTCTTTATCGGGACTGGTGTCAAGCAAACCGGTTGGCAGTCGGAGATTCCCCTGGGAGAGATAGTCAAATTTAATCCATTCCCCAATTTGTTCTCTTTTTTGATGATCGTTAAAAAATCCATGGAGAATGCCAAAGAGCTGTTCCTTAGATTTTCCCACGTCATAATAACCCCGCCCTTCCCAGTAACAGGAAAACGCCTCAAAAAAGTCAAAGGGACTGCTGTAAATCCGGGCACCAAAAATAAAAGCCAAACTATGTTTAAATGCGCCGCTATTGAAATAACGATCGACCAGCACTTCAATTTGACGTAATTGATACAGTTCTTCAGCGCTGACATACTTGTTTGAAATAATTTCATAAGGCGGAAAGCTGGTATAGCGATAATCATGAATTTTTGATTCTTTGCGAATGCGAGTGCCTTTCAGACATTTCAAAAAGCCCAGTTGGAGCATGTCAGGATCTAAGGCAATCACCTGATTAAAGGATGTCTTAAACACTGCATAGGTTTCATGGGGTAAACCAGCAATCAGATCCAGATGAATATGGATATTGTGTGTATCTAACAGTTTTTTTACATGTTCTTCAGTTTTACTGACACTGATTTTTCGGCCAATCGCCGTAAGCGTAGCGGGAGCGGTGCTTTGGACACCGATTTCAAATTGAATCAATCCCGGGGGTGCCGTTTTCAGCAAATCAATCATTTCATCATCGATCAGGTCACCGGTCATTTCAAAGTGAAAATTAGTATTGCCACCACACTTAATCAGATATCTAAATATTTCTTTGGCCCGGCCGAGGTCGCAGTTAAAGGTACGATCAACCAGTTTGACCTGTTTGACACCGGCCCGAATAAAGAAATCCAGCTCCGAAAAAACCCTGTCCAGACTTAAGATATTCAAACCCAGAGTAGCTGAAGAAAGACAATAGGAACAGGAAAAGGGGCAGCCCCGCATGGTTTCATAATAAATGATCTTATGATTGAGACTGTCGATATCCACATTTAAATACGGAAAAATTAATTGCTTTAATGGAACCACTGCAGTCTCAGGATTTTCGCTCAGTTCCCCGGCGTGGTTGCGATAACAGAGCCCGGGAATTTTGCTAATACCGTCCTGATCATCATTCTCCAGCAATGCTTTTAGTTTTCCCTCACCTTCACCCTGGATAATAAGATCGCAAAAAGGATGGGCTTCCAGCAGGGCCAAGCCATCAAAGCTGACCTCCGGGCCGCCAAAAATAATTTGCACTTGAGGTTTCGCTTTTTTAATGACTTCGGCCAACTTAAGCACAATCTCCATATTCCAGATATAACAGGAAAAACCAATTCGTCTGGCATCCTGATCCAGCAACAACTTGATGATCCGATGAAGCGGATCGTTGATCGACATTTCCAGAATTTCAACATCAAAATCCGGCAGCTGCGCCTTTAATGAACGAACGGCCAGATTGGTATGGATATATTTGGCATTGATGGCGACTAAAACAAGATCTTTCACAGTAACCTCCAGGTGATTGGGTATTCAGGCAAGGGTATATTGATAGAAGCGAACAAAAATTGCTTTGCTGTTTGTTTCCGCAAACAATTTTGTAACGTGTAGTCGAACAGCACAGGAAAATATTGTTCGACCGAATATAAAAATTCGCGAAGGTAATGAGCCAATCACAAGCTTGCTTGTAGTTGGCGACTGCCCGCGACCTCGAAGAAATTCGCAAAGCGATTTCTTCTGGTGTTTTGCGCAAACCGGCAGCAAAGCTCACGGCAGTTAAGATATGAAGCTACTAACTATACATTAAACCGGAAAAAAGTAACGTCGCCATCTTTCATGATATAGTCTTTTCCTTCCACCCGGGTTACACCGCTTTCCTTGGCCTTTACTTCAGATCCGGCTTCAATCAATTGTTCGTAGCTGGTAATTTCAGCCCGAATAAACCCGCGTTCAATATCGCTATGGATCTTGCCGGCGGCCTGGGGCGCTTTGGTGCCTTCGGTGACCGTCCAGGCACGGATTTCCTGAGGTCCGGCAGTTAAGAAGGTAATCAGACCCAGCAGCTTGTAGCCAGAGCGAATGACCTGATCCAGACCGGATTCAACCAATCCCATATCTGATAAAAATTCCGCTTTTTCGGCATCGTCAAATTGGGCGATTTCTTCTTCTATTTTGGCGGATATTTTGATAATATCCTTATGATTGCCCGAATGGTTTTCTAAAACGGTAGCTTTTAAGCGCTTTACCATTTCATTGTCCTCATGAAGATCATCTTCAGAAACGTTGGCGATATAGAGAACCGGTTTAATCGAGATCAGCTGAATGGTTTGAATGAATTCCCATTCATCGGCTGAAAAGTCATCATCATTGGGCATTTTACCATTCTCCAGAATTTCACGCAGACGCATGGCCACTTCGATATTGGCTTTTTCCTGAGGGTTGGTTTTGGCCAACTTTTTATTCTTTTCAATCCGGCGATCCAGCATTTCAATATCAGCAAAAATCAATTCCAGATTGATGGTTTCCAGATCGTCAATGGGGTCAATTTTTCCTTCAACATGAACCACGTTGTCATCTTCAAAACAACGGACAACATGAACAATGGCATCAACCTCACGAATATGTGAAAGAAACTTGTTACCGAGTCCCTCCCCTTTGCTGGCACCGCGAACCAGACCGGCGATATCCACAAATTCGATGGTGGTGGGGATCACTTTTTTTGAGTTATACATATTTTCTAAAACCGCCAGGCGGGGATCTGGTACCGTCACAATCCCAATATTGGGGTCAATGGTACAAAACGGGTAATTGGCAGACTCTGCCCCAGCCTTGGTTAATGCATTAAATATGGTGCTTTTCCCGACGTTGGGTAAGCCAACGATTCCTATCTTCATAGTTACCTCTTTCTATTCTCTTAGCAATGAAATTAATTTTTATTTTATGGAAGCCCAGATGCTGTTCTTGATCCATAAATCCTGACATTTAAAAAGGTGGATTCTCCCGTCCCGTAGGATCAAGAAGTGCCACCATTTCGATTTGTTCAGTGATTCGGTTGATGTCGATAAGCTCGTATCAACTGTTGAATTCCTGTCTCCAGAAATTTTGCTGTGACAAAAAGTATCCATTCTGCGATGGTCAGAGACTCCGATTATCGATTAACTGGACTATTTTTCCAAAGTTTTTCGAGACTGTAAAACTCACGTTCTTCAGCATGGAATACATGGATGATCACATCGAAATAATCCAATAAAATCCAACGGCCTTCGCGTTGGCCTTCGATGTTTTTGGGAAATATTTCTAATCCTTTGGCTTCATATTCAATATTGTCAGCAATAGCTTTGACCTGACGTTCAGAACTCCCGCTGGCAATAACAAAGTAGTTGGCAATAGATGTCATTTCAGTTACATTAATGACCTCAATATCGATTCCATTTTTGTCTTCAATCCACCCTTTTATTTTTTGTGCAAATTCTTCTGGATTAATAAAAATCACTCACTTTCTTTTATAATTTTAAATTCTTTTATTTTAATTTCAGGTTTTTAGTTTTGATAATTAAATCATTTCGGGCATCGATGGTTCGCTTATGAATCAGGGCACCGCATTGCGCCACATGACAGATGCAGTTGGTTAATGCCATAATGGTGGCCCCATCCAAATCAGTTTCGGCGATTTGCCGAATGGTCTCAACCCCCGGAAAAGAACGATCTTTTTCAATATAATCAGCCAGATAAATAATCTTATCCAGGGTGCTCATATTTTTACCCCCGGTGGTGTGACAATCAATGGCGTTTTGAATCGCGGCATCTGTGACGCCATAACATTCTTTGGCAAGCACCGCCCCCACTGGGCCATGAAGCAATTGGGGATCATTTTGACTAACCCGATCGATCTTGAGCTGATGCTGTCTGGCATAGTCCAGCTGCTGCTCGTCAGTTAGATTCTTGGCACAGTCATGCAGTAACGCCGCCAGCCGGGCCTGGTCCGGATCACAGCCAAAGGTGCGGGCCAGTTGGTCGGCTGCTTCAACGACGTTCATCGTGTGTCTGAACCGTTTAGGGGTTAGCTTCTTTTTTAAATCTACTTCGATATCAGTCCAATTCATGGTTATCCTCAATTGACGTATGCGGCAAATAAAGGTGATGTTCATGAATATAAGCTTCCACCGCATCAGGCAGTAAGTAACGAATCGAATAGCCATTTTTGATGCGGGCCCGGATGTCAGAAGAGGCGATGTCCATTTCAGTGGCGTATAGCTTAAAAATAGAAGCCCCATAAATCTCCTGGAGTTCTTTGATCCGCATATCCAGCCGATCGTGGCTATAGCCCGGCCGAAAGGTGGTGATAAACTTCACCGACTTCAACAACTCCGGGGCACCCTTCCATAAGGTGATTTCAAACATTAAATCAGCCCCGGCGATAAAATAAAAATCGCAGTCCGGATATATCTCTTTAATGCTATTGATTGTATCAATGGTATAGGTGATGCCATTCTGATCAATTTCATGGGTTAAAATTTCAAAACTGTCATTACTGGCGATGGCCAGTTCAACCATTTTAAGCCGGTGCTTTCGGGCAATTTCGTCCTGAGATAATTTAAATGGGTTATTCCCGGTGGGAATAAACAATACCTTATCCAATTCATATTGATCCCGGGCCGACTCCGCCAGCAGCAGGTGACCCGTATGGATGGGATTAAAACTTCCTCCCAGCAGACCGATTTTTTTCTTCATCTCAAACCCTTACCTATTATGAATTAGTGAATTTTCGTGATGGACTTAGTGCTTTTTTCTTGACCCGTTTAATGGGCTTCTGATTTTTTGTCGGCACCTCGATTTTGGTTTTTAATAAATTCTTTTTATAAAGGATGAATTTACTACCGATGGTACAGACAATATCCGATTTTGTGGCGGTGGCTAATTGCCGGGCCACGTCATTGACATCTTCCAGAGAATTATTCTGAACCTTTCCCTTGATCAGTTCCCGGGCTATGATGGCATCCCTGGTCTGCACGATAACTTGTGGAGTGATGCCTTCTTTACCGATGAAAATGATATCGGGAATATCCATGGCAAGCTTTCTTAAATAACTTCTTTGTTTACTTGTTAACATTTTTTCTCTACTTTCTGCGACGCTATTATAACATATAATAAAGCGGGAAATCTATTTAAAATACTCAAATTCGATGTCTTCCAGTTGAACCACATCTTCATCCTGAATACCCATTCTTTCCAATTCTTCAAATACGCCTTTATCTTTGAGAACCCGTTGGAAGAAACCAATCGAATCCAAATCTTCAAAGTTAACTGAAGTAATCAGACGCTCCAGGAAGGCACCCTTAACCACAAATAAGTGATCAAATTGCTCAACGGTGAACTGTTTTTCTTTAAAATCTGGGGTGAAAATGATTTCGGCTTCTGGTTCAAAGTCAAAGATTGGTTCAACTTCGCCTATTTCATCCAGCAATTGAATGGTTCGACTTAACAGTTCGTTGAGCCCCTGACCGGTTACTGCCGAAATGACAAAGACTTCATAGCCCAATTTTTTCAATTCAGCTTTTAACTCATCCGTTTCTTCTGGTTCAGAAAGCAGATCAACCTTATTTAAGGCAACAATCTGGACGCGCTTGGCCAGTTTTTCGTTGTATTTTTCCAATTCATAATTGATCTTTTTGAAATCATCCAGGGGTTCCCGACCTTCACTGCCAGAGGCGTCGAGAAGGTGAATCAGAAGTTTAGTTCGTTCCACATGTCTGAGGAACTGATCCCCCAGTCCGGTTCCCTCATGGGCACCTTCTATCAAACCGGGAATATCGGCGATCACAAATGGATCAAAATTCCGCCATTCGACCACACCAAGATTAGGAACGATGGTGGTAAAATGGTAATTGGCAATTTTAGGTTTGGCTTTAGTGATAACCGATAAAAGCGTTGATTTACCAACATTTGGAAAACCAATCAGACCCACATCAGCCAGCAGCTTCAGTTCAAGAACAACGGTACGTTCCTGACCCTTCACCCCACCCTGGGCAAAACGCGGCGCTTGTCTGGTGGCGGTTGCAAAATTCATATTCCCACGACCACCCCGGCCGCCTTCGGCCACCCGGTATTTTTGCCCGTGTTCTGAAAGATCGCAGATAATCCGTCCGGTCTCTTTATCTTTTATAATGGTTCCCACTGGCACTTTAATAATCAGATCTTCGCCGGTTTTACCAGTCGATCGGCCGCCGGTACCATTTTCGCCATTTTCCGCTTTGTGTTTTCTTTTATATTTAAATTCCATCAGGGTCCGAAAGCCATTGTCAGCCATAAAAACAATATTGCCGCCATGCCCTCCGTTACCGCCGTCAGGACCACCATTGGGAACATATTTTTCGCGGCGAAAACTCATCCCGCCATGTCCGCCGTTGCCAGCCTTCAGAATAATCTCTGCTTTATCTACAAACATTGCTACCTCGCTTTTTTTATGGTATCTACCCAAACAACAAAAAATAAAACCTCTTATCTTGTAAAAACGAGCATAAGAGGTTTTATGGATG
>NZ_JBGSHG010000052.1:0-14963 GCF_041752335.1 Acetobacterium sp. | reverse complement strand
GACGAGTTGACAATTATGAAGTTGCTTAATCATGAAATTGCGAAATATGGTTTGGCAAAAATTTGAATTAAAAAACGCCTCAGCTATCAGATATTTTCGGATAACCGCATCATTTTTATCCTATCTTCGGAAAACCCGAGCCGATTCCGGCGCCGAGCCCGTTTTTTGTGACCCGAAAAACTGGCTAAGCTGGATTTTTTCGGTCGGCCCATCCGCTTACTTAAAAGTGGGGTCAAGAATTTGCGGCGAGATGAAAATCGACCAGGTGTCAATACCGTTTTAAAACTTCCTAAAGGGGGGCGCGATGGCCAGCAGCTACGCCGCAAACAATCAAGACAAAATCGACGGTCTGATTTTACTGGGTGCCTATATCTATGGCGACTTTCCGCCGGTAAAGGCCCTAACCATTTATGGGACCCTCAATGCAAATTTGGAAGAAAACATTAATTACACCGACAATATTGTCTTCATTGAGGGCGGCAATCATGCCCAATTCGGCAATTATGGCCAGCAAAAGGGCGATCCCCCGGCGACCATTAGCAGCGAAGAACAACAGGATATTGCGGTACAAGCGATCCTTGATTTTATCAAGGAAAGATCAGAAAAAAGTGAATAATGGCGGGGAATATTGACTGACATCCCCTTATAAACGTATCATAAAAAAATTTTTATAAAACTAAACAGATCGGAGCACCTGTGACAACTAAACAAAATAAACCACTCAGAGCCGATTATCAGGCCATCTTTAATAAAGCCTATCACTTAATGGATGAAGCCATCATCGCCGGGAATTGCGGGGAGCTCTGTGGTTATCATTGCTGCCGCCGGATTGATGAAGACGGTAAGCGCCTGGGCATGTATTTATTGCCGCTGGAATATGAATACATGCAAGCGGCGGTCGTGACCGATTACGATCTGCACAGTCAAAAGCACTACAAGATGCCCCCCAAAATTAAAAAAATGTATTATATCTATTGCCATCTGGCCACCGGTTGCCTGCGGGACTATCGACCCATTCAATGCCGAACCTACCCCTTTGAACCTCATCTTGAAAACGGGGTCTTCTCCCTGGTGATTGAAAAAGACCAGCTTCATAACTGTCCCCTGATAACACGCCGCTCAGAGTGGCGCCAGGCTTTTATCGATGGTGTTTATAATGGCTGGCTGGAACTGCTCAAGATCCCCATCATTTTGTATCACATTGACTATTTTTCAAAAGAGCGTCGCGCAGCCGATAACATCATAATACAATATCCTTCAGATGGATATGAGGTATTGCTAAGATGAAAGAAACGGTCTTAATCATTAATATCGCCACCCTGGTGGTGACCTTGTTTTTAGTTTATGTCAGTTACCGGCATCGTCGGGACAAGGGGGGCTACCATTTTTATGTACGATGTATGCTGCTGTTGTCGTGGGTAGCCGGTTCCACCATTTAATTGTTTGCCCAAAGCTATAATGAACGTGACCAAAAAAGCAAGGCACTCTACAGAATTGGCGTAGGATGCCTTGATGTTATATAGATTATATTTATTATTATCTTATCGTGCATAGTAGATCCATTAAAATACTACCGGTTTTCTAGTGCTTTCAAAAAGTAATACTTGAAATATCAACAAGTTGGTTTCACGCGATATAAACGGCATGCATACTAATCTACATAAAATTTTCTAGTAACTTCATTATAGTTTGTGTCATATCACTTGGAACGTAGTTCTCTTTTTTGTTTATTAAATCTCCAAGCTGTTTGCCGACTAGTTCTCCCTCGTTCCAAACGGGTTGTTCCTCAACCGGTATAAAGTTTTCTGCACATGCTACAGCTTCTGGGCCATATATCAGCTTAACATTACTATTAATACACTCGTCTCCTACTCCACATGTATTACATGGAGGGGCTCCAGCAATATCTAATGCTCTAACGTGATTCATTCTTTCTGCTACTGCTTCAAATACTATAGATTGATGTGTTGCTTGTCTACTTATATCCAACATTGAAGAAACAATAGTAACTAAGTATTTTTCTTGAAGTAAACTGTTTTGATGTCTAAACGAAAAAAATCTTTCTAGTAATGCTTTTGTATGACCGTCTATCATGCTGTAGGGCGTGTAAGCAGCAATGACTAAACCGTCTGCTAATTTGATTTTTTCTGCTACAGAAGGAAAATCATCATTAACTTTACAAATATTATCATTGACACATGCCTTGCAGGCTTTACACGGTTTAATATCCATTTCACTTAGTTTGAAAATTTCATACTCTAATCCACTGCTTTCTAAAACATGTTTCAATAATCTGTCAGTATTGCTGTTGTTTATTGGACTTCCAGAAACACCAATTATCTTTGTACTCATATTATTAGCAACTCCTCTTTAATGATTTAAATAAGCCGGCTTTTATAGTATAATAATATCATGAACAAAAACATTTACAAGTACGTTGAAAAATAATAGGTACTATGATAAATGATAGTATAAGAAGTATAATAAGGAGTTGAAATAGTGAATAAAGATGCATTAATTAAAGAATGTTCTGAGTGTAAGTTAAAACAAGAATCAAAAAAACAACTTTGCCATGTTTGTATTACACAGAAGACAATAAGAGGGAAATGGAAATTAGTAATCATATGGCTATTAAGAGATGATAGAAAAAGATTTTCGCAGCTAGAAAGAATGATACCTGATATAACACAAAGCTACTTGACAAGACAGCTTCGTGAACTTGAACAATCGGGTCTCGTAAAAAGAAAAATCTATAATGTGATACCACCGAAGGTAGAATACAGCTTAACTGAGAAAGGGAATAGCTTTCTAGAAGTCATGGAAGTTATGGAAGAATGGGGGCAAAAATATCTTCAAGAAATTTTAAGTGAAGTCTAACTTCTAGCGGCAGATATAAAATGGGGCTCCAATGCCTGCCCCTTAACTTGAACTTAACTTATCGCAAGAAACATCACCCGATCAATCCAACTGTTTTTCCATGTAGCACTAATCCGATTCAAAAGTTGAAAAAATCATAGATCCTTTCGAAAGAAACAATTATAAATAACCTTAACTAGAATGGAAAAGGAGAATTGCCCATGAATAACATCACCATCGCAGCCGGTACCAAGGGACAGTTAAAAAGCACAAGAACCCTGTCAAAAACGATTGCTATTAAAAGGGCCAACTACGCTTATTAACTAACGTTTGCTGGGATATCAATTGGGTATCAATTAAAATAGATACAGCGCATGATGATCGTATCAAAATATGATAAAAGGAGAAATTATATGGTAAACATCGGAGATATTAATGTAAACTACCAAATCTATGGCGAAGGGGAATCCTTAATCATGATAATGGGTTACGGTAGCACCATGAATCTTTGGGAACACCAACTAATCGATTCGTTATCAAAATCCTATCAAGTCATCATCTTTGACAACCGTGGGATGGGTGAAACCACCGCCGGTGAAAAAGTCTTTGGTATTGAGCAATTTGCTGACGATACTGCTGCATTAATGGTGGCATTACAGATCGACCAAGCGCATCTTTTGGGCTGGTCAATGGGCTCTTATATTGCTCAGGAACTAGCGCTGAGATATCCCGAAAAAGTGAATAAATTGATCCTATACGCTAGCCTCTGCAATCCGGAAATGTATCCACCAGCCTCTGAGGTGATGGATACATTAAGTGATCCGAGTGGGACGCCGCAAGAGCAGGGGACGCGTTGGATCAGTTTGCTCTTCCCTGATACATGGTTAAAAAACGATACTCACCGCCTCAAAGAAATATTTTATCGACCGATGGGATCAATTAACCCGGAAAACATTCAAAAACAAGGCCTGGCCATTGGCCAATGGCCAGGTACCTGTGACAGGCTGAGCGCAATCTTAAACGAAACGCTGCTGATTAGCGGAGCTGAAGATGTCCTTGTCCCAGTGGAAAATTCAAAATATTTGCTCAGTAAGATGCCCCATGCAACCTTGTCAATCATTCCGGCAGCTGGTCATGGTTTAATGTTTCAGGAGCCAGAACAATTTGGACAGGTCATTTTGGAATTTTTGGGATAAAAAAATGGCTTTAACAGTCTAAGCCAAAAGATAAGCGAGGGGTGTATCGGCGGCTGATCAATTCACGATCAGCCGCCGATAACTGTGTGATTATAAATTTTGCCATCGTTGCCAATTTTTTTCCACTATGGACAAGGGACGGCGCACAAAGAGATGACGTTTTTGTCTATACCAGATACTACTGAAACCGCCCGACAGCAACAGCATCCAACTTGACATTGTTCCGATATCGGTATAACATATTGTTAAACTTGACCTGGCCCATACAACCATGAATTATCAGCCATTTATTGAGCTAGTAGCGAAACTTGTGGTCGAGTCAGAAGAGTTATGGTTAACCATATTAGACTGAATAAATGTGCTTTGGTGGTGCCGGTCAGTGCGGCCATCCCAGCCCTCGACTCCGGTGCCTGCCCCTTAACTTATGAAGGAATGCCAAAGATAAAAAAACACGCTGACTGGGCGTCCTATTTTCGATGACGTGGCACCAGGTAACCCATCAGAAATCAAAAATAAAAAATAAATATTAAAAAATAAATATTAAAAGGAGCATGATGATGTTAAAAGAAAACGTTGATTTCGCAGTGTATACTAAACAAAACCCCACAAAAGAAGGTTATTTCGGTACTTACGGCGGTGCCTATATTCCGCCCCAGCTGATTCCGGAATTTGAGAAAATATCCACAGCCTATCAAACAATCTGTAAAAGTTCTAAATTTATCAATGAGCTGAGAAGAATCCGGAAAGAATTTCAGGGTCGTCCCACACCGACTTATCATTGCGACAGATTATCGCGTTCAATTGGCAACTGTCAGATTTATTTAAAAAGAGAAGATTTGAATCATACCGGAGCCCATAAATTGAATCACTGTATGGGTGAAGGTCTTTTGGCCAAATATATGGGAAAAAAGAAAATCATTGCCGAAACAGGCGCCGGCCAGCATGGCGTCGCACTGGCAACGGCGGCCGCATTCTATGGGCTTGAATGTGATATTTACATGGGCGATGTGGATATTGCCAAGCAGGCCCCCAATGTCGCGCGAATGAAACTCCTGGGCACCCAGGTGATTCCGGTTTCGCATGGCCTCAAAACTCTAAAAGAAGCGGTGGACGCTGCTTTTGAAGCTTACATTGACGAATTCGAAGAATCCATGTACTGTATTGGCTCGGTTGTTGGGCCCCATCCTTTCCCGATGATGGTCAGAGATTTTCAGACTGTTGTAGGGGTCGAGGCCAGAGAACAATTCCTGGAGATGACTGGCAATCTGCCCGATGCGATTGTGGCATGTGTCGGCGGCGGTTCAAACGCGGCTGGCATTTTTACCCCGTTTTTGAATGATCCTGTCAAGCTCTACGGCGTCGAGCCCATGGGAATCGGGACAAAAGTCGGCGAGCATGCCGCCAGTATGGCTTATGGCAGAGAGGGAATCCTGCATGGTTTTAATTCAATCCTGCTGCAAAACGAAAAGGGCGAGCCCGATCCCGTTTATTCTGTAGCCAGCGGGCTGGATTATCCCTCTGTCGGACCAGAGCATGCCTATCTGAGAGATCTTGGTCGGGTGACCTATGAATCAGCTACTGACGATGAAGCCATCGATGCATTTTTCACACTGTCAAAACTGGAAGGAATCATCCCCGCTCTGGAGAGTGCTCATGCCGTCGCATATGCGATGAAGCTGGCCAAAGAAATGGAATTCGGCTCAATTCTGGTCAACTGTTCCGGCCGAGGCGACAAGGATTTGGATTTCGTATTAGAACATTATGGCGATCGATTGGGGAAATAGTCTGATTAAAAAGTTTATTTCGGAAGGACAGAAAAAAGGCATCGCCATCCACAGCGGCCCCTTTCAGCCGGCCCCGTATAGTCGCTTTTTCTTTATCGCCAACCCCAATGGCCTGAAAATCCAGCTAATTGAACACCTATCGTAACCATTCCAGTCACTCACCATTTTAAACGAATGGCCTTTTCTGCTTATAAAGAGGGGAGTATCCGTAACAAATCAAAGTAAAAAAACAATCCGTGCCGACTATCAGGCCATTTTTCAAAAGAACGCAGCGCTGCCAATAACATTATGATACACTATCCTTAAATGGATAGGGTCCTCCGCTTTCCCCGCTGAACTCAATGATGGGAAAAAATAAATTTAGAAAAGAGAGATAAAATGAATAATGAAAAAAATCAATTAGTCAACGATTATGCGATTGAAAATTTCAAGAATGGCTTGAATTGCGCCGAAAGTGTCTACGATGCTTTACTTCGTGCCGGTGTTCTGGATGTTGCCAAGGAAACCGTCGCCATGTGTACCGGCTTTGGCGGGGGGATTGGGCTTTACGGTGAAACCTGCGGCGCCTTGTCGGCGGCGGTGATGGCAAACAGTGCCGTCCATGGCCGAAAAGATCCCTGGAGTATCGATTCTGATGTGCGTGGTGACGAAGTCGGCAAAAAATATTATCGTCGTTATAACAATCTTGTCCGGGAGTTTAAAGAAGCTAACGGCTGTACAACCTGCCGTGAGATCTGTGAACCTTTTGATGATTGGCATGGGAAAAAAAGACGGGTACATTGCCTGAAATTGATTGGTGCAACCGCCCAGTTAGCTTACCAATATCTGCAAATCCCCCAGGATGAGGCCTTCGAAATGCCTTATGGTGAAAAAATGGGGGCGCCGATAGAAAAGTAAACGTGGTGACAATAATGTTCAAATTTTCAACAAATAAAAAACAAAGTCATGGACTAATATGAATCCATGGCTTTGTTTATTTTTACGTAGAGATAATTTTGATCGTGTTTCATCTGGCGATCTGGGTTCTTTTCTGATAACCACGAACCACACAAGAAAGGCTGAAGCAAATCACAAAATAACCGGCTGCCAGTACCCCAAAAATCATAAAGACCTCCGGTGTCGTGGTAAACCGTCCCATCACCACGAATCCGCTACGGGTATACTCCGGAATCGCAACGACCTGTAAAAACGAGGTATCTTTAACGGTCGTAATGACCTGCGATAATAGGGAAGGAATGATACTTTTGAAACACTGTGGGAGAACAATAAATATTAATGTTTGAATCAGCGTGAAACCCTGGGATTTGGCTGCTTCAAATTGTCCTTCAGCGATAGAGTTTAAACCACCACGGACAATTTCAGCAAGAACCGCTGAGGTATATAATGTCAAGGCCAGCGCACCACGAATGACAATGGTTCCATATGGAATCATAAAGCAACACACCAGAATCCAGAGGAGTAGGGGTGTATTTCGAAACATTTCAATATAGAATCCGGCCAGTTTACCCAAAACCCGCTTTTCATAGGTTCGCAGCAAGGCCAGAATGGTCCCGAAAAGGATCGAGATAATAACAACCGATACCGAAAGCGACAGGGTTAGCGCCATGCCCTTGGCTAAAAATTCAACGTTTGAAGGCGTAAATACATTTTTAAAAACTTCTAGCATGTTACCGCCTCCTCACATGGTTCATAGGGAATACGCATCGTATCGTTTCGTTTGAGGCGTTCTTCGTATTTTCTTGCCCAGGTTGCCAAGGGGAAACAGAGCATGAAATATAAGAAACCGGCAAATACGTAGGATGGTCCGTAGTCTAAACTCGATGATGCCCAGGAATCGGCCATATACATCAGATCAAAACCGGAAATCATCGCCAGAACTGAGGTATTTTTAATCAGATTGACAGCCTGATTTGTCAGCGGCGGGAGAACTATTTTGATGGTCTGTGGCAGGATGATATAGCGCATGTATTGGATATAAGTAAACCCCTGAGACTTTGCTGCTTCAACTTGTCCCACCGAAATGGAAGTAATTCCGGTTTTGACAACTTCAGAAACATAAGCACCATGATAAATGCCCACCCCTAAAACACCAATCATAAACACACTTAGCCGTAGTCCGGCAATTGCCAGACCATTATACATAAAGAAAACCTGTATAACCAGGGGAGTGTTTTGAAAGAACTCAACATAGACCCTTGCTATCCCCCGCATTACTTTATTGTTGGATGTTGAGATCACGCCAAAGATAATACCCAGAACAAGAGCAAGGATTAAGGCGAGGGCTGCGACCTCAATGGTGCGCAGAAACCCTTCGCCAAACATTTGCCATTCTCCAAACATCTTCTCCCAACGCCATAAGGCAAAAGGATTAGAACTTTTCATTAATAGTTAAGTCCCCATTTCGTAATTAGGCCTTCAATGGTTCCATCTTTAAGCCATCCATTGATATAGCCATCAACAGCTTCAGTCAGGGCCAGGCTGTCAAGTTTTGAGGTAACACCATATTGTTGCGGTGAGAATCGATCTGGCAAAATCATCGTTGAGTCATCAACATAGCCACCAAGGATTGAACCGTCAACACAGAAGGCATCAACTCGTCCGGAGTCCAATGCCGCCTTGATTTCCGGGTAGGTCGCGTATTCTGAGAAGGACACGGTAATCCCCAGTTCATCTGCTACTTTTTGAACCGCTTCTTTAGATGTTGCGCTTTGAGCAACTCCGATTACTTTGCCATTCATGTCAGCAAGACCTTTGAAACCGGCATCTTTTTTAACTAACAGGCCAACCGCATCTTCGTAGTAGGGAGTCGAGAAGTTATAGGTTAATTTTCGTTCGTCAGTAATCGTAAAGGTTGCGATAACGAGATCAACTTCGCCATTGTCTAGTAATGGACCACGAGTTTTAGCGGTTACCGGTGTTAATTCATAAGCATTTTCATCGCCAAGAATTTCTTTGGCCAGAAGCTTGACAATGTCAATTTCAAAACCCTCGATTTCACCGGTAGCGGTATTGCGAAGACCGAAGTTGGGAACGTCTTCTTTAACACCGACTCTTAAAACACCGGCTTTAACAACTGAATCGAGGCTGCCATCGGTCGTAGCAGTATCCTTTTTATCAGTCGTAGACGAACAAGCTGCCAAGGTAAACACCAGGCATAAAATAAACAGAGCAGAGAGTACCTTTTTCATAATCATTTTCCTCCTAAATATAATAATTATAATACCTAATATCGTTGTAACAATATTAGAAATTAACGCAAGATCTTACTGAGAAAAAGTTTTGTTCGTTCCTCCGAAGGATTTTCAAAGAAATGTTCCGGTTTCCCTTCTTCGACAATCCGGCCTTCATCCATAAAGATGACCCGATCGGCAACAACCCGGGCAAAACCCATTTCGTGAGTAACAACCACCATGGTGATATTCTCCTTTGATAATTTGATCATGACATCAAGCACTTCCTGAACGGTTTCCGGGTCAAGAGCTGATGTCGGTTCATCAAAGAGAATGATTTTTCGTTCGGTTGCCAGGGCTCTGGCAATGGCAACACGTTGTTGTTGACCCCCGGATAAGGTTGACGGATAAGCATTTTCCTTTTCACTCAGACCAACAGTAGCGAGGTATTTTCGGGCTTTTTTGACGGCGTCTTCTTTTGTCATTTTTTGTAATTTTATCGGTGCCAGGGTCAGATTCTCCAACACAGTTTTATGCGGGTACAAGTTAAAGCTCTGAAATACCATCGCCGATGTCCGCCGGACCAGCTGAATTTTATTTTTCTGGGTGAGTTCTTCGCCATCAATAAAAACCTGCCCCGAAGTGGGTGCTTCTAAAAAATTCATGCAACGAACGGTGGTGCTCTTACCAGAACCGGATGGCCCGATGATGACCAATTTTTCACCTTCCGCTACCGTTAGATTAATATCTTTGAGCACATGGTTAGCACCAAAGAATTTATTTACATCTTGAAGTTTAATCAATTATTTTTCCTCCAAATCTAATGTCGATAAGCCAAAAAAAGAACTTCCATAAAATATACGCATTGTGTTATAGTATATTCGAAGCTCCATTGCTACATCAAGTATTTTTAAATACAAAATACCTTTTTACAATAATATTATGAAGAAGAGCTTTTGTCAAGAGTTTTCAAAATGATCACCATTAAAAACGTCAATGTTGAAAAGAACTGAATAAGCTATTTTGTTTTGGGTATAAACGTGTATAATCAAATTAAAACTAAATTTTGAGTGGAAAGAGGGCAGAAAAATGGGCGAAAAAATATCAACTGTTCAGTACAAAGGCAATTTAAATGAGGTTTATCGAGTTGCTGAAAAGGCCGTCGGCAATGCTTATCGCGAATACATCATTCGCACCAAAGAAGACGATCCAGTTGAACTTGCGAGAATAAAGTTTCAAAAAGGGGGCCGAAACGAACCGGGATCGGAAGTGGGCGTAATTGATTCTGATTTGCTCGAGATTGTCAGAGATCGCTTAAAGCTATACCAGGAAGGTGAGTTTGAATGTACTGAGAATGCGATGGCCTTAGTGCACATTGAAACAGCGATCATGTGGTTAAACCGCCGGGTGGAAGATCGGATTAAACGTGATGTCATCGGAACCCATAAAAAATAAATAAATATCCATCGACAAAGCGAAATTAGGTTTGGCCATGGGGGTTAGAAAAAACCCTATGGCGAACCTTTTTAATGTGCTGGCATTGAAATTATTCAGGTTAACAGCTTCAATACGGATGAATACAGATCCTGGGTATTTTCTTTCCAGCGATTACAGATGTCCAGAGCCAGCTTTATTGTGGGCGCATTTAAAGATATTTCCATCAGGACAATATTATTTTCGTGAAGTTTTAATTCAACGAGATAATCGCTTTCTCCTAATTTCTGATAGTTGGCGGTAATTTTTACTTCCTTGAAGATCTTTTCGCGGTTTTCCTTAAGATATAGATCAATCATATCGGTAATATAAGCCGGAATTTTATCATAAAAGAGCTTGAGTGTTTCCTTACCAATCGCTGACAAGGTAAGCACGGACTTTCCGTCATAATCCAACACCGAAAGAAATTCATCTTTGATCAGATCATCAATATACAACTGAATATCAAAATAACCAATCTGTAAATTTTCAATAATGATCAGGGCGACCTGTTCCCGGGTTAAGGATGTTTTTATTTTTTTCAACACATAGAGGATGATCAGTTTATCCTCAGCCTGCTGTTCAGAATTAAAGAGCATGAATGCCACCACCTTTATTTTTCTATAAATATTGTAACATATCAATGGATCAATTTCCCTATTTCTATGTAAAAAAGAGGAAAAAATGAAAAAAGAAGTTAACAGCAATCGCACCCTGCTGCAAAATCAGTGTAACCTGGCAATTAGCAATCTGGGCCACTCATTGGGTGCGACCGAAATCGGGTTTTCCGATTTAGCGCTGCTTCCGGCCTCAAAACGAATGAACTTTGAGCGCGGTATCACCGTAATTATTAAGCTCTCCGACGGTATTTTAAATCAGATCGGGACTGAACCAACCCAAACCTATTTCAGCCACTACCGCAGTGTTAATCGCCTGATTGATGACATCTGCCTACGGCTTTTATTAGCACTGGAAGCTCAGGGTTATCCCAGTGTCGCGATTCCCGCATCCCAATCTGTTGCCGATCCGGAAGATCAATTCACTGGCGCTTTTCAGCACAAAACAGCTGCCGTTCTGGCGGGGCTGGGGTGGATCGGGCGTAGTGCCTTATTTATTCATCAACACTACGGACCCCGGGTCCGCATCGGTACCGTATTGACGAATGCGCCATTAGCAGTCGGAACCCCCGTAACGGAAAGCGGTTGCGGTACCTGCCACGCCTGTGTCAGTGCCTGCCCGGCAATGGCCATCGAAGGGCGGCTCTGGAAACCAGGAATGCCGCGAAATGAGCTTTATGATGCCTATGCCTGCAGCCAGCATATGAAGGAAACCTTTCATCATATCGGCAGGGGAGTGGTCTGCGGCTTATGTGTTGTCGCCTGTCCGATCGGAAAATAAGCAGCTTTTCATCAGTTGATTTAAAATATTTCTTCAAAAGACTGCTTTAATTGCGAAAAATTCTTAAATAGGTTTTTTTTTCTCTGAAAATATTATATAATAGATCAGGAGAACTGCCGGCTGGTTTTGCCAGGCAGTTTTTAAATTGTAAAGAAACAGAGAGATGTGTTGAAAAAATTTATAATAAACGGCGTCGAGGATGATAGCATTCTCGACGAAATGGAAGTCGCGGCGGGGGATATCCTCCTGTCGATCAATGGCATGCCGGTGACTGATATATTGGATTATCGCTATCTGATTGCCGACGACACCCTAGAGGTCGAAATAAAAAAACCAGATGGCGAAATCTGGGTGCTGGACATTGAAAAAGAATATGAAGAAGATTTGGGTGTAACCTTTCCCGAAGCGATGATTGGTACAAAAACCTGCAAGAATAATTGTATCTTTTGCTTTATCGATCAGCTGCCAGCGGGCATGCGCGAGAGCCTTTATGTAAAAGATGACGACGAACGATTGTCATTTTTAACCGGCAATTATATTACCATGACTAATCTCACCAGCGATGAACTGAATCGGATTATCCGCTACCGGATTATGCCGATGAATCTGTCGATTCATACCACCAATCCCAGTTTAAGAATCAAGATGCTTAAAAACCGTTTTGCCGGGGATGTGATGTCCTATCTCAATACCTTTTATGATAATAGTATTCAGATGAACGGACAAATTGTGCTGGTGCCGGATTTTAATGATGGCCTTGAACTGAAAAAAACCCTCAATGATTTAAAAGCCTTTTACCCGGTGCTGCAATCTGTATCTGTGGTCCCGGTGGGTCTTTCCAACCATCGCCAGGGTTTGGAAAAACTCCGTCTTTTTAATCAGGATGATGCCCTAAAAACCCTGGAAATTATCAATGCCGTCCACGATGAAATGGAGGCCGCTCACGGCGAGGGATTTGTCTATCCCAGCGACGAGTTTTTTTTGCTGGCTAAGCTTCCCATTCCTGAAAGTGATTATTATAGCGGCTTTCCCCAAATTGAAAATGGGGTGGGGATGATGGCTGATTTTAAGGAATCTGTGCACGAAACCTTACAGGGTATTAAAACTCAGAATGCTGACTCACCAATTATCGCCACTGTCAAAAAAATCGGGGTCCTGACCGGAACTGCTGCTTATGATTATCTCAACAAGCTTGTTGCTGAGATTAAACAGGAATATCCATTACTGGATCTGATGATTTTTCCAATCACCAACCATTTTTTTGGCGAAGCCATTACCGTATCCGGGCTGCTCACCGGTGCGGACATCCTGGCCCAAATGAAACCCCGGCTCGAGCAAAATCCCTGCGATTTGCTGCTGCTGCCAGAAAACGCCCTACGCAGCGGTACTGACACCTTATTGGACGACTGGACCCTGGAAACATTAGGCGTAGCGCTTAATGTAACGATTCAGGGCGTTCCGGTTACCGGTGAAGCGCTGCTGCAGTCCTTATTAGACGATTAAAAATTACAAATAGAAAAATACCAAAATAATGAGATAAATAAAGTGAGGAAATTACATGCCAAAGCCTATCGTAGCAGTGGTTGGCCGCCCGAATGTGGGCAAATCAACCCTGTTTAATAAATTAGTTGGAGAACGCATTGCCATCGTCGAAGATACCCCCGGAGTAACCCGGGATCGGATCATTGCCGACGCCGAATGGCAAAATCACCATTTTACCCTGATCGACACCGGCGGGATCGAACCCCATACCAAGGATGACATTCTTTTGCAGATGCGGATTCAGGCTGAAATTGCCATTGATATGGCCGATCTGATTGTCCTGATGGTTGACGGACGGGAAGGAATGACCGCCTCGGATCTAGAAGTTGCCAATATGATCCGGAAACATGAAAAAGATGTTTTGCTGGCCGTCAATAAGGTTGACAGCCAGGGCCTGGAAAACAACGCCTTTGAATTTTACAACCTGGGAATTGGCGAGCCGATCGCCATCTCGGCCGAGCAGGGGTTGGGTTTAGGCGATTTTCTGGACGAAATCATTAACCATGTTAAGCGTTATTACGACGAGGAAGAAACCGAAGATGAAAGGCTGCGCGTGGCCGTCATCGGTAAACCGAATGTGGGGAAGTCGACCCTGATTAATAAGGTACTGGGGGAAGAGCGCCTGATCGTCAGTGATATCCCCGGGACCACCCGAGATGCCGTGGACACCAGCGTCAGATACGACGGGGAAGACTATGTCTTAATTGATACCGCCGGCTTACGACGCAAGAAAAAAATCTATGAAGATATTGAACGTTACAGCATCATCCGAGCCATTGCCGCCGTCGAACGCAGTCAGGTGGTCCTGGTTTTAATCGACGGATCCCAGGGCGTTACCGAACAGGATGCCAAAATCGCCGGGATAGCCCACAATCGCTCCAAACCATCGATCATTATTGTCAATAAATGGGACGCCGTCGAAAAAGACAATAAAACCATGAAGAAGATGGAAGATGATATCCGGGACGCCCTTTCATTTATGGATTATGCCCCGATCATCTTTATCTCAGCCAAAACCGGACAGCGATTGGGCAAAATATTTGAAACCATCGAATATGTCAAAGCACAAAGTGCTAAACGGATCACCACCGGTAAAGTCAATGAAGCATTAGCCGAATTTGTAATGATGAAACAGCCGCCATCAAAACATGGCCGTCGACTGAAATTATATTATGCATCCCAGGTGGCCATTAATCCGCCGACATTTGTGGTGTTTGTCAATGATATGACCCTGGTCCATTTTTCCTATCAGCGTTACCTGGAAAACAAGCTCCGGGAAACCTTTGATTTCTTTGGCACCCCGATTCGTTTTTTTATCCGGGAACGATCTGAATAAAACTTTGAAAACTGATTTGAATTTGAAGAACGAAAATTTTGCCGCAGTGTGGGCAGAATTTTCGTTCTTTTTGTGCATTGACAGCTAACACGTACAAAATATAATCACTAAAATCCCATTAATAAGGCATTCAGATTTTTAAATTACCACTTATATGTCAAAAAATATTGACATATAAGTGGTAATTAATGATTTTTTGACATATAAT
>NZ_JBGSHG010000051.1:0-13651 GCF_041752335.1 Acetobacterium sp. | reverse complement strand
CGGCTATGGCCCTTTCCCGGGAACACTCATGATCCGGCTTGATGCCGTTGGCATAGAGGGCGGAGGAGTACATCCCACCGTGATTTTTAAACGGCGTGAGAATGTAATAACGTTGGTCGATCAATTCGAAAGTGGTCGCATGGCAATGACTATCCCCACAGACATCACTTCATCACCCCAAGTTGTTTCTGTATCAATGACAGCGAATTTACTCATGGTTTGTTCCTTTTCTTACTTTCAATTTTTTATGGGTATCGTTGAGACTGTCGATGAAATCTTTCTCGAACGGGCTCAGATCGGTTTTGTTTTGGCTCGATACTTTTCATATCCAAGCTCGGCCTTGATTTTCGCTTCATCTTGGGACATGGTATCACCTCCGATTACAAAAATTCATTGTTTTTAAATTTCTAGTTTCGTATTTTAAAGTTAAGTTGAGCCTGGCACCGGCAATGCTGATTTGGTTCGGCTTTGTTTGAATTCGAGGGTCAAATATGTTAAGGGGCAGGTACCACCTCCCGATATAAAAAACCCGACAAACAGGTTGCCGAGGTTTTGTTGTTAATAAACGATGGTGTTTCGGAGACAAATCTGAAAATGGCAGAACTGCTCCCCGGTGTTAAATGTTAGTCTGTGAAACCTAGCAGAGGACGCCTGTTCTGAAATAAAATGCTGTAATTCGGCCATTGCTTTTTTTAGTGAACAATCAAGGTCAGGCTTGATGCCATTGGCATATAAGACGTATGCGTACTTACCGCCATCATTTTGAATGGCATTAGGATGCAATATCGTTTGTTGATCATTTTCGTTATTTTTTAAGAATCACTTTCGCAACGTTTTCAACAATTTTAGGAACTTGTTTTAAAGTGTCTTTGTTCTTTACGATACTGACAACTAAAATAGCTGCAGTGCTTGCTGCTGCTCCTGTTCCTTTTAGAATATTTTCTCTCGTCTCTTTTCTTTTTTGCTTGCAGAGATTGCAATACTTTCCTTCAAGCACAGGGTTATTGCAATCCTTACTTTTGCATTGTTTATTTTTTTCGCTATTCATCCGATTTATCCTCCAAGTAATCTGTTGAATTTTTCCTTTTGTTTTCAATAAAAGCATCACAGCTAAGCAGTAGTTTCCCTGGAAGTAATCCGAAATCTTGCTGGTTACTTCCTCTGTTGCCAGAGGAGCAAATCAACTCCCAGGCAAGATGTTTTTTTCCATTGCAGCAAATAT
Organism: Acetobacterium sp.; assembly: GCF_041752335.1. Lineage (GTDB taxonomy): Bacteria > Bacillota > Clostridia > Eubacteriales > Eubacteriaceae > Acetobacterium. Next base: position 12,429 of record NZ_JBGSHG010000051.1, on the reverse strand, counting down.
TTTTAAGCAACACCTGCTTAACAAAAGTCTCGTGTTCTTTAACGACCGCAAGTTGTGCATTACGCTCGCCAAGAACCTGATACGAATACAAAGAGATCTGAACGGCGTTATTCATTACCACAATGGCGGTGTTAATATCACAGACCAACTTTACCATATCTTTTGCTTTAATATTTTCTGTGCCTCCGAGTAAAGCGATATCCGATTTGATTTGAAAGGCAAGTTCTGCCCGAGCAGAATTTGCATCAACAAGTGCTTGTATGAGCATTTGTCGTTGTAAAGATTCATCTGACATGGCAAGAGCCTGAATAAAACAGCTTCTGCTACTGAATAGTTTTGCAAGTCGGTCATCACGTTGCCCTTGAATTATTCTGCCAAAATTGGATTTGCAAGTTTCTGAAATTTCCTTTAGTCCGTCAGCAATCTGATTTAACTGTCTTTGCATGGATAGGCATTGCATTGCTCCAGTGACATCTGTCGGAATAGATTTAGTGCCTAATGGGATCTCCTTAATTTTCCTGTGAATACCATACTCTTTCCCGTTTATCGTAAGACCTTTAACTGTCGTCCTGATTTGAAGAAAAAAAGCATCCGCAGATTCTCTACATGGGATTAATTCAGCTGCTCCGTTTTGCAATGCTTGCTTAATTTCCTCCGGAATTAGGTCAAGTCTGGGGATATACTCGGTCTTACTTTTGATATTGTCAGCGGCCTTTTGGATTGCCGGAGTAGAATCAATAAATTGCTCAATTTTTTCTAACAAACTGTTAGAAGTTCTATTTTGTATTGCTGGCGTTAATGCAAATATCGCACTGTCATAGCTATACAAATTTTCATCTAACACATCAATATTAGTCGAATCCTTTATTACTAAAAATTGTTGCTCATCCAGTTGAAAGTTCTTTCTTTTTTCACCTTCCGGACTAATGCGTTCGTTATACCTCGCAATAAAAGCCGCCCACTCATCGTAAATCGCTCGCAGTTCCTCGTCCAGATAGGAGAGGGCCTTTTCGCTTATATCGGACGGTACACCGTAGTAGGCTTCGGCAATGGCACCGGTGATCGCCGCCAGGGTATCACTATCCCCGCCGATGGAAATCGCATTGCGAATGGCATCCTCAAAATCTGTTGCTTCAAGAAAAGCCACGATCGCCTGGGGGACCGTTTCCTGACAAGTTTCATTGAAGGTGTAAGTGTCACGAATCTCCTCCAGGGTAAAATCCAGGGGATAGTAATGGGCCCTGATGAAATCCCCTATGGCTAAACGGCTCTCCCCGGTTTTGGCCAGATAAATGGCCACGGCAGTTGCTTCGGCACCTTTTAAACCTTCCGGATGATTGTGGGTGACGGCTGTTACTTTCCGGGACAGCTCCTTGGCCTCGGCCAATGATGTCGCCGCAAAACCACAGGCACTGACACGCATCGCGGCGCCATTGCCGAAACTGTTATAGGGCTTGGGCTGATCTGCATACAGCCAACCACGAAACATGCCCCCATACCCGCAGTTCGGATAGGGACGGCCGACTTCCTGCATGGCGGTTACCGCTTGTTGTTCAAGATCCTGATAATCCCCGGCACATACAAGGATTGCTTTGGCAATTGCCAACGACAACACACTGTCATCCGTAAAAAAGCAACGGTCTGATAAAAAATCGAATTCTTTATTTTTATGATTGTGCCACTCAAAGCGCGATCCAACAATATCGCCAATGATTGCTCCCAGCATTTTACACCTCTCAGGCTGTTTTTGCTTAATTCTATCACAAACTTCATTGGTATTAGATGCTTATTGCATTTTTTTCGCTAGTACTTTTAGCTGCTCCAGAGATTTGGTAACCTGCTACTAAATGCTGGGTACTCGAACCCAACATCTGGATACATTGTCCGTAACCGGATAATCCCCACCGCCTGTTACAAATTTTATAATTTGATCACGATTCTGGTCAACATATGAGTCTTTTTCATTTCTTCCTCCATATACTTTTCCACGGTTGCGGCTCTAAACCCAGAATAGAAGATAATATTGACGATTAATTGGTAATAGTCATTGTTGCTCATCACTCTATTTTCGTAATTTTTATAGATATCAAACCGCTCGTCAAATTCGGTTGGATTTGATTTTCCACATTGATAGATTTCATCATAATCCATTATTGCATAGAAGAATGTACATTTTTGGGATAGGTTCGGTTATTAAATTATTAAGTTAATGATTTCATTAATAAAGTCGATCATACCGTCTTCGACCTCGTCACGAATATCCCGATAATTGTGGATTTCATGACGATACCCGGAATAAAGCTTGGTTTTGACCTGATTGCCGGTTTCCGCCAGCCAGCTTGAAACCGCATAGACACCTTCGCCGTAAAGACCGACGGGATCCTGATCGCCGGCAATATTATAAACCGGAATCGCAGCCGGAACTTTCTCGGCCCACTGGGTACCGATAATGCTATCAATCATCATGATAAAATCATAGGTTGAACGAATATTCGGCGGGCTGGTGAAATTGTTGAAGGGATCATTGGCATGATCAGCGACGATATCCGGATCGCCAGAGATCCAATCATTGGGAGTCAGGGGATTAGCGATGCGGTTCGTCATCCATTCAAAAAGAACCCCGAGATAACTGGGATCAATTTCTTCACCTTTGCCCTCGTCGATACACTTTTGCAGTGCCGCAGCCAGCTCCCCGGTCTTTGGAAAAACCGACGAGGTTCCGCAGATCAGCAACCCGTCGATGCCCTCACCATAGGCGGCGGCATAGGATCGGGCAATCATCGAGCCCATGCTGTGACCGTACATAAAATAAGGCAGCCCCGGATATTCGGCCTGAACCAATTGGCGCAGGCTGTGTTCATCTTCGGCCATCGTCATGTAGCCTTTATTTCCCCAGTCACTCCAATTTCCCGATTCCGCGGCGGTTTTACCATGTCCGACATGATCATCGGCGGCAACCACAAACCCGGCCTCGTTCAGCTTCAGAATCATATGCAGATAACGACGCGAATGTTCGCCAAAACCGTGGACAATCTGGACAATTCCCCGGGGTTTGCGAATCGGCTTGTATATCCAAGCCTGGATTGTATCCTGTTCGTTAAATGATCTGAAACTTCTTTCTTCAAATGCCATCATAAACCTCCTAAAATTTTATTATCAGGTTGTTAACCAACCGGACGATCTTAGATTAAGTGTAGCCTGGCAGCAGGACTGCTTTGTGCAATTTCCCGCTGTTTCTTTTTCGTCAGTTTCATCAACACGGTCTGATAAGCCAGTTGGATACAGTCGATTAAAACCGGTTCCGGGACATCGCCGGCAAGCAGAAGCGAATTCCAATGCTGTTTAACTTAAGTGTGCCTGGTACCGACATTTTAGAGAGTGGCACTGCTAACCTTAAATAACTGCAGTTTTTTAATTCGATCTTCCGTATCAATGCCTTTATCATTTTGTGCGATTGATAACCTCTGAACTTCTTCATCTGTAGAAGTTTTCTTTACAACATAGGCAGCGTTCGCGCAAACTATATAATTGTCACCATCAATGGCGCGTTGCCCATAATGATCTTTTGACAGCTTATTTTTATAAACTGCCTTTAAAAACGGCTGGTATGTGTATTCAGAAATATTTGTCTCTGTTTGCATTACCAAAAACTCGTATGGACACTTCTCAAAATCCTCCCAGTAATACTTTCCAAAGCTTCCCGGTCTGAAAAGATCGTATTTAATGTAGTAATATCGCCACTCATAGTTATTGCTGGTTTCGCAATCGTTGATGTAAGTATTGATGATCCCGGACAAAAGATCGTCGGTAAATGAATCATAGCGAGATAACAACTCCAACAAAACGTCCTTTGTTCTTTCAAACCCTTCATTACTGCTCTTGTGAAACAGATTTCGCCAAGCCTTCATGTTCTTTTTCGAACCTAATTGATATCTCCATCCATTTTTCTCTCTTTGCCCGTAATTCCCGATGGACATAAGCGCGCAATCAACAAGGTTCGGCCTGCAGGAAAACAACGATTGAAAACGCAGGAAGTATTGCGTGTGATCTAAACCAACAATGCTGATCTGTCCTTGAAGCAACTCATGATCCTCTAATTCAAATAACGCTTCAGCATTGTCCGGATTGTTTTCGACCCACGTAATCTTTAAAGCTTCCTCAACCAATTGAGTCAGGTTCAGGTTTTTCTCTATGGTGTCATCTATTGTGCCGGTTTTGATAATGGCATCAACTTGCTTCAAAATAGATGGCATTCTATTACCGCTTGTTCTGAGTTCGCTATCGCTGATCTCATCTTCGGAATTCATTATGAGGTTGTTTACGATTCTCAGTCTTCGTCTAAATTCATCGCTAGTTATTGTGTCTTTATTCAGGAGATAGGCGATCACTGCATATAAAAGGATGATCCTATTCAACGGGAACAGCCTGTTACCATTGCCAGATATATCAGCATAATTACGCACGCAGTCTTTGAAAATGTTAATTACGTACCTTTTTTCAACTTTTATCTTTCCAGTCTGATGTTCGTGTGAAATGAATTGTTCTAAAAACTTGTCCGGCGTGTTTTCACCCTGAAGACAACACCAACAGTCAAAATATTTTTCTAAGGTTTGAATATTCGCCATCACATTTATATTTACACCGGAAAAATATTCTTTCAGGAGGTCAAATTCATCGTTGCTCTTGCCTTGAGTTGTACCGCCGTTCTGGTAACAAATGATGTCACAAATAAACTTGAAGTAACGCAGGAACTCATCATCAATCACATTATCGTCACCACGATAGCGCCAGAGCATATCGGTCCAATCAAGATCGATTTTCTTGATGATACGCGTTGTCATCGGTTCATCGATCTTCCGAAGTTCACGTTCCAATTCAGCTTTGAAGTGCTCGAATTGCGTTAATGGTTTTCCCCGCGAATTCATCTTGATATACAATTCATCGGTAAGACCCATATCTTTGATGGGCAGAAAATAGAAGGTTATTGCCTTATCCTTCAGCTTTTCCCAAATTCCCTGAGTCTTTGCGAATTCATCCTGAATTGCGTCAAGCATCACCAGCATGGAGCTGATTGTCGGATCTTTTTTCCAATCGAGAGGAAACCATGCTTGATCAACAATTTCTTCTGACAGCTTATTTGTAAATAAAGGATTAAACTTGATTAAAAAAGAGCAGAAATCGCGCGCACTGTACCGTGTCTCATAACTGAAATTTTCCAAAAAAAGATACTCTGAAGCGTCAATGTTTTCTTTCTTAGCGACGTACCAGTGGAGTAGAAAAAGCGCCGTCAGGCGTTGTTGACCATCTAGCGGTGTCATTACGCCATCAGCATTGATGTCTCCGTAAACGAAATCCAAGGTGATGGGAGCATCCTCTATGGCCTGGTGCAAGGAGTCCAGAAAACGCGCCCGGATACGATTAATCTCTGCATCGATACGACCTTGGGCATAGTCGCGCTGAATAATCGGGATCGCTATCTTTTTCAGTTGGACAGTTTCTTCGTCAACTTCAAAATCGGTATTAAATATTCCAATAAAAGTATTAAGCGCTGTCCCCATATTATTCAACCTCCTTTTCAATAGAAATTTCTTCGGCTAAGTAATTTTTTAGTGTACTATTGATCGCCTTTATGTATGCGATCCGGTCTGGTTGTCCCCAAAAATGCAACTGATTGCTCGCTGATGGCGTATAGTATTTCAAGAAAACCATCTTTGTGCAAAATGGGATATATTGGCCCTTTTTGTCCATTTCAATAATTGCATTTCGTTTTACATCAAATGTGGAATTATTGAGAGCCGCGTTATCACTCATGTTAAGTAAGGCTAAGTTTGCTATCGAATGCATATACTCGGTGTTACCCTGTGCGGATAATTTTTGTATAACTTTTTGCTGGATGTCTTCAAATTCCTGACGCTCCAAACGTTCCTGACGATCCGCATCACTGGCATTTTTCATTTCTGCAATCAGTGCGTCGTTCCCTTTTCCCAGGGCCACAATCGATGGAATATGCAATCTTAGCCATTCCTTCCAATCATCTTGTTTTCGCATACCTTCTGACTGTTGCGCATGGATATGCTCCAGACTCCAGGTGACTTTGCCTGTTTTTTGAAACTTGAATTTTTCAAACGGAAACCAATGAGTCTGCTCGCCGTTTTGCCGAACCGATTCAACATTGAATAAAAGCAACAACTTGCTAATTCTTGCGTAATCTGTCGTTTTCTCATAGCTTAGTTCAGAATAATTGGTGGGTATGGCGATACTTTCCTTGATGTACGCATCTAATTCTGATTTGAACCGGTTTTTTGTTATGCCTCTACCGTCTATTTCGCGCCGAGATAATGCGAAAACATCCTGCAAAGATTTAGTATTTGAAGCAATCAAGTATCCGATTTTGTGATAGAGCTCGTGATCTTCATACCAGTCTTTGAGAATTAAAAATGTATGTTGTATTTCTTTCCATATTTCGCTTAGCTTCTCCTCTTGATTCAAGTCATCAAAGTAGAAAAATGTATAGTATTTTTCCTTGTTGTCCACCGGCTTGCCGGAAATCAAATCTAAGATCAAGTCAATGCGTGTTTGATATTTTGCATTTGAGCGATTGGTAAGAAAATACCATAATGAGTTATTATGCAACGCCTTCTCAATATTGTCCCATTGCAGAGAAATCTCTTCCTGCTTTTCCCGATCCATTTCGGGATTATTATCGCGGCTCAAGAACATCGCCTTTACTAATTCTGCACTCGTCAAGGGTATTTTGCCAATATTGAGGCGCGTAAACAGGGCGATCGCATCCTCAGTCTCATCTACCTCATACCAGATGATTTTGACATTTTCATCAAAGTACTTGTTGATGTTCGTCAACGTTGATTTTTTATCCTTTTTGCCAAACCACTTTTCAATTGTCTCATAAGCATCGCACATAAACCAATAATCTATATTTTCTTCCTTTTTTAAACGGTCTATTGATGCAAGGAATTCTTCTGATTTTTCTCTTGTTTCGTAAATTAAGGCGAATTTGGGCTCATCAAAAAAGCCAGAACTGGAAATGCTCATGTATTTATAGATCAGAAAAAGCGTCGTTAATCGTTGCTGTCCATCAATCAGTTCAAAGGAATCTTCTCTTCTCCTTACTACAACCGGTTGCAAACAGTAGTTTTTCGTACCGTTGGAATTTACATCATCAAGTAACCGGGTTACCTGATCTTCTCCCCATCGATATCCTCTTTGATATGAGGGAATATAAAATTTACCTGCAACGGTTCCAACTAGCTTTGTATCGAGCTTTATATCGGCATTTGCTAAATTCATCTTCTTAATTCTCCTTGTTCGCTATTTCGGAGCGCTAAATCCTAATCATGTTTAAAACAAGTTAAGTTGAGCCTGGCACCGGAAATGATGATGAATAATACTTCTGTTTGGGGCTGGTCGGTTTGTCAGGAATGGTCAGTTTGAGAAGGCCGCCTTTGATTAGCGGGTTGAGAATGTTTTTTCTGAAATGATCTCGGTTATTAAACTTCAAATATTTCTGTATTTCACTTCGGGTTCGGGGTATTTTGCAATATTCCAGCAATCTAGAAATTTCTTCATCTGTTTGCATGGTAGCTTGAGGTACAGCTTGCATGGTAGCTTGCATGGGAGCCTGGTCACTCGCTTGCATGGTCAAGGGTATTATCGTCCGAAACACATCGCCCTCGGTAAAAACGGGCTCGGCGCCAGAATAGATTTTAGTGTATTTATAGGTGTTACGGATGCCGAACCCCAATTCATCCACCAGCCCAATTTCTTTAAAGAATCTGGCAATGGTGGGATTCTTGGGGAAGGGCGAAAAATTCTCGGGATCAATGATGCCATTGCCGTGGGGCTTATTGCTGTTTTCGGTCACCACCCGATCCGTTTAAGGCACCGGAAATGAAGGCACCGGAAATGACGGCCGCACTGACAGGCACCGACACTTCCCCGACACTTCCTCATAAGGTGTTTCCTCGATGTAAAATCATTGAAAAAATATGCTAAAATTACTGCCTCTAATTAATGAGTTTAAATCCTGTTTGATAAATTCCCATGTTTGCTCGTAGTTTCCGACAATAAGAATCTCATTGCTGTTAATCAATTGAACAAAGGCTTTCGGATTATCATAATAATCATCTTCCAGTTTTTCTGACAGTTCTTGCTTTTCCCGAGATGATAATTCTTCGATTTGATTATGAAGTGCGTGTTCAAGATTTCTGGAGAAATAATAGATTTGATACGGAATACCACCTATCTTAGAAGTCGTGTGCAAGCAACTAACGATTTCACGCTTAAGATTATTTCTTTTCTTAATGGCTTCACAGTCTTTTGCATAAATCCGATCTTGAGAATAATGTGTTTTTGCCCGGGTGGTTGGTACAACCGCAGAATCAGGCACAAAAGCACATCGGTATCGATCAGATGAATGACTTGTTTCAAATCCTGCTTGGTATAGCGTTTCTTATCGAGAAATATTTTAACATGGGACCAAACCTTCTCTTTGGCGTTTTTTGTTGAAATTCCATTCCGGGTGGTGATGTCTCCGTCGGCAATCTCAAAATGAACCTGCTCATTTTCTACCAGTTTAGAAAGAATCGCGCCCAGGGCAATCTGATCGGTGATGCCTTCGACCAAAAATAACACCACCTTTTTCCTAATCATTAACCAGCCTCCCGGCTTTACGAAATGCCCGACTGATCTCAAAATCACTGGTTGCGGCATAAATTTCTTCACTCTGACCACCGAGATTAATGCTCCGCAAATAAACATCCCGCATGTTGTTGTTGCTTTTTACATTGGAAAACCGAATATATCGGTTTTTGTCGTTGGTTGTTGTAAAAACCAATGACGATTTATGAATCATTTCCAGTGGCCTTAAGTTATGGGAGGTGAAAATCAATTGACCCTTGCCGCTTTTTTCCAGAACCTCCAACAGTTCCCCGAGCAGATACTCGTAAACACCAGCGTCCAGCTCATCAATGGCCACACAAATGCCCGGGAGATTGTATACCGCAATCAGCAGATTTAAGACCGACAGAATTTTTTTGATCCCTTCGGACTCATATTTCAGCGGGATCAGCTGATCATTTCGCTGCGACAGCATTTCAAACCGAATCCCTTCGTCGCCCTCGGCCGTCATCTGTTTGCCATAGTTATGGATAACTAAAGCCATATCGGGAATCAGGGCTTTAACAACCAGATTGATACTGCTGACAATTTCGGTTAATAAATCGAACTCCTTTTGCGGAAAAACGGAAGGTTCCATTAAAGAAACCGCCAGATCGCCGAAAACATCTTTTTCGGCATTTTTCTGTTTAAAGGAGAAGGGCATCGCCAGATTCAGATTAATGACACCACAATGGATATTTTTAATAATAAAGATATTTTTGAAGGCATAATCTTTCAAACTCATTAGTATCTTCGACAGATCCGGGATATCTGAGGTCTCCGACAACTTAATGACTTCATCGGAAAAGAAAAAGGAACGGCATTCTTTCATCGCCAGCTTTTTTGCAACGGCGACATCAATGCGACGGGCCTGGTCATTCTGGATGAATTCGTTAAATCGATATTGCGGCGTGAAGAGATATTCTTCATTCTCAACCCGATATTCCAGATTAACTTTTTTATCCTCGCCGGTGCAATTCTTGTAGCTTAGTTTTTCTTTGGTGATGTAAGTGCTTTTTTCAAAATGCTTTATTTTAAATGAATAGTCACAGTTAAAGGCTTCTTTTTTGTGTTTGATCCAGAATGAAAATTTGCATTCGGCTTCATTGCTGTCTTTGGTAATGTAATCCTGAATTTCCGGTGGCAAAAAATTGCCGGACATCAGTTTTTTTAGGAATTCCAGGATTTCAATGACCGCCGTTTTACCTGAGCCGTTCTGTCCATAAATCCCCAGAATATACGCTTTCATTTCGGAATCAACGGCTGACTGATTGCCCTGGAGTTCTATTTTCCCATAACTCACATTTTTGATATTGACCATTTCAATACCAGCTATTCTTACAACAACATCTTTCATCACGATACCTCCACTAACTTGTATCCATATGATAGCATAATGCACCCGCTTTTAAAAGGCAAAAAACATTTTTCGGAATATTTTGTATCGATATTAATTTTTACAACACAAAATCAATCAGATAAAGAAATGAGGCCTGAGTACAAAAACTAAACAAACATTTTTTCAAGACAAGATTTTTTGATGTTTTTGAGTTTTTTAAGTTTGCGGAATAGGTTTTACTGTATTTATAGGTGTTACGGATGCCAGATCCCAATTCATCTACCAGAAGATGAAAATGGCGCTGCCATTATTAAAAAAAACAATCCCCCCGCTATGTCCTGTTTGAGTTCAGCCAGTTTCAGGAAGAAGAAGTGACGGTGACTAAGCGGTCGACGCCATTGCCAAACGGATTCTTAAAAAACATCAGGCCGCCTTTGAGGAACTGGCCAAATGAAGCGATTGTCCCGTCAGCAGGTGATGCGCCTTCACACCATGCTGATTCACGAAACCGGCAGAAGTGATGGCCTCCGGGATGAAGCGCTGCTGGATTCTGCTCTTGACCAGGTCTGACTTATTCCGAATAAGTTTATAAATTTGTGTCAGGCACAGTCACACCCTGTGTCAGGCACAGTCCCACCCCAGGGACATCTGATGAAGGACGAGAATGATCTGTATGCCAAAATCAGCGAGATTGTTGATTCAAATTAAAGCAGATAAACATGGTGATAAATTGTAACCCGTGCGTTTTTATGGCGTCTAGGACTTTCTTGGAACTGGTCGATTTAGACGACTGGCAGCAGAACGGAATGATTGAAAGCACATGCCTGAAGCATTAGCTTGTAGCGCCCAAAAACGCCATCCCATTGTGCGCCGTCCCACTCGGATCACTTAATTTATCCATCACCTCAGAGGCTGGTGGATAAATTACCGGATTGCAGAGGCTCGCGTTGGTGTCGGTCGTCCATAATAAATCCGCGTTATCAGAATGATAAGATCGGATTAGCCTCACCTCTTTAAATCTTATTTATAATTACCGCGATAAAATTTTGTCATGATGCCGGCAACAGGATTGACGCGTTTAAGATCAACCGCCTGGTAACGGCAGAGCTCGTGGCAGCACATACATTCGATACACTTAGCATAGTCTATTTTTTTAGTGGTCCGATCAATTGCCTGCATCGGACAACTATCGACACAAGTATTGCACTGCTGGCATTTTTTTAAATTAATTTTTGGTTTCGTCTTTAAAAAATCAATCACCTTAATCACAGCATCATAATCGTTCTTCTTTTTTGAAGTAAATCGTTTGGGTATGACAAAATTTTGAAGCAGTGGTGCCTCAACATAGTCTCCGCAAATTTCAATTTCATCCGCAGCTGATTCACCAAGTTTTCTTTCGATGGCAGCTTGAAGGATTGGGATGTCATTAATATCTAAACCAATCATTTTTATTGCCGTCGCATCCAGGGCCAATGGATCGGTACTCATTAGTATTTTATTGGCCGAATAGACACTTCCGGCAGTAGGGCCTTCACCTTCCATTGCCGTAATACCGTCCATAATATGAAGCCCTATTTTTGTTGCTTCGTGGATATCAACTAACATCTTGCCAAAATCCTTGGGATTTGGAGCTGCTTTGTGATACTCCGCTTTTCTTAAGCCCTGAATGCACCCGAAAACATTTTTGACTGCCCCCGTATAAATGCAGGCTGAATGCGTTTTTAATTTGGGGAGATTGATGATAAAATCGGCATCAAAAAGTGGTTTTGCTAAATAGAGGCGCTCAATAACACTGTGATTGTCGCCCAGATCCACGGTGCCTTCCTTGTCAAAGTTTTTTATTTCGGCGTTTTCTTCCTCGGCAACTTTTTTCAAGCCGGATATTTCCAGACTCTGAGTTGTTGGTGCGATGCCTGCAATGGCGCCGCCGGCACTGTCTCCGATCCATACCAGACAGCCTTTTTGTGTTAATATTCGAGTGAGTGCTCTAACAAATTCGCAATGGGTGATTGCAGCCGAATCTGAGGGTTTAGGTCCAATTAAATTTACTTTAAGCAGTACCTTCATGCCCGGCTTAACAAAAGCATCCCAGCCACCGAGCAATTCAATACCATTATTTATTTTTTCAGTGACATTTTCGATCTTATAATTTTGACATTCATTCACAACAACCTTGCTCATTTTCTTACCCTCCCAATTTAAGTGAAAAATATTTATTAACGATCGCCCGAAACGCATCTCCTTCGGTAAAAACGGGCTCGGCGCCAGAATCAGCTCGGGTTTTCCGAAGATAGGATAAAAATGATGCGGTTATCCGAAAATATCTGATAGCTGAGGCGTTTTTTAATTCAAATTTTTGCCAAACCATATTTCGCAATTTCATGATTAAGCAACTTCATAATTGTCAACTCGTC
>NZ_JBGSHG010000050.1:0-18636 GCF_041752335.1 Acetobacterium sp. | reverse complement strand
ACGGTAACAGCCGGCTTTTTTTATCAACACATCCCGTTAAGTTGTTAACACCAAGTTAAAACAGCTGACGGGATGTGTTTTTATGCGCTGTTAAATTGTTGTCAAAGTCAATCAGATGAACTATAATCAGTTCAAAGAAGCAACTGAAAACAATTACAAAAAGCGGAAAGCGAGAAATAAGATGGAAGTTTATAAGGTTCTGGAAATCAAAAAAAGCGTCTATGAAAATAATGACCGGGAGGCCGATCTGCTCCGTCAGGAATTAAAACAGGAGCAGACCTTTTTATTAAATCTGATGTCGTCGCCGGGCTCGGGAAAAACGACGACCCTGCTGCGAACGATTGAAGCCCTGAAAGATGAGATGAACATTGCCATTCTGGAAGCTGACATCGATTCCGATGTAGATGCCCATACGGTCGCTAAAACCGGCACCAAAGTGATTCAGCTCCATACCGGCGGGATGTGCCATCTGGATGCCGGGATGACCCGGCAGGGTCTGGCGGGGATTGGCACCGGGGAAACTGATCTGGTGGTGCTGGAAAATGTCGGCAATCTGGTCTGTCCGGCGGAGTTTGATACCGGTGCTTCCAAAAACGCGATGATTCTCAGTGTTCCGGAAGGCGATGACAAACCGCTGAAATATCCGCTGATGTTTTCGCTGGTGGATGTGCTGCTGATCAATAAGATCGATGTCCAGGAACACTTCGATTTTGATCTGGCGGTCCTGCGGGAGCGGGTCAACAAGCTCAACCCCAACCTAGTCGTCATTCCGATTTCCGCCAAAACCGGCGAAGGCATCGCGGAATGGGCCGACTGGCTGCGGGAGGCCGTGAAAAACTGGAACCAACCGGAATTATTGAATTAGAAGAGGAGATCAAAATGAACAATAAATCAGAACCGACAAATTTTAACAAATCTACCCGCTTTAATTTTGCCCTGACCTGGGCGGATGTCAATAACCGGCCCTATCGGCAGGAAATTGTTGATCTGGCCAATAAAATCGGCCGCACCAAGGCGGGCAGCGGTCGGGAATCGATTCCCTTTGGACCCGAGTACTATGCTCTGGCGCCGATTCTCGATAACTATCAGGCTAAAATTGCGATGCACCTGGAATTCCGGGAAAAGCTGAGTGCCGAAGCGGTGGCAGCCGCGGCCGGGGAACCACTTGATCAGGTTACCGCCGCCCTGGAACATATTGCCTGGGCTGGGGTAGCCTTTGTCAATACGGTGGAAGGGGTGGATCTGTACTGGCAGGATATTTTTGTCCCCGGTCATCTGGAAATGATCAATAATAACAAAGAACTAGTCGCTAAACATCCGGAAGTTGCCGAAGCATTTTATTATTTTGGCGGCAAAAAAGGCCCCATGGCAGTCGGTATTATGCCGATTGGCAGTGGCCCGATGCGGGTTTTGCCGATTGAACGGGCCATTGATGGTAATTCTAAAAAAGTGACCTATGAAGAGGTGTCCCACCATTTGGATCAGGCCAGTGTCTTTTCGGTCTCGGATTGTTCCTGCCGGACCTCCCGGGAAGCGATGGGCGAAGGCTGTGGCCACTTAAAAGAAGAGATGTGTATTCAACTGGGCCATGCCGCCGAATATTATATCAAAACCGGTCGCGGCCGTGAAATCACCCGGGCCGAGGCCTTTGAAATAATCAAAAAGGCCGAGGATAACGGCCTGATGCATTCAATCCCCAATCTCGATACTCCCGGTCATACCCATGCTATCTGCAATTGCTGTGGCTGTGGCTGTTATGCGATGCGGCTAGCCAACGAATATCTGAACAATGACATCGTCCGGTCCAACTATAAATCGGTGGTGGATGAGAGCAAATGCGTGGCCTGCGGTGAGTGCGTCGATGTCTGTCCCACCAATGCCATCAGACTGGGGCAGAAACTGTGCTCCAAAACGGCCCTTGACGAGCCAATCACCAAGGTGACCCCCCGTAATACCGAGTGGCTGGAGGACAAGTGGAACCACGATTATCGGACCAACCGTAAAAACGCTCTGGATTCGGGAACGGCCCCCTGTATCACCAAGTGTCCGGCCCATATCCCGGTTCAGGGTTATATCAAACTGGCCTCCCAGGGTCGCTATACCGAAGCTCTGGAGCTGATCAAGAAGCATAATCCATTGCCGGCGGTATGTGGTCGGATCTGTCCGCGGTTATGTGAGGAAGATTGTACCCGGGGGGACATTGACGAAGCGGTAGCCGTCGATGATATCAAAAAGTTTATCGCCGAAAAGGATCTGGAAATGGCGACCCGCTTTATGCCGGTCAAACGACATGATTACAGCGACAAGAAAATTGCGATCATCGGTTCCGGCCCGTCGGGATTGACCTGTGCCTATGATCTGGCCATTGACGGCTACGATGTCACGGTTTTTGAAAAAGAGCGCCGCCTCGGCGGGATGCTGACCCTGGGGATTCCTTCCTATCGCCTGGAAAAAGACGTTCTCGACGCCGAAATTGATGTAATCCGCGACATGGGCGTCAAGTTTGAAACCGGCGTTGAAATTGGCCGCGATCTTTCTCTTCAGGAGCTGCGAAACCAGGGCTTTAAGGCCTTTTATGTGGCCATTGGGGCTCAGGCCGGACGAACCCTGGGGATTGACGGCGAAACGGCCGATGGCGTCTTCAGTGGGGTGGAGTTTCTGCGCCGCACCAATTTAGCGGAACAAACCAATGTTAAGGGTAAGGTCGTGGTAATTGGCGGCGGCAATGTGGCCATCGATGTAGCCCGCAGTGCAGTCCGGTTGGAAGGTGTTATTCAGTCTGATTTGTTCTGTCTGGAAGCTCGAGATCAGATGCCCGCCCATCCCGAGGAAGTGGCCGAGGCCCTGAGTGAGGAAATTGGTATTCATAATGGTTGGGGACCAACCCGGATTATCGCCGAAAACGGCAAGGTTACCGGGGTGGAATTTATACGCTGTTTGGCGACCGTTGATGCCGCCGGTCGGTTCAATCCCCAGTTTGATGAAGCGGATCGAAAAATCGTGCCCTGCGACGATGTGATCCTGTCAGTGGGACAGGCCACTGTTTATGGCAAGCTATTTGATGGTGACATGGTTAATTCATCCCCACGGAATACCATCGATGTCCATCCGGTCACCTTGCAGTCTTCCTGTGACGACATCTTTTCCGGCGGCGATGTTGCCAGCGGACCCAAACTGGCGATTGATGCCATTGCGGCTGGTAAAGAAGCGGCGGTTTCGATCCATCGCTTTGTCCAGAAAGGTCAGTCCCTGGTTTTTGGCCGCGACAATCATACCTATACGATGCTGGATAAGGACAATCTCGATGAGCGCATCGATTATGATGGCACCGAGCGCCAACGGATTGCCCATGTCGATGGTCAGGTCTCGAAAACGACCTTTAAAGATTTACGTGGGGTTTTAACCGAAGCCCAGATCCAGAAAGAAACGGCCCGTTGCTTAAGCTGCGGCGCCAGCAAGGTGGATGAGTATCTCTGTGTCGGATGCGGCGCCTGTACCCTGAAATGTAAATTTGAGGCGATTACGCTGGAACGGGTTTATGATGAGATGGGCTATGAAATCGACGACTTACCCAAGGCGATTCTTAAAAAAGCCGTCGGCCGAAAAGCCAAAATCATGCTGAACAAGGTCAATCCTTTTTCAGAAACCCGATAAGAAACAAACGGGTAGCACTTCGCTATCGTACCGACCAATTGTTGAGCTATTTTAACAATTGTCGGTACCAGGTTTGTTGATTAAGTAAAAAAACGAAAAAATGAGGTGTGAGGCCATGCATGAACTGGGGATTGTTTATGAAGTGATTAAAATCGTTGACGAATTTGTTGTGGCAAATGATTTGACTATGGTTGATAAGATTATTCTGGAGATCGGGCAATTGTCCCAGACCATTCCGCATTTTGTGGAAGCCTGTTATCCGGCGGCGGTCAGTGACACCCCCTATCAAGAGACCAAACTGGAAATCATTGTGATGCCGGCGATAGGGGAGTGTCAGGCCTGCCATGAACATTTTAATGTGGTTGACCACCGCAAGATTTGTCCGAACTGTCAGGCGGAAGACTTCAGTTTGATCTCCGGCCGGGAATTTAATATCAAAGAGGTTGTCGCTTATTGAGGCGAGCGATCGTAGATCGAGGGAACGTATCATTTGTCATATAACCCGCTGATATTTGCTGATGCGACCGTCAAAAATTTTCCGTTATACTGTTGTTTGAAATATTGCCACAGCGGTGTCAAATTCAGATTAAATAGCCTGCTTTTTGCGGGCTTTTTTAATTTCTTGCTTTTAACTTAGAACTCTAAACTCCAAAATCAGTATAATGTATAAGGAATTCAGTAAAATATATGTTTATATTCTACTGCTTTAGTAATATTATTGAATTAACAATAAATGGTTAGTCGCGGTAGTCAATGGTTGGCGAAAAGGAGGAAAGTTATGGAGAATAGTATCAGAATTGAATCAATTTCTCAATTGCATGATCTAATCGGTTATGGGAAACCGAAACATCCCCTGATAACCCTGATCGATGTCAAGGAAATAGATCCGACTGTATCAACGCTTGATCTTGATGTTTTCACAAATTTCTATACTATTAGTTTAAAAGAAGGCAATAGTTGCAGAAATAAATATGGTCGGCAATATTATGATTTTGAAGAGGGAAGTCTGACATTCATGGCACCGGAACAGGCATTGCATGTAGATGAAGACAATGCTGAATTAAAAAGTTCCAGCGGCTGGCTTCTTTGCTTTCATCCGGACTTAATCGACAAAAGTTCACTGGCAAAAAAGATGAGTCAATATACTTTTTTTTCCTATGCCAGCACTGAAGCGCTGCATCTGTCAGAGCAGGAAAAGATTAAAATCACAGCCATTGTAAATGAAATCAGAAATGAGTTCAGTCAGAATATTGACATTTTCAGCCAGGATTTGATAATTTCATATGTCGAATTGCTTTTGAATCATTGCAAGCGATTTTACGGGAGACAATTCATCACTCGAACTAAAGTGAATAAGGAGGTCATCCTGAGATTTGAAGCGCTGCTAAATAGCTATTTCGACTCAGTCAAACCAGAGCTGGATGGCTTACCAAGCGTTAAATATTGTGCTCAGGAGATGGGCTATTCGCCACATTATCTGAGTGATTTGCTAAAAAAAGAAACCGGAAAGAATACCCAGGAACATATCCATTTTTATCTGATTGAAAGAGCAAAAGCCATGCTCATTGAGACAGAAAAACCAGTGAACATGATTGCCATTGAATTGGGATTTGAATATCCTCAGCACTTCTCAAAGCTTTTCAAGAATAAGACTGGCATGTCGCCTGTGGAATATAGAAAGTGAGAAGGAGAAAATAATGAAAGCGATAGTATGCACGAAATACGGACCGGCAGAGGTTCTTCAGCTCAAGGAGGTAGGGAAACCGATTCCCAAAGACAATGAAATATTAATAAAGGTATATGCGACAACCGTAACATCGGCAGATTATAAGATTCGAAGCTTCCAAAGCTCAATCATGTACTGGGTTCCGATGCGAATTATGCTCGGTCTCAGAAAACCAAGGAAATCTATTCTGGGAAGGGAACTGGCTGGTGAAATTGAGGCGATCGGAAAGAACGTTAAAAAATTCAAGGCAGGCGACCAGATTATTGCTTCTACTGGCATGTATTTTGGTGCTTACGCTGAATATGCATGTCTGCCTGAAGATGGTTTAGTGATAAAAAAACCAACGAATGTGACCTATCAGGAAGCTGCAGCAGTTCTCTTTGGCGGGACTTCGGCATTGTATTTTCTGCGAAAAGGAAATATTCAGAGCGGACAAAAGGTCCTGATCTATGGTGCTTCCGGAGCCGTCGGAACGGCTGCCGTACAGCTCGCAAAAGTTCTTGGAGCCGAAGTCACCGGTGTGTGCAGCACCGTTAATTTGGACCTTGTAAAATCGCTGGGGGCTGATACCGTCATTGACTACACTCATAGGGATTTTTCAGAACAGGGAAAACGATACGACATTATATTTGATGCCGTCGGTAAAATTACAGAAAAAGGAAGTGAAAAAGCGCTATCGCAACGCGGCGTATATGTATCCGTTGATGGACAAGAAATAGCAAAAGCAAGTATTGATGATTTAAATTTCCTGAAATCCCTTCTGGAAAAAGAAAAGTACAAACCGGTCATCGACAGATATTATCCTCTGGAACAAATTCCTGAAGCGCACCGGTACGTTGAGAAAGGACACAAGAAGGGCAACGTCGTTATTTCAGTCATAAACTAAGTTGAGTGATAACAAAGATCAAAAAGTCGGAAAGTCAAAGTCTTGGGGATGTTTCGTTTGTCATATGATCAGTAGATATTTGCTGATGTGACAGTCAAAACGAAAACGTCCCCATGTCATTTTCCTAAAATAAATGCAGCTTCATAATAAAGTAACGATTTATAGGGTACATAAACTATGATATTATCGATGCTGTGAGAGGTGAATTAGATGAACTATCAAATGCTAAGGACTAAGCTGAATCAGCCCGAATCAGCCACATTATATGTTCCCCGAAAAGACATCGAAAAGAAACTCAGTGACAATTCCCAGGCGGGATTAATTCTGGTTTCTTCCTTTGCCGGTTCTGGTAAAACAACAATTATCAGTGAGTGGATCAGGCGCGGGCATTTTAACTATCTATGGTATTCGCTGGATGCCCGCGATAATGATTTGCAATTGTTTTTTATCTATTTGCTGGAAGGAATAAAGGATCTCGATCAAATGATTGCCGGCGACTTGCTGCAACTATGGGAATCTTTTGATTCGATTGGTTACGACGCCTTTATGCGCGCATTCATTACCAACCTCCACCGCATTGACAAAGAATTTGTGCTGGTCCTTGACGATTATCACATCATCGAAAATGAAAAGATCGATACTTTTATTCAGTTACTGATTGAGTACCTGCCGGTAAAAATGAAAGTGGTCATGATTACCCGTGAGGACCCGGCTTTTCCGCTCTCAAAGTATCGTGTCAGCAATAAAATCCTGGAGCTCCGCATTGCCGATCTTCGATTTACGAAGCAAGAAGCAGCGACTTTTCTGGCCAATCAGCTGGGTCAGGATATCGATGAAGAACATGCGGCACTGCTGACAAAACGCACCGAAGGTTGGATCGCCGGTCTTCAGCTTGCGGTGTTGTCGATGCAGGGAGTGCAGGATATCAACTGCTTTATTAAAGAATTTTCAGGACGCCACACTTATGTGATGGACTACCTGATCGAAGAGGTTTTAGAAAAGCAGTCTCAGGAAACAAAGGAATTTTTGCTGAAAACTTCGATCCTGGAATATTTCTCTTTTAATCTTTGTGATTCACTCCTGGACCAAGGCAGTGGATACAGTAGCCGGATGATCGCGTATCTGCAGCAAAACAATTTATTTTTAATCCCCCTTGATCAGGACCGAAAGTGGTATCGCTATCATCACTTATTCAGAGAGCTGCTAAGGCAGCGATTACCTCAGTATCTTCAAGGCATGGGTAATATAACCGTGGAAGAATTGCATTGTCGAGCCGGAGATTGGTTTAATCAAGAAGGGCTGTCGATGGAAGCCATCCACCATTACCTGGCCGGGCAGTTGTATGATCAGGCGGCGGCCCTGATTGAATGCAAGTGGGCAGAGATGGACGGTCAGTCGCAATCATCGACCTGGCTGGCCATGTCAAGACTGCTTCCGGAAAGTATTATCGAAAATAGACCGGTTCTGGCGCTGGGCTATGGTTGGGCTCTCATCGATACCGGCGATCTGCAGGGCAGCCAAAAATGGCTTGCAAGGGCTCAAAAGCTATATGATTTTTATGCTAATAACCCTGAAAAATTGCCTGTTTCTGACATCAACCAGTTTAAACTGCTCCCGGCGACAATTGCCGCCGGGTATGCGTATATTGCCGCGGCAACAGCAGATATTGACGGGATCTTTAGGCATACCCATGATGCTTTAGCTAAAGCACCCCCGGATCAATACCAGCTACGGGGGATTATCGCCATGCTCTCCGGTTTTGCCCATTGGACGTCAGGCGATCTTTTGGCCGCGGAGAAGATAATCGTCGATATGGTGCATACTGTCGGTAATAAGGTAAATGATTTGAGCATTAACAGTTTTTATCTGGCCCTCGGTGAATTATATATTCAAATGGGCCGGTTAAAGGATGCCAAGACGCTATTAAAAAAAACTATAAGTCAAGTTGATGGGGTCAGCAAGGTGCCAATTCTGTGGGCCAGTTTATACTTGGGGTTAGCCAATATCGCTTATCTTGAAGGTAGTAACCAGGAAGTTTATGAGCTGCTTAAAAAAAGCCGGGAATATGGCCAAAATTATGCCCTGATGGACTGGGAATACAAGTATTATTTGCTGTTTGCAAAGCTCTATGCCAGCGAAGGGCTTTTTGATATGGCCCTTGACAGCATTTGTGAAAGTAAGAAAGCCTACTTTGTGAATCCTATTCCCGACTATTGTTCCTTAGAAGAGATGGAACTTTTAATTCAGATCAGAAAAGGACCAGGGATGCTGTCATCAGAGGATCAGTTAATGGTGGATTGCTTTGAAACCAAAAGTATTCCATATCTTGCTGAGTTCTCTGCCGCGGTCTATACGGAGAAGATTCTTGCCGAAAATGCCGATCCCCCGATGCTAAAAAAAGCCGGTATTATTTGCAATGCTCTGACTAACAGTGCAAAAAAGCAAAAAAGGATGGGACCGTGCATTAATTATCTGGTGCTGGCAAGTAAGGTGAAGGAAGCTAAAGGCCAGTTTGGTGAACGTCGATTACTTCTTGATGAAGCCTTGGTTTTAGCAAAAGATCAGGACTACCATCGACCTTTTCTTGAGCATCTTTCTCCGGATGAGGGATTAAACTATGTTAAGAAAGACGTGCTGCATTTAAAAAAGGAAATGGCTAACCAAAGGCTGATTGAACCACTGACAATCAGAGAACTTGAGGTTCTGGTACTTATCGTCAGCGGTTTATCCAATCAAGAAATCTCAAACCGGCTGTTCCTGGCATTATCCACGGTAAAGGGATATAATCAGAACATTTATGCCAAGCTGGACGTTAAGCGCAGAACCGAAGCCGTTGCAAAAGCCCACGAACTCGGAATCATATAACCTACCTAATTGAGATTGCAACCCTACTTTAGTAGGTGGAGCCCCATCCTAATCTGTAGTATGCTAAGAATGAATCAAGAATTAAACAGATTAGGAGGAATGTTTAAAATGAAAAGCTTTCAAAAAATTGGTGGGTTTGCGGCATTTTATCTGGCGATAGCTTATTTAGTCACAATCCCGATATTTATTTTTATACTCGATTATCCAAGTATTGTTGAACCATCCCAAAAGATGGATTTGATTGTCAATCAGCCAGCGTTAATGTACTTAACAAATATTATTTCGTACGTGTTCTTTGGCATTTTTCTGATGCTTTTGAATTTGTCACTTTATGAAAAGCTTAAAGATAAAAGCCCTAATATCATGAAGGCCGCAACTGTGATCGGGATTATATGGGCGTGTTTGCTGATTGGCAGTGGCATGGTGGCAAACGCCGGGATGACCCAGGCGATCGCATTATTTAAAGATAATCCTGACCAGGGAACAACATTATGGTTAGGAATTGAAGCGGTTGCCAATGGAATGGGTGGACAGAATGGTGAAATATTAGGCGGCGTCATGACCTTGTTAATCAGCATCGCGGGACTCCGTAGCGGTTTGCTGCCGAAGCGTTTGAATTATTTAGGAATCATCCTTGGTACGGTTGGAATCATTTCAATCGTGCCTGGATTAACCGATCTTTGTAGTGTCTTTGGTATGATTCAAATTGTCTGGTTTATCTGGATCGGAGTTGTGCTATTAAAACAACCCCAAATGAAGGCTGTTTATAATTTGCGGGAATAATCACAGGGTAACATCAAAAAAGGACCAATCAATTATTTGTGATTGGTCCTATTTTAGTTTTATCAGATGACTGCCAATAAATGATCCTTAATGAAATCTTTTAAGCTTTATTTTTCCGGGAATTCTGGTATACTAATGATAGTTTTAAACGAAACTAATAAGGGAGAACGTATGCCAGATAAATTATTTAACCTTGACGACTATTTTAAGCGAATTAACTATACCGGGAGCCGCCAGGCTTCGGTCGAAACCCTGAAGCAGCTGCATCTTGGCCACGTCATGAACATTCCTTTCGAAAACCTCGACGTTTTTGCCAAAAAGAATATTTCCCTGGAGCTTGACGATCTGTTTGAGAAAATGGTAAAAAACCATCGAGGCGGTTATTGCTTTGAAATGAATAGCCTGTTTGCGGCGGTGTTGACCGAAATGGGTTTTCCGGTTACCCGGCATCTGGCCCGGGTCTACCACGGAGGCTTTGATAACTCCGGAAAAACCCATATGGTGCTACTGGTGGAAACCGATGGCCAGCAATGGGTCTGTGATGTCGGCTTTGGCGGCAATAGTCTGGCCGCACCGCTATTATTTGAGGAAGGCCTGGAGCAGGAACATCTGGGTCGTACCCATCGGCTGATGGCCGATCCGGTTTACGGTTATCGGGTGGAGTTTAAAACCGCGGCCGGTTTTGAACCGATCTACGCCTTTACTTTGGAAGGCAGCTGTCCGGCCGATTATCTGATTGCCAATTTTTACACCTCCGCCTACCCGGAGTCCTTTTTCCGGCAGGCTCAGATGTGTGCCCTGGTCACCGCCACCGGCAAGATCACCTATTTTGACGGCAACCTAAAGATCACCGATGGTGAAGCGCTGACCGAAACCACCATCAGCGGCGATGCCGCAATCAAAGACGCCTTGAAAAGCTATTTCGGAGTGGAACTATCATAAAAGCTGGCAATAAAAAAAGCAACAAGCCTTAAATCGGTTTGTTGCTTTTTTGTTCTTTAGTTAATTTTGATTAACGACCCAGTACCGACAATTGTTACATCATGTTGTACGCATCGGGGCGGATATGGCATCGCCTGTCCGATCCCGCAGCGAACAACAGATTAACAAGGGTCTGACCCCTCGGTCATTGGTCGGTACGGCAGTTTTAGCCAACCGCAGCAACAAACCTGCAGTTAATTTTGGGCTTATTTCTGGGTGGCCAGGAAGGCGTCAATTTCGGCGGCAGTGGGCAGCGACGGTTGCGCACCCAGCTGGGTACAGGTCAGGGCACCAGAAGCGCTGGCATATTTGGCTGCTTCAACCAGGTCGCCCATTTCAACAAAGGCTTTGGCCAGGGTTCCGGTGTAGGCATCGCCGGCGGCGGTGGGATCGATGGCATCAACCTTGTAGGGTGGGACCATCACATCCAGGCCATCGCCATAGATATATGAGCCGCGATCCCCCAGTTTCAGGACCACAAATTTACAGCCGTTGCGTTCCATCAGTTTTTTGGCGGCGGCCCGACAGGTTTCTTCATCAGCGGGATAGATACCGACCAGGGCTTTGGTTTCGGTTTCGTTGGGGGACAGGATGGTCACCGGTGGCAGTTTTTCCAGCGGATAATCCTGGGCCGGGCCGGCATCCAGAACCGTGATAATGCCTTTTTTATTGGCCAGTTCAATCGCTTTGGCATTGGTTTCCAGGGGGATTTCAAATTGCAGCAGGACGGCATCAAATTCGTTTTCAAACACTTTTTCCAGCTGATCGGGAGGGGTCAGCATATTGGCGCCGGGGAAGATGATCAGACGGTTTTGGCCGCTATCTTCCAGGGTGATGGCTACAAAACCGGTGTTGGCACCGGGTTTGGTAATCGTAAAGGTGGTGTCAACTCCTTCTTTTTTCCAGCAATCCAAAAGATATTCGCCGTTGGCATCATCGCCGATGGTAGCATAGGCGGAAACCTGGGCTCCGGTACGGGCGGCTGCGACAGCCGCATTGCTGCCCTTTCCTCCGGGTGCATTGCGGTAATCGTGTCCTAAAACACTTTCGCTGGGTTCTGGTGCCCGTTCACACCGAAGAATAAGATCCATCATTACACTGCCGACTAATAGAATTTTAGCTGCCATAAATAGCCTCCTTTAAAATTTACCGGGTCATATCAGAGCAAAGCGATCCATACACTTCAGGGTGAGTACCAGACCAGAAGTCGGACAGATTGATCCCGCTGGTATGAAAATGTTACATAAATCCCGGTGGATTGTTTACATATGTAAACATTATCACGAGATGAAGACGCTGTCAATGGGATTGAATGGCAAAATATTAACACTAATCTGGAAAAAATTGAGCGGTTTAAAGTTGCCAATGAGACTATTTTGCATTCGCGATAGCGCGATGGGGTTACCTCAAATAAAAAGATCGCTCGGATTCGGAAATTTAAAGGGTTTTGTGCTTTCATAAAATTTAAAGGGTTTTGTGCTTTCTGATTGACAAAACCCCAGCTTTTGTTTAGAATGAATTCAGTGAAAATCTCAGTAAAAATCAGCCGGAAGAGTGGTATTGTCGAGACATTACGATACACACTCTTTTTTTAGTAGGATCTTAAAGACGGTAGGGCCATTGTTCGACAAAGATTGAGAAATAAACAGGAGAAAAATGAATGAAGAAAAAAATTTCAAAGCCAATATTGATCGGCGGAATAGCTGTGCTAATCGGCATAGTTGTGCTTGTCGCCATTGTCCTGGTGATGTTTGGCGGCGGTAAAAAAGAGGTCAGCACCGATCCGCTGAACCTCTACAACAAGGTGCTGGTGGGAATGCCCAAAGAGGAAGCCGAAAAAATTCTGAAGGTTGAAGGCACTGCCAAGGGAAAAGGATTTAACTATCTGGATGAAAACACCGGCTATGGGGTAACGGTGAGCTACGATACGGTGGCAATGGATATTGCGGCGACCACTGACGAAACGGATGCAGAAGAAGCCCCTGAGGTGGCGGTGTTTAAACAGCTTTATGTGCCAGACAATACCTATCTGGATGCCCTGGTTAATGCCAATGTGACAGCGGATCAGGTTAATTCCCTGAAAGAAGGGATGCCTTATGACGAAGTTAAAACACTTTTTGGTGGGGTGGATGGGATCGAAATCAACTCGGCCTACAATAAAAAGGATGCCGCCAACTCCTACTCGGTGATGGCCTGGATTAATCCCGACCGGTCTGTGGCCTATCTGACCTTTCTTGGCTATAAAGGCTCCCTGAAAGTCTTCGAATTCCGCCCGGGGGAATAAAAAAAGCGCAACCGTCGCTGGTTGCGCTTTTGTCGTCTAACTACCGTACCGACCAATTGTTAATCTGTTGTTCGCTGCGGAATCGGACACTAATATGAAATAAAATTTCTTATTAGTCGCGGGCAGTCGCTAACTACAAGCAAGCTTGTGATTGGCTCGTTGCCTCCACGCAGGTTTATCAACCTGTTCGCTCCGATGCGTACAATATGATGTAACAATTGTCGGTACTGGGTTTGTATCAGTTTAAAGATTTGAGTATTCTAAAAGGGTTGCGCTTTTTTATTCGCTTTTTAGGACGGCGATAATTTCGTCAATAATCGGGTTGGCTCCGTCATAGTGAATCTGGCAGGTGCCAACCATATGATGACCGCCACCGCCGTATTTGAGCATCAGTTTGCCTATATCAGCGGTGCAGGTGCGGTTTAAGATGCTGTAACCGCAGGCAATCGAGACATTCTGTTTTTGCTTGCCATCGACGATCCAGAGGCTCACGTTCTGGTTTGGGTAGAGGCTGTAAATCATAAAACGGTTGCCGGTGTAGATGGTTTCCACGTTGCGCAGATCAGTGATGATTATGTTAGCATCGATGCGGGTATGGGCAGTAACCATTTCGGTAAAGAGCCGGGCCTGATCGTTGTAAAGTTCGACTCGTTCCTTGACGTCCGGCAATTCGAGAATTTCTTCGATGGATAGGTTTCTAAAAAGATTGATCAGCTCTTCCATTAACTGGTAATTGCTGATCCGGAAATCCCGGAAGCGACCCAATCCGGTTCGGGGATCAGAAATAAAGCCCAGCAGGATCCAGCCGGTGGGGTTTAAGATCTCATCCCGGGACAGCTTTCCGGAATCCACCTTATCCACGGAAAGGATCATCTCCTGATAATGGGGAAACTTGTCGGCGCCGCCGTAATATTCATAAATAATCCGGGCTGCCGAAGGTGCCAGACGGCTTTCACCGGCCACCCCAGGATGCCACCCCATCCGATCTTTCTCTGATGAATGGTGATCAAACCACATACCGCAGCCGGATACATAGGGCACATTGGCCAGCACATCATTTTCAGTGGGGGAAAAGAGCCCGTCCTGCAGATCTTTGGGATGAACAAAAATCCAGTCGTCAATGATGCCGGCTTCTTTTAACAGCATGCCGCAGATTAAACCGTCAAAATCTGAACGAGTAACTAAACGCATATGAAACCTCCTAAGAAAAAATAATAGCTAAATGCCACCGTAAATTTAAAAGCCGCCACGGCTGTTAATGTCAGTAAGAATTTAGAAACAGTTTTTATATTGTACCATTTAAGAAGCAGATTTTCCATCTTTTCAATGAAAAAAATCAAGGAAGGAAGGGGGCTTTAATTAAGAGTCTTAAGGGTTTGAAAATAATTATTAAAAAGTTTGCTTTATTGATTGGATCGTGTTATTATAAGTAAGAACTTAAATTAATAGTAAATGAATTTAACATAATATTTTTTAATTGGTACTATGCTTTACAGTATTATCCTAATTTAGAAATGTAGTTGTTATCCGTATTACAAGGATTTAGGGAATAAAATTAGGAGGTACTCATCAATGAATGGTACAGTAAAATGGTTTAACTCAGAAAAAGGTTTTGGTTTTATAACAGGGGAAGATGGTAAAGATGTGTTTGCACATTTTTCACAAATCGTTTCTAGTGGTTATAAATCTTTAGAAGAAGGCCAAGAAGTTTCTTTCGAAATTACTCAAGGACCTAAAGGCCCACAAGCCGAAAATATTCAAGTTATCTAATAACACAAATATTTTAAACTTATGCCTGAAAATGGCATAAGTTTTTTTTTATACTGTCAAAAAAATAAGACGAAACTAATCCCTTATCATTACAACACTATTAATTGGTTGTGTTTGCAGTGGTTTTCCGGGGAAAAGGAGGGGATTTTATGTCAACGAACAATATTGAAGGAATGAAAAAAATAATTGAAGAAAAGAAAAAGCTAAGTGCACAGCAGGGAATTAAGGCTGACAAACCGAATCAAAACAAGGTCAGTGATCGAAAAGCGTTCAAAACAACAAAAAGAGGCGGATTTTTCGATAAATAAATCAATTTTCTAAGGAACGCTACCGGCGTTCCTCAGGTTGTCGGCAAACTACCATACCGACCAATTGTTAATCTGTTGTTTGCTGCGGAATCAGACACTAATAAGAAATAAAATTTCTTATTAGTCGCGGGCAGTCGCTAACTACAAGCAAGCTTGTGATTGGCTCGTTGCCTCCACGCAGGTTTATCAACCTGTTCGCTCCGATGCAAACAACATGATGTAACAATTGTCGGTATTACTTTATCCGTATGTCACAGTCTAAGGAACGCTACCAGCGTTCTTTATTTATGATAGAGGTTGATCCGTAAAATTTTTCAACCCGTGCAGCACTTTTAAAATAAAGGAGAACCTATTGCAATTTGAAAATTTAAATATTATACAGCCAATTCAGAAGGCTTTAACCGCTGAAGGTTATACTGAGGCCACACCGATTCAGGAAAAGGCGATTCCGTCTTTATTGGAAGGCCGTGATTTATTGGGATGTGCCCAGACTGGCACCGGCAAAACCGCCGCTTTTGCGATCCCGATTTTACAGAAGCTTTCCTATGAACAGCGTAATCTCAAGGGCAACCGCGCGATTAAATCATTGATCCTGGCGCCAACCCGGGAGTTGGCGCTGCAGATCAGTGATTCGTTTAAAGCTTACGGCAAGTTTTTAGGACTGCGAACCCTGGTTATTTACGGGGGCGTATCCCAGAATCCGCAGACCAAGGCCTTGGGTGCCGGAGTCGATATCTTAGTGGCAACCCCGGGACGACTGCTGGATTTAATTAACCAGAAGTATATCAAACTAGGTCAGATCAAGTCCTTTGTTCTGGATGAAGCGGATATGATGCTGGATATGGGGATGCTTCAGGATGTCCGCAAAATTATGAAGCACATGCCGGCTGAGCGTCAGAATATGCTGTTCTCGGCGACCATGCCGATGGAAATCGCCAAACTGGCGGGTACCATCCTCCGCGATCCAGTTAAGGTCACCATCACACCGATTTCATCAACCGTTGAAGTGATTGAGCAGAATGTTTATTATGTCAACAAAAACAACAAGATCAATCTGCTGGTCCATTTGCTCAAAAACCGGGAAATTGTCTCGGCGCTGGTCTTTTCGCGAACTAAGCATGGCGCCGATAAGATCGTCAAACATCTTGAGCGTTCCGGGTTTAAGGCCCAGGCCATCCATGGCAATAAATCCCAGAATGCCCGCCAATTGGCCCTGAATAACTTTAAGGAACGAAGAACCCGGATTCTGGTAGCAACCGATATTGCCGCCCGGGGTATCGATATTGAAGAGCTGTCCCATGTCTTTAATTATGATTTGCCCGAGGTTCCGGAAACCTATGTGCATCGGATCGGCCGGACCGGTCGGGCTGGTCTCGGTGGGATTGCGATCGCTTTTTGCGACCAGGAAGAAATGCCGTTACTGGACGGAATCGAAAAACTGGTCGACAAATCAATCCCGGTAGTTGAGGTTCATCCCTTCCCATTAGTGGTCGTTCCAAATGAAGTTAAAGTTGCGGCATCGCGACGGTCCGTAGCCTATAGTGCAACGACAACCAAAAACCGTCGAGGAAGCGGAAGCAGCTCCGGAAAAAACACCGGCGGAAAAAAGGATCGGGATCGTTTCTATTCGAAAAACAAGAAAAAAGATAACCTGTAAAACCTGAATAATTCCGGTTAATCAGGGTATTTAAAATTTAGTTAGGGTTTAAATATTACTTGACGAATGCTTGTGATAACCATTAAAATTAATAAACAGAATTTTTCGATTCGATTAAGAAGGCGGTAGATTTATGGAAAATATTAGAGTGATGATAGTAGATGATTCAACTTTTTCAATCGCAGTGCTCAAACGGATGCTGCAAAAAGATGGGCTGGAGATTGTTGGCACGGCCCTGAACATGAAAGAAGCAATTCAAAAAGCCCAGGAGCTTAAACCAGATCTGATTACAATGGATATGACCCTGCCAGATGGTGATGGAATCGAGTGTTCAAAAGAAATTCTCAAACACTTGCATGAAACCAAAATCATTGCCATCAGTGCGATGATGGATGAAGAAATTATCCAACGGTCCAGAAAAGCCGGGATCAGGGGTTATTTGCAAAAACCCGTCGATCAGACCGATCTGGATTCGGCCATTGAACGGCTTTTTGAAGGCGAAGAACTCTACGGTGTCTTAAAAAATAATTTTGAAGAAGCCTTTAAAGAATCTATTTTCAGTTTTCTGAAACGGGAAATCGGCGGGGAAGTGGCAGTCGAAAAGATTGCAGATCATGCCATGACCACCAATTCATCCGGAATATCTGTCGCGATTGGGATCATTGGCCGCCACGACGGCCGCTTAATCATGGATATGTCGGAAGCGACCGCTCTGGGGATGACTAAAAAAATCCTCCAGGATGATACCCAGCAGATTGATGATGCTATTAATTTCTTAAGCGAATTTACTAATGTTATTGGCGGTAACGCCTGTTCGCTTCTAAACGGGCTCAATCGTTCCTTTGGCCTGCGGGTTTCACCACCCACCGTCTTCCGGGGTAAAGATATTACCATTTCCATTGGCGATATTATGAGTGAATCGTTTATAATCAAAACCGATCTCGGTAATGTCTTTATGAATGTGGGCTTTCAAAAGGGGGATGTGGAATGGATATAGGAATTATCAATCCTTTCATTGCATCAGTCACGGATATTATGCCGCAGTTGGGGTTTGAAAGTATCAATTTAATCGAACAAAAAGAAAAAACAAAAAAAATTGTCGCCAGCGGCATTGTCCTGACCTTGGGGATCGTTGGCGATAAAAAGGGCAATGTCGCCTATGCCATCGATACCGAGGGAGCCAAGCAGATTGCTTCCATCATGATGATGGGGATGCCGGTGGATGAATTGGACGATATGGCTAAGAGTGCCATTTCAGAACTGTCCAATATGTTAACCGCCAATGCGGCAATTAATTTTTCAAACGATAATATCACAGTGGATATTTCCCCGCCTACCATGCTGACCGGGGAAAGCATCGAACTGAGCATGAGCCGGGACCAGGTCATGTGCGTTGAATTTGATATCGACGGCATTAAGCTGGAAATCAATGTAGCCCTGGATTAAATAGGTTTTCGGTGAACTACCGTACCGACCAATTGTTAATCTGTTGTCCGCTCCGATGCGGACAACGTGATGTAACAATTGTCGGTACGACAAATGCTTTAAAAAAGACATCGTTTTTGCGGTGTCTTTTTTGTGGTGGTGCGCCCGGCATGGGCGCAATCTAACGGGTGAAAGTCCCGAGCACGGGTAGGTAGTGCCAAGTGCATAGCTTAAGGCAAGGGTGTCCCCGGCGACGGGGAATCTGAAGGAAGCCGGCGGCAAACTTCCGGTCTGACG
>NZ_JBGSHG010000049.1:0-25093 GCF_041752335.1 Acetobacterium sp. | reverse complement strand
CAAAAAGTATTCAAAAGTTGCGCAGATGGTACTCTGTTAAAAAGAGATTGGACGACCATCTGCTAATGAACAAAATTGTGTTGGCAAGTGCACAACTTTTCGAGACCAAACGCTAAACTTTTTGATTGACAAACACAGCTGTACGCACTGTTTTTCAAACATGATCATTTGCGGCAATTGCGGTGAAGTTTTTCGCAGGGTCCATTGGAACAACCGCGGCAAAAAGTCCGTCGTTTGGCGCTGCGTCAGTCGCTTGGAAAACACCGGGCTATTCTGTGATGCCAGAACGGTTCCTGAAAACCAAATCGAACAGATGCTGGTCAGTGCTATCAATCAGACGCTTGGCCAAAAAAACACCTTTCTTGCTACCCTACAGGAAAATATCGAAAACGTCCTCAGCCGTGAGAATAATCAACCCCTGATTGATATTGAATTGCGACTTCAGGAACTTCAACAAGAGCTTTTGAAACTTGCCAGTTCTAAGGCCGACTATGAAGAAGTTGGTGCTGAAATTCACCGTTTGCATAATAAAAAACAAAAGCTTCAGCTGGAAAGCGCCGGACGGGATGACATAAAGAAACGAATTTCCGATATGAGTACTTTTTTGATGGAGCAGTCAACCTCCCTGACCGAATATGACGAGGCGCTTGTCCGGCGATTGATTGAAAAAGTCACCGTCTTTGAGGACAAATTCATTGTGGAATTCAAATCTGGTGTGAAAGTGGACATTAATGAAGATAATTCGGAGTAAATTTTTGGCACCCTACGTTGTAATAGCGCAGGGTGCTTTCTTGTGAATAGCAATTAATTTGTCAGTACATCTATTAAATGTTGGTGACAATTATAAATTTTATCAATATCATTAAGTGTTCCGAAATAAAAAGTTATGAGTGTATGATTATCAAGTTTATCACTTTGCACGTTATAACTTGCTGTTACCTTGTGATGTATGGATTCTAAAAACATATTCAATAACGGCTTAGTCATGATATATTCAATATTACTATCATTGATTTCTGATAACATATCTTGGAAAGATAAATCTTTATATTCACTGCGCTTATCTTGTAAGATAGAGTTAGGGTAAAGGTTAAAAACCACACCCGAATGATCTTTCAAAATTCGAACATATTGTTCGGCTCAATCAGCGACACCGGGATATGATTTTCCTAAACATCGTGCTATAATCTCCTTGTTAGAGAGATCGATGTGCGTACTTAATGGATCCCTTTTCTTATTAAGGTCTTATCCGTAAAAAAGCGTGTCACTCCACAGGGACGATTCGGTGTTTAGCTGGTTGGGTTACCTTCGGGTGTTACCCGTTTCAAATGCAAGGTTGTCCGGCGTTCTTTCTGGTGGATGCTCTGACTAGTTTGAACAGAAAGGTTGTCTTATTATGTCTGAATTTCTGAGTGATTTTGTTGTCGGTATTGACGTTTCCTCAGAGTTTTCTGTGGTCGCCATGCTTGAGCCCAATGGCTCATTGATTCGCAAACCTTTTCGGATCGATCACAATCCGGCGGGTTTCAACAAGCTGCTCGCAATCCTTAAAAAAGAAGAAGAGCGGCTGAAACAAAAGCCCATCTACTTTGTAGAATCTACGGGTATCTTTCATTTGCCACTCTTCTTCTTTTTGAAATCGAATGATCTCAAAGGATTTGTCCTCAATCCTCTATGTGTTCATTCTACCAAAAATTTCAACTTAAGAAAAGTAAAAAATGATGCAAAAGATGCAGAAGCCATTGCCCGGCTGGCTAAATTTCAGAATGTCAAGTATTCACTGGTTCCAGAACCCCAGATTCTTGCCCTGCGGATGTTGTTGCGTGAGTACTATGCAATTTCGGATATGCTGACTGAACTGAAAAACCGGCTGTGCACCGATCTTTATCTGCTTTTTCCGGGTTATCTGGATGTGTTCAGCGATCCTTGTGGCAAGACCTCGCTGAAAATTCTCAGAGATTATCCGACGCCTCAGGCTATTCTTTCTGAAAGTCCAGACACACTGGCAAAAATGATGGCATCAACCAGCCGCAAGGGGCTTATATGGGGACAGAAAAAAGCGGCCAAGCTCGTTGAAATGGCGCAGCTTTGCCTTTCAATGCCGCTGGAGTTTTCAATTCTCAGCCGCAAAATCCAGTTTCACCTTGATGGGATTGAAATGTTTCAGAACAATCAGGTTGGTCTGAAAGAACAGCTGGTTGGAATGATTTCGGATGTTGACTTTCCTAAAACTGTCCGAGAATCCATTGCACTTTTGGAATCCGTGCCAGGAATTGGTTTTATGACTGCGGCTACTTTTCTGGCCGAAATTGGCGATTTTTCGCGATTCCATTCACCAAAAGCACTGGTTGCCTTTTTTGGTATAGATCCCAGTGTCAATCAGTCCGGAAAGTTTAATGGGGATCGTAACAAAATTTCCAAACGTGGTACCCGGCTCGGGCGTAGAGTCCTATTTACAGCAGCTCTAGGTTCCATCCGCACCACCAGCAAAGGCGATCCAATGAATCCCGTTTTGCGGGATTACTATCAGAAGAAGTGCCAGAACAAGAAGAAAAAGGTAGCTCTTGTTGCTGTTATGAATAAGTTGCTTCATTACATCTTTGCGGTTCTCCGTGATCAAAAACCGTTTGAATTCAGGAGCCCCGAAGATCATCAGTCCTGGCGAAACAGCAACCGTTCCGACCTCGCTTTGGTCGCTTAACCCTGTAAATTTCGATTAGCTGTTTTGGGCCATTGTTCGGATTTTTTGATGGCTTGTTTACCATGCCATTTTTTATTCATCCTAATTTTTAAAAAATATGAAATTTGCTATTGACTTTTATTAGCTGGTCTTTCTGTCTATTAAAATGACGTAAAAGCTCCGTATGTACCGGATTTAAACAATCTCTTACGTTGTTTGCATATTCATTAATAGTTTCACTTATAATTTCACTTATATTATCAATTTCTGTGTTATCTAATTCATAGTGCGCTGTTATTAGCACAGAAAATTTGTTTTGTTCAGAAATAAATGTTGATTCTATTCCATATCCCTTTTGAAAGAGCACTTCCTTATTTGAAGCTGTTATATAATCCTTGCTTTTATTCCCAGATCTAATTTGCTTAGATATCGGTAAACAATCCGAATCACGTATAATAAGCCATTTTGCTTCATTAAAAACAATTTGGTTGTATGCCCTAGAATAAGAAAGTAGTTTATCGTTCAAGGAATCTATTCCATACAACTTGTCTATAAAAACACATGGTAACTCTGAACCATTTAGTTCAGAATATTTCTGTAACAAATTATTAAGAAAAACAACATCAGTTTCACCTTCACACAAAACAATTTTTTCCGCAATCCTTAATTTGTCAATTTTATCTATAGTTCCTATTAGGTTCTCCAGTATTAAATTTTTATATCCTGCTTCTATGCATTTTATTATTCCTGATTCTTTACGCTTGTTATCAATAAATAAAATTTCTTCATCAGGAATATAAGAGATGAATTGATCATTATGTGTAATTACAAAGGTTTGGCTATTGAGTATGGAACGTAATTCATTAATTAGATTTTTTTGTAATCGCATATGCAAGTGAGAGTCAGGCTCATCAATTAAAAGAATATACATTCCCGCGTTAATATATTCTAGAGATGAAAAAATTTCTGCAATCTGTAAAAAACCACTACCTTGGGATAAGATATTCGTCCCATTAACTAATAGTCTTATATATGTTTTATTATCTTTATCAACCTCATTAAATCTATACTCATCGTTCATAACATTAGTTATATGTTCTTCAATAAGTTCTTTAATATGTGAGGATTTTATTATTTTATTTCGGAGCACTTCATAACCTTTTCCACGAGAAATTTTATCAAGAACTTGGCTTTTATACATATATGGCTCTTTGGCTACAATATTAGCAATTGGACGAGATTCACAAATTATTAAAAAATTTGTCAAATTAAACTCTGAATTTTTCACCATATTTGAAAATCTATTAAACTCATTTCTGTCGATATAGGTTGTTTGTAAATAGGCATTATCTATCCCAATAACTTTTGAAACCTGAAACCCAAGACTGTAGATTTCTGCATTATATTTTATTACCAGAGATATTTCTATAGTTTTATTACTACTATACAACTCATGGTTAAGTAAATCTTTATCTTCAAAAATACGTAAATACTCATTATCGGAAAAAATTATATTTTTAGATGTAGCGTAGAAAGATTTTTTGTCCCTTTTTTGAATACTTGCATCAAAACAAATCTTCCATAAATGAATAGCTTCAAAAATAGTTGTTTTTCCAATATTGTTTTCACCAATTATTACATTGAATTTTTCATTGCAATTAATTTCTATCTGCTTTATAGACTTGAAATTTTTTATTTGAATTTTCTCAAGCATTTTGTGCTTCCCCCTCTTTACCAATACCTGGGTTATTTCTTTAGACAATATTTATATTATTTCAATCATAACTCATTCTAATAAATATATAGCCTGCATAATGCAAACATTCGAACTGACCACATAACCCCAGCCAATTCCTAAAAACCTCCAAATCAACCACTCAACAAGCCCCAAAAACCGAAAACATCTATATCGACTTCTCACCAAACACTGACATCTAAATCGCACTGTACGGGCCATAATCAGCTCTTTAGATCGATTCCCTCAAAGAATAATTTACCTGTTTTAGATAGTAAAATTATACCACAAAAAAAGAAAAAGCCCAGTAATACTGGACTTTCACATACCTACTATTTTTCCCGTGACATCAATACTACCGTCTCAACGTGCCCGGTACCCGGGAATAAATCCACCGGTTGAACCGCTTTGATGGCATAGCCGGCTTCGGTCAGATACTTAAGATCTCGCGCCAAAGTTGACGGATTACAGGAGACATAAATGACCCGTGGTGTTTCCAGTTCGGTGATCGCTGCCAGCAGCGTTTCTTCGCAGCCTTTACGAGGCGGATCGAGAATAATCAGGTCCGGCTTGAGACCTTCTTCTTTGATGATTTTCAGCATTTCATCTTCAGCCCGGCCTAAATGAAAGCTGGCATTTTCAATCTGATTGAGTCCGGCATTTTCCCGGGCATCGAGAATGGCATCCCCCACGCTTTCAATCCCGACGACCTGTTTGGCCTGAGCCGCCAGATAAAGACCGATGGTACCAGTACCGCAATACAGATCAAAGACGGTTTCACTGCCGGTTAAAGCGGCAAAGGCTTTGATGGTATCATAGAGTTTAACAGTCTGTTTGGAATTGACCTGGAAGAAGGAGTTGGGTGAAATTGAAAAATTCAGATCCCCGATCTCCTCAACCAGACGGGCAGCGCCGTGGACACAGAGACTTTTTTTGCCCAGGATGACATTGCCTTTTTCGCGGTTGATATTGACATAAATACTTTTGACATTGGGAATCCCGGCCAGAATCCCTTCCACAATGGCCTGACGCTGGCTTAAATCCTTGCCGTTAATGATCAGGGTGATCATGTTTTCGCCCTGGAGGTTGGTCCGTTGCAGCACGCCCCGGACATAACCCTTATGAGTGCGTTCATCATAGATGCTTAAATTCAGTTCCTGAATCAGGGCGTTGATGGTTTTAATGGCATCCGCCGCCGATTCCGGCTGGTTCAGACAGTCCTCAATATGAACCAGATTATGGGATTTTTTAGCATAGAAACCCATGCCCTTATTGTCCAGTTTAAACTGGGCTTTATTACGGTAACGCCGGGGATCTTCCATCCCGAGAATCGGTGCCACGTCGATTTCTTTGAGACCGCCGATCCGCTGCAGGGCATCCCCGACCATCTTCGCTTTCGCCCGTAACTGGCCGCCATAACTCATATGCAAAATCTGACAGCCTCCGCACTGCTCAAAATAGGGGCAGGCCGGGGTGACCCGTTCCGGTGAGGCCTGGCTGATCGACAGCAGGGTCCCCTGAGCATAGGTTTTTTTCACATTTCGGATCTCAACTTCCACCACGTCCCCGGGGAGGCCGCCTTCAACAAAGACGATCATGTTGTCCAGTCGTCCGACCCCTTCCCCACTATGGGTGATATCCATTAATTCCATTGTATACTTCTCGCCAACTTTAATCTGGTTGCTTGTTTCGTTCATTCTTACTTCCTTAATTTTTTTATTTTTTTTGTTTACTGATCGAGATAAGCCTTCATTTTTTCGAAGGATTCGTCCGAGATAATATGCTCAATGCCGCAGGCATCTTTCTCCGCAGTGCCCAGGGACACTTCCAGCGCCTTGACCAGAAACTCAGTAATGAGGCGGTGCTTTTCATAGACCTTTTCAGCTCGGTGCTTCCCGGCTTCGGTCAGATAGATCTGCCCATAGCGTTCATGTTCCACATAACCCAACTCTTTGAGTTTGCGGACGGCATCATTGGCGCTGGCCTTGCTGACCTTCAGTTCCAGGGCAACGTCGGTAATCCGCACGCCTTTGCCGTGTTTCTGACTCTCCAGATAAATGGTTTCAATATAATCCTCAATGGATTCAGTTAATTTTTTTTCCATTTTTACCTCTGCTTTTATCCTTATGGTTTATTTTTGACTGCTTCGCCTGAGCTGGCTTGGCTGATCTCGTTTTATTCGTGTGATTGGTTTTATTAGCTTGACCGACATGATGATCGCCACTTTTTACCTTGGCCGGAATCAGCGCTTTTTTCCCCGTCCCGATTAAATCTTCCCGGTAGGCTTTGGTCAGGGCCTCATGGACCAGCAGATAGTTCTCCCGCTTATTGTACTGCACCAGAGCCCGCTGCATGTTCTTCTCGCGCCCCTTGGGGACATAAACCGCCTCCATCGTCAGGGGGTTGACCCCGGTATGATACATGGCCGTAGCCACCGAGCCCGGAGTGGGATAAAAATCCTGGACCTGTTCCGGAAAAAAGCCCATGTCCCGGATATATTCGGCCAGCTTGACGGCATCCTGAAGACTACAGCCAGGATGACCGGTGATGAAATAAGGCAGCACAAACTGGTTTTTGCCCAGCTGATCATCAATCTGTTTGAACTGGCGGGCAAAGTTTTCATAGACCTTAAAGGACGGTTTGCCCATATGCCGCAGCACCTCGTCGGAGACATGTTCCGGAGCGACCCGCAGCTGTCCGCTGATATGATGCTCCACCAGTTCCCGGAAAAACGCCTTGTCCTGATCCAACGCCAGATAGTCATAACGGATGCCCGAGCGGATAAAAACTTTTTTAATCCCCGGCAGTTTCCGGACTGCCCGAAGGGTCTCCAGATAGGGCTTGTGGCTGGGGTCAATATTCTTGCAGGGTTCCGGCGCCAGACATTCGCGATCTTTACAATAGCCCCGGGTTTCCTGTTTTTTACAGGCCAGGTGCGAAAAATTAGCGGTGGGCCCGCCAATATCATGGATATAGCCTTTGAAATCCGGATCTTTTGCCATCCGTCCAGCTTCCCGGACAATTGAATCGCGGCTGCGCATCTGAACGTATTTACCCTGATGAATGGCCAAAGCACAAAAAGTACAGTTGCCATAGCAGCCCCGGTTGGCGGTGATACTGAACTTCACTTCTTCCAGCCCCGGCACGCCTCCCACCTGATCATAGACAGGATGCCAGCGGTAGGTAAAGGGCAGATCATAAAGGGCATCAAACTCGGCCTGAGAAAGCGGCTGCTGGGGTGGGTTCTGCTGCAGGTACCGATTGCCGGTGGGCTGCAGATACGTCCGCGGATCATGGGCATTGTTACTCTGGTAAATCAGCGCCGTGGCCCGGGCATAGGCCAGGGTATCGGCGATTACTTCTTCGGTGGCTGGCAGCATCACCGCATCACCAACTTCTGCTTCCCGGCTGATTACAGCGGTGCCCCGGATATGAGTCAGCTGGTTCACCGGGATTCCGGCATTCAGGCCGACCGCAATCTCAATCATTGCCAGTTCCCCCATACCGTAAACCAGCAGATCGGCCCGTGAATCAAAGAGAATCGGTCGTCTGACCTTTTCCTGCCAGTAATCGTAATGGGCAAAGCGACGCAGACTGGCTTCGATGCCGCCGATGATCAGGGGGATGTCACCAAAATTCTCGCGGATTTTGCCACAATACACGAT
Organism: Acetobacterium sp.; assembly: GCF_041752335.1. Taxonomy (GTDB): domain Bacteria; phylum Bacillota; class Clostridia; order Eubacteriales; family Eubacteriaceae; genus Acetobacterium. The sequence goes on along the minus strand of NZ_JBGSHG010000049.1, from coordinate 17,013 downwards.
GGTGGCCCGGTCTGGCCGTAGACCGGCCTGGCCGCCGGGTGCATAGACGTCCTCCCGGCGGCGCTTTTTATTTACCGTGAAATGGTTCACCATCGAATCCAGATTGCCGGCGGTGACCAGAAACCCCAGTCGGGGGGCGCCGAGCTTGTTAAAATCTTCGTTTTCCTGCCAGTTGGGTTGGGCAATGACGCCCACCGAAAAACCCCGGGATTGGAGCACCCGGCCGATGATGGCCGCCCCAAAAGAGGGATGATCCACATAGGCATCGCCGGTGACGAGAATAAAATCACATTGGGCAATGCCCTGGGCTTTCATCTCTTTTTTTGACATCGGCAGAAAACCCTTGTTTTCTTTGGGGGGGGTGTCGATTCGGGATTTTTGCCCTGAATCGTTGTTTGACTTTTTCATTCATACCCTTTCTTAATAATTTTTCACATTATTTATAACAAACCGCTAAAAAGTTTTTCTTAAAAAAGTTTAAAATAAACTGGAAAGTTAATCAGAATCACACTGAAGACAACCATAAAGAAGGTTTGATTGAGTTCAATGGTCATGCCAATGGTGTCTCCGGTCATGCCGCCGATTTTGTGCTGAAGATTTTTCATCAGCAGCAGGGCCGGCAACAGGCAAATCACAGCGGTCAGCAGACCCGGCAGACCCAGAATCAGGGTTGCATAACCAAGCAGCAAGACCAGATAAACAATAAAATGGTGCAGCTGGGTCATTTCCACAAAGCGTTTGCCCAAACCGCCGCCGCCAGGGGCATAGGTTGAAAAACAGGTGGACATGATCGCCATCACCCGGCCGAACACTGGCATCACCAGCAAAGCGGTGCTATATTCGGGCAGGATAATAGTATAGGTCATCCAATTGGTTAAAATGATCAGAATCAGACCGATGGCGCCAAAGGCTCCCAGGCGGCTGTCTTTCATGATTTCCATCATCTTTTCCCGGTCCCGGGCCGAAAACAGGGCGTCGGTGGTATCCGCAAAGCCGTCCAGATGGAGGCCGCCGGTGAGCCAGATATAGGCAATCACCATCAACAGCGCCTGGAGCTGAATAAAGTGGATCAACGAGAATAAAATGGATACCCCCCAAAGGATTGCGCCAATAAAAACCCCTACCAGGGGGATTAAAATCATCGATTCATAAAACTCCTCGGCACTGACATCCGCAAGCTTTATCGGGATCCGGGTAAAAAAAGAAATTGCTATTAAGATTTTTCGCATGCTGTTCTCCAATTAAATGATAGATCCGGGTTGGTTTAACCCGGAAAAAAGAAAAGCATGAATTTGCATTCATACTTTATCTGTCCGTTTTTTCTGAATTTTCGTTTTTTAAATGAATATCATTAAAGATAACTTAGACTTCATCCACAAAATCAAAACGATTTTCAATCAGTTGTTTTAATTGTTCAACTGCCCGTTTCTCGTCATCACCAGTTGCTTCGATTTGTATCTCGTCGCCTTTTTGAACGGCCAAAATCATCACACCCATAATGCTTTTGGCATTAACCCGGGTTGCTTCTTTTTTGATATAGATTTCGCTTTTAAAATCATTGGCTCTTTGAACAAAAAGTGAGGCTGGTTTTGCATGGAGTCCGGCCTTGTTATTAACGGTTACTTTATCAACTATCACAATAATCCACCCCTTTACTATAAAATTCCCCTATGCTACCATTATAACCTCAGACCGCTATTTTAGCAAGTAAACGACTTTTATTTCTTTTTAACTTGTAAAATCTTTTTTTAAGTTTTATAATGTATTATATGCAAAATGAAATTTGCACTTTGCGGAGGTGAAAAAAATGAAAGTAACAAAAGATATGGGCATCATGGATGCTGTTAATGCATATCCAGATTCAGTCAACGTATTCCAGGCTTACGGAATGCATTGCTTTGGTTGTATGGCTGCACGTTTTGAAAGCATTGAAGAAGGTGCTTTAGCACACGGTATTGATCCGGATGCACTGATCAAATCAGTTAACGATGCCTTAGATGCCATCGACTTGACAAAATAACAGGGTTACCAATTGGCAACGTATTTTTTAATACGTTGCTTTTTTTTATTTTTTTATCAATAACCTCTTGAAATCATCGGGCATAATTGTTACAATGATCAGAATCGAATAGATACGATAGAGGTGCGGACTTTAAGATTAACGGCGGTGACCATGGCAAATGGGATGATGCGTTGTGAAAGGAAAGCTCGCCGAAGGATAATGTTTTGCGAACCTTTTCCTGGGCTTACTGTTAAGAGCAGTAAGACTGTCATCATTTTTGTGATGGAGTGCTATCTAAAACCCAACGAAATCGCTTTTTTGTGCATTTCTTTGTTTTTTAGCCGGTACCCGTTACCGGCTTTTTTTTAATTTCAAATGGAAAATTTCAATTTTTGGAGGTAATATGAAATCTTATAATGTTGCAGTCGTCGGCGCCACCGGCATGGTGGGACAGAAAATGCTTCAGGTCCTGGCGGAACTTAAATTCCCGGTTAATAACCTGTATCCGATGGCATCCAAACGGTCGGCTGGTAAAGAAATTATGTTTAACGGAAAATCTTACGTGGTTCAGGAGCTTTGTGACGAAGCCTTTGACCAGGAGATTGATATTGCCCTATTCTCCGCCGGTGGCGACACCAGCGAACGATTTTCCCCAGTTGCCGCTGCCAAAGGCGTCATCGTCATTGACAACAGCAGTGCCTTCCGGATGGATCCATTAGTGCCGCTGGTGGTGCCCGAAGTTAACCCGGAAGATCTGGACTGGCACGGCAACATCATTGCCAACCCCAACTGCTCCACCATTCAGGCGGTAGTGGCGTTAAAACCGCTCTATGATGCCTTCGGCATCGACCGGATTGTTTATTCCACCTACCAGGCCGTTTCCGGTTCTGGGGTTAAGGGTTATGCCGATCTGGAAGGCGGGATCAAGGGCGAAGCCAATGCTTTCTATCCCCACCCGATTGCCTATAACGTGCTGCCCCACATCGACTCCTTCCTGGACAACGGCTACACCAAGGAAGAAATGAAGATGATCAACGAAACCCAGAAAATCCTTCATGACGACAGCCTGCGGATCACCGCCACCACCGTGCGGGTACCGGTTTTCTACAGCCACAGCGAAAGCATCAACGTGGAGCTGAAAAAACCGTTTGAGCTGGACTCGATCCGCTATATCTATAGCAATGCCCCGGGAATTGTTCTCCAGGATGACCCGGCCAACAATGTTTACCCGCTGGCCCGGGTGGCCGAAAACACCGATTCCGTCTATGTTGGCCGTCTGCGCCGGGACTTCAGTGTCGACAACGGCCTGAACCTCTGGGTCGTTGCCGACAACATCCGCAAAGGCGCCGCCTCCAACGCCGTCCAGATCGCCTTCGAACTGATTAAACGCGGCTTGATCTAGGCTCGTAAATCAAGGTTATGCTCTTTAGAACAATTATTTAGAATACTAACCCAGTACCGACAATTGTTACATCATGTTGTACGCATCGGAGCGGACACGGCATAGCCTGTCCGATCCTGCGCGAAGGCAACGAGCCAATCACAAGCTTGCTTGTAGTTGGCGACTGCCCGCGACCACTGCGAAATGAGCATAGCGAATTTCGCATGGCGCAGCGAACAACAGATTAACAATTGGTCGGTACGGTATCTCACACAAACCTCAAAACCCCAAAACCACAATCAAAGGAGATTGAAATGAGTATTTTTACAGGAAGCTGTGTCGCACTGGTTACCCCGTTTAAAGATGGGCAAGTTGATTTTGAACGCTTTCACAAACTGATTGACTGGCAGATTGAAAAGAAAACCGATGCCATTCTGATTGCCGGCACCACCGGTGAAACCTCAACCCTGACGGATGACGAGCATCTGGAACTGCTCCGGGATGCCGGCAAGTACATTAACGGCCGGGTGCCCTTTGTCGCCGGAACCGGCAGTAATGACACCGCCTATTCGATCATGCTGTCCAAAGAAGCCGAAAAAGCCGGGGCCGATGCGGCGCTGATCATTAACCCCTATTACAATAAATCCACCCAGCGGGGGATCATCGCTCATATTTCGGCGATTGCCAATGCCATCACAATTCCTGTGATCATTTACAATGTCCCCAGCCGCACCGGCATGAACATCGCCGTGTCCACCATTAAAGAACTGAGCAAGATCCCCAATGTGGCGGCCGTTAAAGAAGCCAGCGGCGATATCAGTCAGGTTACCGAAATTGCCCGGGTCTGTGGCAATGATATTGATATTTACAGCGGCAATGACGACCATGTGCTGTCGATTATGGCGGTTGGCGGCAAGGGTGTGATCTCGGTATCGGCCAACATTATTCCTGAAGACATGCATGAGCTGGTGGCCAGCTTTATGGCCGGAGATCTGGAACGCGCCCGGCAGCTGCAATTTAGCACCAACCTGGTTAATCTGGCGATGTTCTATGAAACCAACCCGATTCCAGTTAAAACCGCCATGGGCCTGATGGGTCTGGATACCGGCGAAATGCGGCTGCCGCTAATTGAAATGGAAGATTGTAATAAAGACAAACTGATTGCCGATTTAAAAGCCTACGGCTTATTATAGGAGGCAACCATGATCAATATTTTACTCAGCGGCGTCTCCGGCGCCATGGGCGGCACCCTGCAGCAGATTATTACCGCCAACCCCGATACCCAGGTGGTAGCCGGGTTTGATCAGCAGGCCATCACTACCCTGCCCTTTCCGGTATACAGCGATCTGGCCAACTGCACCGAAGCAGTCGATGTGATCATCGATTTCTCCCATTTTGCGGCCTTCCCGGCGATTTTCGGGTTTGCCCGAAGCAAAAAAATTCCCATCGTCATCGCCACTACCGGTCTGTCCGAAGCTGATCTGGCGGCCATTGATGAAGGGGCCAAAGAATTTCCGGTTTTTAAAACTGCCAACCTGTCGCTGGGGATCAATCTGATTGCCAAGATGTTAACAGAGATGGTGGGCCAGCTGGAAAGCGGCTTTGATATTGAAATCATCGAAAAGCACCACAATAAAAAGCTGGATGCCCCCAGCGGCACCGCCCTGCTTTTGGCCGACGCCATTAATGACGGGCTGGTCACCAAAAAAGACTACAGCTATGGCCGCTATGGCCGGGATGCCAAACGCACCGAAAACGAACTCGGCATCCACGCCATCCGCGGCGGCACCATCCCCGGCGAACACTCGGTGATCTTTGCCGGCAACGACGAAATCATCGAAGTCAACCACATCGCTCTGTCCAAGAAAGTCTTCGCCGAAGGCGCCGTCAAAGCCGCCCAATACCTGGTCGGCCAGGCCCCCGGCCGCTACGACATGGCCATGGTCGTCAACGACTAGTTCCCCCACACCATAACAGAAAGGATCATATAACAGTCGATTAATCACAGCTGCTACTGATTTAGAGGTTAATCTCATGAATATCGTTGTTCAAAAATATGGTGGAACCTCGGTTGGTTCCACCGAACGGATTCAAAATGTTGCCAAACGCATCATTGCCAAGAAAAAAAGCGGCCATCAGATTGTCGTGGTGGTTTCGGCCATGGGCAAAACCACTGATGAGCTGGTCAAGCTGGCCTATGCTATCAATCCCTCCCCGCCCAAGCGGGAGCTGGACCGGCTGCTGTCCACCGGCGAGCAGATCTCCATTTCACTGCTGTCGATGGCGCTGCAGGCGATGGGCTACGACGCCATTTCCTTTACCGGCCCCCAGGTCGGCATCCGCACCAGCGGCCGCCATACCAAGTCCCGGATTGCCGGCATTGATACCACCAAGATTCTGGAATCATTAAATGAAGATAAGATTGTCATCATCGCCGGTTTTCAGGGCGTCAATGAAAATGACGATGTCACCACCCTCGGCCGGGGCGGCTCGGACACTAGTGCCGTGGCCCTGGCCTGCGTACTGAATGCTCCCTGCGAAATCTACACTGATGTTGAAGGCATCTATGGGGTCGATCCCCGGCTTTATCCCCAGGCCAAAAAACTGGACGCTGTCTCATATGAAGAAATGCTGGAAATGGCCAGCCTCGGCGCCGGGGTCATGCATCCCCGGGCGATTGAGCTGGGCAGTAAATACGACACCCCGATCTGGGTGGCCTCCAGTGAATTCGACGTCCCCGGCACCATCATTAAAAAAGGAGAAAAAAACATGGAAGGACAATCCATCACCGGTGTGGCCATTGACAATGACGAAATTATGATTACCATCCGTGATATTCCCTTTGACATGAATATCACTTCCCAATTTTTCAGTCAGTTTGCCACTAAAAGCATTAACATCGATATGATCAGCCAAAGTGCCCCCATCGATGATCTCATTAATATTTCATTTACTGCCCCGGTCACCGATCTGGAGGATGCCAAGAAAATCCTCACTGCTTTTCAGGAAAAACACCCCGGTATCGGCATGATCATCAACGAAAACATTTCCAAGCTGTCAGTGGTGGGCATCGGCATGCGCAGCCAGTCCGGCGTGGCCGCCAAGTTTTTTGCCTTGTTAGCTGATAACAATATCCAAATGTTGATGATTACCACCTCGGAAATCCGGATCAGTTGCATCATCCCCTCCAAAGATAAGGATCAGGCTGTCACTGCCACTGCCGAAGCCTTTGATTTATAAGATCTTTAAATAATCAGGCCATTAAATGCAATCTGCCATAAAAATAATAAGCCAGCATACCGGACCACTTGGTTCGGTATGCTGGCTTATTGATTCAGGAGGGCTCCCTGTTATACTTTGGGATGACGGGGATTATTTGAGACAATATCAATGGCCCGGGTCAGTTCACTGGCCATATCCGCCTTATGCTGGGTGGTCACTTCCTCAACTTTTGAATACAGTAGTCCTTCGTGGGTCACAAAATAAGCAGGTTTCAGCTTATTCAGGGCGATTGCTTTAATATCTTCAATGCAGAGCTCACAGGTGCATAGTTCCGGATACTGTTCAAGCATATGTGGTAAAAATAAATCAACCGCATCCTCCATGTAATTTTTTAACATCTTTTTTCCTCCAAAGTTTGTCGATTTGTTCGCGGAGTATCGCGTATTTAAAATATTCTTTATTCAGGCAGGTACTTTCCTGACATTAGTATACTATTAAAACAATTCCATTTCAACCGTTTTCAGTTCAATGTTTGATATTTGCTTTTTTGTGCCGAAAAAATCCATTTCACATCAGATAAACCTGGTTTTTACCATTTTTCTTGGCCTGATACAAAGCCTGATCGGCCCGATAAATGATGCTGTACACGGTAGCATCGTCTCTAAAAACAGTAACCCCCAGACTGATGGTAATGCGTTCTCGTTCGAGAAAATGTTGCTCACTTACCCGTTGTCTGATTTTCTCAGCCAATGCCATTGCCCCCCTGGCATCGGTCTCCGGGAGAATGACCATAAATTCTTCCCCACCCCAGCGGCCGATCAAATCAGCAGAGCGGATAATGGCTTTAAAAAGCTTTGCCAGTTCGTACAAGACCAGATCGCCAGCCAAATGTCCGAAATGATCATTGATCTGTTTAAAATCATCGATGTCGATCATAATCAAACCAAAAGTTGCGGCTTTGGTTTTAGCCCGACAGAATTCAAGCTCCAGCGTGTAATCCAGTTTCACCCGATTATAGAGCTTAGTCAGGTTATCGGTTTCAGCGAGAGCGATGATTTTCTTGCGTATTTTTACCTTTTCGGTAATATCCCGGCTAATTGCCAGCAGTTCCCGGAAGTTATTTTGTTCATCATATATTCCGGATAGCACGGTATCGGTATAGATACTCTCACCATCCTTGCGAACCTGCCGTTGTTCAAAATTGATGGCGTCAAAGCGCTCGCCCTTTGCAACCATTTCTTTAATCCGCACTCTTTGACGATCCATCTCTTTTTGTACTCCTGGAAGAAAATAGCCGATTTCCCGATAATGGTTTTTAACTTCATCTGGCGTATAACCGGTTATTTTTTCAACTGATGGACTGATATAGGTGAAATTCCCGGACAAATCGACCGTTGCAATAATATCGCAGGCATTCTCGGTCATCAGCCGATGACGCTCTTCATTGTCCTGGCGCATCTTTTCCCAGTTTTTAATCGTCCGTAGGCTCTGCTCCAGTTCTAAAAAGTCAGCATCACCCTCAGCGATCTCAGGGATGTCATTATTCAGTATTTTATTAGTTAAAATGGCATTAATATAGTTGAGCATCGCCTTAGCATCATTACTTAACATTCTTTATCTCCAGCCTCCCCTCACTTGACTGTTTTTATCAATTAAATCCGTAAAATTGCTTTTGAGTCCCCGTCTCTAATTATTTAACCATTCCTCCGGCCCCTGAAACCGGGGATACTTCTGGGGATCCGCAACCGCGCCGTCGATGGTGATGGCGCCGGTGGGACAGAAATTATAGCAGCGCATACAGGCAGTACAGCCAGATGAAAAGACAAACCGCTGGCCCCGCAGCCGGATGCTGCCGGTGGGGCAGTTTTTGACGCAGTCCATGCAGCGGGTGCAGGTGGCGCTGTCGACACCAAGGGTCTGATAAAATTTGGCAATCGCTTCCGGTACTTTTTTGCGGATCATCGCGCCGACCAGCAGCTGCGGGCCGTGGCCTTTGATCCGTTTGTGGCCGGCGATCAGGCAATCCCCCAGGCGGTGCAGTTCCTGACGGCCCCGGACCATTCGTTTGCTCAGCCGGGCCCGGTCCACCGGCTTGCTGCTGGTGACATTATTACAGAGCTGAATATTGACGTAAGCCGACAGCGTCAGGCCCGAACCAGCCAGCAGCTTCTTGGTCTCGGTGGGTCCAAAGGCGTTGACATAGCCATAGGTATTGATGACATAGGTCGTTTTGGGACTTGGCAGCGGCCCGATCAGGCCCACTACGCGGCTTAAAAAGGTCCGCATAATCGGCGGAATGTCGCCGCCATAAATGGGGTTGGCAAAACCGATGGCATCGGCATCCGCAACAATCGCCCGGATCTGCTCATCACTGAGCTGGGAACCGATATCGATACTAAACAGCTCGGCCTGATGACCCTGGGCCTGAATGATCTTGGTAAATTCCGCAGCGGCCCAATGGGTATTACCGGTGCCGCTGAAATAAAAAGTTGAACATTTCATCGCATCTCCTTGTTTCGCTTAATCTCCGATCACCCGGGTTACAAAAATACCGGCGATATTTGGGTCAAACTGGGTGCCAGCCCCGTGAACGATGGCGAGGATGGCCTCGCTTTGAGCCAGCGCCGGCTGGTAGGGGTGATCGGTGCGCATCGCATCATAAGCCTCGGCAATTCCGATAATCCGCGACAGCAGGGGGATTTTGTGACCGGACAGGTGCTTGGGATAACCACTGCCATCCCACCATTCATGATGGCCCAGAATCGCCAGGGCAATTTCTGCCATGTCGGCAGTGGTGTTGGTAATATGGTAGCCAATTTCCGGATGCCGTTTAATCGCCACCCACTCATCGGCGGTCAAAGGGCCCTTTTTATTGAGCACCCCCGAATCAAGGGTGATCTTGCCGATGTCGTGAAGCCGGGCCACCCAATTAAGCGTCTCCATTTCCTTGTCACTGAGATGCATTTCCGCGGCGATCAATTGGGCATAGCGGCTGACATTTTCGCCATGCTCTTTTTCAAGCCCGCATTTATGGTACAGGGACGCCATAATCGTGCGAATGGTATTGTCCCGGACCTGGGGTTTCATCAGCAGTTTGTGCTTGTACATGTAATTTTCGGCATTTTTAAATACCACCATCACATCTTCCGACAGGTTTTTTTTGGTCTCCCAGCCGAAGGCGATCGAGAGCATCCCCTGGTCAACCGGGGCCAGGGCTACCGCCTGATTCATCCGCGCAACGATTTGGGCCGTGGCTTCCTCATCGGTTTTGGGCAGCAACAGCACAAATTCATCTCCACCCCAGCGGGCGGCCACATCATTGGGGCGGCAGAATTTTTTGATGATCTTACCGGTGGCATAGATCACTTCGTCTCCGGCCAGGTGGCCAAAGGAATCGTTGATCATTTTCAGATTGTTGATATCCCCCATAATAATCGAGAGCGGGAAATGGCGGCGGCCGTCAATGCGTTTGAGTTCTTCCTCAAAATAACGGCGGTTATAAAGCCCGGTCAGATGATCGTGGTAGCTGAGATATTCAATTTGCTCATTTTGGGCGGTCCGTTCGGAGATGTCCCGAAAAATAAGCACTACCCCGGTGGTCGCCCCCTCACCGTCCTTGACCGGGGTGGCGCTGTCCTCAATATTAAAGCGGTTCCCCTGGCGGTCGGTGATGACGGCGTGGTTGGTCGAGGCCGTACTTTGATCAGTCCGGAGCACCTCATCCACCGGATTGGGCACCAGATATTCGGGATTTTCATGAGTCAGGTTAAAAACCTGGCTAAAGCTTTGGCCCCGGGCCTCATCATTGGTCCAGCCGGTCAGCTCTTCGGCGACCCGATTGAGCATCGTCACCCGCTGCTCCAGATCCACCACGATAATGCCGTCCCCGACGCTTTTCATTACCTGATCCAGCTTTTTATGGCTGCATTCCAGCTGGTTGATGAGCAGATAAATCCCCGAAGCAACAAACAGCAAAATGCTGGCCCGAAGTAACGGCGCCATTAAAAAGGTCCCGTTACTGAGATAGTCCATGACGATATGGAAAACCCCCAGAAATATCGCCACCTGGATCACATATTGTTTGTACCATAGGCCTACCATCACAATCACGACGTAAAAGAGATGGGTGTAGACCACATCAATGCCCTTGAAATAATTAAAATACACCGCTACAAAAATCGTCCCCAGCAGACAGAGGCCGACGATGGTGATCCGGATCTGATGATTGTCTGTAACCTGATATCTTTCCATAAATTAATCCTCATTTCGTTGATCTTGCTTCGCTGTCGGTTTGATTGGATGCCGGCCTAATTCCGGCGGGATGGGGCTCCTGCAGTAAAGCGTATGAGCTTGGTCCTAATATTTGGTCCTAATATTATGATGAGATTGAATAGACACCTTTAATACGATAACGAAATGCGGCTGTTTTTTAGATCAGCCGCATTTCATTTAAATCGTCGATTCATCATGCCCACCGCTGCCCTGGGTTTACTCCGTGGCATCATTTCTCCTGTTACTACTTTCGTGTGTAGCTGTTATTATTTTACCATATCAGGGGGGTGATGAACAGGCTTTTAATTCGATTTCAATCCCGCTGGCGCAGGCCGCATTCCGGGCAAAAGTTATCATCCGAACCCAGGGCCGTACCGCATTGGGAACAGAATGCCGGTCGCTCCGCCGCCGCAGCAGGCATTTCCGGAACGGCATGATCCCGGACGCCCGGCAGCCGAGTTTCTTCAAAAATTTCCGGTTCAATAAAGCGCTCGGTATCATTTTCCAGGGCGACCATCTCGGCCAGGGACAGCTGAGCATCGCCCCAGTCATCATCGTCCCGCCAGCACAACCAGGATGCCGCCACATCATCCGGTGCCCCGATGGTCGGGTGCTGTTGGCGCATGGTTTTTATATAATCCAGCACCGCCATCCGATTGACCGCTTCAAAGCAGAGATTGATGGTGTCCTGCCGGTTTCCCGAGACGATCAGGCAGTCCTCCCCGGCTTCCTTGATGCGGGTGATCTTGTGCCAGAGAATGGCATTGCGATCCATCGGTGCCGCCCGATAATCAGTGCCCGGAACCGCCGCATAGCCGATCCGAAAGCCGGTTAAGGCGGTAAACTTGGCTTTTTTAGGCATCCGTTTTTCCCGCTTGACAAAAATGCCCAGCGGATTGAGCAGATATTCCGAGACAATCTCGGGCAGATCGCCCGCCGGGCTGGTTGGTAATGACCAGGTCATTGTTTCCATAGTATTCTCCTTTGGTTAGTCACTGCAATAAGCAGCGTTAATCGATTAATGTAAAACACGTCATCGCTATTATAAGTTAATAATTAATGTCAGGCCCGGAGCCGGAGGGATTTTTCGGTTGGCCTTGTCATTATTGACACTTGCCTATTCGACCCGATTCTTGCCCGATTTTTTAGCCCGATACAAGCGTTCATCGACACGATGCAAAAGCGTATCCACGGTATCGTCATGCTTAAAGGAACCGACCCCAAAACTGCAGGTAATCGCTCCGGTGATGTGGAATGGATGCTCTGAAATGATCATGCGGAGCCGCTGCGCAACTTTCAGGGCCTCCTCCAGTTGGCTATCCGGCAGAATGATGACAAATTCTTCGCCGCCCCATCTGGCCAAAATATCGGTTTTATTGATGTTGCGGCGAACAAGAGCAGTGAGTTCTTTTAACACCTGATCACCAACCAGATGCCCGAAATTATCGTTGACCGCTTTAAAATCGTCAATGTCAAACATAATTACGGCCAAATCCCGGGATCTCGCTTTGGCATTGTCGGCCATCTGGGCATATTCCTGATTGAATTTGGCTTTGTTATAGATCCCCGTCAAGGCGTCGGTTTCGGCCATTTTCACTAATTCGATGTTGTGAAGGTACTGGATCCGTTTATAATAATTGACACTGTAAGACGAAATACTGCTTAGAAAAATGACAATAGCGATATGAATCATTGCAGCCAGAAATTCAGAAATATTGATATCGGTAAAACTGATCGCCACAAAGACGAAATAGCCGATACTGATAAACAAAGCCGTAAAAACAGAAAAGAGCCAACGGTTATTAATCAGAAAAATCACCAGAATAATGATCATCACCCCGAAAGCCTGAATTAGAATGTCCGGGTTCGGAAATTGGTTGGAAATAAATATAAATGAGATCGAAATTAGAATTTCTAAGGCAGTAAACCAATAAATCAGTGTATCATAACGGGTATCCCGTTTGACTTTAAAATACAAACAAAACATCGCAACCAGAACAACACTGCGGTTGATAAAAATAGCCCTAAAATCATTGACATCGGTGATCAAAAAATACTCCGGGATAATAAACAGGAAATAGACCATCCCCGCCACCAGCATGGTAAATTTCACATAATTTAAATTCCTGGTAATTTCAGCATTGTAGAACTCTTTTTCCAATGCCTGATCCCGAAATTCGCCCCAGCGAATGGGCGTGCTGGTGTTATTTTTTTCTTTACTGGCGGTGCTATTTTGTCCCATTACGGCCTGCTTTCTTCTAAATTTGGATAATCTATATTATTTTACCATATCCGATCCATCACTGAACAGCCTTTTTGATCAATAACAGCCAAACAATAACCTTGCCATCAAACAGCTGCCATCCTTACTGTGGGGCGGCTGGGTTATTGATGGAAATTCATAGGCATTTAAAAAAACAGGCAGCGATGTTTTAGCTTACCTGTTTTGGAAAACGGATTTTGTTTTTCAAATGAACTGTGTTGATTCTAACTGCCCTTATTCTAAGATACCTTGCGGTAATTGTTAAGCTCGCCGTCAGATCTTATCCCTCCGGCCCCTGATAACGGGGAAACTTCTGGGGATCGGCGACCACGCCGTCGATGGTGATGACGCCGGTGGGGCTGGGAACTGATATCAATGGAAATCTGCTCAGCCTGATGGCCCTGATCCCGGATGATCCTGGATGATCCGGGTAAATTCTGATACCGCCCAGTGGGTGGTGCCGGTACCACTAAAATAAAAGGTTGCATACTTCATCTTGGTGGCCTTACTGTTTCTCTAAATATTTGTCGCTGCGGTTCTCGGCGTTTTGGCGCCGGTTGAAATAATAAAAGGGATAGTCAAAGGTATGGTAGACGCCCTTGCCAAAGGTGGCATTGCCAGGGGAATAGACGTCGACATTAACGGTGCTGCAGATCAGGGCGCCCTTGTCCAGATCGATCTGGGCATCGGCAAAATTCATCACCGGTTCAATGATTCCTTCGGAATTGCGTTTGGCCGAACCATCTTTATTGAGCCCGATGGACCCTAAGTTTTCGGCGGCGGTGGCCAGGGTTTCGTCACGTTTCCAGTTGATCGGATTGATCACCAGAGCGCCGGCGGTGATGACCGGGTTGCCCGGGGCTAAAACCTCGGGGGCTTCGGTATTATAAGAAACAATGACGCCGGTATCATCGGGACCTTCGGCAAATTTCAAATGGGGATTGGCCGCCAGGTAATCCTCGGTGACAGTATAGCCGACCACATAGGCCACCACCATCCGCTTGTAAACATCGGGATGGTCTTTTAAATAGCCCGACAGCAGGTTACTGGTGACGTCGGCGCCCTGGGAATGACCCGCCAGGATAAAGGGCCGGCCGTTGTTATAGTGTTTGAGATAGTATTCAAAGGCCGCGGTGGCATCGGTGGTGGGAATCCCGGCGATGGTTTCCTCACGGTCGACTGGTGACAGGTTGTCCTGGCGATAGAACGGCGCATAGATATTGGCCACCGTTTCAAAAGCCGTCGCCTGGCGGTCATAAGCCAGTTTGGCATTGGCCATCATGCCGGCGTCATCAATGGTACTGATGCTGGGATTGGTCTGATCGGCCGGGGCGTAAGTAGTGGGGTAGAGATAAAAGACATCCACCGCCTTGTCGGTGGTGCTGGGGATATTGAGCCAATGCTCAGCTTTTGAGTAATCGGTGACATCTTTCGGGGCCCCACATCCGGCCAGAACCAGGCCCAGACCGACAACCACCACCAACAAAGTGATGTTTTTTCTTTTCATTTCTCATTTCTCCTTTAACCCCTTTCGGGTTGCTGGTTTTATTATACCCGATCAGCCGGGGTTAATCACAACTTTTTTAACCTGATGGCGGTTAGAACGCCACCCCAAAGATCGCCCCGGAAACAAAGGGGATCAGCCAGATCAGCCAGACGATCAGACTGAGTTTATGAAAATTGGCCCGGGCTTTCTGATCATTCCTGACTAGAACCACCGTGGCCCAAACCGCATGAAAGAGCATCAGCAGAATCGCCAACAGGCCGGTGAAGCCATGAAAGCTCAACAGCGTGACGCCCCCTGCCAGTTCGCCCAGCAGCATGGTGCCGATGGTATCACACACCAGACCAAGATAAAACACGACCAGATGCCACACTTTTAGCTGACCCTGAAGCTTCTCACTCCAGACCCCAATTGAATAGAACACCAGCGCCATTGTAATGGCGGTACTTGCATAAACTAACATCATAATCCTCCTGATTATTTTTTAGATTGTGTTAAACTAAACCGACCTGATATCTGAACATTGTTCATTTGACGATAAAAATAAAATCACATCGACGTGATATGATTTATTTTAGCAGCTCTTTCAGAAACAACTCAAAGGTTTCATACCGAAATAACGGCATCTGAACGATGGTGATGCAATTCAAGATGATAAATTTTGCCGTTTCCTGAGCCCCCAACCTGATTTGGATGGTATTCTCTGCCGCCGCGCTGGTCAGCTCCGCGGCAATCAGGTCAATCAATTGATCGATAAAACGATGATCTTGTTGCAATCCACCCTCGCTATACGCCTGATCCCCATAAAGCTCCGGCGTCAGCCAATACTGCCGGAAGTTGCGGATAAAGATCTCCAATTCATTAAAAACCCGATTCAGCTTCAGATAAATGTCAGCATCTGCGGCGATGATTTCGGCAATAGCATCAAGGAAGCGCTGCCAATAGTCGGTCATCATTTCGAACACCAGGTCTTTTTTGGTCGGATAGTAATTATAGATGGTACCGAGGGCGATGCCACAGGCTTTTGATAAGGTGCGCATGCTTAACTTCTGATACCCCTGTTGATATAAGATCTCCTTGGCGTGACTTAAGATCAGCTGTTTGGGATTTTCAATGACCCGGGCCAATATCCTCCCTCCTTTCATCTTCAAATGAACTGCGTTCATTCTATAATATCCTACCGGGATTGTCAAGCGGGTCGTCAGTTATCTTTTGACAAACTGATAATCCCCTGATACTGCTTTCTAACCGGTGCATGCACCAAAACCGTGATCGCTTTTTGGGGACATTGATTGACGCAGCGATAGCAAAGGGTGCAGCGGTTCAGCTGCATGACGCTTTGATCGGTTATTTTAAGATTCTTCATTGGACAGATTGTGACGCATTTGCCACAACGGTTGCAATCGGCCGAAATTCGGACATCCCGTTCAGCCTTTTTTTCAAGGGCCCCAAAATGGGCCCGTTGGATCCATAAGCCCAGATGCCGGGAAACCGGATTAAAGCCACGCTTCTTGACCACTCCAGCGGTGATGTTCTGGCAGGTTCGGCGGAGCTTCTGTTCGGCCTTTTTTAGATAGCGTTGCTGCTTACTGGCGTTGGCCAGGGGAAACAAGAAGAAATTGCAGATATTGTTGGGCATATTAAAATGTTCAGCATAGCGAATATCGACTGGAACCCCTGCCAGCAATTCGGTGAAAACCCGGGCCCCGTCGCCCGAAAACAGCAGCTGGGTACAGAAAATGATCAGCCGTTTACCCGCAAATGCGGCTTGATTTTTGCGCACAAACGCGCGCATAATTTTGGGTACGCAGGAACCATAAATGGGATAACAGACGACAATGGTCTGCGCCGCGGTCATTATTTCGTTAAAATCCACAGCTTCCTCAATCGAATAACAGGTCGCGCCCATTATTTGCGAAAAGCGTTCGGCAATGTATTGTGAATTGCCGGTTCCTGAAAAATAGATGGTTATCATTGGTGCTGCTTCCTCCTGTTCGGTACTGCTCAGACGGATTGACTGCGCCTGGGACGGCCGATCCCGGTCAGTTTTTATCAATTAATGTCAGGCTCGCCCTCGACTCGATTCCGGCCCAGTTTTTTGGCTTGATATAAAGCATCATCCGCCCGCTTCATGACTGCATTATCCGCTTCTTCCGGGATAGGAAGAATCAAGGGGACGGTTCTTTGTGTTCTGTTCCGCGTTGCATTCATGCGGACACACTACCTCCGTCCGGGAGCAGTGAAAAAGTCGAAAAAACCAGTTTGACTACAGCATAAAAGACTAAGGACTCGAAATTCAAAATTACAAAATTCATGCCACCTGAAATTCAAAAACAGAACTTTTATGATTCAAAATGAGCAAAAAAATA
>NZ_JBGSHG010000048.1:0-122406 GCF_041752335.1 Acetobacterium sp. | reverse complement strand
ATTGACTTTGACAACAATTTAACAGCGCATAAAAACACATCCCGTCAGCTGTTTTAACTTGGTGTTAACAACTTAACGGGATGTGTTGATAAAAAAAGCCGGCTGTTACCGTAAATCTGTAAACAGCAAGCTAAAATAAATAAATTTATGGTTGATCAATTGTAAAATAGCGGTTGGTAAAATCGCTGAGGTATTGGGTCAATTTATCCAGGGTCGGAAAACAGGTCAGGCTGCCTGAAAAATAGATCCCCTGCTGGCCCTGAAGAGCATTGACCTGATCGTAGAAGCCGTTTTTTATCTCGGCCCCGGTAACATGCGGAAAGGTCTGCCATTGTTTATAGGCAAACAGCCGCTCAGCCTTAAAGCCGGCCTGTTTCAGATCGGCATCGATCTGGGCTTTTAAATCTTTAATTGGCAGATCTCCGGCGGCATAGGCGGTCAGCAGTGGTCCGGGTTTATCCGGCTTGCTGCTATACAACAGCAGCAGGTGTCCGTCTTTGTCAAAATTATGAGTGAAATAACTGGTGGTCCGGTAGTTTTCCCGGGCCACATAGGCCAGCACATTGTAGGCTTTGCGTCGGTAGCAGCCCATCAGACGGGCATGGTCCGGGGCGTGAATCACCAACCGGTCCAGCGGCACGGTGATCACCGCCGCATCAAAATGTTCTTCGCCAACCGGGGTTTTTATGATCAGGCGGTTATGATCAATCGGGATCATACCAGTCACCGGGCTACTCAGACGGAGGTCCTCCAGCCGTTCCGATAATTTTGTAATAATCTCGTTGGCGCCGTTGGAAAAACTGATCAGCTTCCGGGACTCAATCATCGAGGACAGGGTCATGATATCCAGATACTTCAGGGCATAGATGGCTGGAATCTCGCTGGACTTGCCAAAACCGAAGGCCACCAGATGGGGCGAATAAACCCGCATCAGGGTCTGTAGTTTGTTCGCGTTGCACCAGGATTCAAAGGATTGGGTCAGCGCATCGGGAATATTCGCCCAGCCCTGAGCATTTAAAACCGCCTGATAAGGGGCCAGGTATTCCGGCAGCCGCTGCAGTTGCTCCTGAAAACCAGCAATCTCGTCAGGATCAATCTGGGCCTGTTTCTCACCATTCGGGCCCAAAAAACTGCGGTGAAAATACTTGTACTCGGCTTTGACGTCCAACTGTCGCAGAAATTTCATCAAAGCTTCTGAGGTTCCCAGAACCGACCCCAGCTCGCAGAATTCTTTTTTATGAAAGACGCTCAAACAATGCCCCCCGGCTCGTTCTTCCGCTTCAAAAACCGTGACCTGATGACCGGCTTTTTCCAGAAAATAGGCCAGCGTCAAACCGCTGTATCCACCGCCTACCACGGCTATCTGCTTTTTCATTGTCGCTCCTCTCCGGGCTGATCGGCGGAACTAAACATCGCCGCGAACCGCATCTCTTTTTGCACCCTTAATACTTCCGATTGACATAGGACCACAAGGGCAGGGTCACCCCGGGGCCCTTGATGTCGACAACGATTTCCATGGGCGTTTTGTCACTGTTTTCACCATAGCCCAGCGGCAGCTCGAGATTATAATCACGAACAAACTGCTGAAAACCGTCCTTGATTATGTCAAAAGAATCGGCTGATTCCAGCAGCGACTCCAGATAAGTCCCGCTTTTCTGGTTGAATACCTGCACCGTTTTGGAGTAAACATTATTTTTCTCCTCCCAAATCACCTGTCTGATATTCATTTCCCAGAGCTTGCTGGTGTAAAGATGGCGGCTGTGGATTCTGCCGGTGGTATACTCCTGCTGATGGGGCGTCATTATCCAGCTTGGTTGCATCAACAACTCATTGCCCATCGGGATAGCCACCCCCAGCAACAGGTCCAGGGCGCAGTCGGCATTTTTTTTGGTATACAACCGCGCACAGGCTACGCCGCTGATTAAATCCACCACCGCATACTGATAAAGATTGCCAATCCCCGGCTGATAACCCCGTTCCACCGTCCAGGCCAGCCAGCATTCGCCCACTGTCAGCTGCTCCGGATCTGGCGCTCGATCGGACCGGATTTCATTATCAACTCCTGCTGATTGATGTTGCGCAGCACTGATTTTCCGGCTGTAATGCTTGCGGGCCAGTTTGTGATTGAGATCGTGACGGCGCATAATATTATAGACACCGCTGCTGCTGATGTTCAAATCCTGTTCCTCCAGCAGCCAGGCAATGCTTTGGGGACCATAGTCCGGAAAGGAAACGATGGCATCCAGCACCGCCTGCTCCACCGTCAGCGCTGATTTATTGGGTGGCACAAAATGACGGACCTGATCCTTCAGACCGGCCAGACCCTGTTCATCAAAGCGTTTATGCCAGCGATAGTAGAGGGTCCGGGAAATCCGGTATTTTTTACAGGCCGCACTGACCCCCTGTTCCTGACCACAGAGCAGAATCTCATGGCGGCGTTTAATTGTCGCTTTTTCCTGATCTTTGACAGCTTTTACCATCCGACCGATCTCCTTTTCTGCTGCTAGCGATTTGTTGATCGCTTACTCACACTCTTCATTCTCACCAGTTCTTGATAGGCCTTAAAAAAACAGATTGCCGATAAAAAACAACACCACAATATGAACCGGATAAAAAATATAAAACAGGTATTTCAGTCCCCGCCCCTTTTCACCGTTATAGGACAGCATCAGCGGCAATGACCCGATCATCATCCACTGATAATTATTGTAAAGCAGGGCGGTTGGCCGGGGATCGATGGACCATTCCAGGGCGAAAAAAGCCAGACAGAAAAGCCCGTAGGCCAGGATCAGTCGTTTTTTATCGGTGCGGTTGAAGTAGATCAGCACCCCCAGAAAAACAAAGATAAAACTGCCCTCGTTAAAAATCAGATTGCCGGTGATGGCCCCGACAAAGCTCATCATACCAGTCAGCGGCACGAACTGACCAGCCAGAATACAGAGGATCGTGGTCAGAATCTGATAGCCGGCAAACAGGGCGATAAATTTGTTACCCCTGGGCTTGTCGGTTTTGCGGATTTCGATCAGCCAGACAATCACTGCCACCAACAATAGCGTCACAAAAATATTATTGGACATCATCGCGTAGGGATCAGCAATGCTGTTATTGCTGATCAGATCAATCATTCCCATCCCCACACCAAAGAAATACATCCTGAGCAGGTATCTTTTGCGGTCATGGGTGTAATAAAAGCCCCAGGCCATGCAGAAAAAGAACACCGGCGCCGAAAGCCGGCCCAGCCAGTGCAACCACAGCGGGGTACCCGGAATAAACTGTCCGATATGGTCCAGTAACATCAAAATCAGGGCGATTACTTTTAAGCTCGTCGAGGTCATCGGTCTTTCTCCTTCTCCGGTACTAGCTATGCTAATCCATTTTTATGAATCACAATTTTGATATCCGCATAAGAACAGGACTCTGGCAGGGCTTCTTTGATGGGGCGCAGGGCTTCCAGGCCGACGGTGCCGATGGCGTTGATGATGGCTACTTCTTTATCGGCATCGACAAAATCACCCCAGTTGATCGCTTTTCCTTCCTGATCGCAGCGGATTAAATGGCTCAGCACGGTGTTTTCGCTCAGTTCCCGTTGCCTGGCGATGGCAGCGATGGTCATGCCTCCGGCAAACAGCGCGTAGGTGAGTTCCCAGGAGGGCACTTTTGCTTCTTTTTCGCCCGCCTGTTGCCTGGTCAACCGGGGTTCCGGGTCGTCCGGTGCCGCGACCGGCCGGGGTCTGATGGTGATCGGGTTGTTTTCGGCAAAGCTGCTGATCGCTTCGATAAAGACCGTACCATAATGATCATAACGGGCCTGGCCGACGCCGTTGATGTTTAGAAATTCGGCTTCGCTCCGGGGAAAATAGGCCGCCATTTCTCTTAAAGTGGCATCGGGAAAAATCACATAGGGCGGCAGTCCCTTGTCCTGGGCAATGCTGCGTCTCAGGGACCGCAGTTCTTCAAACAGGGCTTCGTCGCAATCAACCGGTGGTTTGGTTTTACCGGAAGTTTTTGTTTTGGCGGCCTTGATATTTAGCAGGTGTTTTTTATGAAAGACCGTTTCACTCCCTTTTAAGATCCCACTGGCCGCCGGGGTCAATTTGAGGACCGGGTACTCATCGGCAGTGACGACGATATAGCCCTTGGCCACCAGGGTCATGATGATTTCGCGGAGACTTTCGGCGCTCTGCTCCTGGAGGATTCCGTAGGTGGACAGCTGATCAAAACCCAGCTCCAGGACTTTTTTATTTTTCGAGCCGCGGAGCACCGCAATTACCATATTCAGACCAAAGCGGTTTTTCATCCGATAAATGCAGGAAAGAATTTTTTGCGCGTCCAGGGTGATATCCACCATTTCGGACTGGTCCAGACAATTGCCGCAGTTGCCACAGCGTTCAAAGTCGGCTACTTCCCCGAAATAGTTGAGGATACTTTTTCTGAGGCAATCATTGGTGTGGCAATAATCGACCAGATACTGAAGATTCTCAAACAGCAGGGTCTCCCGCTCCGGGGAGGTCTGGTTGAGCTGGATCAGCTGTTTCTGTTTGACAATATCGGCGGGGGAATAAAGAATGGTACAGTGGCTGGGTTCGCCATCCCGGCCACCACGTCCGGCTTCCTGATAGTAAGCCTCCATATTCTGGGGCATATTGTAATGGATGATAAAACGCACATCCGGCTTGTTGATCCCCATCCCAAAGGCATT
This sequence comes from Acetobacterium sp., assembly GCF_041752335.1. Lineage (GTDB taxonomy): Bacteria > Bacillota > Clostridia > Eubacteriales > Eubacteriaceae > Acetobacterium. The sequence goes on along the minus strand of NZ_JBGSHG010000048.1, from coordinate 117,707 downwards.
GGTGGCCACCATAATGTGAAGACGGTCATTAATGAAATCCTGCTGATTCTGCTCCCGATCTTCGGGACGCATGCCGCCATGATAAGCGCCGGCCAGAAAGCCCAGGCTGATCAGCTTGGCGGTGACGCTTTCGACGGTTTTTCGGGTGGCGCAGTAAATAATCCCGGACTGATCCGGGAAGGTCTGGGTGATGGTATTTTTGACATAACCGAGCTTATCGCCGGTTTTAACCACCTGATAAAGCAGGTTCGGCCGGTCAAAGCCGATGATCGATTCGACCGGATCTTGCAGTGCCAGCAAGGTTTTAATTTCCTCAATGACCTTCTTCGTGGCCGTGGCGGTATAAGCCGCCACCACCGGCCGGGGCGAAATATTGCCGATAAAAGCGGGAATCTCCCGGTAATGGGGTCGAAAATCATGGCCCCACTGACTGATACAATGGGCTTCATCTACTGCCACCATGGAAACCGAAAGCGTCCGCACCAGCTCCACAAAGGCCGGCGCGCAAAGCCGTTCCGGGGCGATATACAGCAGCTTGTAGTGATTGGCCCGGATCTTTTCCAGCCGCTGCTGATAGGTGGCATCATCAAGACTGCTGTTTAAAAAGGTGGACGGGATTCCCATTTCACCCAAAGCATCGACCTGATCCTTCATCAGTGAAATAAGCGGTGAGATCACCAGGGTGATGCCGGGCAGCTGCAGGGCGGGTAGCTGATAACAGAGGGATTTTCCCCCACCGGTGGGCATGATCCCCAGCACATCCTGGCCATTAACTGCCGCCGTTATGATTTTTTCCTGTCCTTCTTTAAATGTATCGTAGCCAAAATACTGGCTCAGGTTTTTTTTAAGCGTCACGATGAACCTCCTGTGAATCTCCTGTGAATCCTTGTCTCCGATTAGACGGTTCCCCAAGGAACCCTGACTTTGTCATATTCTTCTATTATAAGATAAAAGACCACCCCTGACAAGGAAGGGGTCTAAACAAACTGCCGTACCGACCAATAACCGATGGCCAGACCCGCATTAATCTGCGTGCATTTAACAATCTTCACAAAACCTTAACATTTTGTTCAAAAGTCCTTAACATCTATCGTTTATACTGATATCAGATCAACAATAAAACCTAAGGATGTTAACCACAATCCGAAAAATAAATTTGTTCAACGAAAGGAAATAACAATGGTACAGTCAAGATTTGCAACTTATTATGAAAACCATCCAGAGACTAACGATATTTCACTGATTCTCGAAACAAGCAGCACGACCAGTAAATCACCCCACCGAACCACTACCCACTCAAAAAAAGAAATCGCCTTAGCCAAAAAGCAGCGGGCGGATGAATGGGATTACCTTAAAAACAGCATCGAAATGAAACTGGAATTGGCACTGATGTACCTCAATCGTTCCAATGCCCATCTCCAATATCTATAAAAAGGGGCTTTTGCCCATCGGTTCCGATGGCAAAAGCCCCTTTTAAATTTATCAGTTTATTTTTTATTCAGTTTTACAAGTCGAAATGGGCAACCCGGCGATATTCGGTATTACCGGAATCGTCCTTGATAAAATGCCAGTTGGATGGGAAGCTCATCTCTTTTGCCAGTCCCTCCAGGGTGAATAGCATAATCCCGGCATCGGTATAATTTTCTTCGCGATCCGGATTAACCACCGCCAGTTCCGCATAGCCATCTTTAAGGATCAGCCGGCAGGGCTGAATATTCTGGAATGAAGGCGAATTTCTAACATAGTAAAGCAAATCCAGAACCCCTCTTTTTTCCATTTCCGAGAATGGCGCCACATTTCCCCAAGTATGAAGAAAAATAGTATCCACTACGGACAATCGGGCTTCGTCGTTGGTGGTAATCATGGTGATCCCATAAGGATTCTGCTCATATTTAGTATCACAATTAATAACGGTTTTATGTTTATCGGTTTTGCCTTCTTTTTTTGCAGGTTTACCAAAAGCCAGCAGATGCTCAATGATTCCCGCCTGGCCTGCCAATAATTTATCTTCCTGGGTCTGGCTGATTCCGTTCATGGTGATCCAGCAACTTCCCAGATCCAAATCATAGAGCTTTTTCACTGCCGATTGCATATAGAAAGCGCCAAACACTTCGACTTCATGGTCGGCTTTATCCAGCCGCAATCCGATATAATGGGGTGCTTTGATCATCACACCGCCATAGCCGCCGGACCCATCCAGACTTTGATATACTGCAGCACCGTTTTCCATCAAAATCAGGGAAAATCCCTTTTCCTTACCAACTGTACTGTTTACCTTATCCAGGTATGCTTTGATTTCACTGATATTCCGTTCTTCCACACCGCTATCGACAAATTCTCTGGTTGAGTGACTATTCACCGTAAATTCTCTGAATTTCATAAGTTACTACCTCCTAGCATTAGTTGTTTCTTTTATACCCCATTCCGTGGAGATTAATCGTAATTAACCCTAAAACCGCCTGGAAATCCGATTAATAACAAGGGAAGTGAGTAAAATGCCGAGAACGGCCCCCGCCGCGTCGATAAGCACATCCCGGAACTGACCGGAGCGGCCCAGTACAAATAATTGATGAAATTCGTCTGTCATGGCATAAATCATGCAGATGAGCAGCGCCAGATTGGCTGGTTTTCGTGCCTCACTTTGGACAAGTGCCAACAGGGTCAGAACGCCTAAAATAAAATAGGCCATGAAATGGGCGTTTTTTCGGATCAAGAAATCCAGATTCCCGAGCTCGATGCTTTCGATACCCGGCATCAAATACCTCAGAATTGCCAGCAATCCATCTTTTAACCCGGTACTGAGCTGCTCTGACTGGGTGGCCGGCTGACTGGAAAGATAAAAGATAATCCCCATCCAGAGCAGGGCGCAGCTCCAGGTCAATAGTTGAATTAATCGCTTCTTATCCACTTCTTCACCTTTTCCGGACCTGATAGTCACCTTTGCTATTAATATGATTTTTATAAACAGCGGGTCACTCTTTATTACCTGTTCTTTTTTTACCTGCAAGACAACAATAGAAACCCATTTATTTTATCCGAGACATCTCCACTTATCAATAGAATTATGGTAAACTAAAGAAAAAAACTGGAGAATGCGATGAAACGACAAGATTATATTACCTGGGAAGAATATTTTATGGGGATTGCCCTGTTATCGGCCCGACGCAGCAAGGACCCCAATACCCAGGTGGGGGCCTGCATTGTTAATAAAGACAATATTATTCTGTCCACCGGCTACAACGGCATGCCGAAAGGCTGCAGTGATGACGTCCTGCCCTGGGAGCGGGAAGGAACGTTTCAGGACACCAAATACGCCTATGTTTGCCACGCTGAGTTAAACGCCATTTTAAATTCGGATGGCCGGTCGCTGGCTGATTCGATTTTGTATGTCACCTGTTTTCCCTGCAACGAATGCGCCAAGGCCATTATCCAGGCCGGGATAAAAAAGGTGATTTATCTCGAAGATAAATACCCGGATGCGGACGCCACCCAGGTTTCCCGGCGGTTGTTTAAAATGGCCGACATCACCCTGAAAGAATTTCTCAATCCGACCTTTTACAGTGAGTTATCGCTGTATTAAACGGGACTCTACTACCGTTATCTTTTTTGACTTTCACAGCATCCCTCAAATAATGAGAGGATGCTTTTTTCACCAGATGACTGGTAGCCTGGCTATTACTGGTTGGCGATCTGCGTAAGCATTTTGCCGAGCCGCTTGTTGAGTTTGGCAATCGGCAGCCCGACAATATTATTGCAGTCACCCTTAATCCATTTGACCCAGAGGCCAGCTTCTTCCTGAATACCATAGGCTCCGGCTTTGTCCATCGCCTTGCCGGAGGCCACATAATCTGCCACCTCCCGCCGCATCTGATGATCCCACTGATAAAACTTGATAGTCGATGTGGCGACAAACCGCTCTTCCCGATCCCGATAGCGGATGCTGACCCCGGTTAAGACCTGGTGGGTGTTTCCGGCCAGCTGTTTAATCATCTTATAGGCTTCCATTTCATCGGCTGGCTTACCGAGGATCTGATCATCAAGCACCACAATCGTGTCCGCTCCCACGATCAGAGCCCGTGGATTAAGCTTTTGTACAACTCGGGCTTTTCTGGCGGCCAGCTCCCCCACCAGTTTTTTTACCGTACCCTGAAAATCCCCGTCACTGTTTGCCAGTATCTCTGCTTCTATTCGTTTTTCATCGATTTCCGCGGCCTGGATGATAAAATCTTTGATGCCATGGTTTTTTACCACCAATTTAAACAGCTCCCGTCGGCGAGGCGACTGGCTGGCAAGAATTATTTTTGGTTGCATGGTATACCTCCGATTTTTCAAAAAAGTTAGCAATATTGTATCATTTTATCGAGTTAAACGAAAGATTTATCCGATAAAAATCGAATCGCTGTACGAGTAAATTGATTATCTTTGTAATTTGCTCATAACCAACCCATTATTGCCTGGATCATTTCTTTCGCTCTGTTTAAAAATGTCTGGCACGGGTATGATAGTTCTATCGCAGGTGCCTGACTCCGTTAGTTTTTTGTGTTAAAGGCTTTTCTTTCAGTCTTTTGGACGGCTGGCAACTGTATTTTCAATCAACACCTAAATCGAACCAGTGAAAGGAACCAAAATGAAAAAAAGTATTTTCAAATCGATCACCGGCCGTCTTCTGATTCTCCTACTGATGCTGTCAATGATTTTTTCAACCGGCGTATTTGCTGCAGTTGACTCAAACAGCAATGAATCAAGCAACGATCCCACCATTGATACTCAAGCCACCAGCGATATTGGGGTTCAATATCGGGGTCATGTTCAGAACAAAGGCGATGTGCCGTTGCCGGTGGGCAACTTCGTTACCGGACCGAATGAACTGGGCTCCCGGAGCGAAGGGCTCCGGTTGGAAGGTCTTCGAATTGAGCTCACTGGCGCTGTCCCCAGCGGTGCCGGGATCAGCTATCAGGTTCATGTCCAGAATAAAGGCTGGATGGATGCAGTGCAAAACGGTGATTTTGCCGGAACCACCGGAGAGGGTCTACGGATAGAAGCCATCAAGATCAGTCTGACCGGTCTTGACGGCTATGAGGTCTATTACCGTGGCCACGTTCAGAACAAAGGAAATATTCCGGCTGTCGATAACACCTGGGGTTGGGTTAAGAACGGCGCCGAGTTGGGAACAACCGGTGAAAACCTGCGTCTGGAATCGATCGAAATAAAAATCGTCAAGACTGAAACCTACACTGCCCTGGGCGATTCCATCGCCTATGGGATGAGTGCCACCCCCGGTTCCGGTTATGTCAATCTTTTCTATAACGATTTGATCGGCGTTAGCGGTAATGAAGATCTCACTCTGGTGAATCTGGGCGTCCCGGGTTACACCTCCAGTCAGCTGTTAACTCAACTCCAGAATGATCCAGCAACCATTGCTGCACTCAGCAAGGCCAAGGTAATTACCGTCAGTGTTGGCGGTAACAATATTCTCGCACCTGTCATCGTAACCCTGGCGGCCGCTTTCCAGCTGGATCCCGCCTCACCGACCTTCCCAACCGATCTGGCGACCGCTTTAGCTCAACCCGGTGCCCAAGACATTATTACAGCGGCGCTGCCAACAATCCAGACCAATGTCACTGCCAGTGTCACCCAGTTTGGCACCGATTGGCCGCAGATCGTGGCCACCATCAAAACCCTGGCACCCCAGGCGGATATTTACGTGACGACTCTGTATGATCCCATCAACACTCAGGATCCACTATTTGCGATATTTGATCCGGCCATTCAAACCATTAACGCCGCCATTGAGACCCCCGGTGCCGGTTATAAAGTAGCTGATGTCTACACCGCCTTTGCCACCTACCAGGGCAGTGAACCGTTGGTTAATTTCAACTGGTATACCGGCAACCTCGATCCTCATCCCACCAACGCCGGTCACGAGCTGATTTACCAGTCACATCTGAATGCCGTAGCAATTAACTAGTATTGATAGCTGACTTAATCGGGCAATCTCTATTTCATGATCAATCAGCAGTTTAAGTCTGATTCTAATCCTAAATCTAAATTAAATGCGATGGAAGTTAATTCACTTAACTGCCATCGCATTTTATTGTTGCTATTCTTTTAATTATCCGGTGCAAATTTTTTCAGCCCGATTACGGTTTTAACTGGACTTACGTCAATTTTTGAATCAGCGCCTGGGCGGTTGCCTCATCAGTTATCAGAACCTTGATATAGCGCTGCCGGGCGGCACTGATAAGCGGCGCGACCTTCTCGCTGCCGTGGGCAATGCAGATCACATTCTCAATCTTTTCTAACAATGATAAAGCCATGCTGGTCATGAAATAATCTTCCGGTAATTGCAGGGCCTGATGATTTTCATACATAACGTGTCCCAAAAGATTGCCATGTGACTTGGTTAAAGCCCGAGAAATATCAATTTTCTTACTGAATAAAGAAAATTCATCAAAATAAGGATAACTGATATTGATCGGGCCGGCAATCGATAAAACGACGGTATCTAATTTTTCATAAGCTTTCTCAAGCTCATCAAAACGTTTCAAATCAAATGGGGACATCATGCTTCGCTTCTGACAGATGGTAAAATTGTTGTAATGACAGCTCCCTTTAAAGTGCCGGGCAAAATTATCCAAAATAACACTGGGCTGCAAATAGGGGTTATTGGTACCCGACGATCCCACAACTGAAAAAAACTTCAACGGTTTGTCCACCCGCCGGTTTGTCAGCTGGGAAGCCACATGGTAAAGGGTTTTACCTAATCCGATCCCAATGTTTTGACACTCTGGCAGCAGTTCTTCCAGTTGCCGGGCAGCAAAAAAATATAGGGCCTCGGATTGATCTGGCTGGGTCGATAACGACGGTGCCACGAAAACGTCCTGTAGCGCCAGCAGTTCCCGCAGCTGATTACCAAGGGCATCGGCGGTGCAGCTTTCCGGGGTGCTGACCCGAATTTTGACATAGCCCAGTTCGCGCGCCTGTTTAAGGATCCGTGAGATTTGTGATCGGTGGATGTTTTCTTTTTCAGAAATCTCCTGTTGGCTTAATCCGTCAAGATAATAGTATTTTGCGATCCGCAGGATCAATAATTGATCATCATTTTGTTTCATTAATACTCCCCTTATGGTTTTAAATTGCTCTGACAAACTGTTTTTGATAAAATAATATCCTCACACGTGTGATTTGTCAAGCAATCACATATGTGCGCATTCATTCGCATCGATTGACATTGCTCTATTTTATAACCTATAATGACATTACTAGGAGTATTTTAAATTCACATTTGTGACTATATTCGATTAAAAACCAATTAAGGAGAACGAAGATATGTGTGTTGACAGCTATCCCCCTGAACGATTGGATTCCCCACTGTTCACCAGCCGTTCATCAGAAATCTATTTGTGGGAAGGCTCCCGGTTATTGAAACTTTTCAACGCCGAAGTCGATCCCTTCCTGATTGAAAACGAAAAAATCAATACCATCGAAGCCTATCAGAAAGGTGTCACCAAGGTAAAATGCTACGGCATGATTCAAATTGAAAACCGGACCGGAATGATCATTGAATGCGTCAACGGAAAACCTTTAATCAGCCTGGCCGGCGCCCATCCCACGACGGTTTTCGGTGTTCCTCGGCTGATGGTGCAACTCCAGATCCAATTACATGAGACCCAGACCGACGTTATCCGCAGTTACAAGGAAATGGTCCTTAGCACCCTGGAATCCCCACCCCTGGCTTTTTTATCCGCGACGGAAAAGGAAATGATTATGACCAGGCTTGCCTTACTCCCTGATGGAAATTCGATCCTGCATCTTGATTATCACCCTGACAACATTATGTCGGATCGTCAGTCTGCCACCATCATCGACTGGATGACGGCAGCCCGCGGGGTTCCGGCCGCTGATGTGGCGGCAACCCTCTATCTGCTCAATGAAGGTGAAATGATTCCCGGTCTCAACAAGACCGTTGCGATGGCGTTAGAATCGGTGCGAAAATATCTCTGCAAACGTTATCTCAAAGCGTATCAACGGACAACCGGAATGACCGATGCCGAAATTGCCCCCTGGCGGCTGCCCTTTTTAATTGTGCGGCTTGGTGTCTGGAACATTGAAAGCGAAGTGCTTATTCTCCAAAAGAAGATCAGAGCCGCCCTTAATGAGTAAACAGTTCCATTTTCACTGTCATGATCAGATCCTGCGATTGATAAATCTCGTAACGCACAAGGAGACAAGCCATGAGTAACGTAAAAATAGCCTTAGCGGCTCTAAAAAACTGCATCAGCCAATTAAAATCGGCCAACATTGAACTCAACCACGCCTTTCTGGCCCTTCGGCTTTCGGATAAGGCTTATCTTGCGGCAATACCAGTTATGCATTCAGACCGTTATGATCATCACCATTTTAAGGTGCTCAATTTGGCCGGATTATTAACTTGCAATAAACTGGCCCATGCAATTTTTCTGGCTAACAGTAAAACCAACGCTGTCATTCTTACCCATTCACGGTTTTGTTCACAGGCGGCCGAAAATGGGACGGATATTCCCGCGGTGCTGGATGATATGGCTCAAATTATTGGCCTGACCATAAAAATCTGTGATATTAGCGACCAGCAGAAAATCAACCAGCTTTTAAAAAGCAGTCGCGGCTGTTTACAAAAAAGCCCAGTCGCCGCTGAACAGGGCGCAGTGGCCGTGGGTAAGAATCTGGGCGAAGCTTTTATTGTCACCCTATTGATGGAAAAAGCCGCCCAGGTCTATCTACAAGCTAACCTGCTGGGCGGCGCAAAAATTCTTAATCCCATCGAAGCCCAAATTATGCAGCTGGGCTATGAGCTTGCCTATTCAAAAATGGCGGGCGCGGTTTGCCACCAGACTGCTGCCGATTTTCCGCGGCTCATTTCTGCTCATGAACTGGACTTACGTGAACAGCTTGTTGAACTGGGTCAGTCGCTGGCCCGGGAAAATCTGGTGCAGGGAACCTGGGGCAATATTTCCATCCGGCTGGACGATCAGCACATGCTTTGCACCCCATCTGGCATGGACTATGCGACCCTCACGCCCTATGACATGGTTCGGGTTGCCATTGACACCTTAAAATTCGAGGGCCTAATCAAACCTACCGGTGAAAAAGCTCTCCATGCGGCACTCTATTTAAACCATCCGGAGGTACACTGTGTCATCCATACCCATCCCGTTCATTGCAGTGTTTTTGCGGCCGCCCATAAAAAAATAAAACCGTCCGATCCGGTCCTGCGTGAGTGCCTCGGCGGCGATGTTGCAGTGGCCCGCTACGCCTTCCCTACCTCGAAGCAATTGTCTAAAAATGTGGTCAAAGCAATCAAAAAAAACCGCGCCTGTGTGATGGAGAATCATGGTATGGTGGTCTGCGGCAGTACCCCAGAAGATGCCCATGCAAAATGTCGGGCGGCTGAAAACAGTGCCCGGATCATTCTCGAACAAATTTCACAGGAACAGCCTATGACTGCTCCGAAAACAGCCGTGATCAACAAAGGAGTTAAGCATATGCCTCACTTTAACAAAATCTGCAAGCAAATCAGAGCCCTCTCGCCGCGGATCACCGTGACCGAAGAACGGGGCTGCATTGTCTTAAGAGGAGCAGTCGATGACTGGGCTACTGTGGTTAAGGCCGGGCAGCTGGCGGTTGATAAAAAAAACTATCGGGGTGTCATCAATGACGTTCGCCTCAAGGGTTTCGTTCAGCAGCGGCAAACTCCCGCGGTCCAGGATCGCAGCTTAAATGGTGAAAAACCTGATGTCCTAATCATCGGCGGCGGTATTGTCGGGTGTGCCATTGCCCGAGAGCTGTCCCGATATAATCTGGACATTTTACTGGTAGAGAAAAAATCGGATGTCGCCCTGGGAGCCACCGGTGCCAATGGCGGCGTGGTTCATGTCGGTGTCAATTTTTCGAAAAAATCCCAGAAATACCGGTATAATCTCCGCGGCAACCGGATCTACGAAGCGCTTTCAAAGCAGCTGTCAGTGCCCTTTGAACAACAGGGTCAGGTGATGCTTTGTGTCAAAAAATGGGAACGCCTATTAGTCTGGATTCTCATACTCAAAGCCAGATCGATGGGGATTCCTGGGGTGACTTATTTAAAACGCGATGCCCTGCTTCAACATGAACCCCATCTGCCCGATTTTGTGGTGGGTGGGATGTACATGTCCACCGGCGGCATCACTAATCCTTTTGAAATGACCATCGCTCTGGCTGAAAATGCCATTCAAAACAAAGCCCGGATTAGTCTGAGTACCATCGTTACCGGCATGGAAATAACGGATGGACACATTACTCAAGTGGCTACCAACCGAGGTCGCCTTTATCCAAAGCTGGTCATCAACGCCGCCGGTGTTTATGCCGATGAAATTGCCGAGCTGGGCGGTGACCGCACCTTTACCATCCATCCGCGCCGGGGTACCGATATTATTACCGACAAAAATGCCGGCTATATGGTGCGCTCCAGTATGGGTATCTCACCTTTCGCCATCCTGCCCCAGCAGCTGTCTACTTTATCCAAAAATCCGATTAAGCGAATGATTAACGGCTTTACCGGTAAGAGCCATACCAAAGGAGTCGGCCTGATTCACTCGATTCATGGCAATATGCTGATTGGTCCCAATGCCATTGAAACACCGGACCGGGAAGATACCGCTACCCATTATGACGAGGTCAACAGCATTTTGGCGATGCAGCAGCAAATTGCGACGGAACTCAAACCCAGTGACGTGATCGCCTATTTTACCGGCGTCCGGGCAGCCACCTATGAAGAGGATTTTGTGGTTCGTAAAGGCATCTTCACGGACAACATTATTCACGCCGGGGGGATTCAATCGCCCGGCGTCACCGCTGCTCCGGCCATTGCCGAAGATATTGCCAATTGGTCGGTCCAAATACTCAGCCAAACCATGAACGTCGAAGCAAACCCGGATTTTGATCCGGTGCGAAAACCACTGCCCCGACTCAATAGCCTGGATGATTCACAACGGGATGCCTTGATTCGCGCCAACCCGGACTATGGGATCATCGTCTGCCGCTGCGAAGAGATCAGCAAGGGCGAAATCATCGATGCCCTCAATGCCAGTCTGACCGTCCCGACGCTAGACGGCATCAAACGACGACTGCGGCCTGGGATGGGCCGTTGCCAGGGGGGCTTCTGTACGCCGCTGGTTGCTGGTATCATTGCCGAACATTCCAAGATCCCCTTATCAGCGGTTAAAAAAAGTGGCGAAAATTCAGTGATCCTTTATCATCAATCGAAAGGAGTGTCCCAATGAAACAGACCGATGTGATCGTTATTGGCGGCGGCCCGGCTGGTCTTGCCGCCGCTTTGGCCGCCCATCGCGCCGGGGCTCGAACCCTACTGATTGAACGGGAGCCCCGACTTGGCGGTATTCTTAAACAGTGCATTCATGACGGCTTCGGGCTGGTCCGCTTTTCCGAACAATTAACTGGGCCGGAGTATGCCGACCGCGATATAAAAAGCTTTAAGCAGGCCGGGATTGAAGCGCTAACGACAACCTTTGTAACCCGCATTAACAAGACCGCCACAGGCTTTATCCTTACGGCGGTCAATCAAACGGGAGTGCTGACGATAACAGCCAAGGCGCTGGTGCTGGCCACCGGTTGCCGGGAACGCACGGCCCGGCAGGTCTTTATTCATGGTACCCGCCCAGCTGGGATATTCACCGCCGGAACAGCCCAGCATTACATTAATCTTTTAGGTCAGATGCCGGCTAAAAAATGCGTGATTCTCGGCAGTGGCGACATCGGTTTAATCATGGCGCGGCGATTGACCTTAGAAGGTGCCACCGTATTGGGGGTTTACGAAGCCAAAGCAACCCCCTCGGGGCTGACCCGCAACCTTTATCAATGCCTTCATGATTTTGATATTCCCCTGCACCTTTCCCAAACAGTCACCCGGGTTTACGGCGAAGAACGACTGACCGCTGTTGAAGTCTCTACGGTGGATGAAGACATGCAGCCGATTGCCGGAACCAGTCAAAAAATCGACTGTGATGCCCTGATTCTTTCAGTCGGGTTGATTCCTGAAAATGAATTGGCAGTCAGCTTGGGGGTTGAACTGGATCCCAAAACAAAGGGTCCCATTTGCAATGCGACCCTAATGACCTCAGTTGACGGCGTCTTTTCCTGCGGCAACGCCCTGCACGTCAACGATCTGGTGGATTATGTTTCTGAAAGCGGCGAACTGGCCGGAACAGCTGCGGCCAACTTTAGCCACAAACAACGGGCCGAAATTGCTCTGACGGCGGATCCAAACTTTGCCTACCTGGTGCCGCAACGGTTGGATTTAAACAACACTGACACGAAAACCATTGTTTATTTCCGCAGTCAACAGGTGCTAAAAAACTGTGATGTCATCATCACCGTGAACGAGCAGGAAGTCTTACGCAAACACTATTCTCATTTACGCCCGCCGGAAATGGAACGGCTGGAAGTGGACTTTTCCCCATATGGCCTCACGGCAAGTTCAACCCTATCATTTAAAATGGAGGTAAGCTGAGATGAAAGAGCTGATCTGCATCCTCTGCCCCAATGGCTGTGCCTTATCAGTTGCCGAAGATCAGTCTAAGATTGTCGTCACGGGTCAAAAATGTAAGCGGGGTCAGGAATTTGCCATTGCCGAAACAACCAACCCAATCCGAACTCTTTGCACCACGGTTAAGACGAATTTTCCTGAAATGCCGGTGCTGCCGGTGCGCAGCGCCTCCGCTATTCCCAAAGATCGCATTTTTGCTGTGATGGCCGAAATCAACCAGGTAGTGATCACCGAAGCCCTTGGTTGCGGCACGCCGGTGATCACCGACGTACTGGGTCTGGGTGTTGACATCATCACAACCAGCTCTTTGGAAACCGCTCTTTAAAGCGCCTTAGCACTTATGATATAAAAAGCCAGAAACCTTCCCAAAAGCATTAGTCTTGGTAAGGTTCCTGGCTTTTTTATTTTCAGCAAATTACATCAATAGTGCTGTATTTTTTAAAACCGATTGCCCCTGTTTTTTAAAGAATCAGACAAATCAATTTTGCTATAGTTGTTGTCATAATATGATTTTTAAAACGGGTCTACAATCTCATAAACCGCTTAATCAAAAACCGGGTCGGCTTGTAATAAAAGCCTTCCATGGTTTTGGCAACAGTTGCCAACTCGTCTCGGATTTTGATATTCTGAGGGCAATGGCTTTCGCATTTACCACATTTTGAACAAAGGGAGGCATTGCTGGTCTGGCTTTTGACACTGGTTTGCATGATATATTTGCTGAGTGCCGCCGTTTTTCCTTCAATTTCACGATCATTATAGGTTGAGAAGCAAGTCGGAATATCAACCCCCTTAGGACACGGCAGGCAGTAATTGCATCCGGTACAGGGAATTTTAATCTTTTCGCTTAATATTTGGGTGACCTGATTAAAGAGTTCAAAGTCAGCCGTGCTGAAGGCATTGGCTTCAGCCTCAGAAGCCACTCTAATGTTTTCTTCAACCATCGCCTGGGAATTCATTCCCGACAAGACAACGGTAACCTGTGGATGATTCCAGATCCAGCGGAAGGCCCATTCCGCCGGTGACCGCTTCACCTCCGCCTGATCCCAGACCTGATAAACTTCCTTGGGCAGATTAGTGACCAGCTTCCCGCCTCTAAGGGGTTCCATGACCATCACCGGCAACCCTTTGGCGGCGGCATATTCCAGTCCCTCTTTGCCGGCTTGTTTGTTTTCATCCAGGAAATTATATTGGATCATGCAGAATTCCCAATCATAGGCATCAATCAGCTTTTTAAATTCATCGCGGCCGCCGTGATAAGAAAAGCCGATATTGATAATTTGTCCAGCCTGCTTCTTTTCCTCGATCCATTTCAGAATCCCTAAATTGACCAGCCGGGTCCAGATGTTAACATCCGTCAGCATATGCAGGAAATAATAATCAATATGGTCGGTTTGCAACCGTTCCAGTTCAGCATTGAAAATCTTGTCCAGGTCTTCATATTTCTTCACCAGATAAGGGGGCATCTTGGTGGCGATTTTCACCCGGTCACGATAACCTTTTGCCAACACCCGGCCTAAGATTGCTTCGCTCTTGGGATAAATATAAGCGGTGTCAAAATAATTGACGCCATTTTCAATGGCATAGATGATCTGTTTCTCAACCTCGTTTTCATCTTTGGCAAAGCGCATACAGCCAAATCCCAGGGCTGAAAGTTTGTCACCGTTTTTAGGATTAATCCGATAATTCATTTTGTATCTCCTTCATCAATTTTATTTATGATAACCGCTGAGCAGTTCGCTGATTCATATCAGTGAATTTTATTTAATAGCCATCGCTTGGCAGGCACAAATCCGTCAAAATGACTGATTAGTCATTCATTTGTAAAAAAAATTAATTTTTAATGCTGTCCCATAGAAAATTAAATGATGTTTCCAAAAAAACCTCATCTGCGGCCAGACTGGGATTATCAATAAAATAATAGGTATTTGCATTGAGAATACCCATCAGCAGGTTGCTCATATAATCGAGATTAACCTTTTTGATAATCTCCTGTTCAATCCCTTCAGAAATTAAATCCATAATATTATTAAATTTGCTCAACCCTTCTTTCCGGGTCGTTTCGCCGATACAGGAAGCATTGCAGAACTGCTGAAAAAACAGAAATTCTTCGGTGTGATCCAGACTCCAGCCAATGTAATTAATATAAATCCGTTTTAGCTTGCTTCTAAAGGTGGTTTCCAACTCCAGTCCAAATGATAATCGGCGGGTCAGGGATTCTTTGCAAGCCAAATAAAGCACATTGATCAGTTCTTCTTTATTGCTGAAATAGTTGAACAATGTCCCGGTGGCCACCCCGGCTTCTTTGGTAATCCGAGCCGTCGGGGTATTATCAAAACCGTATTGATTAAAAAGTTTTAAGGCTGCTTTTAATATTCTGTCTCGCTTATCCAATCGTTGCCTCCTGATTCTGGACTCTTTATATCTTAATGTCTTTGACTTTTTTTCCTTATTATAAATCAAAATGACTAAACAGTCAATATTGTTTTTAAACACCCGGCAGGCCTGGTTAATCTCCTGCCGGATTTATTATTCCTCACTGTCATCCAGGGTAGCACTTTCGATGTAGTTGATATGACGTCGCAGTTTTCGGGATTGTTCGATTGAAATCTCACCAGATTCATACATCCGTTGAATTTCCTGGCGTTCGCTGTCCATGGCTTTAATTCGCAGTTCTTCTTTCAGAGCTTCATCGACATTTTCAAACTCAGACCGCTCCATGGAAAGACGCCGGATCATCCCCTGATAACCCATCATCACTGCTTCAATAATATCGGCATCAGCCTTGGTTTCAGCCTTCTGTTGTTCCTGCTCAAGACTTACAATGGCGGCCTGGAAAGCTCTGATTTGAATATCTTTAACATTGGCCATTTTTTCCACCAGCTTTTCTTGATCCGGTTTGGATTGTCGCCTGAACTGATGCCAGGTCCGCAGGGTTTTGCCCAGAAAATATCTCACACTGAACCGGACATCATTAGACAGGGCTTCTTCCCGGCGATCCAGGGCGGCTTCAAATTTTTGATAGATACTCTGGTCGATCTGGTTGCTGTCCAGCAAACCGCGAAGGTAGTCAGCCTCGGCTGTGAGCCCGATCAACTTCAACCCATTGAGTTTATTCAGGTATCCCTCTGTTTCCGCAGAATTCTGCTCGTTTTGGATCCGTTTAACGATCCGTTTATATTCGCCAATCAGTTCATCGGCGGCCAGCTCATTTGCCGGATTGATTTCCTGTTTGATCCGGTTAATGGTGGCCAGGAAGATCTTGATAATGGCGGCATTAAAATCCAACTGATTGATGGCGCTGGCCTTTTCTTTGTCAGTTTTACACAGTAGTGGCAAAAACAGGGTGGCGGCCACCAGGGTAACCAGAATCACCCCCGTAGCGATAAAAAGAATCAGTGATCGCTGAGGAAACTCCGCGCCACTGGCCAGCAGTGTCGGAACCGACAGCACGGCGACCATGGTCACTGTCCCCCGGACCCCGGTAAGACTGATCAGCAGACTGGTTCTAATACTGGGTGCTTCAGCCCCCTGACTTTTGACAATAAAATGGCGGATCACCGCGAATAAATAGGAGTAAAAAAAGCGGATTCCAAAAATTCCCAGCCAGATCACCAGTACCCCAGCAATAGCCAGCCAGTTGTTAATATCCTCACTAGCCACCGCATCGCCCATCGATAAGGGGATATTCAGTCCTAATAGGATAAAAACCACCCCATTGAGCACAAACAAAAGCACTGACCAGACATTTTCCGAAATCACCTTTTCTTTGGCCAGCATCGTTGAGGTGTGTTCCGTGATGGCGGCATGGGCAATCCCGGCAACCACTACCGCAATAACCCCGGAAGCATGAAACAACTCTTCGGTAACGATAAAGATGATAAAAGGGGTTAATATCTGCAGCAGGCTATGGAAGGTGGCATCCCGGATACCCTTTTTCCGGAGAATAAAACCAATCCAGTCAATCAGCAGGCCGAGGGTCAAACCCAGAAAGGCCCCGACAATAAACATATAGGTGAAATTCAGGGCCGCATCCCGTAATGAAAAATAACCGGTGACCACCGCGGCAATGGCATAGTTAAAGGCCACCAGCCCGGAGGCATCATTGATCAGGGACTCCCCCCGAACCAGGGTCAGCACCTTTTGGGGGATATGAACCCGTTTGGCAATCCCATTCACCGCCACCGGATCGGTGGGTGAAAGCACCGCCGCCAGAGCAAAGGCCGCTGCCAGCGGTATATAGGGCATCAGCCAATGGATGAAAAAGCCCCCCAGAATGGTGGTTAGCAAAACCAGAATGATGGCGTTGCCAAAAATCGGCTCCCGCATTTTCCAGAGATTTTCCCGGGAGAAATGACGTCCATCATCGTATAAAAGCGGTGCCACAAAAAGAATTAAAAACCATTCCGTTTCCAGTTCAATAGCTTGGCTTTTCATGATAAAGGCAATACCAAACCCCAATCCGATCTGAATCAGGGCGGTGGGAATAAAGGGAATAAAATGACTGATCACATCCGAGATCAGTAAGCAAAGCAGAAGCATTAAGATGATAAGCAGTAAATTCAAACCAATCTCCTTCACACCTTTTTTTATTATATTACCGCATTATCCTTTTTTTCTCAAGAAAATCTTAGCCTTTCTGAAAAATCGCCGGGAGTGCTTCGGATTCTCCGCAATGGTTATTTTTTCATCCATTTCTTTGTATACTTATTCATTCTATGCTATAATACATTGAATTTATTTTAGGAGGAAAAGAATGAGTACTGATAACATCCAAATACTGATCGCCATGATTATTTACATCGCGGCGATACTCGGTATCGGCGTCTATTTTTTAAAGATCGCCAACGAAAACAGTGACAATTATTTTATCGGCGGCCGTTCCCTGGGACCCTGGGTGGCGGCAATGAGTGCAGAAGCATCCGACATGAGCGGTTGGCTTTTGATGGGATTACCCGGTGTCGCCTACTGGTGCGGCTGGAGCGATGCCTTCTGGACCGCTTTAGGTCTGGCTTTAGGAACCTACCTGAACTGGAAGATTACCGCCAAACGGCTGCGGCACTATTCCGCCATTGCCGGTGATGCGATTACCATTCCAGAATATTTCAGTAATCGCTTTAAAGAAAACAAAAAAGTCATCATGCTGATTGCATCGGTGTTTATTCTGGTTTTCTTTACGGTTTATGCCGCCAGCTGCTTTGTTACGGTCGGAAAGCTGTTTAATTCACTGTTTGGCATTCAATATCAGGTGGTCATGATCGTCGGTGCATGTTTTGTTATTTTATATACCTTACTGGGCGGTTTCCTGGCTGAAAGTGTATCGGACTTTCTACAGGGCATCATTATGATACTTGCGCTGACCCTGGTCCTGATCCTCGGTGTAACGGCTGCCGGCGGTTTTAGTGGGGTCATGGACAACATCCAACAGATTCCTGGTTTCTTTGATTTCTTTGGTATTGCCAACCCCACGGTGGTCGATGGCACGCAACAGGTATTGGCCGGCAACCCGGTCTTTGGTCCGGCGCTGCCCTATACTTTGTTAACGATCATCTCGACAATGTCCTGGGGGCTCGGTTATTTTGGAATGCCTCAGGTATTGCTGCGGTTTATCGCCATCCGCGATGCCGCTGAAATTCCCAAGGCACGACGGATTGCCACTACCTGGTGTGTAATCTCGCTATTCGCTGCGGTGATCATCGGTCTGGTCGGTCGGGTGTTATTCCCTACCGAACTGCTGACACCAAGCGGAGCGGAAAGCATTTTTATCGTCATGTCCACCAATCTGCTGCCACCCTTGCTGGCCGGTTTTGTCATGGCTGGGATTCTGGCAGCAACGATGAGTTCTTCGGACTCCTACCTGCTGATTGCGGCTTCGGCCTTTTCTAAAAATATTTATGAGGGTATCCTCAAAAAGGATGCCACCGAAAAGCAAATCATGCGGGTTTCCCATCTCACCCTGATTGCCATTGCGGTGATTGGTGTCCTGCTGGCCCTGGATGAAACCAGCGTCATCTTTAGTATCGTCGCCTTTGCCTGGGCCGGTTTTGGTGCTACTTTCGGACCGCTGATGATCTTCTCGCTGTTCTGGAAACGGACCAACCGTGAAGGTGCCATTGCCGGCATGCTGGCCGGCGGCAGCATGGTCTTTATCTGGCGACTGTTGATCAAGCCCCTGGGCGGCGTCTTCGGCATTTACGAACTGATGCCCGCCTTCCTGGTCTCCTGCCTCTTTATTGTGGTGGTTTCGCTGCTGACCAAGGAACCTTCTCAGGAAATTCAGGATGAATTTGATCAGGCCAAGACCGCTTCAATTTAATTATGTTAATTGAATGAAGTTAATTAAATGCGTTAAAAAAACAAAGCCAGCTTTTCAGCTGGCTTTTGTTTTATGACATTTTTTGTCACGAAATAATATTTTGCGACAAAACAAGGATATTATTTACGCGGTTGACAAAATGGTTATTTCCTGGTTTCTGTCTTCTGCTCAATCTCGGTGACGCAGGTCGTTTTGATGGTTTCCACCAGAAACTGCAGGGCATCAATCACATGGGGGCGAATATCACCGCCGATAAGAACAACCATGATATCATCACCCAGCTGCAACTGACCCTCGTTGAGCCAGACCCGGACATGGAAAATCCCCTCCCGCTTTTTGGTGGCTTCGATGGCCGCCGCCACCTTGGCGGCATCATAAAAGAATTCCATCCCGGTAACCAGCGAACCATCATCCACTCCCTGTCGCACCTGGGCTTTGGGGGTTTGACGGACGGTGCCGTTATGGACCAGATACATGCCTTCCTGTAAGGCCGCGGGATCATTTTTTGCTGCTTTTAGCCAGGCATCAATCGATGGTGCCATTTTCTTTTCATTACTCATCGTCAGCTACTCCTTTATTTTTTGTCTTTGCGTTGGTGGATCCCGAAACAGTCTGCACGGTAATCATCCCGATGTCAAATCTTTAAGCTGTTAACAACCGCCAGGACCAATGGATAAAATCATGGCATCCAGCTAATCTACTTTACCATATCATCTCAGAATCGCAAAGGATTTGTTGTTGATGAAAAGTTCTTTCTGATTTGCATTTACAAATGCGATTTGGTATCATAGGATTGTTAAATGGTACAAATCTATGAAAAAGGCGGATATAAATATGAGCACGGCATTATATCGACAATCAGTTTCACGATCAACTTCACCTGTCACCGCGACAAAATCGCAATTACGGAGTTTACCCAATGGATAATCAGGAACCCAAACACCAGCGCCGGCCCCGCTACAAGGGCACCCATCCCAAGGCCTATAAAGATAAATATAAAGAATTGCAGCCTGAAAAGTATGCCGATACAGTCGAAAAAGTAATGCAAAAAGGCAGCACCCCCGCCGGGATGCACCGCTCCATCTGTGTTGATGAAATCCTCGAATTTCTGGCGATTAAACCAGGCCAGACCGGATTGGATGCGACCCTGGGTTTTGGCGGTCACACCCAGGCGATGCTTGAATGTCTGGCGGGCCAGGGCCACCTCTACGCCACCGATGTCGATGCTATTGAACTGCCCCGGACCCAAAAACGGCTGGCCGACAATGGCTATGGTCCGGAAATGCTGACCATCCGCCACCTGAACTTTTCGCAAATTGATGAGATTGCCCAGGAATCCGGCCCGCTGGATTTTGTGCTGGCTGATTTGGGGGTCTCTTCGATGCAGATTGATAATCCCGAACGCGGCTTTTCCTTTAAGTTTGAAGGACCATTAGACCTGCGGCTGAATCCCGAAAAAGGCCTTTCGGCGGCCGAGCGCTTAAAAACTATTTCCCCGGATGAGCTGGAAGGGATGTTTATCGAAAACGCCGATGAACCCAATGCGGCGGCCATCGCCAAGGCCATCATCGGCCACCGCAACAGGGGCCTTGAGATTGCCACCACCACCCAGCTCCAGGAAATTATCACTGCCGCCCTGAAAAAGATTCCCGGCAGCAACAGCAAGGAAGCCATTAAAAAAACCTGTCAGCGCTGCTTTCAGGCCTTGCGAATCGATGTTAATGACGAATATGAAGTCTTATACGAATTTCTCGAAAAACTGCCGGCGGTGCTGGCCCCCGGCGGCCGGGTGGCGATTTTGTCCTTTCATTCCGGGGAAGACCGGCTGGTTAAAAAATCCTTTCAGCGCCTCTTTCGGGAAGGCGTCTACTGTGAGGTGGCACCCGGGCCGCTTCGGCCCTCAGCCGCGGAATGCCATGCCAATGGCCGGGCCCGGTCCGCCAAATTGCGCTGGGCCATCAAAGCCTGAGTATTGCGTGCGCAAGAATGGACTTAAATAATTTTCTGTAAATAAAAAAAGAACCTGAAAAATCAGGTTCTTTTTTAGGTGGTTTATAAATTTTCTGGCTTTAATGAATAATATAGGCAATATTACCGGACTCGGCCCAGGCCGCGGCAAACTGATCCAGCCGGTAGCGGACCCGAACCCCGGTATTGCTGGCGGCGGCGGGATCATTGATGATGATGTACTCGGTGCCGTTTTCATTGGTAAAACCGCACACCACAATCAGATGACCATAGGTTGACCGGATTGGTGCGCCATCGATAACCGGTAAATTGGCACTAACCCCGGCGCTGTTTTTATAGGCCACCGCCACCGCCACCGGATGGCCCCCGGCGATTTCCCGTTTTAAACCCTCGATGGTGGAATAATCCACATAGGTCAGATAGCCAAAGCTGGCGGCATAGGCGGTGTTAAAGGGCCAGTTACCAAACTCGTCAGCGCCATAATCATAGGCCCCCCAGGCGGCTTGTTCCGGCTGAACCGCAGTGCCATAATAATTGAGCATCATCGCCACGCTGGTGGGACTGCAGATCGAATCGGCGATCGACGGCTCCCGGACCATCTGGGAAAACTGCGGCACATTCAGCACCGGCAGATTTGCTAAATCAGGATGATCGGTAAAAACCTTGGTAATGCCCTGGCCGGGATTGGCATTTCGCAGCGCCACGGCGATTAGCCGCACCGTCGGTGTCACGCCGGGGGTGCCGGAATGGAGGATCACCCGATACTGGATTTTATTGGCGGTTTTGCCATTCTTGACCACCAGGGTATCGACATCGATTCTGGCCAGCGGGCTATCCATCGTCCCGATCCCGGAGGCTCGCTTAATGGTGGTTCCCCACTGCCCGAAGGAAAGCCAGTCGGACCAGTTTTCGGTGGACTGGCCGTTACCATCGACGGCATTTTCGCAGACCCGGGCTTCCACCTGAACCAGGGTTCCAGCCGGGGTGTCGGTATCCCAGGACAGCACCGTTTTGGTAAAGGGGCTGGCATTAAAGATATTGGAAGTATAGACCCCCGACTGCTGACCGGATTGCAGCCTGATTTCGCCGTCGCCCGAATTTGCGGCAATCTCAACCCGATCCAGGCCCATGGCATGATCGTTAAAATCACTGGTGGTGGTCTGAATCATCAGATTTCCCGGCACTGCTTTCCGTTCAATAAAGGGGGCCTGTTGATCCACGGTTCCCGCTGGCGGAGTACCGCCTTGGGGCACAATCACGATATGGATCCCTTCCAGGCGATAGGAATAGCCGGCGGTTCCGGAACTTTCACCGTTTTTAGCCCAGCCCAGCCAGCCCATGTTCTGGGCGTGAACCTGGTAATAGACATCAAAGCCCGCAGCATCTGCCCCGGTTAAGTTAATCTGAATCGCTTCCAACCGGTAACTCAGTCCTTCGGTGCCGCTCATGGCGCCGTTACTTTTCCAACCGCGATCAGTCTCGGCTTCCCAGCCGATATTTTGGATATGCGTTTGATAGGTGATCCCCAGATCATAATCCGGCACTTCCAGCTTCACCTCAATGCCCTCCAGCCGCAGACTCCGGCCAGCGGTTCCGCTCATGGTCCCATCGGCCACAAACTCCTGCCAGCCATCATTCTGGACATGGGTCCGATAACTGACACTGGGCGCTCCAGCCGCCATGATCCCCGGCGGCAGAATTCCGGCCAGCAGGCCCAGGCCCAGTAACACAGCAACACACCTTGTTATCTTTTTCTTCATCGTTTTATCCTCACTTTTTTTAACAGCTTTAAATTTTTCAGGGCTTATTCCGACCCTTGTTATCGTATCGTCGTTTACCTTACCACTATAACAAATAAACGGCCGGAAAGGAAGGATTAACCGATTTCAATGGTGCTATCTGCAATTATTCAGGAATAACCGGATAGTTAAACCCCGTTTTGTGATTTGATCGAAACTGACATTAAACCGGGTTAAGAAAACTTTGAAATCAATCATATAAAATGGTATAATTGAAAAGTTAGAGCACACTGATTGCAAACGTTGTCTTTAATGGAATTTGCAAATAAAGGAAGATCGAGATGAACCTCAATGATAAAAAAATAGATCGCAGCGTCCTGATGATCCTGATACCGATTGCCATTTTGCTGGTGCTAATCCTGATATTGCTGTACAATTTTGGCAGCGCCAGTCGGCACACCGCTAAATCCATGGTTGAAAACGCGCTGCTTAAAGAAACTGGGGATTTTGCCGCTCAGATTAATGATGAACTCGATGTCATGACCCGGATGGGAGAAGCCTTTCGGGATATGATTATTCTGACTCCGGTCAATAAGTCCATTGATACCCTGCCCATAATTGGCACCCTGTGTAATAATTCCGACGCCTATATGGTTGTTTATTGCAATGCTGAAGGGGTTGGCCTGACCCAGAACGGAATCAAAGTCAATGTCAGCAAAGACAATTTTCTCAATCCCGAGAATAATCACAGCCAGTATTATGCCTATCTTCAAAAAGAAAATATTATGCAGGCTGAAGCGGTGGTATCGGTCATCCCGATCATTAAAGAAGATCAGGTTGATGGCTATATTCTGATGTATTATTCGGTCAGCCGGATTCGTAAAATTTTTACCCAGACGCCGGCCTTTGCCGATGCCTTTTTTATCTTCAGCGTGGATGAGGGTCTGATTATCACCACCGAAGATTTAAATGCCCCACCACCGGTCGGGACGACGCAGCTGCAGTTGTTGGCTGAAATGGATCCCGCAATGGATCCCACGCCGGTTCAGGCGGCCATGGCGAACCAGCAAAATTTCTCGCTGAATCTGGCGATTAAAGACGATCCCCACTATGTTATCTATTCCCCCATTGGCATCAATGCCTGGTATATTGCCATCGGATTTGAGGAAGCCCAATACGATCAGCTCTTAATTGATCAATGGGGCAGCATGCGCAATCTGATCACCTATCTGCTGGTAGTTATTTTCATCTTTGTCTTTGGCGTGATTGGAACCATGGTGTTAATGCGGATCTTCTATCAAAAACACCATCGCAAGCTGCAAACGGCTGTCGATTTGGACCTGCTGACCGGTTTAAACAACAAGATGGCAACGGAACGTAAGATAAAACAGTATCTGATCGATCATCCGGAGACTTCAGCGATACTCTGTGTTCTCGATCTTGATAATTTTAAAGAGATCAACGACAGCCTCGGCCATGTTGTCGGGGATGACGTTCTAAAAATGATTGGCGCCATACTGCGCGACCGATTTGGGGATGATCATGTGGTCGGGCGCGTCGGCGGGGATGAATTTATTATTTTTATCAAAGCGATCACAACCGCCGCCGCCCTGGTAGAAATACAAAAAGTGAGGGACCTTATCGACACACCGGTGTTGTCTGGCGAAACAGAAATAGCCATCTCCTTCAGCATCGGCGTAGCTGAATACCCGGCGGATGCGGCCGATTTTAAAGAACTCTATACAATTGCCGACAATGCCTTGTATCAGGCCAAGAAGAACGGCAAGAATCAATTATATAAAGCGGTGAATAAGCAAACATCAATAAATGAATCAGAAAAGGGAGTAGCAAATGAAGAGTAAAAAGAAGCGAATTGTTGGAATTCTCTGGGTCTGCGTGATCTTAATCAGTGTTTTGGGCTGTGCGCCCCCAAAGAGTTCCGAGGATACTGCAAAATCAGCGGTTGCGGAAAAATTTGAGCTGGCCCTGATTACCGACCTTGGCCACATTGACGATCAATCCTTTAATCAGGCGGCCTGGCAGGGTGTCAAACAATATGCTGAAGAACATGGCATAACCTATAAGTACTATCAGCCCGAAGAGGGCACCACCGATTCCTATGTTGAAACCATCGATCAGGCCATCGCAGCGGGCGCTAAATTGGTGGTCTGTCCCGGCTATTTGTTTGAAACCCCGGTTTTTATTGCCCAGGACCGATATCCTGATGTTTCCTTTATCCTGGTAGATGGTCAACCCCATGATTCGGCCTACAATGTCTCCAAAATTGGCAAAAACGTCTTGTCGATTCTCTATCAGGATGAGCAGGCCGGCTTTCTGGCTGGCTATGCCGCGGTCAAAGATGGTTACAGCAAACTTGGTTTTATGGGCGGAATGGCCGTTCCTTCGGTGATTCGTTATGGCTATGGTTTTGTTCAAGGGGCTGACCTGGCCGCCCAGGAATTGGGAATCACCGCTGAAATCCAGTATACCTATACCGGTACCTTTGTGGGCACTCCGGCAATCCAGGCTTTGGCCGCTTCCTGGTATGACGATGGGACCGAGGTTATTTTCTCATGTGGTGGCGCCATTGTTGAATCGGTGATCCTGGCCGCCGAAGCCCAAGACAACGCCAAGGTCATTGGGGTTGATGTGGATCAAAGCAGCCATTCTAACACCGTGATGACCTCGGCCATGAAGATGCTGACCAGTTCAGTGTACAGCGGCATTCGTGATTACTACAGCAATGCCTTCCCGGGCGGCACCGTCCAGAAATTTTCAGCGGCCAACAATGGCATCGGTCTGCCGATGGAGACCTCAACCTTCCGCAGCTTCTCCCGGCAGGATTATCAGGACATCTATGCCGACCTCGTGGCCGGGGAGATTGTCATTGCCAGTCAAACCGAAGATTCCACCACCGCCGATTTATCCCTGGTGGCGACCACGGTTAGCTACATTAAGTAAGTTAAGCCGCTGTTATTCGGAAAAAAAGGATTGCCGCTTAGATCATCAGGCAATCCTTTAATTGATCGAGATCGAGGATTCTAAAGGAATTCTGGTAGTAATCCAGCAGTCCCTCGTCCTTCATCCGACTCAGCTCCCGGCTCATGGCGGTGCGGGAGACATTGAGGTATTCGGCCAACTCGTTGCGGTTGAGGACAATATCAAAGCTCCGGCTGTTGTTTGTCTGGGACTCCTGAATCAGATAGGTGGCCAGCTTTTCCCGCATCCCTTTTAGCATCAGTAGCTCAATTTTAGAATTCATCCGGAAGTTTTTTTCACCCAACAGCATCATCATATTCTGGATCAGCTGAAAGTGAAAATTACAGGCGTTGCCGCAGGTTCTGATGATCCGTTCAAAGGGAATCAATAAGATCTGGGATTCTTCTTTGACACGAACGCTCACCGGGGCGATTCGGGCTTTGGTGCAGACAATCCCCTCCCCAAAAATATGGGCCGGGCCTAAAACATCCATAATCAGTCTGGCGCCAGCGGGATTTTCTTTGATAATTTCAACCGCACCAGTGAGAACGATCCCCACAAAGCTGATTTGGCTGCCAGCCAGAAAAACATAGTCATCACTGCTGAATTTCCGGATATTGCCATTGATGCAGGTCATCAGGACTTTAAATTCATCGGCTTTGATATTATCAAACAACGGACTTTTTTCCAGTGTCCCATAAAATTTCTCCATCAATGTTCCCTCTTTCTTCTTTATAAACGCGCGACCCGATGCGCTGTCGGTTTTGCCTTATTATACGACAGTCGCTCGATTCCGTAAAGATCGAAAAAAAAGCGCCCGGTTATCAGGCGCTCAAGACTGTAATAAAACTACTAGCCCAGTACCGACAATTCTTACATCATGTTGTTTGCCTCAAGGCGAACAGTTGCACAAAATACTGAAGTATCAAGATCAACAAATTTAGCAACTGTACGAATTGCGCGCATACAACAGATTAACAATTGGTCGATACGGTCTTTTTTTACCAGCCTGCTTCCCGGCTTACAGTGAAGCCAGGTGGGCGTTGAGTTTATCCACCAAAGCATCGGCGCTGGTGGCGT
The DNA here is from genome assembly GCF_041752335.1 of Acetobacterium sp. Lineage (GTDB taxonomy): Bacteria > Bacillota > Clostridia > Eubacteriales > Eubacteriaceae > Acetobacterium. The sequence goes on along the minus strand of NZ_JBGSHG010000048.1, from coordinate 91,051 downwards.
GCACCTGGCAGGCTTCTTCGATGGTTTCCATTTGCGATGAGGGGCAGCCGAGACAATGCATCCCGATTTCTAATAAGATCGGTGCAAAACCACCATCTATTCTTAACAACTCACCAATTTTCATATCTTTCGTTACTTTTTGCATGGTAAAACCTCCTGAGATTTATTGTGAATACAATAATTTGTTTTTAACTTGAGCTTAGTATACCACAAAGATTCTTGTATTTTGTAGCCACAGCTACAATTACTTACAAAAAAGCGGTTATAATGAACTCATCAAATAAAAACAACGGCGGTTATAAATTGAGCCGCCATCTTAGGAGGACAAATATGAGTAAATTTTTAGGACCGATTCATTTTTGGGTCTATAACAAAATTCAGATACAACAGGAAATGGTGGCGGATTTCCTTGCGTTAAATGGAGAGACGGCTTCACAGCGCCGGGACGAACTGGACCAACGCTATGGCATTTCAGAAACCCGGCCGTTAGCATCCGTCATCGATGAAGGCAACATTCACGGCTGGCTCCAGATTAATGTCACCCGGTCAGAATATAAACTGGCTGATAGTGTAACCGCACTGCTAAAACAAGACCCCGACAACTACCAGCTGATCGCAGCAATTTTTAGCGCCACCGGCCGTTCCTTATCCCAGGCCAATCTGACCGCTGCCGCTGCCTATAAGCTGATCAGCGACAGCTTGCTGGACGGAATGCCCTGTGATCACGCCAATGCCCTGATCGCAGAAAGCGATGAACAGGTGATCTGGCAGCGCAACAGATGTGTCCACAGCAACTACTGGAGCGAAGTCGGCGGCGACATTGCGGTCTATTATGCCCTGCGAGAAGCCCTGATCCGCGGTGTTCTGGAAAACACCGGCTTAGTCTATGAAAAAACCGATGCTGTAACCAGTGTCATCAGGAGGGTAAGTTAATGAACAGTATTGAATTAATGGTCTATGAACACACCAATATTATCCGGATGCTGGGCGTGGTCCGAGCCGCCAGCGCTCAGGTGATGAAGGGCGACCCCATCCATTACGAAGACTTTGACCAGATGATTGACTTTATCGCCAATTATGCCGATGTCCATCATCATGGCAAAGAAGAAAAGTTTCTCTTTAAAGAAATGGTCGATCATCTGGGGAAGATGGGCACCAATCTGATTTCACACGGAATGCTGGTCGAACATGACTGGGGCCGATTGTTTATTGCGGAATTAAAAGCCGCCTTGCTCCGGGTGCAGGCCGGCGATGATGAAAGCCGCCTGGATGTGATTGCCAATGCGATTGGTTATGCCAACCATCTGGCCCGTCATATCGCCAAAGAAGACACGGTGGTCTATCCCTTTGCTGAAAAGCAGCTGGCCCCGGAAATCCTGGCCCAGATCAATGCGCAAACCGATGTCTTCGAAGCCGAAGCCGAGCAACAGGGAATTCCGGCTTACTATCTCAACATCCTGGCCACGCTGGAGTCAAAATATTTATAAGCTGTAAAACAGTTACCGCACCGGAACCATGCCGCCGTGATTACCGCAAAAAGTCCACCGCATTGCTGCCGTGGACTTTTTTGTATGATCATGTCAATTTTAATACCTGTCCGTCGTCTACCCAAGCACTACTGCGGTACGGGCCCGGTGGCGTCATCGGGTTTAAAGTCGCGGATGATTTTTAAATCTTTTTTGATGATTTTTTTCTCCCGATACATCTTTGCATCGGCCTGGTTGATGATGGTGTCGATGTATTCATTGGAACCACCGCTGAAGGTTTCGATGCCATGGCTGGCACTGATGACATAGCGGCGGTTTTCGGTTTCATTGATCTGCTCGAATTCTGCCACAATCCGTTGCCAGACGGCTTCGGCCCCGGTTTCATCGAGACCTTCAAAGATGATCAAAAACTCGTCGCCGCCCAGTCTGGCGACGAAATCATTGACCCGGATCTTGTCTTTGATGCCGTTGGTGATGGTTAAGATCAACTCATCGCCGACATCATGGCCGAGATAGTCGTTGACGTCCTTGAGACCATTGATGTCGATAAAGCAGACCGAGATTTCGCTTTCGTTTTTCTCGGTACTTTTATATAACTGGGCCAGCTTTTCAAAACCGGTGCGGCGATTAAAGATCCCCGTCATCGCATCATATTCAGAAAAATATTTAATCTCATCATTCTTCACCTTATTGATGGTCAGCACTGCCCCTAAAAATAAGGCCAGCATGAAAATCAGAAAATAAGCGAACAGATTATTTTTAAGAACCAGCAGGACGGTATCAAACAGGTTGCCGGTCAGCAGCTGGCCGTCGTCGCTGTCCGGCGGAATATAGGAAACAATGGTCCAGTCCCCTAACCCCAGGGCCAGCGAATGGTCACTATCAAGAACAAACTCATCATCCGACATAATTTTCGAATAATTGAAAACCCCCGCGTCAGAAATCACTGAACCGCTTGCATCGGTCTGAATGGCCTGCCAGATATCGGGAAAATCATTTTTAAAACTCTCATCGCGGCGGTTATCGTACATAAATGACCAGGCTTTACTGCTGTCGCCGCTGTTGTAAAGCCAATAGCCATCGGCATTGAGCATAAAAATTTGACCCTGGCTGGTGGAGGCAATTTTTTCGACCTGACTCAGCATATCATCGGCCGCATAATTTAGCACCACGATTCCCTCCAACTGCCCGCGGGCACCATAATAGGGGGTGGCCAGCCGGATCATCGGTTTGATGGGCTGCTCAATCTGATTGTTTTCCATATTTAAATCCAGTTTGGAAATATAAATCTGGTCATCATCCAGACCAATCGTTTCCGTAAAATAATAGCGATCAGCCTTGTTCTGAAGCGCGTCACTATCGGTGAGGGTGGCACCGTCATCGGTATAATTGACCCGGATCACCTCATTGCCATCGGCATCAATAAAGCGGATCTGATCATAGATCATTTTGCGGTTGGCAAAGGCCAGCCAATGATCCTCCACATCAGAATAATCGCCCCGGCCATTGTCGCCCAGTTTTAAGGCATCAGAGACATAAAGCAGATCCGTTGTCAGTCGGTTGACCTTGTTGGCAACGATGGTTTTTTCCACGTCAAGCTGCTGTTCTTCGTGGCTCATGATGTCATTTTTTGAAACCGTGTCAGCATTAATCTGGATCACCAGCGTAATCAGAAAAAATACCAGACTGAGAATCAGAAATACCCCCAGGGTATAGAGAATTGTTTTTTTCGTATCTTTGTTAATGGCTTTATCAATCAAGGTAAGCACTCCTTTTGGTTAATCTCTAAATAAACTTGATTTTATTGTACCCTAATCAATTCCTTAAAACAAGGGTACCAGGATGCCTTTCCGGTGAAATAACTGATTTCCCCGTCTTTTTTTAAGCTGTCGGGACGCCTTAGTCGATGCCTAAAAAGTTCTGCCAGCGGGGCACATCCTGTTTCTGAGTTGTTTGCTTGCATCAGTTAAGTTTAACTGAAATAGACAGAATTTTCAATCTATGTTGCAAAATTTGGTTGAGTTAATCCCGCCGGCCTGTTACACTGAAGCGGGTATCTCTACCAATCAGGAAAATGAGTGCCTGACTTAAATTTAAAGGAGCAATTAGATGTTAAATGATACGACCAATAATTACTTGAAAGCCTGCGAGAACTGGCGGCTGAAATTTCTGGATATGGATAAACAGCAACTGCTGGAAAAACTGCCGGAAATTAAACTTGAAGCGGACTATCTGACTGTGAAGCTCTATGATCGAAAATTTGGGATTCATCACGAAACCGGAAAAATCGTCACCATTCCAGATTTTCAGCCGGCCGAGATCATCAGCCAATTGAATATTTATACCCTGCTGGGCTTTGTCTCACCCCAGGCCCATTTCCAAGATAAATGGGTGCCCTTCCGGGAGCTGCGCGGCGCCTCCCCCTTTGCCATGGCCTTTGAGAATCATGTTCTTGTGCCCCTGGCCCTGACCTTCACCGGACAGACGGAGAAGCTGTCCCAGGCCTATCGAGCATTGGGCGGCAGCAACCTGTCCCACTCAGATGCCGGCGGTCTCGTCAACGCCTTTGACTGTCTGCCAGTCAAATTTCTTTTCTGGGATGGCGATGATGAATTCCCGGCCCAGGCCAATATTCTCTACGACGTCAGCGCCATCGATTTTATCCACGTCGAAAGCACCGTCAGCATTGCCATGGAGGGCATCGAGCGGCTGGCCGCCGCCGCCGAACTTGACATCAAAGGGCCGCTGTTTAAAATGTAGCAAAAGGCAAAGCCGTCCCTCCCGAAAAGGAAGGACGGCTTTTTTGATGGGTTTTTTCTCAACCCCCATAACTGCTTTTGTTATTTTTCTACCGGGACCACGATTGCTTAAACCGCTTTTGTTTTTCGGGTTGCCACCGCAACGCCGCCAATCAGCACGACCATCAGGATCACGGCGATGGCATTTTCCCAGACTCCCGGATCGGCGTAGGCTGTCGGGGTACCGGTCATCACGCCATAGGCTTCGCCCATCAGCAAGTGGGCATAGCCTTCACCATCGCTATTTTGGGCAGCAGTCATTTCAAAGCCGGCGCCATTCTGGAAGATCATCACATAGTCCGATCCGCCAAAAAGGAAATAACCGAGCATGTCGCCCTTTTTTACCACTGTCCCGGGCTTGATATTGTCTTCAAAAAGAACCGAGGAAACCTGGGACATCCCCACCGGCAGCAGGGCCACCAGCCCATCATTAGCGGTTTCGATAATCACACAGCCCCGGGTTTCCACCGCCTGCCAGCCATAGCCGCCTTCATCGAGCATGTAGCGCTGGGCTTCCTCATCCCAATAGGTGATACCGCCCACGGCATCGTCCTGGTAAACCGTACGGACCTCGAGGATGGTTCCCCCCACTGGGAAGTGGAAGCGATGATAATCCTGGACATTCAAAAAGGTATGAGTCAAGACGCCACCGGCAAAAGCATCACTATAAGCACTGCCGGCGCCCAGCAGCGCGGGAATCGAATCAAAGGTCTGGGATTTTATTTTTACCCCATCCCCGACAACCCGGGAATCGCCGTTGACCTGCCAGACCCCCTGGGGGACCGAATCGGCCGGCGCCACTACCACCCCATCGTCCTCGGGTGAAGCAATCGGACGGACGGAGGGCGAAACCAGATAGCGGCTGAAAAAATCATTAAAGCTTTTCCAGTTGGACGGGTCTTCATACCAGCCATTCTGTAATCCAAAATCGGGATTGTTATAGGCAGTCTGATAATAGCTGTCATTCCAGGATGCCGGGGTGCTCAGATATTCCCCCCATTCCTTGGTGAATTTGATCATCCAGGAGCGGTACGGCTCGTGGTATTGCAGTGAATTATTATAATACCCCATACCTTCCAGCTCTGCTAACGGCTGATCGGTGATATAGTAAAAATAATCCAGGCTTTGATCGATCTGATCGTAGAGGCCCGGATAGGTGTCGCCAACATTGGGCAGGATAGTCCAGGGCATGGCTTTGGCAGCCCAGTCAATAAAGTCATAAAACTCATCCAGCGATTGGACCGGATTGGAATTTTTGTCGGGATTGACGGTTTTGGCCTGGTCAATGGATTTAACCAGCAGGGTTTCCAGCTCGGGGTTATGCTCCACCAATAAGATCAGTTCAGCGGTGATGGGCTCATGGACCGGGTTTTCGGCCCAGACGACCGGGGTTGACAGCAACAATAGACTGACAACCAGAAATAGGGACAATACTCTTTTCATTCTCTTCCTCCTGAATAAATTTCTCACGTGTTCTTTTGTTTTGAAACTTTATACCCATTAAAAACAGGCTCAGCCAGCACCAAAAAAATAATCAATTTTTCCCAACTGCTCTTACTGCTTTGCGCTGACAATTTTTCCATGAAATAGCTTTACTGATTTCGGGAACTTATCAAGGGACGGGGTCAGACTTTTTTGATGATTCGCTCTTGTTGTTCGGCCATTTTTTGATAGACCTCAAAACGGGAAATACCTTCCTGCACCGATGCCATGCAGATCGCATCAATTTCATCTAAATTATTTTGAATAATCGCAAAGACCGGCTCGCCATGCTTGCATAAATATTCATCCTCAAGAATTTGCATAATCTGGTCTGGTGACAGCCCTTTCCGGTACGGCCGATCTTCTGACAGGGCGGTATAAATATCAGCATAGGAGACAATATCCATCTCCTGCGTAATGACAGCATTCAATAGATTCATCGGATAGCCGCTGCCATCATGATTTTCATGATGACAGGAAGCCCATTCAACAATCTCTCCTAAGCCTTCTATGTGGCCCAGAATCAGAAAGGTAAAATAGGCATGGGTTCTGATATCGGCCCTTTCCGTTTCGGTCAGTGCCCCTTTTTTTTCAATGATCTCCGTCGCCACCGCAATCTTACCCATATCGTGAAGCAAACCGGCCACGCGGATTTTACGGCATTTTTCTTCGGAATAACCCATTTTTTGGGCCAGCACATAGGCCACCTGACTCACCCCAAAAGAGTGGGAAATGGCAAACTTACTGCGCGAATCAATAATTTTGGACAGCGTCAGGGCAAACTCCTCTAATAAATCCATGGTCATCATAATCTCATATTGCTCTGAAATGCCAAGACTCAGAATTGTTTCCATCTCCCAGTTGTCAAAATCCAGCCAGAAAGAATCTTTCTGAGCCTGTTCACTAAAGGCTGCCACCACTTCCGGAGCGAAAACGGTGCCACCATAGGATTGAATCTTGGCGATTATTTTTTGTTTTTGGGCCAGAATCGAACAATTTGGCTGAACCAGAATATCGGTCCGGTCAGCCACATGGAGAATATAGGATTCCAAGGGTACCGGGCCCAGTTCGGAAAGATAGTTGCTGTCCTGATCATAGTGCCAATGATGATAAAAAATGATCTTTGAAATTTGCGCAAAAGGCGAAAATGAAGACAGCATATAGCTGCCCAGGCTGCTATGCGGAAAAGGATTCTCCACATCCATCTGAATCAGATCATCTCTTTCACCAACGGTCAGGGCCCCAATATCGTGTAAAGATGCGGCAATGACGAGATCACTCAGTCGTTCGGCCGGCAACCCCATCTGAACCCCAATATGATAGGCGGCAATGGCCGTCCGGCGGTGATGGTCCTTCAGTAAATAATTATATAGATCAATTGATTTTGTAAATGAAGTAATCAGTTCTTTCAATGTAATGTTCATCAATGCCATCCTCCCACCAGGTTGCAGTCATTCAATTCTCATTATCTTAATACCAGTTTACACGGATAAAACCCATTCGTCAATGCCTACCATGCCAGCCTTTCATCTTCTTACGGAAACCTGGTTTTATTCTCATTAATTCCGCTAACGGTGGTGCTGACCCCACCGTACAAAAAAAGGAACCAGCCCTGCTGATTCCTTCGTTATTCATCCCCCACCCACCGGTGGAAAGATCAAAACCGCATCCCAATCCTGCAATGGGGTCTCAAGCCCCAACCGGGCAAAGATCACGCAGCCATTAACAAACACCGCAATCCCCGGATTGAGCTGATGCACGTCATTAAAAATCCGGTCGTTCAGTGCCGGTCCATAAATTTTGCCGAGCTGATCCAGGGCATCCGCAACCGTCGCCCCATCAGGCAGCGTCAGGAACTGATCCTTGTTACCACCCATCAGGGCTTTTAAGCCCATGATGGTGGTAATTTCAACGGTAATCATATGATTACGCTGCTGTTTCAATCATCCGCAAGCAAGCCTCTGGCTTCCAGCAGGGCGGCGGCTTCCGGCAGATCCAGTTCGGTCAGTTTTTCCCGGGTGGGCACTCCATCCTGACCCCAGTTCCTCGCTTCATAATACTCGTTAAGCATCAACTCCAGATCTTCCTGAGAAATCCGCTGGCCTTTGGAGCCCCCTTCCTTGATGGTCTCATCGATGATCCGTTTGGGGAAGGTATCGTCGGCCCGGGTAAAACCGGCGGAGATATTAAAGACCCGGGCCAGATTATTGACCCGTTCCCCCACCCTGCCAATGTCCTCTTTGGTTAGAGGTATACCACTGGCACTGCTGACCAGATCGGCAGTGTTTTGCTCGGCAATGGCCGGTACCGCCATATCCATCAGAAAACCGCACATCGTCGGACAGTCGGTGGTGGCACAGCGGATATCCTGGTTCCACTTGGTCAGCCAGCCCTTGCCGGCCACGGCAAAGCGGTCATAGGCGTTGGGTACCGGTATCCCAAAGACTTCCTGGAAGGCGTAGCCGCGGTTATGGTCAGCTCCGGTATAGCTGGTGGCAAAATTAAGGCCGTGGGCTTTGGCACCCCGGGGGTCATAGGCCGGCAGTTCCAGGCCCTTGATGTGCATCGCAAAATCCCCGGCGTCTCCGCCAATTTTTTCGGCCAAGATCCGGGAACCGTCACAGAGTAACTCACCCAGGCCCTCCCGGCGGAAAGCGATTTCCTCAATCAGCTGGGTTACCGCCTGATGATTGCCAAAGTGCAGATCAATCCCATTGGTGTCCGCGGCGGTCAGCATCCCCCGTTCAAAAAGCTCCATCGCCAAGGCGATGGTGACGCCTACCGACATGGTGTCCAGGCCATACTTGTCGCAGAGCATGTCATTATAAATAATGCTGTCGACACTTTCAACGCCCACGACGCTGCCGAGGCTGTAATAGGTTTCGTATTCGGGGTCCGACATGCCCCCTTCATAGCCCTGGCCCTTGGCCAGTTTCAGCTGGGTACAGCCCACCGGGCAGCCATAGCAGTGTTCGCTGCCCTTGTTGCGGCTGATGCTGGCTTCTACCCCGATGCTCGCCGAATAATCCTTTTCGCCGGTATTACGATAGTTTTCGGAGGGAAAAATACCCATTGCTGAGGTCGCATCGACCACCATCGAGGTTCCCAGTTTGGAAAACTCCGGATACAGCACCGGGCTTTGTTTCATCGCACCCAGCATAAATTTTCGGGCCGTCTCAAAAGCTTCCGGGTTGGCCAGCGGTACCAGACCGCTGCCGCGGATAGCAATCGCCTTGAGGTTCTTGGAACCCATCACCGCGCCCACCCCTTTGCGGCCGAAGGCCCGGCGTTCGTTGATGATGGCCGCCATTTTTGACAGGTTTTCACCGGCCTGGCCAATACAGGCAATCCGGGTATTCTGATCATTCACATCCTGCTTGATGATGGTCTGGGTGATTTGGGTATCCATACCCCAGAGTTTTGCGGCATTTTTGATGGTTACCTTGTCGTCTTTAATATGAAGATAAACCGGGGTTTCGGATTGCCCCTCAATGATCAGGACATCGTAGCCGGCAAATTTCAGTTCCACCGGGAAATAGCCCCCCGACAGGGACATCCCCACTGCCCCGGTCAGCGGTGATTTGGTGGTCACGGCCATCCGGCTGGCACAGGGCGCCGGGGTACCGCTCAGTGGACCCGGTGCAAAAATCAGCTTGTTATCCGGCCCCAAGGGATCGACATCACCGGGGACCTCATCAAACAGGTATTTCACCCCAAAACCGGCGCCACCAATATAATCTCTGGCAATCTTTTCCGGTAAATCTTCAACCGCTACTGTTTTTGTGGTGAGATTCACCCGCAACACTTTTCCCATATAACCGCCCTGAAACATTTCACTACCTCCTAGTAAGCTAAAATTGAATACGAAATGATTAACCACATCCTTTCGTATTCTTTTTCTGATCAGTAATTTGATAACGTTATCATACCACTTTAGGAAATTTTAATCAATATACTAATTTACTTGTAACTAAATTTTAAGCCGGTTCAGCGCGAAAAGCCAGGTACTCGATGATGATCCCATAGACAATCCCGGCCAAAAAACTGACCACATCGGTGAAACCGGTCGCACTGTAAAAGGCAAAGGAGACGATCAGGCCCAGCACAGCCCCCCGGGCCAGCCGCTTGAGCAGTCCGATCTTCGGCCAGGGCAGTCCGATCACCAGGCCCATCAGCAGCCGGTTGTACCACAGTGAAAACAGCAGGTAGTATTCAATTTGAAATCCGGATCTTACCAATGCACCAATGATACAAACTACCCCTAACACAGCACCTGCCAAAAGCGAAACGTTGATTCTTTTTGTCATCATCACAATATCCTCCTGTAAAAATGTCTAAAAACTTGATTTTTTATGCTTATTATATCGTCATACCCTGGATCTTGCCGCTTAAAACATTTAATCAACGCCAATATTTGATCCCCCTCCGCAACCACAAGGTTTATCCCCGTTTCAGCTGCTGTTTCAAAGCCGCCGGATTACAAAAATCAGACTGTTCACGAGTGGCTGCGGCGACGATCGCATCACGCCCGGTTGAAAACGGCAATCTATTCTGCTTTCAGATACAAAAAACCACAGCATTACACTGTGGCTCGGTTCACACAATATTTTAGTTTTATTTTTGCTGCCTGATTAAACGCTGCTAGCTTGCCTGTTCATAGCTGACAAAGGTAACATAGTCATATTCGCAATCCATGCGTGACTCATCTCCTTTAGGAATTGATTTAATTCCACCAACCAGTTTACCGCCACGTGCAAAGGCTTCACTCAGTTTTCGATTGAAATCATGTGCATTACCACTTGTTATAATACTTATTTTACCCATAAATTTACCCTCCAGTATTTATTCAAAGTTATAAATAGTATAGCATAGGAAATATTTGCTTTGCAAAAGTAATTTTATGCAAACCATTACCATTTCGCGTCAATCGAATGGAACCACAAAGGTAAAGCGGGTATACTGACCCCGTTCGCTGTCGATCGTTATTTTTCCGCCTATTTTTGCGATTTCGGCAGCCACTGCAGCCAGGCCGACGCCCCTGCCTGAATACAAATCGACACTATCCCGGGTGGAAAAGTCGTCCCGCAAAATCGTTGCCAGCATTTGCGCTCTGCTTAATTGAGAAAACTCCGCAGCGGAATAGATCTGTTTCTCCACGGCTTTCTTCCCGATGATATCCAGATCAATACCGCTGCCGTCATCGGCCAGGCAAATCACGAATTGATCGCCTTCATTTTTCAGCGCACAGGTAATTTCCCCGTATTCCGGTTTTCCCCGGCAATCCCGCTGATCCGGGTCTTCAATGCCATGATCGGTGATATTGCGAAACACATGAACCAGGGATTTGATAAACGGCGCATAGCGATCGCGATTGATAAAAATATCATCCCCGGTCACGATGATGGCGCCGATATTTTTACCGAAACGGTCGGCCAGGGTCTGCACATACTCGTTGTAATCTGTAATCATGTCTTTGACATTGAGATAGAACAGACTGTCAAACAACTTAAGGATCACTGCCTGCTCTTCGCTTTTAAAGACCGCTGCAATTTTATTTTCAATGGCGGCCATCCGCTGTCGACTGACGGTCACCCGATCTTCATTTTCAAAATAACCAGCCCCCAGGGCTTCGCTGATAATGCCAATATCCTTTTCCAACAGTTGATCGCCGTCAATCTGGCCAATAAATGCACGAATTTCATCGCTGCTGATGGTTTCAATCCGTTTTTGCATCGCGCTTAAGCTGTCTTCCAGCCGGTGCAGCGCCTGGGCTGTATGATGCAGGGCGTTAAGCGAAAAATCGCCTTTCATGGTATGAACCATCCGAAAAAGATACTGTAAAATAAGCTGCGGGCTCTGGTTGTTATCCAGCAGCGGAATGACATCTTTGTCAATAAACCCCTGCAATTCCGCAATCGACTGCGTGATTTCGCTTTTACTGCTGATCGCCCGCACAATCAGCTTGATATTATCCTTTTCTTCCGCGTTTTTCAGCGCCAACGCTTTTTTTTGGGTCACATCGGTTAATATCATCATAATTGATTTGCCCGTCTGATGGGGAATGATTTTATATTCGGTTTGAATATAGCGCTCATGAATTTTTAATTCGGTTGGTAAAATCGACAGGTAAACCCTGTTCTGGGTTTGATTGGCATCATTAAAAACAGTGTCAAAAATATTTTGCATCATCCCGAGACAGTCCGTGTCAACAAACCTTTTTAACACCGCTAAAAAAGGCTGCTGACCAATTGAAAAACCGAAGATACTATCGCACTCGCGACTGTATTCTTCGGAAATAATCAAATCGCTGCCAAAGAAAAGAAAACCCTGGCCAGCATGATCCAAAAGATTCTTAATCGCCGCATTCTTTTGCTCAATCTCAAGCCGGTGTCGCTTTTCGGCTTCATTGGTTTCTTTTAAGATCCGCTGCTGGGCATTTAATAGTTTGATTTCCCGTTCCTTGGTTTTCGACATTTCGATTAAAAACTCCCGGATGTTGACCACGCCAGCATAATTTTTATTTTCCAGGATCACAATAAAATCATAAATACTATCCTGATTTCTACTCATTGCAATAAAACCCAGCTTCGCCATATCACAGCCTTTGTCGACACAGGTAAGATCCGGTTTCATCAACAGGGTCACCTCACGGTTCATATATAAAGCATAGCCAAATTGACTGCCTATTTTCTGGTAGAAATCATTCCGCATCAGAATCCCTGCCGGTTCTTTGCCATTAACAATGACAACCCCTTCAGCTTCTTTGTTTTGTTCAAAGTAATGATGAATCGTGCTCCCCGTCGCCATTGCCGAAAAGGTTGGTGCCACCTGGGCCAGTTTGGCAATCGTTTCAATCATGGGAAATCGCTCCCTTTAATCATTAAGCTAATGCTTCCGCAATCGTGTTGATCACCTGATCATTGGCAAAAGGCTTGGTAATATAGTTTTTAGCGCCGGCATTGAGCGCCTCCAGAATGGTACTGCCTTTGCCCAGGGCGGTAATCATCACGACTTTGGCCGTTGGGTTCACTTTGATGATATTTTTTAACACCGTAATCCCATCAACATCAGGCATGGTAATGTCCATCGTGACCAGATCAGGCGACAGGTCCTGATACTTTTTCAGACCCATTGTGCCGTCACCGGCTTCACCAATAATTTCATGATTGGCCGCTTCCAGAATGTTTCGCAATTTTTTTCGGGATACCGCGGAGTCATCCACAATCAATATTTTTGCCATAAGAAAAGCCTCCTCTTTATATTATCTTCAAATACTTTTATCGATCAGTGCTGGTCTTTTGCCATAAAACCAGGGTTCGCATCGGCATAAAGAAAATCGATCCTGCCAAAGCTTAAATAACAGGGAATCACGTACAGGGCCCCGGCGGGCTTGATCGTTCCGGACTCTTTCACGGCGGTCAGCAGCAGATCCAGCTCAATCCCCTGATGGGCCAGCTGGGATAAGAATAACCCATTATGACAGTTGAGAAATTCACCCAGCGCATCTTTCGCCAGGTCGTTCATCCCGCTTACCGCTTCTTCGGCATAAATCGCTGCAAACTGTGCTAACACCGCTTCTGAACCCGCAAACCCGCTAAAGAAACGCGACTCTCCGGCGGTGCCCTGGGTCACCAGATAATCATAAGTGTAGGAATCAGCGGTTTCTGCTGCTTCCATCCGGATTTCATCATCGATAAAGCGGACGATGTTTCGCAGAAAAAGTTCAAAATAGTCCCGCAGGATGCGGTTTTGATCATCCGCTACGGTTTTTAGAAAGAGTTCCGCAATTTGTGTGATATCGTTATTTTTAAGCACCTGAAGCTCATCGCCAGTCAGCTGGGAATCGGCCTGATACTGGCGCATCGCGTCTTCATATTGGGCCAGGGAAAAGATCCCCCGCTCAATCAGCAGCTGTCCTAATAAACTATTCGATTTTTTCTGGGCGTTTAACAGTTCAGCCAACTGCGCTTCGCTTAAGTATCCTCCCGCAATCGCCAGTTCACCAAAGCGTTTATCTTGTGCGACCTGCAGCTGATGGATTTTCTCAACCTGCCCGGCATTCATATAACCAGCATCAATCGCCAGAACCCCTAATTTGACCTTAACAGATTTTTGTTCCGCTAAAACCATTCTCAGTTCTTCTGGTTTGATTAATTTTTTCTCCAAAAGGTAATTACCAAAATATTGATTAAACATAAAAAAACCTTTCCAAACAATTTTTAACCCCTTATTTTCAGCGAGTGAAAAAAGAATAACCCCTACCGATCATGCGCTGCCAGTCGCAACAGGGGGTGCACGAGCAGCGCATGGAACGGTAAGGCTATTGATTGTTTCTATTGTACCCGGATCATCCATCCGTTTTAAAGACATTCCCGGTAATTTTTGTGTTAAGAAACCGTTAAAATTTTGTTAAACGGGATTAACGCTTTTTAAATAACGGTTCGTCAGGGGCTCTTGGTCCGGTCAGGAAAGGCTATCGCGATGGCCAGATCTGTTGCCACACTAAATTCTTTTTCGATTTTTCGTTTTCAATTTGACCTTATTTCCGTCCACCGAGATTTCTTCAATACTTCTCAAAAAGCTGGAAAAGCGGCTGAAACCATAATCATGGATGTTAAAATGCTTATGATTTGTTTTTAACGCCTCATGTATTTTAGATAAGTTTTCAACCACCCCGCCGCATTTGGTGATCATCTCAATGATTTCATTTTTTACCGTCATGAAATCAACATCATTTTTCATCTTGACAAAGACGGTGCCATCCTTTTCCTCAATGTAAATCTTCGGAAATTCTTCCCGAATAAAAACATTGAGTTTGGTATAACCATAATTTCTGACATCAAAATCAGTATATAATTTCCCCAGTGATGAACCGACCAGTCCCAGGGTAAGATAATCGGCTTCGGCAATCATGTCTAATATTGATTCCTGAATTTGACTGATGGGGGTAACATTTGATTCACTTGTCTCCGGCGTTTTGGCATTATTTTCATGCTGACGATGCTCAATAATCGCTTCGATCTTGGGCTCATCCGAGGCGATCAAATCAAGATGGACAAATTTGTTGCATGCTTTGGTCAGCGCCAGGGGAGTCTTTGATTCCCCCATGCCGATCACATAGGCCTGGGATTCTCTTAAGCGCATGGCCAGTTTGGTAAAATCACTGTCACTGGTGACAATGCAAAAGACATCGATGTTATGGGCGTACAGCATGTCCATGGCATCAATCACCATCGCCATGTCGGTGGCATTTTTGCCCCTGGTGTAATCAAATTGTTGAATCGGCTGGATTGAGTATTCCAGTAAAATATCTTCACTCCAGCCATAGGTTTTTTTCCAGTTACCATAAATCCGGCGGATTGACACCGTTCCAAAAGCATTTAATTCTTCAAAGATGCTTTTTACATATTTGGCACTGACATTGTCGACATCAATCAACAACGCAATATTTTTCTCGTTCAAAGGATTCCTCCATCTTTATTTTTAGTTTAGTGAAGCCGTCGCGAATGTTCCCCAAAACCATGGACAATCTGAACAATTCCCCGGGGTTGGCGAATCGGCTTATAAATTCAAGCCGGGATTGTATCCATTTCGTTAAATGATCCCCTCGTTCCGGGGTTTGCGCAAGTGATTTTGTGCCGCTTGTGGTAAATCCCAGTTTTCGAAAAGCTTTCCCCAATCCTCAATGATGTCAGGTGCATTTACAACAGGGTCCAGCATTTGCAGGTACGCATCCCGGGTAATAACAATAGCCCCTAAGCTTTTCATATGCTCTGTGGGCCATACTCCACAATCCATCACGCCAAATTCCAGCTCCGCCAATCGCAGTGAAAGTGCGATATAAGCCAGTTTTGAGGTGTTTCTCAAACGTGAGAACATCGACAACCCATGAAAATAAGAGCCAAAAGCAATTCCAAACAAACCACCCACCAGTTTTTTATCCTGCCAGACTTCAACTGAATGCGCAAAACCCATTTGTTGAAGCCGATACAAAGCCTCCACCTGTTCAGGAATCAACCATCTGTACTCTGTTCTGGATTCCTGACAGGCATTGACCACCTCACTAAAAGCACGATCAACCGTGAGGTGAAATTTATTTTGTCGAATGATTGCCTGCATATTTTTGGGGATATGAATATCCTTTGGATGCATAATACAATGCGTTTCAGCAGTCCACCATAAAATCGGTTGATTTTTAAAGGAAACCGGATAGATTCCGTTTTTATAGGCGAAAATAATACGTTCCGGCGTCCAGTCTCCACCAATTGCCAGCAATTCACCATCGGGCCCTAAACGAATCGTCTTATTTGCTGCTGTATGTGGCGGAAAATAAAGTTGATCTGTCAATGTGTAAGCCTTTCCCCGGTATTTGATATGACGCATATAGACGCCCATAAGCTTACCTTTTAACAGCATTTTATCAATTTTAATTATACCTGTTTTAAGTTTTTTGGGGATCATACGCAAACCTCCTTCGCGAAAGCTGATGACTCTAAAATGCTTAATGCTTCTGTTTTATCTAATCCCACGGCCACCGCAATTGCAGTTAACACGTCCAGATCTGACTGCCAGTCTGCAGTGTCCTCTTTCTCGGTAAGCTTCCAGCTCCGGCGGCACCTGTTCCCCGGGTGATGATGTGCGGCCCTGTTTTCCTTTCTTAAATTGCGCTAGAATTTTACCCGATGATCGTGTTTAATTCTTGGGGTGTTTTACATGAGCTCCAGCAGCTGAATCTTAAGCCCGTTGGGGTCACTGATAAAGAGGTACTTGATATGTGGCGCGGGCTGAAACGGGACGCTGTGCAGGATACCTTTTTCGTCTAATGTTGCCATCGTTTGCTCCAGTGAGACGACTTCAAACCCCAGCGAAATGTTGGCATCAATGCTTGTCGACGGGATGGTCTTATTGTAAATCAGTTCCAGTTTGGTTTCGCCATCCCCTAAAAAAGCCAGTTCAAGATCTGGACCGGCCGGCCTACGGCTATCCACCGTCAATCCCACAATATCGGTATAAAACCGGATCGATTCATCCATATCTTTGACGGTGACTGTTACCCATGAAAACTTCATAGCTTTCTCCTTCTCAAATCTAAAATTTTGGTTTTATCAGTTTTTTAAGGTATTGTAGCATAAAATCGGAGCGGACAAAAGATGATCGTCCGGGTCATATTACCGCAATCTCCCGCTGACCAAAAAATCGCCGTTTTCTGAAGACCGCTCAGAAAGTGACGATTAAATACTGACGATAATGGTTGATACGTGGCAGTTTGTTCAGCGTAATTTTTGAAATGATCAAGGCTGGCCAGCCATCCATTCTCTTACAACTCCAATGAATTCGTTGCTTCTACTTCAAAAACTTCAATGACTCTGGTTTTATTTTCTTCGGGAATAAAGGGCATCGGCAATGAATACTATCACCGTTGTTGCCACTGTAATGCTGGGATGATTCTCCGTTTTCATTCTATTTGCCGCCGTTCTGAAACGCTATATAAAATGAGATTATGTTAGTCTCAACAATTTTATATCTACCCCAAAACAAAGATTATTCGCAGCCAGTCTGAAGTTAAATGAAAAAACCGCGAGCAATAATGCGAGAAAGCCCATTTCTCGTCGGCGTATGCGGGCCGGAGCGGGACGCTCCAAAAGCACTTATTCTTGATGCGTATCGTCCGCCTCACCCAATTCCCGGATCACCGCTGCCAGCCGTTTGGGCAGGGGCACCCCCAGCCGGCCCAGGTTTTCCAGAATGCTCAGGCCTTCGTTGGCCAGATAAAAGCCGATCATCGCCACCCGCAGCGGGGCACCGGCGCCACCGAGCAGGGTGATATCCAGCAGATGGCCGATCCCGACCACCATAAAGATCAGGATTTTTTTGAGAATGCCACGAAAGCCCTGGGCGCTGGAGAGGCGCTTTTGTTGGGCGGCTGCCAAAAACCCGGTTAAGTAGTCCATCACCACAAAGGCGATCAGACATTGTAAAAAGCCGTCATAACCACCGAGCATTTGCCCAAGCAGCCCGCCCACCAGGGCAAAGACCAGCGAGATTTCACTTATTTTCATGGGTTCACCCCCTTTCGCTTATTTGTGACCATTTTACCATCCCCGGTTACTAGCTTTAAATGGCGTGACGACGGGGTATTTTCGAGTTTTTTCCAGACCCGAAAAAAGCCGGAAGTGCCTGCGCATTACGTACGACAGGTGCAAGACCATCTGGGCGCGTGGCTGTTAAAATTTTATAAATAAGGGTAAATACTTTAATATAAAAAATGGTTTAAGAAACAGTTTATTACCGATGTTAAAGGGGGGATCCATAAATAGAAAATAGTGCGCTCGGATCAATAACAGTAAGGTGAATCCGGATTAAACTGGTACCAAACGAATCGACGATCGGCAAAAATTCACGGTGTTTCATCGTGTTTAAGAAAGCGAGGGAAAAAATGAAAAAATATCTGCATGTCGGACTTGGTTTGTTGATTATTATCACGTTGTTGCTCGGTACGATGCCAGTGACCGTCAATGCTGAAGACGTAAATCCGGAAGCAGCAGCAGTCATCACTCCGAGCACTGGATTAGATGGCGATTTTTGGTATGAAGATGTTCCTGGTGGTGTTATCATTACCCATTACTCTGGTACCGATGTTGATGTGGTTATCCCTGGAACGCTGGATGGTAAAAAGGTATTGGAGATTGGCACAAGCATTTTTTATGGAAAAGCAATAAACAGTGTCACGATCTCGGACGGCATCACAACCATTGGTGAATCTGCTTTTTACAAACTAACCACTTTAACACGGGTTTCGATTTCCAATAGTGTCACAACTATTGGCTTTAATGCCTTTAGCGGATGTACTTCATTACAGAGTATTACGCTTCCCTACGGTGTCACAACCATTGAATCGCAAGCTTTTATGGACAGCGGATTAGTAACCGTCGGCCTCCCGAACAGCCTGACAAAGATTGGCGCTAGTGCGTTTGCAAATTGTATTTCTTTGACCCGCGTCACAATTCCGGAAAGCATTACTTACATCGAAGATGCGACTTTTTTACAATGCTTTGCCCTGCAAAGTGTCACAATTCCCGACAGTGTCACATTTATCGGACAAAGCGCTTTTCGTGAATGTAGCAGCTTAACCGACATCACCATCCCCGATAGCGTCACCGAAATTGAATATCATGTATTTGAAAAGTGTAGCGGCCTGACTAGCATCACGATTCCAAATAGTGTCACCAAAATTGGATCGTCTACTTTTGAAGCGTGTACTGGGCTGACCAGTATCTCCCTGCCGAACCAGTTAATCGACCTGCCGTCTTCGATGTTTGAAGGGTGCACGAACTTAACCAGTGTTACAATACCAGAAAACGTCAGATATATCCACTACGATGCTTTTAAAGACTGCAGTGCATTAACCAGTGTAACAATCCCGAGCAGCCAAACAGCTCTCGCTGATACTGGCGTTTTTGACGGATGTCCTAATCTGACTATTTACGGCATCACAGGCTCTAATGCTGAAGTTCATGCAAACACCTTCAATATTCCATTTATTGCGATTGATAATCCGCTGACCAGTATTGCCGTCACCACCCCGCCTGATAAGACCACTTATCAAGTCGGTGAAAGCCTGGATCTGACCGGCCTGGTGGTAACCGGAACCTATAATGACGGAACCCAGGCACCCGTTACCGTGACTGCTGCCAATATCAGTGGTTTCAACAGCAGCGCGCCGGAAAGCGGTCAGATTATCACCGTGACCGTGAGCGGCAAGACGGCAACATTCCCGGTCACGATCGTCAACAACGACAGCGCCGCTCTTGATGTTTATTACCGGACCCATGTTCAGAACATCGGCTGGCAGGAGCAGAAATTAAACGGTGAAGTAAGCGGCACAACCGGACTGGGCTTACGACTGGAAGCCATACTGATGGTTGGTTGGGATCCGGTTAATCAGGAAGAGGTTGATATGTATTATCAGACTCATATTCAGAATATCGGCTGGCAGGACTGGAAAAACAACAAGGCAGTTAGCGGGACATCCGGACAGGGCTTACGACTGGAAGCGATTCGGATTCTGCTCCCTGAATGGACAGTCAATGACTACGATGTCTATTATCAGGTGCATGCCCAGAATTTCGGCTGGCTGGACTGGGCCAAAAATGGTCAGAGTTCGGGAACAGCGGGGTTTGGTTATCGTCTCGAAGCGATACGAATTCTCATTCTACCAAAAGGTTCCGCCGCACCTGGACCTACGAATCGGCCCTTTGTTCAAAAATAGAAATATCCGGGTCACGTGCAATCAGGGTGCGTTTACAAGCATGAAACACCGAAGCCCCTGTTAAAAAAGCATTAACTGTCCCGAAATGTGCGTATCTCATTAAAGAAACAGCACGATTTAGCGGCCAACATGGCCGCTATTTTTTAAATTTACTGTTTTTTTTGCCGGCTTTTACCAATCCTGCCCGACGCCACCAGCGGCTACACCTCGCAGTGGACAAAGCCCTGCTCGGGGTAGAGGATGGTGGTCAGCCCCAGGCTCCCGGCGATGCTGGCAACTCTTTCAATCGTGATCCCCGGGGCGTAGAGATCCACCGCCTGGCGCCCCGCCCTAGCTCATAGTAAAGGCGGATTTGTCAGTGATCACCAGTTCGGCTTTGACCTTGGCGGTCAGAAGCTGGCCATCGGGGGCGAAGATTGCTTTGTCAATCATCCCGGCCATGGCGGTGTTGACTTCGTCAACCGTCAGCCCGACCTTGGGATCGGTGATTGACATCGTCGTGGTTTTTAGGTCGGCCCGTTTAAAAGTCAGTTGTAATACGGTGTTTGCTGCCATTTTTTTACCTCCTCTCTAAAATTTGCGGGTTGGTGGCGATGAGACCTGACAACCCGGGCTTTGTCCCCCCTTTGTTGACCAGGAGGACAACGGGCGATTAATAATCGCCGCTAGGGATGTGAATTTTACCGACGCCAGATACCGGGGGGAACCTCCCCCTAAATCAGGGTCAGCAGCGCCAGCTCGTGTTTGATGACTTCTTCCATCACCGGTTGTTGCAACCCGTCAATGATCACGGCGGTGTCATAAATTGCCTGATCGGTGGCGTCGGAAACGATGTCTCCGTAGGTGCGGGTGGTGATCTTTTCCTTGCCATCGACCATCCCGTGGTTGGAGCGGAGCTGAACTTTTTTGGTTAAAAAATCGCTAATCAATGCCATTGGTAATCCTCCTTTTTCTTATTTGAGACCATTTTATGATTCCTGGTGACTGGCTTTAAATGGCGTGGCGACGGGCCGACGGCGGTTTTTGGGCATAAAAAAAAGCCGGTTTAAATCAGCTTAAACACGACCACACGGGGCCGGCTTGAATCGACCGCTGTGTGTTGCTGCTATTTCTGAGCGGTTTTATTGTTTGCTTTGGCAAAATGATTCATAGCTACCTCACTGGTTCCGGAAAAAAACCGAGGGCGCCGGATGTCATGAAAACCAATAATTGTGTCATGAATAATAATATCCTTATAGATTAGATTTGCTTATAATGATATATATCAACAATCTCGCTATAAAACGACACTAAGATCGCAGAATCGTACAGAAATATCACACAATCTCACGATTAACCAACCACTTGTGCACTACAACTGCGGCCTTACGGCAGCGGCAAAACGTTTTAACATCGCCACGTTTCTAAGCGCTGAAAATTCTTTGAAGGTAAGACGCAACATGGAAAACCCAATGCAACACCCCCATCAACCCTGCATGACTTTTTTTAAAAACCTCTGGTCGGAGGTCGATGCGGTCGAACTCTGCCCTTTATTTGCTTTGTCCCAACAGCCCGAGGCGGTTGCGGCGGCGCTGATGCAGCCCGAAACACTGCCATACGCCTGTCTGATCTGCCTGCGTCACTATCTGGATTCCACCTCAAGCCCTTGCCTAACGGGGTGACCGGGGGCATCGGTAGTTTTTTATGATTCTTGATGCGAAAAGCGGGTAAAAACAGGAAAGAAGTTGTAACTTTAAGCTTTGGTGATAATATACACCTGATTAAGTAAACCCAACCAAGGAGGTACTGATGATGGCAACGCTGAGAGATATTACGCGATATCTTGTTTATTCCTATGAGACGTTAACGCAATCACAGATTACCAACAGTGAACTGACACTACATAAACTTCTTTATTTTGCGCAAAAAGAGTCATTGGCTTTCAACGGGCAGCCGTTGTTTTTAGAATCCTTTGAGGGCTGGAAACATGGCCCCGTACTGACTGAATTGCGGTTCTTCTTTGATGAAGATTTTGAGAACATGATACCTGAAGAAACCGAACGGCTAACCGATCGGGAGCGTTATATTATTGATAATGTGGTTGTCCAGTACGAAAATACGCCGCCTGGGCCCTGCGGGACCTTACCACAAAGAAAATGCCTGGATCAAAAGCCGGGCCGGCTTGAGCGCTGACGCCTCGGGGAAGCGGACTATCACCCTTGAAGACATCAAGGAAGATGCTGCTGCCTGCGCTTATTTGACCATCAATTCGACATGTTTGTTGATGAATATGATGATTTTATCGGCGAGACAATCTCATGCTGACGGATTTCACATTTTTGATATTTTTAATCGTCATACTTTGGATGCGCACGATATTATTCATTGGATCACCTGCTCTGTTTTTTATCCATTATAACATAAGGTCGATTTTATGAAATTGAAATATTAATTGGAATAAAATATGCCGATTAGTGTTTTGATTTACATTTAATTGGTGACTAAAAATTATCAGTCTACTTTTAAATGTTACCACGTTTGTTTTTGGTACTATCTTCCCAGGTCTCTCTTGATATGGTACAATTTACAATTATATACCCTATTATTGAGTATAGCTGTATTTCCCTCAATTATTTAATTTCAAAAGTCTCACCCGTGGGACTCTCGTCGCTGTATTTCCCTCAATATATCTTGGTATGGTCTAATGTTGAACGATGCAGTATGAATTGTTACTGAGCTGTATTTCCCTCAATTATCTTGGTATGGTATAATCATTTGTTTTATACCCCATTATATATAATAGCTGTATTTCCCTCAATTATCTTGGTATGGTATAATAACTGAAGGGAGGTAAGAACGTGGGAGAAAGCTGTATTTCCCTCAATTATCTTGGTATGGTATAATTCCACTAGAAAGCGTTGTACTGCCCACAGAGCTGTATTTCCCTCAATTATCTTGGTATGGTATAATATAATTTGTGATCATCCACATTAAAGCACCGCTGTATTTCCCTCAATTATCTTGGTATGGTATAATAAGGCGTTCGGAATACCACCAGCGTTAATAGCTGTATTTCCCTCAATTATCTTGGTATGGTATAATCATAGCGAGTATTAACGCAAGTGGTGAGAGGCTGTATTTCCCTCAATTATCTTGGTATGGTATAATAATGCCCTCGATCTCATCATCCATCGTTGTGCTGTATTTCCCTCAATTATCTTGGTATGGTATAATGATAAACAGAATCAAACGGTGTAGCTGGTAGCTGTATTTCCCTCAATTATCTTGGTATGGTATAATGTGGCTGATTTTCTATAATAGTGATTAAGGGCTGTATTTCCCTCAATTATCTTGGTATGGTATAATCCATTCTGCATCGACCGTGGCCAGCTTATCGCTGTATTTCCCTCAATTATCTTGGTATGGTATAATAATCGGTTCACCAGTATATGCTCCTGGAGAGCTGTATTTCCCTCAATTATCTTGGTATGGTATAATTCTACCTATTATATATAATAACATTAAAGAGCTGTATTTCCCTCAATTATCTTGGTATGGTATAATTTTAGATGATTGCACGAATAACGGGAGAAAGCTGTATTTCCCTCAATTATCTTGGTATGGTATAATCGAGGCAAAAGAACCCCTGAAAACAAAGGGCTTTCAGGGGTTCTTTTGTTGTTAAAACGATTGGTTTTGGCAAATATTTTTTAAAATATTCCGATTTTAAAAAAGGCTAAGTTGCTCTTCAACAAATTTTTTATCTTCGATCTTTAATTCGCCAACGAGAATCTGGATATCCTGATATTGTTTTTCTGTAATCGTTAATAACCTAACAGAACCATTGTCTGGAAGATTTCTGTGGATTCTCTGTTGATGTTTTTTTACCGCATCATTGCCGTTACATACCCTTGCATATACTGAAAACTGAACCATATAATAGCCATCTTTGATTAAGAACTTCCGAAAATCTGTTGCCATCTTGCGTTGCTTTTTAGTGGTAACTGGCAGATCGAAAAATACTATAATTCTCATGAATCTACTCATATTCATGCAATGAGAGTGGAATGATTTCGCAACATTTTATATGTCCTTTTTTTTCTAAGTATATTTTACTAAGACTCTGAATGGTTCGTTCAATGGCATAACTCACCGTATGATATTGACCATCGGAAAGTACATCCATATTTATAAGATTATAAAGTGCTCTTTTCATTTTGGGTGTCAATACTTCTTCTTCACTATCAATATTCTCAGCAACGTATAAGTCAATTACAGGTCGATAGCATTCAATCAGATCATCAGCCAAGTTAAAAGCATTTAGTTGGTTGTGATGACAAATCCCCATGCATGGTTCAAAGCCATAGACCACCAGAGTTCTGGCAATTAGCCCCCGCAAAATGGCATAACCATAATTCAGTGCACCATTTATAATAATCGCATCGCCTCTGGCGAAATGTTCCCCAAATAGACGTTTGAAATAAAAAGATGCCGCTGTTGCTTCAACATTGGTAGTATCGCCGGAATAGACCCGTTTTGACAAAGTATTAAGCTCTGCGTAACCTTCAATATCCAGAATTTTTAAAACACTGGCCTGATTGATTATTTTCTGAACGATAATTTCCTGCCAGATTCTTTTCAACTGTGGTTTTGTCATAGAAATTTGATTTTCAAATATCTTCAGTTTTCGGCTATGAGAGTCCAACCCCATCAACACCCCGGATGGGATGTGTTTTTCGTCGCAGATGAATACGCAAACCCCATTTTTGGTCAGTTTATTTAATACACATGCCGTGATTGTAACCTGTTGATGTTCGATGAGCATACTGTTAATATCTTCAATGGGCACTCGGTTGGTGAGACCGGCTTCAATAATGAGCTGTTCATCTTTTAATGATAGCTTGCAAGGATTTTCGATCATAAGATTCCGATACCCCATTACACCGGCCTTCTTTCTCGTTCTACTTTCTGAATATTTCCCAAAACATCTACTCCGTATTTTTCAATAGAAGCAAGTGTTTTAACCCCTAAGCTCTCTAAAGTATATGTATTGTCATGAGTTATCACTGAAATCGTTCCATTTGCAGAATGCGCTTTCTTATAATAAACAAATGTTTTTTCAACTTTTTTCTTTTCAGCTAATGTGCTGTTTGAATTTACAACAGTAAATTCTTTAGGTCTTGTAAAACTGATATAGATTAAATCGTTTGGATATAAAGAAAAAATAAAATCAGCTGGTTTCATTTCTCTCCAGTCTTCATAGGGTTTATGTGCAACGATTGCTTTATTAGGAAGCCTTTCTTTTAATAAATCTGCTACATAAATGGGCACCAGATAATAACCATCATTTTCAATCTGATATACATCTACTCTGACCATTGAATCATTGGATGCGATTCCATTATCATTATGAACAGCAACACCAATATTCATTTTTTCAATTATTTTTACTTTTTTTACTTCTGGTGCTTTACCACCTTTTGGGGTGGGTTTAAAAACCGGCTCAGCGAAAGCTTTTTTTGCATCATTTTTGACATCTTTTAACCTGTTTTTTAATAATTCATATAGAAAACGATCACTTTCAGGTTCATAATAATCCTTGATTTCACCATTATTATCGAGTTTTAAAGTGGTTAATTGAACCTTCTTTATTGCGTATTGCTGTCCATCGATTACCTTCCTGCTTTTTACGGTGTCTTCATGCGCTTTCCCAGTCATTTTTTTCTGCTTATAACGTGATACAAAGGGGGCTTTTATTTTGGAAAGATCCACCCCTTCATAATTTTGCAGCTCTCTTTTTTCCAATTGCTCCACCGGATTCTCGGAAAGTCGGATACCAACCTCGTCGCTAAAACCAACCCAAGGCGGCGGAAATTTTTCGTGAAACTGACTGCGATCATGATCCCGCTCGTAGCGCAGTTCGTGATTTTTTGAGAAACGGGTCACTTTTTGAATGTTTCCATCGGTTATACAGGCTACAACAACCGCATCCAAGGCATGGTGCAAATCGCCATCGGCTCTGACTTTGGAAAGTTGCCAGCGTTTGCGCATATAGGCAGTGACAGCCCCATTGACGGCTCGCACCTTCTTTTTGCCTTTAAAGATATCGTCAAAGAGCATATAATCATTGAGGTAATTGTACATGAATTTTGTGATGTAACGCGTATCGGTAAGGCTTCGATCTTTCCATTCGTCCATTTCATCCGGAGTGATGGTTTCTTTTAAGAGGTTTTCCCGTTTACGATGGTTGCGAATCTGGGTATTGGCCAGGATGATAAACTGCTCTCTTTTTTCGCCGGTCAAGTATTGTAGCGGCAGGCGGTTTTTCTTGTCCTGGTTTTCTTTGGCCATGACCAGCACCTTGTTGATAAAACGGTCATCAAAACTGATGCTGTAGGGGATAATATGGTCAATCTCCGCATAGCCGGTATTAAAAAGATTCTGGATCTGCATCTTTTCTCCCGAATACAGGCAGATACCATCCTGTTCTTCCCACAGTTTCAATTTAACAACATCCTGGTTGGTCGGAAAATGAATGCTAAACTCGTCCTTAAGACGTTTTTTAATTTTATCGTTTTTCTCAAAGTTTTCTTTTTGCTCTTTCTCGATCGCTTTTCGGTCTTCATGATTTTTAGACATTTCTCTTGCTAATTCGATGTTTACCGACATGGGTACACCATATTTTTTGACGATCGCATTGACGACTTTGATTGTCTGTGAAATCGAACGTTTGACTACCGGACTGGTGATTTCCGGGTTTTGATGCTCCAACGGGGGCAGCAGGCTTTTTTTAGAATGCCCGGCATGGGCTCTGAAATCATAACCGGCAGCAGTACAGGCATCCGAATATAGCTGTCCTTCTTTCAAATATGGGAGAATGCGCTGGGTGGCTTTAAGCGATAAATTGCCGACCTGCTTAAAGGCTGGCAGAGTTAAAACAGCTTCAATGAGGAACGCATCGACGATCGGATCGGTCATTTGCTTTAATTGTTCTGTTATTTTTTCGTCGGTTTTGTAGAGGGTGAGAATTCTGGCAATTTCATCCCGGGTTGGAAGAGGAATACCGATAATTTTATCCTTTGAGATTTTGTTAAAGGTCTTTTTCATCAGATGATAGTGTTTTAAAAACTGAAATTTAGTTTTGTCTTCTACTTCTTTTATTTCTTTGCGACCATAGGATAACCCCACAAAATATTCATCATCGCACAAATCTAGGACTTTTCGGATACGGATATATTTGAGCGTATCAACTTCATGGGCCAAAGCATCTAATCGCATCCGCTCATCATCATTGAGT
The DNA here is from genome assembly GCF_041752335.1 of Acetobacterium sp. GTDB lineage: Bacteria > Bacillota > Clostridia > Eubacteriales > Eubacteriaceae > Acetobacterium. The sequence goes on along the minus strand of NZ_JBGSHG010000048.1, from coordinate 63,739 downwards.
CTTCTTTTTTCGCCAAGTTGGTTTTTAATGGTCATGCCATTTATTTTCTGGAGCAGCACCGAATATTCGTAGGTATAGGCACCTTTTACAGCACGAGGTTCGTCTTTCTCAAAAGTACACCGCCCAATCATTTTCTCAATCTGATTCCCTGCATATGGACTTTGTTCACCTGGCCCTTCTTCAAAGGAACGTTGTGAGGTATATATTTTCAAATATTCTTGTTCAAAGGTTTCCAATGCGTAAGCATTATTCAACGCTCTTTGAGATTTAAAAATATACTCAATTTCTTCAACCATCTGGCTACGATCGATCGTATGCGAGTAGTCTTCTGATTTGTTCCGTTTGTGTTCAGAAAATTTTTCATCCAAAAAAATCATTTCACCTATTGTTCGGTATCCATTCTCGGCCATTCGGTTTCGATTGTCACTCACAGCTTTTAATAGTTTCCCAGCTTCTTTATTTTCTGTATCTTCACTGTCAACTTTACGATTTGATTTAAACCCTCGACGTTGAGCGAGGTGAATAAGTAAACGTGCAAAATCTTCATTACTTAATTTATTATCAAGCGCTTCGTATCGTACTTGATAAATGTCAGGCAAATTTTTTGAATCATACAAGCATTCTAAACACTCTTTGGTGAGTAATTGGTTCCTAATCATCAGGTTTTTGATTCTTTCCAATCGATGTTTGTGTCTTCTATTTCGTCTCCGCGACCCCCTTGCCAATCGTCTTGTAGTTGCAAGCGAGGCGCCAGTTTTTGGCACTTCCGCACAATCAAATATGCGGCAACCCAGGTCGATAATACGTTTAGGTTCGTTATTTATATCTGTTTCCAAAACAGCGAACCCAACCGATGTTGTCCCAATGTCCAAGCCTATTTTATACATATAAAATCTCCTCAAAAAAATGACACCATACCGTAAGACATGGTGTCATTTTTTTGCGGCGCTCTGTTGCCAGAAGCCTTACTGTATTAACCCCAATACTCTTGGTATGGTATAAGGTTAATTTTATTCTACTCCAATTCCTTTATTTGTCAACTATTATTTTGCTGATTTTTAAATTATCTAGCTTTAAGTGCCCCCCACCCGACTTGACCGGGTGGCCCCGCCGCTGCGCTCACGCCGCTTCCAGCGGACCCAGTAGCCGCAGCCCCTGCTGATGAAGCCGGTAAATCCAGCGGACATCAAAATGCATGGCGGCGGCGATGGCGTCAAAGGATTCGCCATTAACGTAACGGCGGGTCAGGATTTCCTGAATCCGGTGGTCGGCCAGGCCTTCAATCAGGGCGATCATCCGGGCCTGCAGGGTTTCGATATGGCAGCGGTCGGCGGCAATCTGCCGGGTTAGGCTGTCAATTCTTTGCTGGCAGCGGCAACTCGTGGTCAGGGTGTCGCTGTCGATCAGGGCCAGCCGCTGCTGGTAGTGGCGGCGGTACTGGGTGTTGCGAAAAATCTGACCGTTCAGCATCGTGATCTGGTGTTTTAAGGTTTTCATGGTGTCCTCCTTGATATTTTGTGCCCCTAAGGGGGTTGATTTAAAAACACCGCAGGGCTATCGATCAAGCCATCAGGCCCTCACTGCCACGGGGTGATGTTGCCATTTTGCGCGCGGTAAGCTGGTGTTGGTTGGGGGCGCTTGCGAAGGGCCTCGATGAACTGAAAATTGGCAGCTTTATCGATACCATGCAGTAGCGTCAGGGATTATTTTGTCGCGGCGAGGGTCTGAACCCTTGGTCTTGATTGATCGCCCGGAACGTTGCGCTCACGCCAGCGCGGACAGGCAGATCCGCTTTTAAACACCACTATCGTGACTAAAACGCAATCCTTCCCGGTCCACCGGACCGGTCATTTTCGGAGGGGTGGAGGGATTTGGCCCCGGGAATCCGCTGGTGATATAAAAAAAATTTGATCAATTTTCCGCCATAATAGGAACAACCCCTCCGATCCCTTCGAATGGCTTTAACAAGCTAAAAAACCCCTCCGCTTTTGTTAAAATTTTTGCCGGGCGGCAAAGAAAAAGGTGGTTTTTATAGCCACTTGAGGTTTTTAGGCGACCTCCTCAATCTCCAACAGCGCAATCCCAGTGTAGAGGGCCCGCCGGGAGACCGTATCCCTGATTTTTTCCAGCTCCGGAAAAGCTTCTTTTAACTCCATCCAGAACCGTTTCTGGCTAACCGGCCGCAGTCCCGATTCCTGGGCATAATACTGATAGGCGTGAAACAGCACGGTGGCCGGGGCCTGGCTGGCGGCGGCCAGGGCGCAGCGCTCATCGACAAAGGACAGCACCGAGCTGCCGGCAATCCGGTAGGCCGCCAGGGCCGCAGCGCTGGGGTCCGATGGGGAAAAACAATAGTGGTTGGCCTGTAACCGGGCCAGTCCCGCCAGCGCCCAGTTTAAAATCCCGGCGGCCTCCCCCCGCAGCTTCGCCTTGAGGTGGAGATCCCGCTGCGCCGGGGGTTTTGGCGACAAAAAGGGGACGATGATCAGGCGCCGGTAAAAGGCCTCGGAGCGGTCGCCGAGATTCCGGGGCAGATTGTTGCAGGAAAAGACCAGCCGGGCGGTGGCTTTAAAGGAAAACGGGTCCTTGTTTTTGCGCTCGGCAGTGATGAAATCCTCCCCGGTGATGCTCTTAAAGAGGCCATTGTCCTCAAACGATTTGGACGGCAGATCGGCAAAGATATTGGCCAGCATCCCGAACAGCTCGGCCGTTTTAAAGCGGTCGCCCAGCTGCTGCCAGGGAATATTAGAAACATTGGCCGACCCCAGCAGCAGCTCCTGAGCCACCGCCAGCAGCGTCGATTTGCCGGCGCCGCCGGCTCCCACCAGGACAAAGGCTTTCTGGGCGCAGGTTTCGGGAATCAGCAGATAGCCGTTGGCCTTTTTGACGTACCAGAGCTGCAGCGGGGTCTTGCCCAGCTGCCGGGGTGCCTGGGCCCCACAGCTGCCCAGTCGGGGACACTGATAGCCCCAGCTGCGCAGGGTTTCGCAGCTCATCGGCCCGGCGCCGGTGTTTAAAAACTGGGCGATTTTTTTATCGGTGGCAGCGCTGCTATAACCGCGATAATCACGCGACAAATCATGGATCACCGGCAGTTGGCGCCAAAGTTTGATATGCTTCCCCACTATCAGCGCTATTTTTGCCTCTATTTTTAGCTTCGATGGGATACTCCCCCATTTCGTCCGGTTTTTTAAGCAGCCAGTAACTGTGCAGGGACTTCCGGGTTTTGACAATAATCGAGGGGGCCAGCGGGAAGGCCAAAAGACTTTCATACTGCTCGGTCAGCGGCAGATCATCCGCCTCCACAAAATGAGCGGTCACATCGACAATGGCGTCATCCCGGGGGCCGCCGGGGTTGACCACAAAAAAGATCCCCTGACGGTCGGCCTGGTTGGCCAGATGCAGCTTGGCCAGAAAGTCATCGCTGGCCAACTCGGCGGCACTGACCTGGTAGTTCTTGCCGCCCCCGCCGCCGCCATCGGCAAAGCTCCGCAAATGGTAGGGGCCGGGGTGAAAGGCGGCCAGAAATTGGGCCGGGGTCAGGGTAATTGGCTTGAGCTCAGCCAGGGTTAAGGGTGAATCCATGAGAACCTCCTGAAATTTTGAAATTTATCTCGCGGGGACAGACCCCAATACGAGGAATATAAAAAGGATGCCGGGATGCCTACACGGGGCGGCTACGAAGCGCCCCGACCAGCCGGAAATTTGCAGTAACGTAAAAATCAAACCACAACCTGACGCCTTATTGTGTCAGGGCGGACCGTACCCGCCCGCCATCGTCACCGCTCAGGCCGCTGCCTGGCCACCGTCAGCCGCCACCCCATAGGGGTCAGGCTGCCATAGCGGGTCCCCACCGATACCTCCACCACCAGCGGCAGATCAAAACCGGGAAAAGGCGGCGCTTCCATTATCTCTTTAAGACGGGCAATGCTGGGGGTCAGCACCGCGTCATCGACCTCAAAAACCAGCTCATCATGAACCGTCAGCAGTGGCGTGATCGCCGGGTTGCCCGCCAGCAGCGGCAGCAGCCGCGCCATCGCCAGTTTTAAAATATCCGCTGCAGTGCCCTGAATCGGGTGGTTCAGGGCGGCCCGGCGGGCTTGGCTGGCAAGGGCCTCATCGGGGTCATTGATCCCCGGCAGACAGCGTTGCCGGCCCAGGGCGGTGGCCATTTTTTCATCATAGCTGGCCTGGCGGATGACCCCCTGCTGCCACGGCGCCAGCCCCGGGTAGGCCAGATGAATGTTAAAGATCATCGACTCACAGGCTTCCAGACTCAGGTTCAGGCCGGCCTTAAGCCTAAGAATCCGCTGCAGGCCCTTGGGATAGAGGCCGTAAAAAATACCGAAGTTGATATTTTTGGCCACCGCGCGCCGCTCCTTGTACCGGGGCTCGTTTTTGTCACTGGCCTGGGCCAGACTGATGCCATAAACCCCGGCGGTGGTCATGGCATGAATATCGCCGCCATGGCGATAAACCGCCATCATCTGCTTGTCCCGGGTCAGCCAGGCCCCGATCCGCAGCTCGATCTGGCTGTAGTCCAGGGCCACCAGGGTTTTGCCGGGCCGGGCCACCAGCAGATCACGGACGCTGATCCCCTGGATGGCGCCCGCCGGCAGATTCTGACAATTGGGGTGAACGCTGGTAAAGCGCCCGGTTTCCGCCCCCAGCGGCAAAAACTGGGGGTGGAGGGCGGCCGTGGCAGGATTGATTCTTGATCCCAGCCCGACCAGATAGGTTTTATCGAGCTTGGACATGCGCCTGAAATCCGCCACCAGAGCCAGATAGTCAAGCACCTCCGGCGCCGCTGCCTGGGCATAATCGAGCAGCGCCAGCAGGGCTTCGTTGTCCACCGAGGGTTTGCCGGTGGCGGTGGTCTTTAACACTGGCAGGCCCAGATCCTCAAACAGATAGGCTTTAAAATCATTGGTCGCGGCATTGGCCCCCACCTTAACCACCCGCTGCCGCGGATGCTCCAGCTGCTGCCGCAGGGCCGTCAGGGCAGCGGCGGCGATGGCCCGGTTTTGCTTAAGCTGCGGCTGATCGACCCGCACCCCGGCGATGGTGTCAAAAACCGGCGGCTGCAGGACAATTTCCGCCGCCAGCAAAAACTTGGCTTCAAAGGCCAGATTGTGGGCAATTTTGAGACAGCCGGGGTTTTCAAAGACGGTTTTTTTAAGCAGCGGCAGCACCGCCAGCGAGATCCCGGTGATTTCGGCCTGATGCGGGTCCAGCGCCGCCTCGGGCACGTCCCCGAACCTGGCTTGGGGGGCGGTCTCAAAATCAAAGGCGACCATCGTCGCGCCGTCCAGATAAGCCGCCAGCTGCCCGATGTCAATCAGGGTCTGATAAACCAGTTTTTCATTTGCTAGTTGCTTCATTGTTGTTCCTCTTTTCTTATATTTTTGTTTTGTTTTACTTCTGGCGATCCCACCAGCCGGGCCCCCGGTCACAAAAAAACCGGATGCTCTTAAAAAAAGTCATAATCATGACGATAATTTTAAGAAACATCCGGTATCTTAGTGGCTCTCTGGCCCAATTTAACTCAGTATGTATCATTTCTTTGGGTGCTATATTAAATTGATGATTGGTGGAATCAATGTGATTTTCGTGATGATCAGTGGTCGTGTCTTAACTTAGGCACAATCCGCTTTATGCTCTTTTAAGGTGCTATTAAGTTATCAAAATCAGCAAAAACCCGCTTGTGCTGCTGAGCGATTCTTAAAAGCCCCCTGTGTTGCGATTTCCGCTTTGTGATAAAAAAAGTTGCCCTCACTTTTCCCGGTCTTTTTTCTAACTTAACACTTTCTTAACAACAAACAGCGGCCCCGTTAACCGCAATCAAATATTTCTGATTACGCGCTAATATGGCGCTAAATTTTACCCTTTGAGCCTGTCCAAAACCCCGCCAGAAATTATTTTGCGGTTTCTTGCGATGAATCTTATCGTCATGCTATTGCCCCGATTAAAGCGGCTGCTTGAAAACAAAATGCTTGATCTGGTCCGGGATGGTGATTAAATCGTCGATCAGATTCGCAGGATAAAGCTTTATATTTTTTAACTCGGACAAGGGAATCCAGCAAAAATCCAGCTCAATTTGCTGATTTTCCAGTTCATCGATCACCTTAAACACACCGTTTAACGGAATTTGCGTCGCATCCCGTAAGGAAATCTGATAATACAGACTGATTTGCTGGCAGGGCAGCTGGCCCCAGGGAAAAAAGTTCTCGCCCACAAAAAGCAATTTTTCGACGTTGATATCGGCATTGATTTCTTCCTTAAATTCCCGCATCAAGGCCTCCTGGGAAGTCTCACCGCTGCGCACATGGCCACCGGGAAGCGAGTAAATATCATAATTGGCTGGTTTTTGCAGGAGTATTTTCTGATCCCGCACCAGCACCCCGGCGATGCGATAGGAAAAAATAAATTTCTCACTACGATACAAAATATCACGATCCATTGTTTACCTCTTCTCTTTTATTGTTTAATAAAACGCCTCATGTAACGGCGTGCTGCGGTCGCCGCTAATTCTGATGGCCCCATCTGGTCTGCTGATTGGATGCGTGCTGGCTTCACCATTTTTTATAAATGGTTGTTTTTCTTCTTATTTTTATACTATAATAAAGCGATGCACTGATACTATCACAGAAAGGACAACGCAATTGCAGAAACTTATTTATAATAATATTTTAGAAACCATCGGCCAAACGCCGATGGTTCGGATTAATCATTTAAATCCCAACCCCAATGTGGAAATCCTGGCCAAGTTTGAAGGGTTTAACCCCACCGGCAGTATTAAAGACCGGATTGCCCTGAAAATGATCGAACAGGCCGAGGCTGAAGGTGTTTTAACGAAAGACAAGATCATTATCGAACCAACCAGCGGCAATACCGGGATTGGGCTGGCGATGATCGCCGCCGTCAAGGGCTATCAGCTGGAAATCGTCATGAGCGAAGCCGTCTCGATCGAACGCCGGAAGATGATTCAGGCCTTTGGTGCCACCGTTACCCTGACCTCCCCCACCGAAGGCACCGATGGGGCCATTCGCAAGGTCCGGCAACTGATTTCCGAATATCCGGAGCGTTATTTTAATCCCGATCAATTCAGCAATCACTATAATAAGCTGGCCCACTATGCCACCACCGCCGAGGAAATCTGGGCCCAAACCCAGGGCCAGGTGACCCACTTTGTTTCCTCTTTGGGAACCTCCGGCACCATTATGGGGGTGGGCATGGGCCTCCGGGATCATAATCCCGAGGTTAAAATCGTCGAAGCCCAGCCGGTCCTCGGTCATTACATCCAGGGCCTCAAAAACATGGAGGAAGCCATTGTGCCGGCCCTCTACCAACCCGATGCCATTGATTTACATATCATGGTGGAATCAGAGATCGCCTTTGATTTTGCCCGTCAAATTGTCAAGCAGGAAGGAATTTTTGTTGGCATGAGTAGTGGCGCGGCGATGTATGCCGCCACCGAGGTGGCTAAACAAATTGATACCGGGGTGATTGTGGTAATCTTCCCCGACCGGGGCGAGAAATATCTCAGTACCGATTTATTCAAGCTGTAAGTTTTTAAATGACAGGTGATATGGGGCGTTTCTCATATCACCTGTCATTTTTTGCCAGGCCCCTTGGCTCCGCAAAATACCGCCAAGACCCGGCGTTTTTGCAAGAAACTGTCGCAATTTTGCATCACAACGAAAAAAACTGGTTATTAATAAAAAATTGCTTTAGTATAGAACCAGAAGGAGGGAAACGCATGAAACTGATTTTTAAAACCGATCCCAAAATCGCTGCTGAAACGGCGCTGATTTTTACCCATCCCCAGGAGCAGGGGCTAAAACAACAGCTTGAGACGGCCATGGCCCTGCAGCAAAAAAGCATCACCGCCATTAATTCCATCAATAACCGTAATGTCCAGGTGCCGCTTCGGGCCGTCCTGATTGTTGAATCAGAAGAGCGGATGTGCAATTTGCGACTTGATACCGGGGCGCTGTATTTATACCCCAAACGGCTAAAATATGCCGAGGCCGATTTCATCAACGATGGCTTTATCCGGATCAACAACCAAACGCTCATCAATATCAAAGCCGTCAACCACTTTGCACCCACCACCAATGCCAGAATTGAACTAACCTTAACTGACGGTTCCACGTATTTTATCAGCCGGCATTACATTAAAAATTTTAGGAGGGCTCTCTCATGATCAAAAATTTAAAACAATCGTTCTTTCAAGTATTCGCCGTGACCACGGTCTGGATCACCCTGCTGCTGAGTATTTTCTTCAACGGTCAAACCATCGCCTTGACCTATCTGTGGAACTTAATCGGCATTGCGACGATTATTGCGCTGTTATTTGGGGTCATTTACAGCGGTTTATGGAACTACCTGACCTTCAAACCAATCACCAATATTCTGATCACTTCTTTTTTAAATATTGCCGGCGGCTTAACCGCCGTGTGGCTGTTCTCAGCGGAGATGTTTACTTTTATTGCCCCGTGGATACCCGGCATGCTGATCCTTTCACTGATCCTGCACACCATTGCCTTCTATCTCTACGCGACCATCGATGCTAAGAAAAAAGCTGGCGAACTCAATGCGTTGATAAAAAACAAGCAATAATAGTGAGACGTTTTAAATGTCAATTCCAAGTGTGTTGCCTGGAATATGGCAAACGAAACGTCTCTAAAAAATGACCTGCTACTGAGGTTGAACTGACGCGTTAAGTTGCGCTGATAAATCACATCTGCTTGGCCTGATGCTGCTTATGGTGTTGCTTTTGGCTGCCAGATCGCCACCCGGTCATCCGGGGCGACATACATCGGATCGCCTGCTTTAATCCCATAGCTGTCATAAAAGGCAGCAATTGAACTGAGCACGGCATTGACCCGCACCGGCGAGGGGGCATGAACATCGGTCAATAAATAATTCTTTTCCAGATCCGGGGTTGCCAGTTTGGCCCAGATCGTGGCCCAGTTGCGATAAACATCGGCCAGGTCTTCGCCCTGTTTTTCGGCCACCGCCGTCACCGTCTGCAGGGCTCCCAGATCGGCAATGTTTTCTGACAGGGTCAGGGTGCCATTAACCGCTTCGCCGGTGGAAATGGTATAGTTGCCATAATAGTCAATGATTTTCTGGGACAACTGATCATATTTTTGATATTCGGCGTCCGTCCACCAGACCTGGTAATTGCCCTTTTCATCATATAACGAGCCGTTTTTATCAAAGGCATGACTGATTTCATGGGCGATGACAGCGCCGATGCCGCCGAGGTTTTGGCCATTACTTTGGGCTTCATCAAAAAATGGCGCCTGTAAGATCGCCGCCGGAAAGACGATTTCATTATTGGCCGGATTGTAGTAGGCGTTAACTTCCTGGGGAGTCATATACCATTGCTCCCGGTTGACGCCTTTTTTATATTCATCATCGTCATATTGTCGGGTCGCCGTCTTCAGAGCCACCACATTGGCCAGATAGGTACCGCCGTCCTGGGGCGACTGCACCATCAGCCGGTCGCCGATGGTGGGCCACTGATCAGGGTAACCGATTTTTATAGCCATGGTGTCCAGCTTCAGAATCGCTTTCGCTTTAGTCTCCGGACTCATCCAATCCTGGTCATTGATGATGGTCTGGTATTCTGCAATGATCGTCGCCACCATCGTTTTAACATCCTGCTTGGCTGCTTCATTAAAATATTTTTCCGCATAGATCTTGCCAAACTCCCATTCCAGCAGGCTTTCCACCTCATCAAAGGCCAGCCGCTCGGCAGTTTTTTGCTCCGTCGAGCCTTCCAGTTTCATGGCCATCTCCAGTTTAAGATCCCTGTACGCCACCGGGGCATAGTCGGCCAGATCATTTAAGACCACAAATTTGGTATAGGCTTTCAGCACCGGCAGGTTTTCTTCAGTCAACAGCGCATTGAGCTGTTTGATGGCGTCCACTTCAAAAACCACATAGTGATCCCCGCTGCCAAGGCCCTGGGCGGCCAGATATTTGGCCATGTTAAGATTGCCATAGAGGGCCAGCAATTGCTCATAGCTATAGACATTATAGTAGTGCTCCGGGTCATAAAATTCATCCGGGGCCAGGGCCTGGGCGGCTACGGTGCTGGTAAAGTCATAAACCGCGGCGGCATTTTTTTCGGCCGCCGCTTGGTCCTCCCCGCTGAGCACCAGCATCTTTGCGATGTACCCTTTATAGGCGTCGCAATATTCCTGCATCGAAGGGTCTTCCATGTATTCTTTGCCGATTAAGGCATCCATCGACTCAAAGCCCACCATCAGCGTGTCCGAATTCATATCATCCTGATAATAACCGTAACGGATCAGGCTGGACTCCCCAATGGCTGACAAGGCCATCAATGCCTCCAGATACTGATCGAGATTTTGGGCGGCGTCAATCTGCTCCAGATAGGGCGTGATCGCCGTCAGACCCTGGGCGTTGCGGGCGTCGAGGTCGATGGCGCAGGCATATAGATCATTAATTTTTTGTTCACTGCTGCCCTGGGGATAGCTTTTGCCGCTGTCGGCCAACTCACTGACAATCCCCTGGAGCTGCCCGGATGTTTTTTCATTTAATTCGTAAAAGTAGTCCCATGCTCCGGCGGTGGCCGGGATCGTCTTTTCCGCCAGCAGCTCCGCATTAATGGCGCCATAGAAGTCCTCGGACACACTCGGTTTACCAGTTTTTCCCGCCGGTGAATTGGCACAGCCGGTTAAACTGACCAGCATCAGGAGCACCATCAGCAGGGCCAGTTTTGGGATCGCTTTGTTGTTTTTCATTTCATCTCCTTTGTTTTTTGAAATCAGTTGATGCTTATCCTGGCATTGTTTACCATGACACCACCGCACAGCGGCTCTGACCACCTAATCGATGGTCTGAACCTCAACGGGAATCCACATTTTAGGGTTGTAATTCAGCGTATATTTATATTTCGAAACATTGTTCTCCCCTAAATCTTCCAGCACGTAAGTGACGTTGTCGCTTAACCCGATATAGTGTTTTTTGTAACTGCCGTCTTCATCTTCAACGATGACCTCCAACTGATTGTCTTCGGTATCGGCGGTAATTGACATTTTGCCGGTCATTTGAAACAAAACGTCGCCCTCAATACAATTGATCACCGTTAACTGCCGAATCACATTAAAGTTATCCGCCTGTTGCGACAAATTGTAAGAAACTTTTTCGGCTTCGCTTTCACAACCGGTTAACAGCAGCAAACACCCCATTAAAGCCAGAACCAATGTTATTCTTTTCATAATTTTTTCCTTTCATTTTTCCCTGAATTTCAAACGACCCGGACTGACAAATCGAGTGATCACTCCAAACCGGGAGCACTTCCTTTTAACCCCACCTGAATCCGGATTCCCTCCAGCCGGTAACCAAAGCCTTCGGTTCCCGCCGGTTCGCCATTCTCGGCCCAGTCCAGCCAACCGCTATTCTGGACATGGACCTGATAGTAAATATCAAAAAGATCAGCATCAGCCCCGGTTAACTCAATTTTAATCGCTTCCAGGCGCAGCGATTCCCCCGTCGTGCCGCTTAAGGCGCCATTTTCCACAAAATCCTGCCAGCCCTGATTCTCGACATGGGTTTGATACCGGACGCCAATATCGTAGTTGCCGGGATCGACAGTAAGTTCGATGGCTTCCAGCCGCAGGGCTTCACCCTCGCTGCCACTGACTTCGCCATTTTTTACGATTGCCTGCCAGCCGTTATTCTGAACATGGGTCCGATAGGCGGTCGTCACCACGGGCTCTTTCGCTGTGACCTGGGCCAGGGCCTGATCCAGTTGAATCAGGCCATATCCGTAGTGATCGTCACGGCCGTCTTCACCAAGATCGATGGCCGTGACTTTTAAAATTGCCTCGGCCTCAGCCGCCGTAAGGGTCGGATCCGCGGCCACCAGTACCGCAGCGGCGCCGGTCACAACCGGACATGAAAGGGATGTCCCGGACTCGGTGATATAATCATCCTCGGCCCACAGGGTCGTGGTCTCAACCCCTGGTGCACACAGATCAACCATTTCGTTATACTGGGAAAAATCGCCAATCACATTATTGCGATCCGTGGCCCCCACCGAGATGACCCCGTCATAGGCCGAAGGAATCGTAATTTTCCCGCCATTTTCGGGATCGGCGCCATCATTTCCGGAAGCCGCCACTAAGATCTTGCCCCTACTGGCCGCATAAGCGATAGCCGCCTCCAGCACTGGTGACACCTCATATCCCGCAAAGCTCATATTGATCGCCCGCACCTCGGGGCGATTGGCGGCATTATAAAGGGCGGCACAGGCATAACCGAGGTTGGCCTCATTATCATCGGCCGTTTCACCCCCAATCCGGTAGGGGGCGATTTTAATATCGGCGTTGCCGGCCACGCCGGCGATGCCAATCTCATTATTGGCAATCGCGGCAATACATCCACTGATGGCAGTGCCATGGCCCACCACATCAATGGTCTCGGTTTGGCCGGTGACATAATCATAACCATCGACGGACTGGCCAATGATATCGGGGTGGTTGCTGTTCAAACCGGTATCAAGAACCGCCACGACAACCGTCTCCTGATTGTTAACCTGATCCCAGGTCTGATCGGCGCCGATGGCTTCAAATTGCCAGGCTGCCGATAATTTTGAATCATCTGGCAAAGCTGAAAATTTGAGGTAAGCATTTTTTTGAGCAGCCAGCACCCGGGGATTCTTTAACAGCTCGGCCACCAGGGGATCGACCTGATTCGCATCCCTGACCTTGATAATATCAACCTGATCACTTAATTTTTCGCCGGCTGCGATCTGACTGGTCGTCAGCCCCAGATCTTTAATCGCGCCGTCAGCTTGATAAATCACCACGATTTCGTCATCAATGGCCGCATCATGATCCAAATCCGCGACTTGATCATAACTCCGGATACCCTGATTGGCGGCCACCGCCCCGACCGGTAAAGCGCAAAAAATGATAACCATGATGAGCCAAATAATACGCTTCTTAAATTTCATCTGATACCTTCTTTCTAATGCTGATGAAAAAACTGCAAATTGTTATGGAATTTCATTTAGCCGTACATTTGCAACCTGATCAGCTTAATTCTTTGCGAATTTTATCTCTTTCTCGTTTTAATCTTTCAATGATCTTATAATCTGTCGTGCCTAATTGCCCCAAGGCGATGGATGGTTTAAATTTTCCATGAAAGTCGCTGCCGGAGGTAACAATGAGATGATGTTTTTCACAATATTCCAAGTATTTTTGGGTCTCTTCTGCTGTATGTGTTGTATAGTAAGCTTCTACCCCTGAAATCCCCTGTTGGACTAAATCATCAATAAATTCGGTATTGTCAAAATCCACTTCCATTTGACTGTATCCTGGATGTGCCAATATTGGAACGCCACCGCTAAGACGTACTGCTTCAATAAACTCATTTGTTTCGGGAATATAATTCGGTGAAAAAAACGGTTTCCCCAGGAATAAAAAGCGATTGACAAATTCAATCACGGGGTTTTTATATCCGATTTTATATTCAACAACGAGAGGATTTTCACTATTTCTTTCATCTTTAAAAACAGCATATGCGATAGCAGCGGGTAAAGGAGGCGTTTCCTGGCAAAATTCATAGACATTTTCTTCGGTTGCGTAAATTCCATGCTCTCTCAATAATTCAATTTGAGCTTTAACCCATCGCTTCCTGTCGCGATGAACCTTATCAATGATTTTAGACACGGCTGAATCATCTAATTCGATATAATACGCCAGCATGTGAACCAGTTTATCTTTGTTTCTACAGAAAACCTCTGTACCCGGTATCACTTCAACACCAAGCTGTGCTCCCCAGGACATTGCATTTTTCACTTCTGCGATTGAATCATGGTCGGTAATTGCCAATGTCGCTACGTTTTCCTTGACTGCAAGCCGAATTATTTCTTCCCCTGTCAATTCGCCATCGCCACTTGCCCGTGTATGAACATGTAAATCTATCTTACTCATGTGATTCTCCTTTTGTATTTATTTTTGAGCTTTATACTCAAGCTCCGATTCTTATTTGATAAGCTCCGATAAGTTAAGTGTTCCTGGCGCCAACCTTCCCGCCCAACTCACTTTTTGCCGACACGCTGATAAGCCTAGCCGTTCGGCCTCATTCTTGAGATAAATCAGGCCGCAATAGGTAATAATCAAAGCAAATAATTATCTCACCCGTTAAGATGAGTTTAGTCTCCCTGGTTACCAGGGCCTCTCGAGTTAGGCTGAGCCCGGCCCTGTTGCTGCTAAATTATTATAGCATCTTTAATATGTTTATTGAATAAACATTGACAAAAAATGAATATAAAGTTATTTTTAGTAAGTAATAATATTTATCGGGATTGACAAAAAAGAAGGAGGTTTTGAATGAATATACTATTGATTGTTGGTGGCGGTACGCTGTTTCTGATCCTTGCGTACTTTACCTACGGAAAATTCATCTCGCAGAAGATCTTTGCACTTGACGATAAAAACGTGGTGCCGGCGGTGGAAATGGAAGACGGTGTCGACTATGTGCCAACGGATGCAAAATATTTAGCGGGGCAGCATTTCTCAGCCATCGCCGCTGCCGGTCCGATCACCGGCCCGATTATCGCCGGCATTGCTTTTGGGTGGATACCGACCCTGATTTGGATCCTGATTGGCACCGTATTTATCGGCGGCGTTCATGATATGGGCTCGCTGGTCACCTCGATTCGCCATAAAGCCAACGGGATTGCCGACACCATGAAGGAATACGTGTCGATGCGGGTGTGGATTCTGTTTAATGTTTTTATTTTCTTTACCCTGATTATGATTATTGTCGCCTTTACCGATATTACCACCGCATCATTTGTTAATAGCGTGGAATTGGCTGACGGCAAATCAATCGGGGGCGGGGCCACCGCCACCTCTTCCATTTTATACCTGATTCTGCCGGTGATCATGGGGTTTTTACTGAAATTCACCAAAATGAAACTCAGTGTGGCCACCCTTATTTTTCTTCCCTTAGTGGGGATTTCGATTTGGATTGGGCAATACATCCCCTTCGATCTGCAGGCGGTGTTAGGCCTGAACACCCCCCAGGATGCCCAGAAAATTTGGAATCTGGTGATTATCGCCTACTGTTTTATCGCCGGGATCGTGCCGGTCTGGGCCTTATTGCAGCCGCGGGGTCACCTGGGCGGGTATTTCTTATATATCACCCTGATCTTTTCCTTTATCGGCGTTATCTTTGGCGGCTTTCAAGTCCAGTATCCCGGTTTCACCAGTGTCCTCGGGTCCGCTGAATTCTGGCGGCCGATGTTCCCGATGCTGTTTATCACCGTCGCCTGCGGGGCCTGTTCGGGTTTTCACAGTCTCGTCAGCAGCGGCACCACCTCAAAACAATTAGCCAAAGAAAGTGATGCCAAACCGATTGGCTACGGGATCATGTTAGCCGAAGCAGTGGTCGCGCTGATTGCCCTGTCAACGGTGATGATCCTGCCCCAGGGCGATGCCCTGCTCGGCAAGTCACCCAATTTTATCTACGCCAATGGCCTAGGTTCATTCATGGCCCTCGTCGGCATCAGCAAGGCCTTTGGTATTTCCTTTGGGCTGATGGCCTTTACCACCTTCGTTTACGATACCCTGGATGTCTGCACCCGTCTGGGCCGCTATATTTTTCAGGAAATCACCCATATCAGAGGCTGGTCGGGACGGATCATTTCCACCCTGCTGATCGGCGGGATTCCGCTGACGCTGATGTCCATCAGCTTAACCGATCCAACCGGGAAACCGGTGGCCATCTGGAGTCTCTTCTGGAAAACCTTCGGGGCTTCCAACCAGCTGCTGGCTTCACTGGCACTGGTCGGTATCACCGTCTGGCTCCAGCGCACCTCTAAATACGGCAAAGCCTGGCTGGCCACCTTCATCCCGGCGCTCTTTATGCTGGCGATGAGTATCTGGGCGCTGGTCAATATTTTTGCCTCCTACACCTTTGTTAATGGCGTCTTTGTGATGCCGGTCGGAACTAATGTGGTGGTCCCCGCCCTCGCCCTGGTTTATCTTAGCCTGGCTATCTGGGTGGTAATTGAGTGTACCCCGGCGCTGATCAACAATGCCAGATTCACGAATACCAGTCTGGTGCTGGAAACAGTTGAACAATAATTAATTCCCGGTAACCAAGATACGCCGGCAGGTCGTTTTGAGATGCTCATCAAAACGACCTGCCGGCGTTTGTTTGCACAAGTTAAGCGTTCCTGGCTCCGGGGTTCATTAGCGATAGTTGGGGAGAAGGTTGTTGCCGCCTTTACCAAAATTGCTATTCTGTGGCATCACCTTGTTCACAAAGGCTGCGACGATTTCAGGGTCAAAGTGGGTCCCGGAACAGCGCTTCAGCTCGTCAATGGCTTCATCTTTGCTACATGCTTTTTTATACGATCTTTCGCTGGTCATGGCGTCATAGGCGTCAGCGACGGCGATTATTCGCGCTTCAATCGGTATTTCTTCACCTTTAAGGCCATTGGGATAGCCACTTCCATCCCATTTTTCATGATGCCGCAGGACAAATTCAGAAACTTCTGAAAAATCAACTGTGGTACTTAATATCCGCCAGCCTGCTTCGGGGTGTTTTTTGATCGCGGCCCATTCGTCATGATCCAGACTTCCAGCCTTATTGAGGATTTCTTCTTTAATGCCAATTTTTCCGATATCATGGACCAGACCCGCGATTCTTATTTGATTGACATCATCCTTGATAAAATTCATTTTATCAGCAATCGCTTCGCAAATTGTGCTGACACGATTTGAATGCTTTGATTCCCGATCGCTTTTTTCAAACAATGTATTCATGATCAGATCGATCGTTTTACTCCTCATGCTAGTATGCTCATATAGTTTTTGGGTGTACATATAGTTTTCGGCGCTTATCACTGTTTCCAAAAGCGATTGCTGGTGAGTGACTTTCGTCGCAAACCCAAACGAAACCGAAAGTTCAATCGCATTGACCTTTGTTTTTGAGATCATATCCTTGATGTGCTCAATGATTTCAATCGCTGCAGCCGTATCGGCATTGGGTAAGATCACCACAAACTCGTCACCCCCGAGTCTGGCGATGATGTCCTCCGGTCGACAGGCTGTTTGGATAATCTCCGCGGTTTTTTTAAGATAATCGTCCCCGACTTGATGGCCAAAAGAATCGTTGATAATTTTTAAGCCGTTGATATCACCCATGATAATCGTTGTCGGAAGTTGCTCTTCTGTATCCCGACGAGTGATTTCCTCTTCAAAGAAGCGACGGTTATATAGACCGGTTAGCTGGTCATGATAACTCATATACATCAGTCTTTCCTGGTTTTTCTTTTGCTCGGTAATGTCTGAGACCAGCACCGCAAACTGACGCTTTTTAGGTGAATACGTGTAGGTCGCATAATAGCGTCCGGTTGTTTCCAAATAATTCTCATAATAGCTTGGTACGCCGGTCAGCGCAACGTCACCAAAAATGTCAATCCAGTATTTTTCAACTTTAGGCATCACTTCGGTGATTTTTTTGCCGATACACATTTCCCTGGTTACCCCTAATAACCGGGTATAGCTGTCGTTAATATCAAGAAAAACATAATCAACCGCTTTGCCGTCAGCATCGGTGATAATTTCATGAAGCGCAATTCCCTGACTCATGGCGGTATAGAGCAAGCGGTATTTTTCTTCACTTTCTTTTAGCAACGCTTCGGCCTGTTTGCGTTCAGAAATGTCCTGGGCTGCTCCCCAGAGCGAAATAATCTTGCCACTCGGATCTTTATTCGCCTCGCCCCGCACCCACATCCAGCCACTCGAGCCGTCTGCTTTGATCGTTTCCAGTTCCAGTTCATAGGAAATTCCGAATGTTCTGGTGGACTCCAGGGCGGTTGACAGTTTAGCCCAACTTTCCGGGGTAAATAACTTCATATGTTCGGTGTAGGGTGGGGGTGGAATGGACGGGTCAAAACCATACATCTTGTAAAGCTCGTCCGACCACACCACTTGATTCGTCTCGATATTTAGTCGCCACGTGCCGATGTGCGCAATCCGCTGGGATTCCAATAAATCCTTCAAATACAATTCCTGCTGTTCTTGATGCTGCTGGCGTTCCGTTATTTCCTGAACCATCTCCGTGATGTGAATTGTTTTCTTTTTCACGAGCGCTTGCAGATTCTTATTGGTCATATATAATGCAGCTTTGGTCTTAGTTAACGCTTTTCTTTGTTCTAAGGTATATCTTAACTTCTCAGCTGGGGTTTGGTTATCCGCAACAATGAGGATTTCAACAGGTATTTTAGCTGTATCGGTCTTGGTATTCATTTTTCAGCACCTCTTTTCGCGCCGAATCGACAATCCTTGGGGCAACAAAAATTAGGTAGATATCTTAGTTTCTCGATGATAATCCTGTCATTAACTATTTCTAGATACATCACATTCTCCTTTTAAGCAATAAAGACGATATCGATAATTATTACAACAGCTCTCAATATAACATACCCATACTTTATTAAATGTCTCATTTTTTTCACACAGCGATAAAAAAACAGCTCCCCATGTGTTCCCCAGCTTACTGATCGCCTGAAAAAAAAACCCTGGCAGATTATCTGACTGGGGCTCATTTTAATTAATGACATATTTTTAAGTTAAGTGTGGCTGACACCCGGACCCAGGCATTATCCTAACAGATCCGGTTTCTCATGGAGTGTATCCGGGATGTTATCAATGATATCCTGAAGACATCCGGCCTTTTCCAGCATCTGCATGGTGGGCTGATGGGGATTGGTGTAGATTCCCGGCCAATCGTACTCGTCATACTCCAGGCGGTTCGGAAAGGCCAGGATTGGTTCGGTCAGTGAAAACTGCGCCTCAACACCAGCTTTGTTCCCCCTGGCGTCCAGCCTGATCCAACGATTTTTTAAATAGACGGCATTATAGGCATGGACACAATACCCCAGGGAGTCGTCGTCAGCCAGGGTAAGATGCTGAAAACAAAAGCCGCTGGGGATCGCCTGGGATCGCAAAAGGGCGGCCAGTAAATTGGCTTTGGCATGACAAATACCGGTTTGGTGAATCAGCACATCCGAAGCCTTTGCCGTAATCACCCGGGCATTGCAGTCAAACGAATGGGGAATTTCATCCCTGACAAATGCATAGGCCACGCTTGTCTTTTCAACATCATTCATCGCCGCAGTAAATAACTGCTGTGCTTTATGCTGGATGGCCATATGATGAAAATCTATCATGTCAGTTGCTAATAAAAAATTTTGCGTCATTCTTAGTTTCCTTTCACGTTGTTCTGAGCCTGTCATAGCCATCGTCGGATTATTCCCTATCGATCTCACTCTTTGCCGACCCGCTGATAAGCCAGCCGTTCGGCGCCATTCTTGAGATAAATCAGGCCACAATAGGTGAAGCGATTTTTAGCGAGGACATGCTGCATGACGCGGTTGTCCCGATGGGTATCAATCCGAATATTGGGATTGATTTTTTCGCACCAGTTAAAAATCGTCCCGGTCAATCCGGCCACATTGCCGGCACTGGCCAGTCGATGCATGGCAACATATGGGGCATCATTTAACCACTGGCCATCAAAAATCCGGTCATAGTCGGAGTCCCCCTCCCGCAGCAGTACAAACACCGCCTCGATCCGGCCGTCAATTTCACAGACATAACTGATTTTTTTTTGATGTCGTCCACAATCAGGCTCTGTTGAGGATGACCATTAACCCACTGATGGGGGTTTCCCGTCGCCGCCATCAAGCTACGGGCATGGCTGTAAATTTCTGCGATCACCGGGATGTCTTCTGTTTGGGCATGACGAAACTGCACTTTTTGTTCCTCATCATCATTTTGCAATACCGGGTTGGGTTTTATATTGGGCATGTGATTGACCTCTCTTAGTCAGCGAAGAATATCGTCCATGGATTATTTTTTTGAACAGATTATCAAATTATCCTTTACTATGTGTTAAAATCTCACTTCATCTCTGGGAATGTTCGCCAAAACCATGGACAATCTGGACAATCCCCCGGGGTTTGCGAATCGGCTTGTAAATCCAGGCCTGACTCGGGAAAAAATACGCAAAATGCTTTTTATCGATCGTACCGCGTGCTAAGATTAAGGTTTTCAAAGGATTCGACCACGGAGAACTGTGTATCGGAAATCCCGATTTATATATTACCGAAGTGACCAAATTTTTAATTGAGTAGGAGCAAGTGGGGGCGTCAAATATAACAGCAAATCGAAAGTTTAAGTTAAGTGTGCTGACACTGGGGCTTTATTTTAGCCAGCTTTTTCAATAGCTGGCTGGGTCGCAGAACTGTCAGTCCGGCAGCACCAGCGCATCGATCTGATCAAAAATCACTTTTTCCGCTGCACAGTGGCCCATTTTCCCGCCAATGAATGCATGGGTTCCGATGACCTGTCCGTTTCGCTGTTTAACCGCCGCGGCAATATCCTGATGAACCTTGTCACTGTTTCGCAGATCGGCAAATTGCTGAAAGGTGATGATGGTAACCCGTTTTCCTGAAAAATCGGCGTGCTCAAGAAAGGTATTCATCGCCGGCACGGCATTGCTGGCCCAGATCGGCTGCATTAAGTAGACATCCGTTGCGTCAGTGATTTCATGCCAGGGATTGCCATGGAGTTTTGATCCTTTTTTAAAAAGCGCTTGTAAAAAATTTCCTTTTTGCTGCTCCTGCAGTTCAATTACCTTACAACCAAGACGCTCATTTAAGCGCTTTGCACCACTTCTGGTATTGCCATCTTTTGAGAAAAAGACAATAACTGCTTGATTCTCGCTTCCCATATTGTTCCTCCTGTAAAAATAATAACTTCTCGGCAGTCTGATAATCGCTGAGACTCGTCAATTTCTGCCACTATCGAAAAAAAGAGTATCGGCACAATCAATAATCGTATATCCAATTGAAGCATCTTTATCCTCCAGTTTAGTTGTCGCTGCGGATTTCATTTTATCATTTACAGGAACCTCTTTTCAACGACTTTGGTTAAAATAACTACGCCATTATTTTTATAAGATTTTTTCTATTGACAAAAGTATCTCCAGCTTGTAAAATATAATATATCACTTGATATGTATCGCGCGTTACATATCATGCAGTACTTTTGAAAGGAACGCATACAATGCCGCCTAAAATTAAAATCAAAGAAGACGCTATCCTCGATGTGGCGCTGGAAATTACCAGAAAATCCGGCATCGAAGGTTTAAATGCCAGAGAGATTGCCAGAATCCTGGGGTGCTCCATTCAGCCGGTTTTTCGGACATTTCAAAATATGGATAACTTAAAAAAGGCACTTTATCAAAAAGTCGGGGAATATTTTAATACCTATATGCTGGCGGGTATGAATCACCGCATTCCCTTCTTAGGGATGGGCCTTGCTTACATAAATTTTGCCACCGAAGAGAAAAACCTCTTTATGCTGCTGTTTATGTCCGAATCTATTACTGTTGACAGCCCCATGGACATGATTTCCGGTGACGATAATCTAGAAGTGATTGAGCTCATTGCCGGGATGACAGGGTTAAATCACGACCACTCAAAAAAACTCTATGTCGATATTTGGCTGTTAACCCATGGGATCGCCTCGCTGGTAGCAACTAATCATTGTCAATTCAGTCATGAAGAAATCGAAACGATCCTGATGGATGCGTTTAAAGGCTATTTAAATTTATTTACGAAGAAAGAAGAGGAACCATCATGAAACTATTTTTTTCAAGCCGTCACCCCTTACGCAGTGCCATACTTTTAGGGCTGCTGCCGATTTTGTTTGCCACTGCCGCTGGCATCATCAGTGTCGTTATCGGGTTCAATGAGACCCAAACCCTGATTGCCCAAACCCTATCCTTTGGGATCTCAATTCTGCTGGGACTGCTGCTGGTTGCCCGGTCAAGACTAGGATTTGAGGCCTTTGGGTTCCAGGGCTTGGACCGTAACAGCACCCCTGTTGTCCTGTATTTTCTACCACTTTTAATTGCTGAACTGCTGCCTTTTCTGAATGGCTTTGATCTGAGTCTTTCACTTTCACAAGTCGGACTTTTATTTATCTTTGCGGCTGTGGTCGGGATCAACGAGGAATTATTTTTCCGGGGCTTAATGTTTAAAATCCTCGCGACCAAAGGCGTGAAATATGCCGTCATTGCCTCTTCACTGTTGTTTGGCATCGGCCATGCCTTTACCGCCCTCAGCGGCAGCGACCCCCTTTATGTCGTGATCCTGATTATTTTTGCCGGACTGTTCGGTCTGATCTGTGCTGAAATTGTAGTGCTTACCAAAAGTATTATTCCGGTGATTGTCTGGCACGGCCTCCACGATTTCATCGCCAATATCACGTTAGACGCCGGGTCTACCCTTAATATGACACTGCTGATGGTCCAGACGGTCATCCTCTGTCTGTACGCCGTATTCTTATGGCGCAAACTACACTTTGAAAAAGTCGAGTCCCTCGCTTAAAACCAGATATTCCAGTTCAGGCATTTGGCTATTCTCAACACTGTCATAGCCCTTTAGCTACAGGCGTTTTAAATGCCTGCAATATAATAATTAATAGGTGAGCGCGATGAAAAAAAACATTTCTAAAAATGAACTCGCAAAGATTCAGGAACTCGTCGGTAAGGTTTCTGCGGAAGATTTGAAATATGTTGATGCCTTTGTTTCCGATTGCCTGGGGATTTTCATCCCTAGCGTGGGCTTCTGCCAGTACGCCATCCGGGCCGGGCATACCCACCCATCCTATTCATTCGTGGTTTTTTTCACGGAGGAACAAAATTTTCTAAAAACCGCCATCACCCTGCCGGATGGGCATTATCTGGGGGCGTGTTTATCACCGGATATTCCTCATCAGGAAGAAGAGACTGACACCTTCACCCGTTATGCGGCACTATTTATCGATCAGAATTTTTTTAAGCGGCTGCGCCTGGATTATATCACAACTCAACCGACTCAGCCCTATTTCTGGCTGCAATTTCCAGTCTCACCGGATACCATGACCGATATCAAACGGTTTATCGATCAGTGCGACCGTCCCGAAAGAGCTGCTCGACCCTTCCTCAATGCACTGGCAGAATTGATCACCCATGGGCTACTGCGCGGTTTATATCAAGACGACGACCCGAGTCAGCAGGTGGCAGCAAAACTAGACGTCGCGGCAATCATTGATTATATGGAAGACCATTTTAGTGAAAAGCTGACCGTCGCAGCCCTGGCCCGGAAGATGGGACTCTCCCCATCCCAGTTCACGCGGCGCTTTAAACAAGAAACCGGTTTTTCCCCGATGGACTATTTTCTGGGACTGCGCATCAAAAAAGCTCAGAAACTTCTTCGCAGCGGATCAAAAACCATGACTGAAATCGCCCAGGATTGCGGCTTTGGCAGCACCGCTCATTTTTCAGCTACTTTCAGAAAACACACCCATCTTAGCCCCACCGACTACCAGCAGCTCTATCAAAAAACATAACAGCCGGATCTTGCAAAGCGATGCATGTATTTTGAAAGCAATCATCTTAATTTATCGCTATAGTATTCATAAGAAATTAAGACAAAAATTAAGATGAGGTGATTAAAATGAACAAACAGGAAATGTTAGAATTGATGAGTCAGAACCCGGCCTTTTATCTGGCCACCGCGGATGGAGATCAACCCCGGGTCCGCGGCATGCTGCTCTATAAAGCCGATGAAAATGGGATTGTCTTTCATTCAGGAACCATGAAAGACGTCTACGCGCAGATCAGTAAAAACCCCAAGGTCGAATGCTGTTTCAATGATTTTAAGACCGGACGGCAGTTGCGGATTAGGGGAAAATTAGAAATTGTCAATGACAATGCCCTCAAAGACGAAATTGCCAGCCATCCCAGCCGGGCTTTTTTAAAACCCTGGAAGGAAAGCGGCGAGCTGTCAGATTTTTATCAGACCTTTGCGGTCTTCAGAATGACCGATGGCATTGGCGTAACCTGGACAATGGACACCAATTTCGCACCGAAGGTAGATGTTGCCTTATAATAAGGTTAATAAAAAAGTAATTTAAACAATCAAAGTCGGGTGTTGAACCCGACTTTTTTTAGGTGCTGTTTTATGTATTCAATCTTATTTTTGACTGGTCTGGCCTCGAAACGCTTTTTCATTGTTTAAACAAATGCCAAAGTTTTTCTCAACCAGAAGTATTTAATCCTTGTTTTTGCGATTATTCCTCTATACATTTTACGCATTTTCCACTATACTGAAAACGATAAATTATTATTATATTCAAATCAAAAACAAAGGAGAACAACATGAAAAGAAAAATAATCTTATCCATTTCCCTGGCCCTGATCATCGGCAGTCTGGCCATTGCCGGATGTACCACCGCCAAAAAAGATGGGGCCCAGACTGAAACCTCAGATGCCATCGTCCCCACGGATTACAGTCAGAGTGCCCACTGGCTCAATGTTCCCACCGAAATAACCAAAGAGGTCGATGTCTTCTACCTGTACCCCTCCGCCTGGGCCAAGGTGAATGCCGATGATCCGATTATCTGCGAAATCGATAATCCGGTGATGCTGCAGGAGTCCCAACTGGCCTTCGACCGCCAGGCCACCGCCTTTGAAACCTCGGCCAATATCTTTGCCCCCTACTACCGTCAGGATGACGCCGGCTCCACCCTGGCCATGGACGTGGACGAACAACAGGACATTGTCAAAGGCGTGCCGCTGACTGATGCCACCGCCGCCTTTGAATACTATCTCGAGCATTACAACAATGGTCGCCCCTTTATTCTGGCCAGTCATTCCCAGGGTTCCAACATAATGATCTATATTCTTCAGGATTATATGAAAGAACACCCGGATGTCTACAAACGGATGGTTGCCGCCTATGTCCTTGGCTATTCGATCACCGATGACTACCTGGCCGAAAACCCGGAACTCAAATTTGCCACCGGTTCCGGCGACACCGGGGTTATTATTTCCTACAACACTCAGGCCCCTACCATTGAAGGCACGGATGGGGTGGTACTGCCCACCGCCCGGGTGATCAACCCAATCAGCTGGACGACTGCAGAAACGGTGGCACCAGCTTCCGACAATCTTGGTTCACTGCAGTTAAATGCCGATGGATCAGTGGTTAAAAATGCCGATGGCACCCCTTTAAAGGTGATGAACTTTGCTGATGCCCAGGTCGATAATACCAAAAATGTCCTGATCTGCAGCACCGTCGATGTTGACAAATATGCACCGGGCGGCGGCACCTTTGGCCGGGGCGTTTTCCATACCTTTGATTTCCCCTTCTACTATTTCAATATCCGCGCCAACGCTGAAGAGCGGGTAGCGAACTACCTGAAAGAACATAAATAGACCCACATAAAAATAAATAAAACGCAATGCTGCGTCGACAGCATTGCGTTTTTTTTATTTTTTGTCATTTTTTTGATTTGTTATGAATAAACACCGTCGAATTGGTTATAAAGATAACGCAATACAAAAATTAGAGCGACTATTTACAAAAAGAGAGTAACTTGTTAGGAGAATAACCGATGAATAAATATGGAACCCTCAGAGAAAAAAAAGGCAACAGCCTGATTCAATTTCCGGATAATTACGTCATCATTGATATTGAAACCACCGGATTCAGTCCCCGGAACTGCGAAATCATTGAGATCGGCGCCGTCAAGGTCCGTGATAATAAAATTATTTCGGTTTTTCAGATGTTGATTAAACCGAAAAACCCTATCAGTTCTTATATCAGCAATCTGACTGGTATCACCAATAACATGCTCATCGACGCCAACCCCATTGCGACGGTACTGGACGCTTTTGTTTCCTTTGCCGGCAATAATATTTTGATTGGCCATAAGGTTAATTCCGACGTAAATTTTTTATATGATCACTGCAAAACCAATATCGACTATGATCTGACCAATGATTTTATCGATATCCGGGAGCTGTTTCGCGAACGGCAGCGTTCGGTTCTCAATTCGCAGCTGACATCCCTGTGTGAAAAATGCGCCATCCAGAACACCAATGCCCACCGGGCCCTTTCGGATTGTCTGATGGCTAACAATCTCTACCAGGCCTTAAAATTTCACAATGGCTCGATTGCCTGTGTGGAAGAACTGGATTCACTGATCCTGGCATCGGAGTTTAATCACAAATATTCCCCCTATAAAAAAAAATGTGAGCATCTGTCCCCAAGGACTGAACGTTATACCCGGGTTTTTTTATAATTAACCGTTCTCATTTTTTATTATCTCCATCAATGCCGCGGCACTACACCGCCGTGGCTTTTTTTAAATTGCCACCACTGTTTCGCCTTCTCCTGAACCCTTATCTCCCCGCCACATTTTTTTACTTTCTTTCATAATCCCTCAAAAAATGGGTATCTATGTTATAATTATTTTGTTATCATTCTAGTAGTATTTCGTGCTATTTGATGTGGTACCGGTCGACCCGCTCAACCGACTCTTTAAAATTTGCCAGCATCCGGAAAGGAAGGTAATCATGAAATTTCGCAATCTTTCCATCAAATTCACGGTGATGATTTTGCTCATCGGCATCGTCACGCCCATTTATTTTCTTTTTGCGGTGATCAATTACAACAGCATCCGTAACGGCATTTTGAACAATACCCAGCTGGCTGTCAAACAGACCCGGATCAATATCGTCGATACCATCATCAGTACCGAAAAAAGCTATGAGCTGGTGTCCACCTATTACGATGGACTGATGGCTGAGAGCCTGCAGCAGTTTAAGGCCGCCTACGAAGCCAGCGGTGGCGATGTCGCAGCCATCGATCTGGAGGCCATCAAGCAAACCTTCCAGGGCAATCTGGATCTTTATATTATCGATGAAAACGGGGTGATCATCCGCACCACCTTCCCCACGGCCCTGGGCATCGATTTTAAAACGGTGCCGGATTTTTTTAAGACCCTCACCGCCCTGCGACTGGGCTCTGTCCCGGAAATCTCCCATGTCACCACCGATCTCAATACCGGCGAACTGCGCAAATGGGGTTACATCCCCACCGCCGACCATCGTTACGTGCTCGAGGCGGGGATCTCGCCAGGGGCGCTTTCCCAGTACGTGACCCAGCTCAACTATACCGATATGGAAAAAAACGCCCGGGACAACAATCCCTTTATTGCCGAGATCAAAGTATATGACAAACAACATATGATTTTGGGCCGCGACGCAACCGAAACCGATGAAGCCCGAATCGCCATCATCGATGGGGTCATTAACAGCGGTGTGGACCATTCTATCATTGGTGATGACGAGCTGCTGGATCAGGAATACATCTATGTGAACACCTTTCCCGGAGGCATGAACGACTCCCAGAAGGTCATTGCCATCACCTATAATTACGACACCATCATCCGCCAGATCAACGGCACCCGGATCTCCACGATGCTGGTCTTTCTGGTTTATACGGTTTTTAGCCTGTTATTGATTTATTTTCTGGTGACCCGAACCCTCACCAAACCGCTGATCCGCCTGACCAGTCGGATTAAAGCCGTGTCCGGCAACAATCTGGATTTTGAGATGCCTGTCACCGGCACCAATGAAATGGGACAGCTGGCCCAGTCCTTCAACGATTTGTCGCAGAAGCTGAAGTCCACCCTGGTGACCAAAAAATATCTGGAAAATGTCATCGATTCAGTGGGCGATATTCTGATTATCATGGATCAGGATCTCAAGATCAGCCGGATCAACCAGTATACCCGACTTTTCCTGGGGAGACCCTGCGACGTTATCATTGGCGAATCGATTGCTACCCTCTTTGACAGCAGTTTCACCCTGCAGGAACTGCAAATCAAACTGACACTCACCCCCCATCTGGAAAACCTGGAAGGAACAATAGTCAAAGAAGGCGGCCAGAAAACCAGCGTCATCGCCTCGATCTCGGCCTTTCGGGGTGAGGATGAGACGATCAACGGCTATATTTTAAACGCCAAAGACATCAGCAAAACCAAAAAGATCCTTAAAAAACTGGAGGAATCCAATCTTAATCTGAAAAAGCAGGAATCGATTCTGCTGGAGCAATCCAATACTGCTGCGCTCACCGGCGCCAGCAACCGGGGCTGTATCTTCAGCATTCTGGAAGACATCCACGCCAACACCCCCTTGCTTTATGCCACTTTCACCGTCATTATGATTGACCTCGATCATTTCAAAGCCATTAACGACCGCTTTGGTCATCAGGCCGGGGACGCGGTGCTGGTCGAAACAGTGCGGATCATGCTGGCGAACCTGCGCAAGACCGATTTTCTGGGACGCTATGGCGGCGAAGAGTTTTTGATTGTGATGCCGGACACCACCCTCGATGAAGGCTATCGGATGGCCGACCGGATCCGCGTCAAAATTAAAGACACCCGCTTCTACAACAATACCATCGATCTGACCATCAGCGGCGGCATCGCCGAATGGGATCACAACAGCATCAGCGAGCTGATCGAAAGTGCCGACCGGTTGCTCTACCAGGCCAAAAAATCCGGCCGCAATACGATTCTGCGCCAGGAAAAAGTAAGCTTGTAGTAAGCGTAGTTTAAAACCGGTAATTGCGAAAGTGCCGTGAGCTTCGGGTTCAGTTTCACAAATACCCGGCAATTCAAAAAAGAGAAAGGCCAGGGGCCGATTCTCTTTTTGGGGTTCTTTTTATTCAGCTGAAAGCTATTTAAAATTCAGTTTGATTATTTTACTCTTCGCTGGAAGGCAACCAAATGACTTTCTGAGGCCGTTTTCAGAGATTCAAAGGTGGATCGGACGGCGTCGGGCAATTCCTGGGCCAGAAAACGGTTGTACATATCAATGTTTAGAATCTCGGCCTGAACACCAATGGCATAACTTTCTTGCAGGGAGGCCGGCAACACCAGATGACTGGCGGCGTCATTCACCGGAACGGCGAAGCCGTTATCTTCAAACAAGGGAACCAGGGCAGCGATGTGCTTGGTTTCAGCTTTGATGATATTGGTATACGGTCGAACCGGCCCATAAATTTCGATAATTTTGGCATATTCTGCTTCGGCTGCATATTCATCCTGAATCGCATAGGTCAGCATTTCTTCCAGGGTCAGGTTGTCATCAGTCAGCGACCCGGCCGAGCCGAAGTCATTGCCTTCCGCCATCACAGCACCCATGGAACCCACTAAGGTGAAAGCCAGCAGCAAGACGGTCAATAATTTTGATAAACGTTTCATTTTACACATCTCCTTATGATTTTTTAGGCGTCTGCGAAACGGTTAATCGCTTCGTTGCGTCTTTTGTTTTTCTGAGCTTATCATAATATCGATCTGTGTCAATCCGGTGTCAGATCTCCTTCGGTTATTGCCGGAGGGAATGTTTTCAGTTTCTTTTAAGTAAGCCCGATCCGAACAAACCAGCTCTTTGGGAAGTAAATAATTTAGTTGATCCGGAATATTCAAAAACTTGAATTTTCCCTTGCAATCAGCAGCGATCTGATTTACAATGTAAACAATAACATCTCCGATAATGGCAAACCTGATGAAAGTCAGGGACGCAAAGCCACGGGTCTAAGGCATTTTGCTAAGACAGCCGGGTTGCCGAAGAGGGCGCAGTTTATTTGACTGTATGCCTTTTTAGGCATACAGTTTTTTTAATGGAGATCAATTGAAAGGAGTCTTTTATGAAAAAAAGATTTGTTCTCGTTTTGGTCCTGGCGCTGGCGCTTTCCGCACCGGCAACTGCTTTGGCTGCGCCAAAGAATTCAGACAAAAGCAACGGCAATCCGCCCCCCAAAAAAGACACAATTGTGGCCCCTGCGCCAGTACCAGTGGTGGTCCCGGTCGAAACCGGCACCCCTGACCCGACTGTTACTGATCCAGTCACTGAACCCGTTGATGATGGCATCACCGAAGTCACCAAACCCGGTAAAAAACCGGCCCAACCCCAACAGGTCTTCAAGCAGGAACTGAACGAACAGAAAAAAGAACTGACCCAGCAGAAAAGCGTTTTAGCTGAAGAAAAAGACGCCCTGGAAGCCGAAATGGCAACCCTCCTGGCGGCTGGCGATGCGGCCGGCGCAGCGGCACTGCAAGCCCAGCTGGACAGTCTTAATGCCGAACTGGACAGCCTCCAGTCACAGATTAAAGAGATTATCAATGAACGTTATATGGTGGTGAAAACCATCTATACCGATGCTGAACTGGCCCAGTTTGAAAATGTTGCGGCCCTGATTGAGCAAATGCAAGAAGATGCTAAAGCGCTGGATGCCGGCAGTGTCACCATCAACAATCAGCTGATCAAATTTGACGCCCCAGCTTACATTAAAGGCGGCGACATTATGGTGCCGATTAAAGCCATCACCGAGCAGCTGGAAGCCGATGTGGTTTTTGATGAAGCAACCAAAACCCTGACCATCACTAGAAACACCGCTGTGATCCAAATCACCGCTGCTGGCGTCACCGCCACCATTGATGGCAGCCCGGTG
The DNA here is from genome assembly GCF_041752335.1 of Acetobacterium sp. GTDB lineage: Bacteria > Bacillota > Clostridia > Eubacteriales > Eubacteriaceae > Acetobacterium. The sequence continues at coordinate 33,315 of NZ_JBGSHG010000048.1, read as the reverse complement.
GACATCACTGATCGAGTTCAGGTAACCTGCGGCCGCACCTTTATTCCCCTGGATCTGCTGGCTGAAATCCTGAATCTTGATGTCAGCTACGACAGCGACAACGGCATCGTCGATGTCGATGATCCGGCCACTGAAACCCCGATTGATGACGGTACCACTGATCCAATCACTGAAACCCCGGTTGTTGAGCTAACTCCAGATCCCGTCGTACCGGAGCTGGAACCCGTTATTTAAACACTTATTCAACAACGAACTCTCGTAAAGGCAAGCTTGCCGATAAATTTTTTCTCCTTCTTCTGGCCAGCCTGAGAACTCATCTCAGGTTGGCCTTTTATTTATTTCTTATCTATTTCAGAATCATGTTTGAATCTTTTTTTTCGGGGTAATAAGATAATAGGATATGATCGGCTTTACAAATGACCTGAATCACCTTCGAAAATAAAACTGATCCTGTTCATTTATCAAAACGATTAAAACAAACGCATCATTGATTTTAATCAAAATAAAATTTTCAGGAGGTAGAAACATGGATAATGAAAAAAAGGGCGTTTACGGCAATGCCGAGGAATTTGGTACGAAAGATGAAAATATCAAAAGTGGTGTAGACCCTATTTATGGGGAAGCTGAAGAAGCTGCAAATGCGAATCGCAAAGATGTTCGCACGTTCATGGCTGATTCAGACAGTCATAACCCAATCACTGACACGCAAATCCGACACACCCCAGTAACACCCGATCAAACCGAAGGCGTTTATACGCAAGCTGGCGAATTAGCGGAAATAGAAAAAGTGTTTGAAGAAAACGAAGATGGCATTTATAGCGAAGCGGAAGATCTGGCCAGAAATAATGCTGCAGATATGCATAATTTTATGGCCGATTCAGATGGCAAAAAATAACGACTGACTTTTTATGTTGGTAATCATCCCGTGTAGATGCAAAATCAAGAACACCTTCGCCACGACCATCGATCCATTTGATGTGAGACCACAGTTTTTTGCAACTGTGACACTCACACCAAATGGATTTTTTATTTGCATACCGATACCACATCTTTAGCTGATCGCTTTAACCCTGAAACACCGCAATGGCCTGTTCCACATCGGCCTGCATGGCGACCCGGCCAATCTCGGCGATCTCATCGAAGCGCAGATCCCGGCCGGGGTTTTGAGAAAAATAGGCTCTAACCGCACGGCCGCCGGCCAGAGACATATAGGTGAAATAATTGATTTTTGAAATCCCGGCAACGATGGCTTTCTGAAAGTCCGCGGCATTGACGCCGGATCCGCCATGCATGACCAGCGGTACATCCACCAGCTTATGAATCGCTGCGATCCGGTCAAAATCCAGACAGGGTTCGGCCTCGTAAATACCGTGAGCGGTGCCAAAAGCAATCGCCAGCGCATCCACCCCGGTGGCCGCGACAAAGGCTTTGGCCAGCTCCGGATCGGTGTAGCATGCTTCCGGAGTCAGGATCTCCTCTTCGGGATCGGGAGCTCCCCCGCCTTCTGGTCTTAGCACCCGGCCCAGCTCAGCTTCTACTGATACCCCCAGATAATGGGCCACCCGGACAATTTCCCGGGTATTGGCCAGATTTTCCTCATAAGGCAGCCGTGACCCGTCATACATCACCGAGGTGAAACCCATTTTCATGGCGTGAAGCAGATAGCCCAGGTCTTCCCCATGATCGAGATGGACGCAGACTCCCACTTTTGCCTGATCAGCCAACCGGATCATCAGCGGGCCGATGACTTCCAGGGGAATCAGGCTTTCATGGATCTGGGCATGCATAATGATTACCGGTTGGTTTCGGGCCTCGGCCGCGGCGATTACCGCCTGAACGCTTTCCAGATTGGGAGTGTTAAACGCCCCGATCCCGTAACCATTCTCCTGGGCATCCTGTAGTATTTTACTAAGATTAACACGCATGGTTTTCCTCCTTGATACTCCGGCAGGCCACCACATTCACCCCGGTGCCGCAGATGTTCGGGATGATTACATCCCCCATCAGGCAGGGCCCGGTGAGCTTTATGGTGCGAATGGCGGCCATTGCCAGAGCGATATCTTTTTTGGGGATGGGGGCGGCGGTTTTCACCGGCAACAGACAGGCTTTATTGCCACATTCCACCATAACTGTACTGGTTAAGGTTCTTTCTGGTGTGGTGATCTCCTTTTGCGCAAACTTTTTGCCTCTTTTGCAGCCTTCTCCCTCCACACTGATCAGCATCCCCTGCTCTAAGTGAACGGTAATAATGCATTCCTTGGGACAGGTGGTACAGCATACTTTTATTTCGGTTTTATCGGATTCGTTATTTTTCATTTCTTGCTGATTCATTTTTTCACCTCCCGGACTGATACGATGATGGCTTGCTCTGCGCCACTTTGACCCTTCAGACCGTTAAGTCCGTTTATTTCGGCGGGGCTCAGCACCACCTCTTCCATCACACTGGGTTTAAAGGCCCGGGGTTTGCCCTGATAAAGGATCGTTGCTCCGGATTGAATCACGACCTCGGCCTGTTCTAAGGGTTTTCGCACCCTGAATAAAATCCGGACTTCTTTTGATGAAGGGCTGGTCAGTTTTGCCGGTACAGTATAACCGACATTCACTCCGGGACCCAGGGGGATGATTGTTTTGATTTTGGAAGGTGCGGTTGCGGCCAGTCTATTTTCACTGACCCCTACCTTCTGCTGCCGGACGTAATCAGCGGCAGCGATTCCAGCCTGTTCGGCTTCCAGGGTAACATTGTCGACCAGATCGTGAACATGGAGAACATTTCCGCAGGCAAAGATCCCCGGCTGATCCGTTTCCAGCGCTTGATTGACCAGCGGGCCGTTGGTTCGCGGATTCAGGCTGACCCCCGATTTCTGGGACAGCTCATTTTCAGGAATCAGCCCAATTGACAGCAGCAGGGTATCACAGGCGATCACTTCCCGGGTTTCTTCAATCACGGCCAGATTTTCATCAACCTGAGCCACTTCGATGGCTTCCAGATGGGGGTAACCGATGATATTTGTGACCGTGGTTGATAAATGCAGCGGGATACCAAAATCGTCCAGACAATTTTTAATGTTCCGGTATAGCCCATTGGCATAGGGCATCAACTCATAAACCCCCAGTACCTGCATCCCTTCCAGGGTCAGCCGTCTGGCCATAATCAGACCAATATCGCCAGAACCGAGAATAACAATTCGTTCTCCCGGTTTACGGTTCTCAATATTGACATAGCGCTGGGCCAGCCCGGCGGTGAGCACTCCGGCCGGCCGGGAACCGGGGATTTTTATCGCGCCCCGGGTCCGTTCGCGACAGCCCATCGCCAACACAATGGCTCCGGCCGAAAGAACCAGCATCCCCTCTTCATTGCTCGCTTTAACCTGATGATCCGGGGATAAATCGATAACCATCGTGTTTAAATAGACATCGATGCCAGCCGCCGCCACTTGCTTGATAAACAGCTCGGCGTATTCCGGGCCGGTCAGTTCCTGCTTAAAATAGCTGAGACCAAAACCGCTGTGAATACACTGATTAAGGATCCCCCCCAGTTCATCGTTGCGTTCGATGATGGCAACCGAAGCGCCCTTTTCGTTGGCTTTCAGGGCTGCTGCCATGCCGGCCGGGCCGCCGCCGATGACCACCACATCATAGGCTAACTGTTTCATTTCACACCTCCCTTCACCGTTCCACAAAGCAGTTGCGAGCCCATATCTTCCAGGCAAATATCAGAAACCGGCAACCCCAGCTCGCGGCTCAGAATGGCAATGACCTTGTACTGGCAGAAGCCGCTCTGACAGCGTCCCATCCCGGCCCGGGTGCGGCGTTTTACCGCATCCAGGGTGTGAGCCGGAATCACCCCGTGAATGGCGGCAATGATTTCTCCTTCGGTAACCGTTTCACAGCGACAGACAATCCGCCCATAGGCGGGATTCTGATGAATCAGGGCATCCTGCTCGTCAATGGACAAATCAGCAAAGACAGTCTTTTTGTCCCGGCAAGGATTATAATCCGGTTTTGGTTTCATTTCAAGACCGGCATTATCCAGCAGATCCCGGACCTGTTCAGCAATCGCCGGGGCCGAGGCCACCCCCGGGGACTGAATCCCGGCGGCGTGGATAAAGCCTTTAACGGTCTGGGATTCGGCGATGAAAAAATCATTGTTGTTGTCCAGCACCACCGGCCGCAACCCGGCAAAGGTGCGGATGATCTTACCGGCGTCGAGTTCCGGCAAAATCTTATGCACCCCATCGATCAGGACCTGAATCCCCGGCGCATAATTGTTGACGGCTTCCTTATCATCCATCATCGTCGCGGTGGAACCGACGATGGTGTTGCCATGAACCGTGGGAATGCAGGCAATCCCCTTGGTGTCCGGCCCGGGACAGGGAAACATCACCGTTTGGGGCTTATTGGCCATATCCTTATCTAATACCAGCAGATCCCCATGGCGCGGTTTCATCTGGTATTCGGAAATCCCCGCCAGCCTGGCCACAACATCGGCATGGTTGCCGGCGGCGTTGACGATATAGGAGCAGCTAAATTGCTGATCGGGGGTAACAATCAGAAAGCTACCATCCGCTCTTTTTTCAATCGCGCTCACCAACTGACTGGTCAGAATCTCCACGCCGTTGGCTTTGGCATTTTCAGCAAAGGCGATGGCCACCTCAAAGGGATCAACCACGGTGGCCGTAGGGGCGTAGAGAGCATGCTTTGCCTCAGTGGCCAGGTGGGGCTCGCGGTTGTGCATCTGCTCGGCATTGATAATGGCCAGATCTTTAACCCCGTTTTTAATGCCGAATTCCAGCTTGTGTTTTAAGACTGCTTCATCAACATCGGTAAAGCCAATCACAAAGATCCCCGGATTGATAATCCCGAAGTTCAGATCCTTGGCCAGTCGCGGATAAAGATTGGCGCCCCGGACATTGATCTTCGCTTTCAGACTGCCCGGGGTGGGATCATAACCCGGGTGAACAACCCCGCCGTTTCCTTTGGTAGCCCCGATCCCGATGTCGGTGCCCCGCTCCAGCAGGGCCGCTGTCAGTTGATATTTCGAACATTCATGGGCAATGGCGGTACCGGTAATACCGCCCCCAATGATGATGATGTCGTAATGATTCATTTTATTTTCCTCTCGTGAATGGTGTAAATATTTTACGCCGCTGTTAATGCCGGTTCGTAAAGGCGAACCGTGTTCGCCCGTCTTCAGGTAAACCCTACCGCATCAGCATCCCGCCGGTGGCATCGATGGTGGTGCCAGTGAGGTAGGAAGCCGGTTCCGAGACCATAAAGACGACGATGTTGGCGATGTCTTCCGGCTGGGCGACCCGGCCAATGGGAATCCGGCTTTCGTAATAACCGGGGTTGGCTTCGATCTTATCCCGGATCATGTCGGTATCGACCACCCCCAGGGCAATACCGTTAACCGTAATCCCTTTGGACGACAGCTCCCTTGCCATCGAAACGGTCAAGGCCACCATCCCGGCTTTGCTGGCTGCGTAGTGGGCATGGCCGGTGGTGGAACCGTTAAAGGCCGCCTGAGAATTAATATTGATGATCCGCCCGGACCGCTGCCTGGCCAGATTGATTTTGGCAAAATACTGGGAGGTCAGAAAGGGCGCCGTCAGATTCACATCCATGGTATCTTCCCAGTCAGCCAAGGGGATATCCTGAATCCAGCCGGTCAGCCAGATCCCGGCGTTGTTGATGAGAATATCGAGATCCCCCAGCAGCGCTTCGGCCTCCTTCATCATCACTTGAACATCATCGGCATTATTCATATTCGCCCCCAAAGGATAGGCTTTCACCCCCAAAAATTTGGCTGCTTCCACCACTTCCAATAATTCTTTCGATGATTTTCGGGCTGTGACCACCACATTAACCCCTTCCGCCGCCAACCCCAGAGCAATCGCCCGTCCCACCCCCCGGGAACCCCCGGTGATGATGGCGTTTTTTCCTTTTAGTTTTAAATCCATTTTCTTAGTCTCCCGGTTTTACATATTTGTGAATTAAGGTTCGTAGGGGCGGATAGTACCCGCCCGCATGCGTTTGTTTTGAGATTAACGTTTCCGGGCGATTGATAATCGCCCCTTGTATGATGCATTACATTCCTTGGTACTGGCGAACTGCCTCCCTTAATACTCGTCCCAGATTCCATCCAGGGCATTGATAACCTTCAGATAGCGGTTGTACTTCTTTTCGTACATGGCCTGCTTATCAGGGTTGGGAACCGCGGTAAAGGCGATTTCCACCATCACGTCCGAGGCCGCCTTGAAGCTTTCATAGGCGCCGGTGGCAACTCCGGCACAGATGGCCGCACCCAGCGCCCCCAGTTCAGTACATTCGGTGACTTCTATGGGTACCTGCAGAATATCCGCAAACATCTGCACCCAAACCCGGGATTTGGCCACGCCACCAGCAATCCGGATACTCTTGGGCGCTTCCCGGTATTTCAACAGCTTTTCAATATGATATTTATGACTGAAGACAATTCCTTCATAAACGGCTCGCAGCATATTATCGCGGTTGTGATAACTGGACAGCCCGACAAAACAGGCCTTGGCGTTGATGTTGACATTGCTGGCGTATAAAAATGGCAGGAATACCACGCCGCAGTCTTCATCGGCCACACAGTTAACGCAATTGTTTGAATATTCATAAACGTCCTGATCTTTTAAATCAATATCCCGGAGGATTTCGGTTAAAAACCATTCCAGATTGCTGGCCGAGGTGGGGCTCCCTTCCAGGATCATCCAATAGCCGGGGATCGGATATATGGAGGTCATAAACAGATCCTTGTCCACCACTGGTTTCTTGCTGATATATTCGTTGATGCTCCAGGTACCAGCCACCACGCACATCTTGTCCTCATCGGTGATCCCCACGGCCATCGCCGAGGCATGAATATCCATGCAGCCCCCGGCCACCGGGGTTCCTTCAGCCAGACCGGTCAGTTCGGCCACTTCTTTGGTGATGGTGCCACAGACTTCGCCGGAATAACGCAGTGGCGGCAGTTTATCATAAATGCTTTCAAGCCCCATATCGGCCAGCAGCTCGCGATCGTATTTGACGTCCCGGACATTCATCAGGCTGGAGCCGGACATATCGGCAATTTCCCCATAGGCTTCCCCGGTTAAACGGAAACGGATATAATCCTTACACATAAAGATCCAGCGGGTTTCTTCCAATACTTCTGGTTGATGATCCATAAACCAGCGCAGCAGGGTAGTCGGCTGTCCGGCAAAAACACTCTGCATCGTTTTCGGCAGGATCTTGTCATGGGTACCGTCATTCTGCCATCTGATCACGTATTCCCGGCCCCGGACATCGGTGGAGATCATCCCGTTGGTGGTTTGCGTGCCATCGGCCCTGACCAGATAAAGACCATTGCCGTGACCAGTGGCAGAAAGCCCAATAATCTCGCTGCCAGCGATGCCGGCTTTGGCAATCACCCCTTTGATGGCTTTGACATTGGCCTGCCACATTTCTTCCACATTGCGCTCGGTGAAGCCTGGTTCCGGCTGATACATGGCTGTTTTAGAACTGGAAATGGCCACCTCATTACCTGAAAGATCATACAGTGCCGCCTTAATCATGGTGCCGCCATTGTCCAGACCCAATAAATATTTTCCCATTTTGTAACCTCCAATTTGTTTAAATTTAAAATGATGTATTGATCGACGTTTGCAGGCGGGTAGTACCCGCCTGCCTGATGTTACTGTTTCACACGCTCCGGGCGACGGATTCGCCGCTGCAAATTTTTTTACATTACGCTGTCTGTCTTCCTTACTCAATACCCCCTTTTCTCACGAAGAAAAGCCCTGCTTAATAAATGCGACAAAATTCATCACATTTATTAAGCAGGACTCACACAATTACCATCCGGCACATTCTATTTTGTTTTATTATAAATCAAAAATCACCCTACCACAACGACTTGTCGCTAACCGTCAGGCCTTTAAAACCGCAAGCTTTGACCTTTTCCATCATTTCCCGGTCACGGATAAAACCACCGGCCAATAAGGGAATTCTTGCCACTGCCGTCAGTTTTTGATAACAATCCAGGGCCATAACCGCCGGTAACAGCTCGGCGCCATCCACCCGGGAACACTCAATAATTTTAAGCGCCGTCTCAAACGATCGCGAATCATGAAGAAAAAATCGCTGCAAGGTTACCAGACCACATTGTTTGGCCATCCCCAGCTTGCCGCTGTCGGTTGACATTACCCCATCCACATGGTAATAGTTTTTTAACAATTTCATGCCCACATGGTCTTTACCGAAGCCGCCCAGCAGCTCCAGATTGATAAGCGCCTTTTTATCCCTGGCGTGAACCAGTTTGACCAGCTCCTGCAGATTGGCAATATGGGCCTCGGTGAGCAAAACCACCTGAGCCTCACTGTTAAGGGCAATTTCTAAATCACCCAGCCTGCGGATGGAAGGAATAACCTGAAATTCTGAAAAATCAATCCAACTCATTTTATCTCCTCATTGCCTAGATCATAGCACAAGGGGAATGAAACCGTCAACATTTTTTTCAACGGTGATTGGCCCTGATTCGGATCGTGAATTGGGTGGCACTACTTATCTCTTAAAAACTCATTGACAATCGTTTTGTAAATCACCGGCTGTTCGATATGATGGAGATGCGCTGCGCCGGGTATCACTGCCATCGAGCCCTGGGGAAAGGCCATCTGAAAATCTTTCACCATTTTAACTCCGGCTTCATCATTGTCTCCACAGGTCAACAGCACCGGCACCGGGATTTCATCGAGCCGGGGCATCAGGTCAAACTGCTTGAGCTTGCCGTTAACACTGAACTCGCTAGGTCCCCACATCGTTAAATAAACATCCATATTCAGTTTACCAAATGACGCTATCCGGCCAGGGATCAAGGCGACAAAGATATTTTCTATAATAGGCCTCAGCGGCAATCTCATAGTCCGTCCCAAATTCCTGATTTTTTTCGGCTTCGATGATGATCTTCTGCATCGTTTCGGGGAGATTTGAAATGTTTTCCATGGCACATTCCTCCCACAGCGGGGTGCTCAGATAGGGCGCCGAAAGAATCAGCGCTGTGACAAACTGGGGCTGCTTGTCCAGCATATAGGCAGCACTGAGTCCGCATCCCCAGGAAAGCCCCAGCAAGATCACTTCACGAAGCTGCAAGCCCTGAATCACTGCATCCAGCTCGGAGACAAAGTATTCCAGAGAATAATCATTTTTGCTGTCTGCCTTTTCTGAGTTCCCGCCGCCCAGCTGATCATAAAAATAGACCGGCCGGTCGTCACTGAAGTCAGCAATCACATCCGGGATACTTAAAAATCCCGGTCCGCCGTGAACCACCAGCAGCGGCGTTTTTTTTAACGCTTCGCCATAAACCGAATACCAGATTTTCTTACCCTGATAACTGATATAATCTTCTCTCATATTGTATTCTCCTTGTTTCTTAGTGGCTTTATCATTGAATAAGTGCCGTGAGCTTCACGGCTGTTTAAAGTCTCGGTTTACACTTACCCATTTTTTCTTCAAATTAACGATCCGATCGAACGACTCGCTTGATTTCAGGTTCTCAGCGTTGCCACCATCCGATCGGTGTTCAGTAGCAGATCCAGGGCATCCAGCGGGTTGTTAACAACAATATCCGCCGCCAGTAGCGATTTCACGCAGCAGCCTTCTTTTCCCATCACCACAATCGACAACCGGCTTTCTTCAAACATTTCCCGATCATTGTTGCCGTTTCCGATGGCAATGTTCGTCTCACCACCAATCTTTTCAACATAGGCCTTTTTCTTTTTAGAAATATTGTCCTTTGAAAAAATCTCAATGGTCACCGGCAGATCCTGGCATTGCGCCCGAACCAGGCCAAAGGTATCGGCAGTGAGAATATGCACCTCCACCAACTTCGCCAGAGCCACCAGCCGTTCTTTGAGCCCCGTCACCAGAAAACCATCCACCGCCAGGGTGCCGTTATAATCAAAGGTCACATGCGCCACCGTGATGGGCTCGTGACCGGGAATTTTCAGATTAATCATTTTTACCTCGCTACTTCTCTTCTTATTTTTTTAATGATTGCCTGCTAACACCAATACCTCATGCTATGATGCGATAAGATAAATAATAAACAGTGGGATCATTTTGATTAAAAACTGCAAATATAAAACCGACGCCTTTTTATAGGAAACATCATAAACCTTGGCAAAGCCCACAATCAGCAGGTAGATGCCCCAGAGATTGAAAATATTGAGAAAATTGTAGATCAGCAGGGATATAAAATGCCAGTTCTCAAACTGGAACAGTCCAATGGTCTGAGGAAAGTACAAAAATATCAATCCTTCCACCAGTGCCGGAAAACTGGCCAGTCCCAGAATATAAAAGGCCTGTTTGCGGGTGCCGGTACCGCCCATTTTTTTCATGATCAGATTAAACACAATTGTCTGGATGAGGATCAGAGCATAAACACTGAAGCTGCCCATTAGCATCGAAAATAAAATAGTTGTGGCCGATATGACCGGAGCTTCAGGATTGAACATGTCATAAATGGTGGTATGATTCACCAGACAGGCAACCACAATCCCATCAACAACCCCAATCAAAATCAGAATGATAATGGGTACGGTGACCGAAATCTCCCGCTCTCTGGAATTCTCAAAAAACCGTTTTGGATGGATGATTAAATCAACTGCATTTCTCATTTCTGCTCCCTTCACCTGGATTAAATTCGACTTTCTCACTTAATTTAAGACAATCACCGTGACTGCTTTCTTTTCACAGTCTTTTTTGAGCCGGTTACACAAAACCCGATAAGCAGCGGGACTCAGTCCCGGTGGCGGGGTGTTGACGATAATTAATTTGGGCCGCCGGATTCGGGCCACGCCGTATTCCAGCCGGATATATTCGGCATCAGTCAAGTCTTTAATCGGGGTATTAAGCTTACCCTCAAGACCCATCATTTTGGCCACCTGTTTCAGGTTCACCCGATTCTCCTGAACCCCGAGCAATAAAGCAATCAGCCGCCCTTTGACCCGGACCTTGGAAGTGCGCAGCTGCGACTTTCCGAAGATCATCGCATATTCCTGCTTACGCAGGCGCTTCAACTGTTCCTGCTTGTCCCTGGTAAAGGTGATCCGGTTAAAAATCAGCCGTTCATTGGGTTCCAATGACAGGCCCGAAATTTTTTTAAGAAAAGCATCCTTTTCAGCTGGGGATGCAAAAACCTTTTCCTTAAAGCCGTTCTTTTCCACCGCAAAAGTCCGCTTTCCGCCCTTACGGATCTGCAGCAGGGAAAAATCCCGGTAGTTGTCCAGCGACTGCCCGGATTTTTTAAAGACATCCAGCATCGCCAGGGTCATCTCGTTGACCAGGGCAAAATCTTCCAGTGAAAAGACGCCATCCAATTTGTTGATCAATTCCAGAGCGCCAAAAACTTCTGTTTCATCAATCCCCAGGGGCACAGCAATTTCCGAGGTGATAGTCAGGCCCAGGTTCCGGTTCTGACTTTCAACTTGGAGCCGGTATTTTCGGGAATCCTTGATATACAGCGGCAATCCCTCAAAGACCGAGCGGGCGGCAATTCCCTGACCCGGCCGCAGCTTCAGCTGATAAAGATCCTCCGCCCCGGGACTCTTGATAAGTAGCGGATAAATAAAGGGGCCCCGGTCGTCTTCATCCCGGAACCAGATAATCGCCGCCTGGGCCGCAGTTACCAGCAGGATCTCGTCCAGGGTGGTGCTGAACAGCCGCGGCAGCGAGGTTATTTCGGTTAGTTTTTCCTGAAAACCGGCCATACATTCGTCATGGGTCAGGCGCTTTTCGGCCGTATAGTCGTTGAAAAACCGGGATTTCAGCTGGCTGATGGTTTCACGGATGACCCGGGCGCCTTCCAGATTTCCAAATCCGTCAAAATTCACCTCGGCAAAACCATGAATATCAATAAACCGTTTTGTTGCATAGCGGTTAAGGGGGGCCGTTCGGCTGATATAAGAAACATAGCTGGCCTTGCGGGTGGGATCATTGGCATGGACAATGTACTCAAAACGACCCGTTTTCAAAGCTTCCTTCTGCATCTCACTCATGGTATACCAGCAATAGGGCTGGGCGTTGACACAATAGGCATGGGTGTTTTCTTCGAGCCGATTAATATAAACGTAGGTGGCCAGATTGCCGCCTTTAGAATGACCCAGGATATTACGTTCCCCCAGAATCCCGGCCATATGCCGGTCGTAAAAATCGATGGCCTTGTGATGATGGACGGTGACCACTCCCAGAGACGCAATCAGACAGCCGCCCCAGTCCAGAACAATGCTGCTGGGATACATTTGTTCACAGCCGCTGAAAATCACCGCTCCGTTATTTTCCCGATCTGCCAGGGCAATGGCCACAAGGCTGGTTTTGTTTTTGTCTGCGGTATTGCCATAGGGACCATAATTATCGTTAACATAGCCGGTAACAACCACATCACCTAAATTGTCGCTGGATGCATAAATCCGCTTGAAATGAGCCTGCCGGCGTTTTTTGTACTGATATCCATGCTCGGACCGACTGATAAAACCAGGATACGTCGCATAGCCGCACTGCTCCAGCAGATCGATGTATTCATCGAGTTTCATCGGGGTTTCCCGGGTAATTTGATTTTTGTATTGGGGCGGCAAATGAAAATAAACCAGTTCCAGCAGCAGGTATTTTTCGATGTCCAGCAGATTGCTCATTTTCAAACTCATGATGTTCCTCTTTTCCGTTGATTGGGCTAAGACATATAGTAAATCATATCATAATCAGTTTCAGAATAAAAGACGGAAATTCCTCAGCAACATAAAATTAAAAAAATTCATTTTTCCAATTTTATGTTGCATTTGCAACAGTCAAAGGGAATAACTTGTAGTATCATTATTTCATCGTCAGTATTAGAAAAAAGCGACCGCCTGAAATAATAATTAATCAAATTGATATTTCTAAGCAATGAAGACGATTATTTAAAAAGATTGATCGAGCAAAAATTGATTTTTAGCAATTTAATGGTTATTATTCATAATTTAAGGGTAGATCAAATAGTAGTGGTTCTTTATAAAGGTTATTTCCCGTCTTTACGGGTTAACAAATATACATTTACAAGAGAGGTAAAAAGATGAAAGATATGTTTTGTTTTCAATGTGAACAAACTGCCAAAGGAACCGGATGTGAGGTCAGCGGTGTCTGTGGAAAAACCCCACCTGTCGCTATTCTTCAGGACAAACTAGTCGGTGCCTGTATCGGACTGGCTAAAGCCGTTCAGAAAAAAGCAGCCACCGAAGCCACCGATGCCTGTATCGAGAAAGCCCTATTTACCACTGTCACCAACGTCAGCTTCGACGATGAAAGCTTAAAAATCATGGTCGACTGTGTCGATAAAATGAAAGCGGATCTTGATCCCTCTACCGAAGACTATGATATGGCAAAACTCTGGGATGACAACGAAGATATCCGTTCGTTAAAAACCCTGATCCTTTTGGGTTTAAAAGGCGTCGCTGCCTACGCCCACCATGCTGATGTTCTGGGCTATAAAGATCCCGAAGTCAATGCCTATTTCTATGAAGCATTAGCGGCTGTCGGCTCAGATCTGGGTATGGACGTCTTACTGCCGCTGGTTCTGAAAACTGGCGAAATCAATTTAAAAGTGATGGCCTTACTGGACAAAGCCAATACCGAAACCTACGGGACTCCGGTTCCCACCGAAGTGCCATTAACCATTGAAAAAGGACCATTTATCATCATTACCGGTCATGATTTACATGATTTAAAATTATTGCTGGAACAAACTGAAGGCAAGGGCATCAATATTTACACCCACGGTGAAATGCTGCCATGTCATGCTTATCCGGAACTAAAAAAATATGCTCATTTAAAAGGAAACTTTGGTACCGCCTGGCAGAATCAACAAAAAGAATTTGCTGGTGTCCCGGCACCAATTCTTTACACCACCAACTGCATCATGCCCGTAAAAGAATCCTATTCTGATCGCATCTTCACCACCGATGTGGTGCAATACCCGGCGATGATTCATATCGGCAAAGACAAAGATTTTACCCCGGTGATAAAAAAAGCGCTGGAACTGGGCGGCTATCCTGAAGATAAAGAAATGACCGGCATCAACGGCGGAAAAACCCTCTTAACCGGATTTGGTCATGGCACTGTGCTGGGCGTTGCTGACAAGGTGATCGCTGCGGTTAAAGCCGGCGATATCAAACACTTCTTCCTGGTCGGCGGCTGTGACGGTGCTAAACCAGGCCGTAACTACTATACCGATTTTGTTAAACAAACACCGGATGATACCATTGTCTTAACCCTGGCCTGCGGCAAATTCCGCTTTAACGACCTGGATCTGGGTACCATCGGCGGCTTGCCACGACTAATGGACATGGGCCAATGCAACGATGCCTACTCGGCCATTCAGGTTGCTGTTGCTCTGGCTGGCGCCTTTGACTGTGGCGTTAATGATTTGCCACTGAGCATGGTACTGTCCTGGTACGAACAAAAAGCGGTTTGTATCCTGCTGACCCTGTTACACCTGGGCATCAAAAACATCCTGTTAGGACCATCACTGCCAGCCTTTATTTCACCAAACGTATTAAACGTCCTGGTGGAAAACTACAACATCGGACCAATCACCACCCCCGAAGCTGACTTGGCAAAATGTCTGGGACAAGCTTAATTTTTAAAAATACTTTTTAACATCAGCTCACCAATAAAAAGTCTGTCAGAGAACCCCAAAAGGGTCTTTGACAGACTTCACTTTATCCAAATTTAATACAAACTTGAAGGAGGACTTGTTTATGGGTTACCAAACGACAGCGGAGAAAATGAACGCTATTTTCTCTGACTTATCAAAAGACTATATCATCTATGCCCCCAAACGATTTGTCGGCGATGGCACCTTTACTTCCATCGACACGATCCGTTATGGTGAAATCACTGCTCTAGCTGAAATCGAATTTGCCGAAAAATCTGACTACTCTTTTAAAGAGGTCTTACTCCCCATCTCTGAAACACTTTTTTATTTTACCGAAAATGAAATGAAAGAAGCTGACGCTGCTAAAAAAGGAGCGATTGTGTTCTTGCGCAGCTGTGATCTCCACGGCCTGAAACGGATGGATACGATTTATCTGGAAAACGGCGCCGTCGACACCTATTACAAACGACTGCGCGATAACACCAAATTTATTCTGATGGGTTGCGAAAACTCCTTTGAAAACTGTTTCTGTGTTTCCATGGGTACCCAGACCAGCGAAGACTATGACGCTTATATAAAGGTTGACGGCGAAACCGTGCTGGTCGACAGTCACTGGGATTTCCTTGATGGCGCCCTGGCCGGTGCAACCCAGGCTCCGGTGATTGCCGATTCGGTCACCGCCAATGACACTGTCGTGACGATCCCGGAAACGGTTCCTCAGACCCTGTTTGACTCGCCGTTCTGGGAAGAATACGGCAACCGCTGTATTGCCTGCGGACGCTGCAACTTTGTCTGTCCCACCTGTACCTGTTTCACAATGCAGGATATTTTCTACACCGACAACGGCAAAGCCGGCGAACGGCGACGGGTTTGGGCTTCCTGTCATGTGGACGGCTACACCGATATGGCTGGCGGACATGCTTTCAGAAACGACAAAGGCCAACGGATGCGTTTTAAGGTGATGCACAAGGTCAACGATTATAAGCGACGCTTCGGCACCCACATGTGTATCGGCTGCGGCCGCTGCGACGATGTCTGTCCCGAATATATTTCTTTTGCCAATTGCATCAATAAGCTGAACACCTTAGTAAATGACACTGCAAAGGAGGAAAACTAAATGACTGTGACTGAATTTAAATCAGATAATCCTTACATTCCTTTCCTTTCGGAAATCACTGATGTGATCAAACATACCGAAATCGAGTTTACCTTCCGAATGACCTATAACGGCGATGTCAAACCGGGACAGTTTTTTGAAGTTTCTTTGCCGAAGTTTGGCGAAGCCCCTATTTCGGTCAGCGGCATCGGTGACGGCACCGTCGATCTGACGATCCGTAAAGTCGGCAAGGTTACTGATGAGATCTTTGAAAATTATGTCGGCGATACCCTGTTCTTGCGGGGACCCTATGGCAACGGCTTTGATATCGCCAACTACAAGGGCAAAGAAATTCTGCTGGTAGCCGGCGGCACCGGGCTTTCCCCGGTCAAAGGAATTGTCGATTATTTTTCGGCCCATCCCGAAGACTGCAAAGGCTTTACCCTACTGGTCGGTTTTAAATCACCCAAAGATATGCTATTTAAGAAAGATTTTGAAATCTGGAAGAAAAACATCAATGTGATTATGACCGTCGATTATCCGGACGAACAGTATGACGGTAACTGCGGCCTGGTTACCCAGTATATTCCCGAACTGATGATCAAAGGTCTGACTGACGCGGTCGGGATTGTGGTCGGCCCGCCAATGATGATGAAATGCACCATCAGCGATCTGCTGGCCAAAGGCTTCCAGGAAGAAAACCTGTGGATCTCCCAGGAACGAAAAATGTGCTGCGGCATTGGTAAATGCGGACACTGCAAAATCGATGATACCTATATTTGTCTGGACGGCCCGGTTTTTAATTACACCAAGGGAAAATTTTTAAAGGATTAGGAGGAACGTCATGTTAGATCTGAATACCAAGAAGATAAAGAAGAATGCCTATCGCGTCACCAAGGTCCGTGGGGAAACTGCCTCCCGAATCCGGGTTCCCGGGGGCTTATTAACCGCCGAGCTGCTGCCGCTGATTCAAAACATTGCCGAAACCTATGGCAATGGCCGGATCCATTTAACCACCCGTCAGGGCTTTGAAATTCCCGGTATTAAATATACCGATATGGACGCTGTCAATGCCCTGCTCCAGCCGATTATTGACAAGCTGGAAATCAATCAGGAAATTCCCGGCAAAGGCTATACTTCTGCCGGAACCCGGAACATTTCGGCCTGCATCGGCAGCAATACCTGTCCTTTTGCCACCTATAACACCACCAATTTTGCGAAGAAAATGGAAAAGGAAATCTTTCCCAACGATCTTCATTTTAAGGTGGCCTTCACCGGCTGTGCCAACGACTGCATCAAAACCCGGATGCATGATTTTGGCATCATCGGGATGACCGAACCGCAATACGAAAAAGAACGCTGTATGGGTTGTCAGGCCTGTGTCAAAGCCTGCAAGAAAAAATCGGTCGATGCCCTTTCGGTGAAAAATTACCGGATTGTCCGCAATACCGAAAAATGCGTCGGTTGTGGCGAATGCGTGATCAACTGCCCGACCCGGGCCTGGACCCGTAGCCCGGAAACCTACTACCGGCTGGTGATTATGGGCCGCACCGGCAAGCGAAACCCCCGACTGGCCGAAGACTTCCTGGTTTGGGCGACCGAAGACGCGATTATTAAAATTATCAAGAACACCTATGGCTTTGTCAATAACTACATCGACCGGGAAGCACCCGGCGGCAAAGAACACATCGGCTATATCATTGATCGAACCGGCTTTGAAGAGTATAAAAAGTGGGCCCTGGAAGGTGTGGAACTAGATCCCCGCACCATCGTCAAAGGCCCCGTTTACTGGAGCGGCATTCACTACGATTGATTTTTTCAATGATCCAACTAAAAACGACCTAATCTTTCGATTAAGTCGTTTTTTTTTCGATAACTTAGGTTCTAGGCTTTGGCGATTTCTTTGCCGAAGTCGATGGCTGATATCTGTTGGACGTCATCGGGATTCCACTGATTCCTAAGACCCTCGTTGATGATTTCAAACCCGGCGCCTTCCAGCCATTCATTTAACACCTTGGTGGACTCGCCGCTCCAACCGTAGCAGCCAAAGGCGGCGGCTTTTTTGTTTTTAAACTTCAGCTCTTTCATCAGATGAACAAAGCCGGCGATGGAGTGGAGAATGCTGCCGCCAATGGTCGGTGAGCCAATCAGCACAGTCTTTGATTTAAAGACCTCGGTAATCAGATCATTTTCATCGCTTTTTGACAGGTTGAAGACTTTTACGACCACGTCCGGATCGGTCAGTCCGATCCCTTCGGCAATTTTTTCGGCCAGATTTTTGGTTCCGTTCCACATCGTATCATAGATAATGGTAATCTGATTTTCCTGATAATCCCCGGCCCACTGGGCATATTTCTCAACGATTTGCATCGGGTTATCATTCCAGATGACGCCATGGCTGGTGGCAATAATATCAATGGTCAGATTAAAGGCAATAATTTCGTCCAGTTTCTTTCGCAAGATGGCGCTAAAGGGAGTTAAAATATTGGCGTAGTATTTTATCGCTTCTTTATATAAATCGCATTGATCAACCAGATTATTGTACAGTTTTTCAGTGGCATAATGCTGGCCAAAAGCGTCATTGCTGAATAAAATATTGTCTCCGGTCAGATAGGTGGCCATACTGTCGGGCCAATGGAGCATCCGCATTTCCACAAAAATCAGTTCTTTGCCGTTACCCAGATCCAGCTTATCGCCAGTTTTCACGACATTAAAGTTCCAGTCCTGGTGATACTGGCCCTTCAACGACTTAACAGCGTTTTCAGTACAGTAAATGGGCACGTCGGGAATCAACTTCATCAGTTCCGGCAGGGCGCCGCTATGATCCACTTCGCCGTGATTGGCAACAATATAGTCGATCTCATTCAAATCGATTACCTGGGCTAAATTTTCCGCAAATTCTTTGGCATAGGGCATCCAGACCGTATCGACTAAGACCGTCTTTTCTTCCTCGATCAGGTAAGAATTATAGGTGGAGCCATGATTCGTTGAGAATTCATTGCCATGAAACTGCTGCAGCTCCCAATCAACTTTGCCAACCCAGCTCACGTTATTCTTAATTTGTTTTTTCATCATCTTTTCCTCTCAATCACATACTTGACATCAATGATAATTATATACCCCAAATTATCAATTTTAATCTGCTATGTTCTTGAATCCGAATCTCTGACCTTTTTAGCCCTCGATATTGATAGTATGCTCAGCCCAATCCTCATAAAACGAAGCTTCATGGGAAACCAGAATCAGACTGCCGGTCCATTTGATCAGCTCTTTTTTTAGCACCTCTTTGGCATCGGCATCAAGATGGTTGGTGGGTTCATCAAGGATCAGGAAATTGGCACTGGTCAGCATCAAGATACAGATTTTGACCTTGGCCTGTTCCCCACCGCTGAGGGTCGCTACTCCCTGAAGCATGCTCTTCGCTTTTAAACCGCACTGGGCCAGATAGCGCCGCAGTTGACTCTGGGACAGCTTGGGATAGACCTCGGCCACCACCTGAATGGGCGTCAGGTTGGGGTTATCCCAGTTAAGATCCTGCTCAAAATAGGCAATTTTGATATTGTCGGCAAACTTGAATTTCCCCGAAATCAGCGGAATCTGTTTGACCAGGGTTTTCAGCAGG
The DNA here is from genome assembly GCF_041752335.1 of Acetobacterium sp. Classification (GTDB taxonomy): domain Bacteria; phylum Bacillota; class Clostridia; order Eubacteriales; family Eubacteriaceae; genus Acetobacterium. The sequence continues at coordinate 13,908 of NZ_JBGSHG010000048.1, read as the reverse complement.
GTTGATTTCCCAATCCCATTAAAGCCGGTGATCACCGTTTTCTGGCCCGACTCGATTTTAAAATTCATTTTGGCGAGCAGCGGATAATCGTAGCCAATCTCCAGATCCTTGACACTTAAGGAGCGCTGGGCGGAAATATGGGTGGCGGTCAAGCGGAAATTGGGTTTTGGCACCAGTTCCGGTGGCGGAATCCGGTCGATCCGATCCAATTGTTTCTGCCTGCTCTTGGCCATACTGGCAGTGGAAGCCCGGGCCTTGTTTTTAGAGATATAGTCTTCAAACTTCTTGATCTCTTTTTTCTGGGCTTCAAATTCCCGAATATAGCTTTCCCGGCGCAGCCCTTTTAAATTGATAAACTTGGTGATATTACCACTGTATTTTTTGATGGTGGAAAACTCGATGTCGCAGACACAGGTGGTGATCCTGTCCAGAAAATCAAAATCATGAGAAATCACCAGAAAGGTGCCCTCATATGCTTTTAAATAATCGGTGAGCCATTCCACATGTTCCTTGTCCAAAAAGTTGGTGGGCTCATCCAAGAGCAGCACATTGGGTTCTTCCAGCAACAGCTTGGCCAGAATAACCTTGGCCCGCTGTCCGCCGCTGAGCTGATCGAGTAGGCTGTCCATCCCCAGGGCGGTAATCCCCAGACCATCAGCAATTTTTAAGATCCGGCTTTCCAGTTCGTAAAAGCCGGAATTCTCCAGCAAACTCTGCAAGTCTGCGGCTCTATTCATGGCCTTTTCGCTGCATTCGTTGCCCATGTTTTCATAGATTATGGTCAGCTGCGCTTCTTTTTCATAGAGCTCATGAAACGATGTTTTTAGATAATCAAACACCGTCACATCCTGATCAATTTTAGCATGCTGGTCCAGATATCCGACCTTGATCCCTTTTTGCCAGCGGATCTCCCCACCATCGGGAATAAGTTCGCCGATTAAGGTATTTAAAAGGGTGGTCTTCCCGGTTCCGTTGCGCCCGACAATCCCCATATGCTCGCCTTTGAATAATTCAAAGGATGCCTCCTGATATAAAATTTTATCACCAAACGAATGTGATAGGTTTATGACGTCCAATAGTCCCATTTACATTTCTCCTTGTTGCGAATTTTTAGCAAAAATAAAACAGAGAGCCATTTTATACTGACTCCCTGTCATTATAAAAGGCCATAACGAACATTGCGTTATGGCCTGAAAACTTTCCTGCTGGTTACCGGTTTAAGCGCATCAAAATAAAGTATAGCAATGCTACACTTAAATAACGCTTAGACCGATGAGAATAAAAGTTTTGGTTTAGGCTCTAAACAATGTCTCATCGTATCTCTCATTGTCAGAGCTGCTTCAATGGTTAAAATCATCTTGTTACACCTTCTGCTACTAGTTTATCAAAACAGCCTGAACTTGTCAATTGACATTAAAAAACCAGCAACTCCTTTAAGGATGATGCTGGTTTATGTGATTACATCAGTTTGCTGATGTTTTTGGTAAAGGCGACTACGTCGTCAAGCGGCAATCCGGCAATTAGTCGGGCCTGATTGTAAAGCAGTTCGGTGTAGAGGGCAAACTGGTCATCATCTGCTTCATAGAAGCTTTTCAGTTTTTCATAAACCGGGTGGTTTTTATTGATTTCCAATACTTTCTTCGCCTTGACGTCACCGCCCTGGGGCATGGTGTTCAAGGTCATTTCCATTTCGATGGACAGATCCCCTTCGGTGGAAAGATAAGCCACGTCATCTTTTAAGTGGGCAGTGGTTTTCACCTTCACGACCTCTTCCCCGATCAGGTCTTTCATTTTTGCCAGCAGTTTTTCATCCGTTTCAGACGTTTCTGCTGCCTCATCGGTTTCATTTTCTTCCGGCGCTTCCAGTCCCAGATTCTGGCTGGAAACCGAACGGAATTCTTTTTCCTCGTATTGTCTTATGGTCTGGGTCACAAATTCATCAATGGTTTCGGTTAAATAAAGGATCTCATAATCTTTGTTTTTAATGATCGAAACCTGGGGCAGTTTTTCCAGTTGACTGACCGAGGAACCGGTGGCGTAATAAATGTATTTCTGATCTTCTGGCATCCGTTCTACGTATTCTTTAAGGGTAACCATCTTGCCTTCTTTGGATGAATAAAAGAGCAGGAAATCCTGAAGTTTATCTTTATCCTGGCCCCATTTATCGTAGGTTCCGACCTTAATCTGATTGCCAAAGGCGGTAAAGAATTTTTCATAGGTTTCACGATCATTGGCCAGCATTTTTTTGAGTTCTTCAGAAATTCGGGTATCGATTTTTCGGCTGATCAGTCGCAATTGACGATCCTGCTGAAGCATTTCCCGGGAAATATTTAATGAGATATCCTCGGAGTCCACTACCCCTTTAACAAAACTAAAGTAGTCCGGCAACAGCTCGCTGCATTTTTCCATAATCAGAACGCCGTTGGAATAAAGCTCCAGCCCTTTTTCATAATCTCTGGTGTAGTAATCAAAGGGTGCCTGACCAGGAATATAAAGGATCGCTTTGTAGCTCATCGCACCTTCAATACTCAGGTGGACATGAGCCAGCGGGGCATCAAAGCCAAGTCGCTTGTCGTGGTAGAAATTGTTGTAATCCTCATCGGTGAGCTCGTTTTTATTTTTTCGCCAGATCGGGATCATCGAATTCAGCACATCATCTGCCATATAGGTTTCATACTCGGGATTTTCACTGTCTTTGGTGTCTTCCTTGACCCGGCTCTTTTCCTCCACCATCTTAATGGGGTAACGGATAAAGTTGGAGTAATGCTCAACCAGGTGGCGGATCCGATAGGGTTCCAGGTAGTCGTCGTAGTTATTATCCTCAGAATTCTCTTTGAGATGCAGGGTGATTTTTGAACCATGGGTGGTGCGGGTTCCGGGTTCAATGGTATAACCATCAGCTCCTTCAGAAACCCATACAGAGGATGTCTCTTCGTCAAAGGATTTGGTTTCCACCTCAACCTTGTCAGATACCATAAAGGCTGAATAGAAGCCGACCCCAAACTGGCCGATGAGATCAAAATCTTCTTCCATTTCCTGATCTTTTTTAAAGTCGCTGGAGCCGCTTTTGGCAATGGTGCCCAGGTTGTCTTCCAGTTCCGCTGCGGTCATCCCGATCCCGGTATCTTCAATCGTCAGGGTGCGGTTATCCTTGTTGGGATGAATACGGATGTAGTAATCGTCCTTATTAAAGGTTTTATCTTTGTCTGTTAATGTTTTGTAGTAAACCTTGTCGATGGCGTCGGACGCATTCGAAATCAATTCTCTTAAAAATATTTCCTTGTTGGTGTAAATTGAATGGATCATCAAATCCATCAGACGCTTGGATTCTGATTTAAACTGCTTTTTTTCCATAACATACCTCTTTTTCATCTTGTAATATTGTTAGCACTCTTTCTTTAAGAGTGCTAACAATATTGTAAGTAACTTTATTAAAAGTGTCAACCCTTTTAATGATTTTTTAAGGCTGACGAATCACGACCTGTTTTTCGCATGGCCAGATGAAAAGGTTCAAAACATACGTACCCAAAAATAAAATGCCTGGACAATCAGCGTTGCCGGGCATTTCTTTATTTTACAGTTTAAATTCGGTGGTAATGCGTCGGATCGCTTCTTCGGTGTTTTCTTTGCTGCCGAAGGCGGTGAGTCTAAAATAGCCTTCGCCGCTGGGACCGAAGCCCACACCGGGGGTTCCGACAATGTTGACCTCAGTGAGGAGTTTGTCAAAGAAGCTCCAGGAATCCATGCCAGCTGGCGTTTTCAGCCAGATATAGGGAGCATTAACGCCGCCAAAAACTTCAATACCGGTACTGGCAACTCCTTCACGAATCATTTTGGCGTTATTCATATAATATTCGACCAGGGCTTTGATCTGCGCTTGGCCGGCTTCGGTATAAACGGCTTCCGCGCCTTTTTGGATAATATAAGGAACACCATTAAATTTGGTACAGTGTCGGCGGTTCCACAGCTTATTGATTTCGACCGGTTCACCGGCTTCAGTATAACCCATCACTTGTTTGGGCACGACCACATAGGAGCAGCGGGTTCCAGTGAAGCCGGCATTTTTGGAGAAACTGCGGAATTCGATGGCTACCTCTTTGGCACCCTCGATTTCGTAGATGCTATGGGCCACATCTTCTTCCTGAATATAGGCTTCGTAGGCAGCATCATATAAAATAATGGCCTGGTTGGCTCTGGCATAGTCCACCCATTTTTTCAGTTCGGTTTTATTGATGGTGGTCCCGGTCGGGTTGTTGGGGAAACACAGATAAATCAGATCCACCTCTTCGGTTGGCAATTGGGGAACGAAGCCGTTCTCAGCGGTACAGGGGATATAGACCATCTCGCTCCATTTGCCGTCGGCGCCCAATGTTCCGCTGCGGCCAGCCATGACGTTACTGTCAACATAGACCGGATAAACGGGATCAGTGATGGCAATTTTAGTATTCTGACTGAATATTTCCTGGAAATTGGCAGTATCGCTTTTGGAGCCGTCGCTGACAAAAATTTCATCAGTAGCCAGATCGACCCCGCGGGTTTTAAAATCAAATTCGACGATTTTTTCCAGCAGGAAATCATAGCCTTGTTCCGGGCCATAGCCCTTAAATGTTTTTTCGTCAGCCATTTCGTCAACGGCGGTATGGAGGCCGGTGATGACTGCTTCGGGCAGCGGTTTAGTCACGTCGCCGATTCCCAAGCGGATGATGTTTGCTTCCGGATTAGCTGTTTTATAGGCTTCCACCCGTCTCGCTATTTCTGAAAAAAGGTAGGAACCAGGTAATTTAAGATAATTTTCATTAATTAATGCCATTTTATTTTTTTCCTTTCGCTATTGTCTCTTGATTATTTAATAAAGGTCTCTTGCAAGAACCGTACCGACAAATGTTAATCTGTTGTATGCTGCAGGATCGTACAGATCAATGACCTGTTCGCCCTGATGCATTCAACATGACGTAACATTTTTCGGTACTCAGGTTTTTTTTAATATTAGTGCCACTATTTAAAACTATTTAGTCCACTTGGAGAAATCCAGGGTGGCGAAGTAGTCAGCTGGGGTTTCGGCGCGACGGATCAGCTCGGTACTGCCATCTTCTTTTAACAGCACTTCGGCGGAACGCAGCTTGCCGTTGTAGTTGTAGCCCATGGCAAAGCCGTGGGCACCGGTGTCGTGGAGGACTACCAGATCACCGATATCGATTTTAGGAAGTGATCTGTCGATGGCAAACTTATCATTGTTTTCACACAAGCCCCCGGTGACATCATAGACATGATCCAGCGGAGCATCTTCTTTACCCATCACGGTGATATGGTGATAAGCACCATACATGGCGGGTCGCATCAGGTTGGCGGCACAGGCGTCAAGGCCGATGTATTCTTTATGGGTATGTTTCTCATGCAGAGCAGTGGTGACCAGATGGCCAAATGGTCCCAGGACAAAACGGCCCAGTTCGGTGTAGATGGCAATATCGCCCATTCCTGCCGGGACCAGAATTTCTTCGAAGGCTTTTTGTACCCCGCGACCGACTTCATAAATATCAGTAGGTTGCTGATCGGGCCGGTAGGGAATCCCAACGCCCCCGGACAGGTTGATAAAGGCAATATGAGCGCCGGTTTCCTGATTCAGCTCCACCGCGGTCTGGAAAAGAATCCGCGCCAGGGCCGGATAATATTCATTGGCAATGGTATTGCTGGCTAAAAAGGCATGAATCCCAAAATGCTTAACGCCTTTGCTTTTTAAAATCTTAAATCCGTCGGTCATTTGTTCCCGGGTGAACCCGTATTTGGCCACCTGGGGAGTATCCATAATGGCATTGTCGATGACAAAGTCGCCGCCGGGATTAAAACGGCAGCTGATGGTTTCCGGCAGTCCCGCGACCTCTTCGAGAAAGTCAATATGGGTGATATCATCCAGAGTAATCAGAGCGTCCAGCTTTCTGGCCAGGACAAAGTCTTCTGTGGGCGTCACATTGGAGGTGAACATAATATCCTCACCAGTAAAACCAACGGTATCCGACATCATCAGTTCGGTATAAGATGAACAGTCCACGCCACAGCCTTCTTCTTTTAGAATCTGCAGAATCATCGGGTTGGGGGTCGCCTTAACGGCAAAGTACTCTTTATAACCTTTGTTCCAGGAAAAAGCTTCCTGCAGGTTTCGTACATTTTCGCGGATCCCCTTTTCATCATAAAGATGGAAGGGGGTTGGGAATTCTTTGACTATTTCTTCTAACTTTTCTTTGTTTACAAAGGTCTTTTTCATATTTGCTTTCCTTTCGTCATTTCAATCAGCTTTATTTCATTTTTCATGGAGTCTTTAAATAAATCCACTAGATTCCGCTTCCGGGAATAAAGACAGGTGGAATGCTCACCGTTACTCACTTCGCCAGTGAGGACATTGGTTGAATCGGCAATCAGCCGAATTTGCTGGAGCGGTTGATCCGTGATATGGACAGTAGCCCCTGCCAGCGCAAAGGATCCATTGGTGATGATCACCATCTTAATATCACGATTAATGGCTGCTTCAATATCCGACAGTACGGTTTCGAGAATCTGACTGGGTACTGAAATATAGATCCGCTCCCGGGCTTCCAGAATCATGTTGCGCAGTTTATTGAGAATGTTGCTTTCCCCTTTAATGGTAATATAACCTTCCACCGCATCCCGTTTACTGGGAATGGTGGCAATCAGATCCTGTTTAGCTTGCTGTAGTTTGCGGATCTTATTTCCGCAGAATTCGGCAATCGCCACCGGGGTATAGCGGATGGTTGCTTCCTCAATGACATAAGCCCCCCCTTTTTCCACCAGAGACGCCAGGGATGTGTAGGCATTGGATCTTGAAATGCCCGTTGTCTTTGCCACCTCGTAGCCATTTAAGTCCCCTTCGGCAAGCAGGGTTAAATAAATTGAAGCCTCATGCCTTGTCAGTCCAAATTGTGTCAGTCGTTCAACAATATCCATAACCATCAGTCCTTATTTAATAATTATTAAATTGTTAACCCGATCTGCCAGAGTAGCGACTTTTTTTAATCCGCCGCTGCTTCAGATCAGGTACTTAATAGTTTAGTGTTCCTACTTAGTAAGTCTACACTAGTTTTTATCTTCTGTCAAGAATGATTATAAAAAAACAGCATGAAAATTTCATACTGTTTTTTAATCCATTATTATTTACGGCCCAACATATTGATCGTTGGCGAAGGTTCCCACATAGGTGCTGCCATCAGCCATGGTCAGGGTTCCTTTGCCATGCATCATGCCTTCTTTAAATTCGCCCACATAGGTATTTCCATTCTCTGTCTTGGTGCCATCGCCATCCAATTTACCATATTTCCATTCGCCTTCGAATTTTGTTCCCTCATAGCCGGTGGCCGTCCCCTGGCCATGAAGCTTGCCATCCTTCCATTCGCCCTCATAGATCACATCTTGGGAATAAGTAAATTTTCCATAACCATTGGGCATATCATTTTTCCATTCGCCCGTATAAACCCCACCGCCATAGGTATGCGTGCGGATACAGCCGCTGACTGTTAATAACAGACTTGTCACCATTAATATCGCAAATAATTTTGATATTGTCTTTTTTCTCACCCGATCCTCCTGTTTTGTGCCTGCATCCTTTTCATACGCCTTAGCTTATCAAGAATTATGGTGTTATTATATCGCATTAAGCTCAGATAATAAATATTAAAACCACAAAGCGCTGGAATTATTTATAAAACCATTCTTAATCTGGCAGCCTATCTGACGTTCAATATCCAATTATAAACAGGGTTCGGGTTAACACCATATAAAGTCCGGTACCGGCGATGATGCTGAGAAAAACGTTCTTTCTGATCCGATGAACAAGGATCACCATAGCGACACTAAAAAACTCGGGTAAGCCGAAGGGATAGGCGGTCAGGCTTGTGTTTCGCAGACAAAAGACAACCAGAATAATCATAATGGCGGCGGGTAAAACCGTTCCCAGATAACTTACCGTATCCGGCAGTTCTTTTTTTCCGCCAAAAAACAAGAATGGCAGGGATCGGGTAAATATAGTAACCAGCGCCACCACAATCAGAGCTTCCAGGGTATTGATCCAACTAATACTCATAGCTGATTTCCTCTGGGTGCTCTGTTAAACCAGCTTCCAATTCTAGATCGCGGTTCTTTTTTTGATGGTCTGACCGGGGTTTCATAACGATCAGCACCAGGACGCTGACAGCCAGGGCTGGTAAAATGAACTGACTGGGGCCCAGGATAAAATAAAAGGCTAACGCACTGATCAGCCCAGTGATTGCCGGTAAATGAGAATTCATCGATTCCCATTGATTCATACAGACGGTAATAAAAAAAGCCGTCGCCGAAAATTCGATGCCTCCCAGATCATAGGGTATGAGCTCCCCAAACAGGGCTCCGGCCAGACAGCTGAGAATCCAGACCAGATGAAGAATCAGGGTGATGTAAAAATCGGTCTTCCTGGCATCCACATCATCTGGATAGTCAATGCTGCAAAGAATAGAATAAACCTCATCGGTTAGGGTGACGATCATATAGGGATATTTCCGTTCCATCTTCCGGAACTGTTCAATAAAGGCAATACCATAAAAAATATGCCGGGCGTTAACAAAAAAGGTCATCAACGCAATGGTCCCCAATGAGGCTCCGGCGGTAAGCAGTGAGACCATGACAATCTGCATCGACCCGGCATAAATAAAAACGCCGGACAGAAATGACCAACCGGCCGAGAAGCCAGCCTCATCCATCAGTACTCCAAACGCGATGCCCATAAACAAATATGGAAAAAAAACTGGTATCGCCTGTTTGAAGGCAAAAATAAAACTTGTCATCATGAGTACACTCCCTTCACCCGCGGTTTGATATAAGACTTATTCTAACACGCAAAAATACGCCATACAATAACTTAAATGTATGGCGTACAAATTAACACTGAATATTACAAATGATCGAGGAGTTTTTTCAAGATTATCAGGCCCTGTTCCAGTTCGGCCAGGGTTTCCGGGGCACAGACCGACATCCGAACGGCCCGACTGGGCAAACTATTTCCGACCGTAAACCGTTCGGCGCCGTAAACCCGAACCCCATTTTCCATGGCCAGCGCTTCGAAGGTTGATCCGCTAATCGTTCCCGGCAGCTCCAGCCAACGAAATATTCCAGTTTCATCGCCGTAACAGGTATAGTCCCTTAAATACCGGTTTACCAGCTTATTACGCTGCCTGGCATTCTGCAGGTGACTTTTGATAAATTGATCCAGCTGTCCGGAAACGATGACCCGGGCCGCCAGCACTGCCATCAACGGAGAAACGGAAATATTCAAATTATACAGGGCTTTTGACACCGGCTTTCGATAGGCCGGGGGAACTGACACATAAGCCATTCGTAGGCCGGGCGCCAGGGTTTTTGACATGCTGGCAATATAGATAGTATGTTCCGGCGCTAAAGAGGCCACCGCCGGCTGGGTATTTTGACCAAGCAAATGATAGGCGCCGTCTTCGATGATAAAAATATCCTGGTCTTTGGCAATCTGAGCCAAAGTCCTGCGACGATCTGCGGTCATGGTATGGGTAGTGGGATTGTGGTTATCGGGAATGAGATAGACCCCCTTGATATTTTCGTTTCGGCAGGCATCAAACAGCGCTTCAGCATCCATTTCGCCGTCACGATGACGGATCGGCGTCAGCTGAATGCCCAGCATTGAAGCGGTGGTTTTAAGCCCGGAATAGGTATGGGGGTCAGCCCCAATTTTATCGCCGTGACGGCACAGCCCGGCCAGAATTGCCGTGATGGCATTTTGACCGCCGTTAGAAAACAAAATGCTCTCTGAGCCCGGACTAAAGCCACCTTTTTCCATCAGTTTTACCGCCGTATCTTTCAGCCAAATATTGGCATTGGGGCGACTGTAATTAAACAGTTTATCGGCATCTGCTTCGTTGAGCATTTCTTTTAAGCAGCCGATCAATGGCCCAAAGGAAGCGGTGTCGGGAAAAACCGCACCCAGTTCGATCAGATTCCGGGGTTTATCATCCGGTAACAGATAGGCATTTGCCAGCGCATCAAAGGACACAAAGGTACCGCTGCCGACGGTGGCACTAAGCAGCCCTTTTAGCTCGCAGACCTTGCAGGCTTTGGACACGGTGCTCACATTAATATCCAGAAAATCTGCCAGTTCCCGCTGCGGTGGCAGTTTCGTCCCCGGCAGCAGGTTGCCCTTTTTGATATCCTGCTCCAGCTGACGGGCCAGGGCGAGATACAGAGGTTTAACCTCATGATTCAGCGTTGGTTTCCAGGACATCGGATAATCTTCAAATGAATTGACCGGCATGAGCTTCGCCTCTTTCTAAACTGATGTTTATTCCATTCTATCGAAAACACCTGCCGACGTCAAGCTGGCAGGTGTTTTTATGGACTATCGATGAGAATTCTTCAATTATTAGTGATGGTCTTAAGTTTTTCGCAGGTGCTTTCGAGATCCCTGGTTAGAGCGGCAAGGTCTTTTAGTTTTTTATCCGGAAATAATTCCTTTATCCCGATCCCGGGAATGGCCAGCAAATTGTCCAGCTCATCATGGATGTCGCCGAGATTGTATTTTAATTTATTGATCTGATTTTTAGTATCAACCCGGTTTTTGATGCCCTCCACAATCACAGCTTCATCGTCCAGATTGTATTCTGAAACATCTTCCACCACGGTGCAATCAAACCCCAGGATGTTTTTCACGGTGGTGGCAAAGCTTTTCTTGGCTTCGTCTTCCCCGTGAACCAAAAATATTTTCTTTGGTTGTTCTTTAAACCCGGACAGCCACTTTAACAAATCGTTTTTATCAGCATGCGCAGAAAATCCCTCGAGAAAATAGATCTCAGCATTCACCCGGATCCGTTCCCGGAGGATCCGGACATATTTTTCGCCGCTGGTTATCGCCCGTCCAGTGGTGCCCTCTGCCTGATAGCCGGCAAAAACGATGCTGGATCTCGGTTTCCAGAGGTAGTGCTTGAGATGATGCTGAACCCGGCCGGCGTCAGCCATGCCGCTCGAAGAAATAATGACCTTGGGTTCTGGATTAACGTTTAAGGCCTTAGACTCATCAATGCTTTTAATGAAATTCAAATTTCTGAAATAAAAAAGCTCATCGCCCTTTTTGATCCGTTCCTTTATATAGTCATTAAAATAATGGGCATTTTTGCGGAAAATCTCGGTCGCGTCAGTAGCCAGCGGACTATCAACATAAACCTTGACTTTATCAAGCTGATTCTGATACAGTTCATGGTTATCATAAAACACTTCCAGCACATGGATCAGATCCTGGGTTCGACCCAAGGCAAAAGCTGGTGCCACCACGGTACCACCCCGGGCAACGGTTTTAAAAATGATGTCCATAAAACGCTTTCCGCTTTCCTGTTGGGTTTCATGAGCACGATCCCCATAGGTCGTTTCCATAATCAGATAATCAGCCGCTGCAATCAGGGTCGGATCATTAAGCATCCGCTGATTGCTTGCGCCGATGTCGCCTGAGTAAACAAGCTTCGTGGTTTTTCCGCCATCCTCAGCCCAAATCTCAATGATTGCTGCCCCCAATATATGACCTGCTTCATTGAGCCGGATCTTGATCTGATGATTGATTTCAAAAGTTTGTCCGTAAGCCACCGGAAAAAAATACTGGGCACAACGGGTGGCATCTTCCTGGGTGTAAAGCGGATTAAGTTGGCGCCCGCCTGAACGGGTGGTGCGTTTATTGATCCATTTCGCATCCATTTCGTGAATATTGCCGCTGTCCTGAAGCATAATATCGGCGATCTCAGCGGTTGCTCCGGTACAATAAATCTTCCCTTTGAACCCCTGTTTGACCAGTAGGGGGATCCGTCCGCAATGATCAATATGGGCATGACTTAAAATCATAAAATCGATTTCTGCCGGATTGAAATCAAACGCCTGATAATTCAATTCTTCCAGGGCTTCACTGCCCTGAAACAAACCGCAGTCCAGGAGGAATTTACAGTGATCTGAAGTCACCAGGTGGCAGGAACCGGTAACGGACAGTGCCGCTCCTAAAAATTTAATTTTCATTTTCTTTCTCCTGTTCTTTTCATTTCCAATTAAAACAATTCTAATTTTTCAAACTCAACAGTATTGCGTATGCCAGTCATCGATTTTCATCGTTTGATCTTTTTTCTTGAAACTCTTTCTTTATTCATATCCATCTTACTGAATTTTACGCAGATTAAGCCGAAAAAATGCACCTGGGACCAAAATTAGTCCCAGGTGCTATCGTTTTCTGACCTACTCGTGGTTAATTGACATTTTTTCATTTAATGGTCCGCTGAACCGACTGAAAGCAAATGATTGATAAATTGCTGGGCCGTTCGGCCAGAAATCCCGCCATGCTGCAGTTCCCATTTATTGGCTTCCTGGGAAAGCACTTCTTCCGATATATTTAAACCATCACGTTTGGCTAATTCCGCCACAATTCCAAAATACTGTTTCTGACTGGGTCGTTCGTAAAAAATACTGACCCCGAAGCGATTTACCAGAGACAGCTTTTCCTGCATCGTATCTGACCGGTGGATGTCCCCATTAGCCTCCATATCATTTCGGTCATTCCAGGTTTCCCGAATCAGATGACGTCGATTTGAGGTGGCGTAAATCAAAATGTTATCCGGTTTCGTTTCCACACCACCTTCGATAACCGCTTTAAGAAATTTATATTCGATCTCAAATTCCTCAAAAGAAAGATCATCCATATAGATAATAAACCGATAGTTCCGGTTTTTAATCTGGGCAATGACATTTGATAAATCCCGAAATTGATGTTTGTAGATTTCGATCATTCGGAGCCCTTGATGATAGAATTCGTTGACGATGGCTTTAATACTGGTAGACTTACCAGTACCGCTGTCTCCGAATAACAGTACATTATTTGCTTTTCGACCCTCGACAAAGGCTTTAGTATTTTCAACTAGCTTTTGTTTCTGATTTTCGTATCCCACCAGATCCGCCAGCACAACCTTATCCATGTTATTAATAGGATTAAAGATAACCCCGGTATTATCGGCTTTGGAAATAATCCGGAAAGCTTTGTTGAGTCCGAACATACCCACCCCATATGCGCCGTAGAACTGGGTGATTTCATCAAAAAATAACTGTTCATTTGCGGCAGCTGCCAATTTTAAGCTCAGCGATTTCACTTTTCCACTGACATTCTGATTGTACATGAATTCTGGTTTTTTGATAGCCTGATAATCTGAAATCCGGGTGAAACAGTCTATCCCCAGTGCTGATTCGAGCTCAGTAAAATCAAAATCAAAAAGATCTTTGAAAACCCGACAGTCATTTTGGGCAAAAAAGTTAACACTCCCTTCTTTTTTCCCCACCTTCTCACAGGTTAAACTAAATGGATTTTCATTGGTTATCAGCAAAAAGGTCAGGTAATGATGCCAAAGGTTTCGATCAAATCCGAAATCAGTGGCGATTTCCAGCAGCGATTTTATCAGCCGATAGCTTTCGGCAATCAGTTCTTCCTTGGACTCTAGCCCACTGTAAAAACGTTCATAGAGCTGTCCCATCTGCTTTAGCAGGCTCTCCTGGCTTGATTCTGTATAAAGTATCAGTTTAGCAATTAATCGATTCATGCTGATCTTCTTTCTAAAAAAGCCACCTTATCACAAGGTGGTCTTTTTAATCATTTATTTTGTCTGCTTGACTTATCGCAGCTGGAACTGGTCGATCATCTGTTTTAATAAGATCGACTGACCGGAAAGCTCTTCACTGGCTGCGGCACTCTCTTCGGCAGTTGCCGAGTTTTGCTGGACTACCTGGGCGACTTGTTCAATGCCCATATTAATCTGAGCGATGCCGGTGGCCTGTTCATTGGATGCGGTGGCGATATTGCCGACTAAATCATTAACCTTGGCAATCCCG
>NZ_JBGSHG010000047.1:0-13697 GCF_041752335.1 Acetobacterium sp. | reverse complement strand
TTCCCATAAAGCGATCACCATCCTCGTTATACATTATAATATATAACGAGGTAAAAGTAAATGCAAAATAGGCTCAAACCACTGGTTTTAATGGGTTTTTAACGAAATAGCTCGTTACACTTTTCGGGAACCTAGGTTTCAACGCACAAAAAAACCTGCTACTTAACGTAACAGGTTCTATCTAACATCATATTTGATGCGTAGTTCATGGTGGCGGAGAAGGTGGGATTTGAATTATTATGATGCTAAAAAACGGGATAAAATCGTCATTAATCAAATCTCATAGAATCCCATTATATAGCTATCTTTAGACAATCCCGTACTATCTGGAAACACCTTTTAAAATTCTCTAAGGGGTAAATTTAGGGGTCAAAATATCAGTTTAGGGGTCATAATTTATAGGGGGCTGTATTTTTCCAATATCTTCATTTACTGATTTGGCTAATGTCCTTTTCTCGGACATTAGATTTTGTAACATTATATCCTATAGCCATGAAAAAGACCACCCCAAAGGTGGCCTTTTTTTAATGGACAATTGTACCAGCTAATCTAAAACCTTCTGGTGCCGGTTGTTCCATAAACTGATCAACTGCAATCCTTCCAGCATCGGCCTTTGATTCTGCGTCTACTTCAAGGTTAATGCTGATCGATTTTGATTTATAAAAATATAGCACCGTTACATCATATAATTTCTTAGAGCTAACCCGATCGTTCATTTCGCACGCCCCATTAAAAGCTCAACGGCTGCATTGAATCCCAAAACAAACGCCTGGTAACCTTCAATGTTTGAAAGTTCAAGTGATGCTTCTTCAATTTTTAGCATTAACTGTTCATCATGCTTTTCGATCTTACTAATCAAGCGCATATATTTTCCGTGCGCCCGATTAAATTCGCTTGTTTCCTGAATCGGTTTCTCACTCGCATAATCCCATAAAGCCTTTAAACTACCATTTTCCATAATTTTATATTCCTTTCAATTTTAATTAATTAGCCTATTGCAAGACTTTTAACGCTGGCGGGTATACTCTTATCAGGTCAGCTTGTTTTATCGTCCCTATCATAGCATCAGTCAATATACCCCTAAATGCCTGAAGCTGTTCTAATTCTTCCTGGGTGATGCCCTCAACCTCAATGGCCTTGAAATACTTCACTGCGTAAAAATTCATGATAGATTTTAAACCGCTGACCGATGTTTCAGCCAATAAGCTTTTGGCCATTCGGATCATACCATCCAGATAAACAAGCCGGTAAGTTGGCTGTTCTGCTGCTTCAATAATTCTTAACATCGCAATCCCTCCATCGCTGGCTCCTATAGGACCGGGTGTCCAATTGACCCTGCATCTGCATAAATCTGCACATCCTGTTTATAACCCTCGTAAGTATCAACCCGCTTGATATTGTAGTACCGGCCTTTATATTTGATTACGTGGGTTGTGGGATCAATATCATCTCTCCAGTTGATTACAAATAACATTTCTTCACTGGTTTGAATGGCTGCGGCTTTATAAAACTCACTGGCTGATAACTGCCGAACATATGCCCAAAGACTACCAGGGTGAATGGCTTCAAGCGATGATGGAAACATTCCACCAATTTCATTTTCTGTATATACCGCTTTTAGTATCTGGATTTTTTTATCTTTTAAACGTTTTTTCATTAATCGTTCCTTCCCCATGGAAAAGCCCCACGGTTTTAAACTCTTTAAGGGGTGTTAGTATATGATCGCCCTTTTAAAAACGGCTTAAAATGGCGATATCGGGCTTGTTTTTTCTTCTCTATCACACCGCTTCTACAAATTCCTGATAGTGGTCACATAATCCCACATAAGCATCCAACAACGATGCGGTACCATCTATTTTCATTTTGGGACTGCTGGCTTTTGCGGGTATGATGTTTTCATTTCTGTCCGTTATTACACCAGTGTTGCTAAGTGACCACCGCAATATCGTATTATTGTTATAGTTAATCTTCTTTGCTTTCAGATCGGCCCCTAATTGCTGCATTGGCAAACTTAAGGTTTGGGCACCCTGTCGGCACTTAATCATTTTAAAACCGTTTTGCTCCATATCTTGTATAAAATATGTCGCTGACCAGGCATCAACATAGATCCATGCCGGGCTGATCCCGTGAACTTGCACCAATTCCATAAACCACGCCGTCACATCTTTGTAATTAATGGTATTACCGCTACAAACCCTTAACAGGCCACGCTCACGCCACTTGTCATAGGGGATTTTATCGGCTTCCACCCGTTCATAAAAACCATCTTCTGGCAACCAGTACATCTGGGTCACAAATCGTTCCTCTGTCTTTGAATCCATCATTAAGGCCGTGGCACAGGTAAGATCCCCCGTTTTTGAAAGATCACATCCACCTATGAAATAAGATCCCCGGAACTTTTCCAGATCAAAGGTTTTTTCATTGACGATATCGTCCCAGCTTAACCATGCGTTATAGGCGTTCGATTTGATATTAAAATCTTTGCACAATATTCCGGCCAAATCATTGGGGCTATTTTCTGCCCGTTTGATCTTGTTCTCCAGATCGTCAAGCTTCTTAATCGTACCAAGACCGGGATTTGCTTTAATCCACTTTGCCGGGTCTTTATACTCGTTTTTTTTGTCCAGCTCATAGATGATCGGTAAAAACGTTTCATCCTCAAAAGTACCGTCCACCACTCCACAGGCATAAGCATAGATATCATCAAAGATATTTTCTCTCACTGTCCCGGAAGTTGACACCATCAGCATTAAAGGTTGACGTCTGGCACTCATGGACTGCTTCATTACTTCATAAATGTTGCGGTCATTTATGCTGTGCAATTCATCAATCACACATAAATGACTGTTTAGCCCGTCCAGGCTGTTGGAATTTTTCCCCAACGGCTCAAATTTTGATAACGTTGGTTCAAAATAAAGATCTGTTTTCCTTTTCCGGATAAACTTTGATAGATCCGGGGACTGCTTCACCATGTTATGCGTTTCATTAAAGATAATCTTTGCCTGATCCTTCTTGCTGGCACAGGAAAATATCTCGGCTCCCGGCTCATTGTCTGCAATCATCATATACAATGCTATACCGCTGGCCATGGTACTTTTTCCGTTTTTCCGGGCGACCATGAACAACGATTCCCGGTATTTCCGGTGTCCGGTTAAATCATCGATGAAACCGAACAGGGCCATAATATAAGCCTTTTGGAATAATCCCAGCTTAACGGGTTTACCGGCCCATTCTCCTTTGCTGTGTCTGCAAAATGTTTCTATAAATTTTATCGGTTTATTCCCCCGATTAATATCAAAGTGGTACCCTGGCTGGGGATTATCCAGAGTGTTCGCAATTTTTTTATATTGCTTCTCGACCCGCTTTGATACAATCACAGCACCGGTCTGGATCTGGTGCCAATAGGTTTGAATATAATTTTCTTTACTCGTTATCATGGATAAAATTTAGCAGCGCTTCCCCTTTGGTATCCACAGCAATTTTAGGCAATAGGTCTGTTAATTGCTTATATAACAAGCTGTACCGCTGCACCGTTGTATTGTAGGCTTTTAATGAGGGCGATTCCCTCATAAATTCCTGGCTACCCTGTTTGAATAATTCAACCGGGCCACCTTCTTTTACTTTTTCTTTAAGATCATCCAGGGTTTCACCCATGAAAAGAATTTCCTTCACAAGCTTTTCAGCAATTTGCTTTTTGTCTTCTGGTACCAGCTTCAATATTTTGTTTATCTGACGTTTATTTTTTTGTATCTCTCGATCTTTATTCACATCCATTTCTTTCACCACCTGTATTAGTATATTATGTTTTGCTACCCCGCCTTAATACGGCGTTGCGTGGAGGGGCTTCCCTATATCCCTCCGACGGTGCCAACGATTGATGTTTTTTTCGTTAATACGGGGGGTATCACAACGTTCTTAAAATTTTTTTCTGCAAATATTTGTTGAGAAATTAATGTTACTTATCTACGATTGTGTAACTTATCATTAATTCCCGCAACGCTTGTTATTCACTCACTTTTTCAGCACCCCTACTAATATAATGTTCTATTTTTTCATTGTGTCGCTTTATTGTGAGATTTCGCCCGTTTCGGTTTGCTTCTTGATCTTATCATGAAATCTTTATCATCATAACAACCGCTATTTAATGCGGTTTGCAAGACCTTTTCTTTTGTTTATTTTGTTTCCGTTTTTCATTGTGTAACATTGTTAATAAAGCTTGAAGCTTTTAAGCTTATCATTAATTATGTCCTGGGTTACTCCGATATATAGCAGCGTTACATCGATGGATGAATGGTTGAAGATCATCTTCAAAGTGACCACATCTTTTGTCTGCTGGTAATAATGGTAGCCCATTGTTTTTCTTAAGCTATGTGTCCCAAAGCTTCCCTGTAAACCAATCGCCTTTGCTGCTGTTGATAGAATGATATAGGCTCGTTGCCGGGTGATCGGTTTGTTGTAACCCTTCTGGCTCTTGAACATAAACTCATTATCTTTCAGGTCATTAAAATAAATGTACTCATTCGCTGCTTTCTTCAAAATGGGATTTATTTGTATTTTGGTTTGCTTATTTGTTTTCTTCTCTCGAAAAAAGAAAAAGTCTCTATCCCTAAAATCTTTAACCTTTAGGCTTAATAAATCTGATATACGATACCCAGAATAAAACCCGGTTAATGCCAGAATGTAATCTCTTTCATTGCGCGCTTTAAGGTATTCAATGAAATTGATTATGTCGTTAGTATCTCTGATTGGATCAACACTATTCATTTTTAATTAGTTCCCCTTCACTGTTAAAGCATAATCCCTTCATGCATTCCGAACCTGCTAAATGTTCACGGGTGTGACAATCCTGGCATAGATACTCAAGGTTTTCCCAGTTCAATGTGATCATAGGATCATGAATGTTCTTCGGTGATATGTACTGTTTATGGTGGACTATGCGTCCCGGCTTTCCGCATCGTTCACATATAAAATGCTGACTTGCTGCGTATGCCTTTGAAGTCCTTCTCCATTTCACCGATTTATAAAAGTCTTTTGCATAGTCCTTTGCCATAAATCATAATCTCCTTATTCTGTTGGTTTAGCTGCCATGGCGGTCAATACTTTAAGCAAACTGTTAATGGTCCGCTCCAGCTTCTCGGTTTCCGTCCCTTCTGCGTTATACCACAGCGCCAATAAGAATTTACTGACGGTATCGGCTAATGGTTCGGTGGCCTGTTGGGTTGCACTCATGCCGGTTGTGGTTTCAATATAATCCGGGATGGCGGACAACAACGGGGTAATCACCCCGTCATTGTCTGTACCATCAAGCCTGAGATAGTCTCTTGCTTCTGTAACCGTCATATCTTAAAGGGCTGCTTCGTATAGTTTAACGAATGCTTCGGTAACAATTGGCTTAGTGTCCGCAACTGCAATGGCCCGGTAATCAATCAGGCCCGATTTAAAGCTGGATTCTCTGGAGACTTCAATAACAATCCCTTCGGGGATGTTGTAACCCATGTAAGCCCAGTTTCCCAGATAAATATCACCATCTGCGATATTATCGTCAATAACCACTTCACGGCCTAGAATGTAACCAATGCTTTCCTGTTTCGGATCTGCAATAAAGATGGGTCTTCTGTTATCATCTACAATGTTGTAAATATGGGTGTATAAGGTTGCATTGTTGCATGCCCATTTTGCCCCGGCACTATAACCCCGTTTCAGTTTTGACATTAAAGACACAAAGTTTGAATAGGTTGGAATACCGGCTTTTACATACTCAATAGCGTTGGCATCTTTTACCCAGGTGATTGATTCTATCCCTGTTCCCTCGGTTGTCCCTGCACCATTAACAATCGAATCGGCGATGGTTTCCATCACACAAGCGGTTAATTCATCGGTGATGTAGGATTCAAAAGCGCTGATACTCATTTTCTTAGCAGCTGCACTGATTGAAAATACTTTGAGGATCTCATAACCATTAAAGGCCACTGATGCAATGGTTTCTTTTTCAGTCTCAACGGTTACCCCTTCAACGTGCCATGCTGCTTTACTGGTAGGGGTTCCCACCGGCACACTAATCTTAGTGGGAATATTGAATGATCGGCACTGTGGAAGCAATCCACCCATGGTTCTGGCCTTGCTGATCACTTCATTGAGTGTTTGGGTTGGTAATACTGCTACCGCATTGGTAACGGTGTTAAAGGCATCGGCTCGTTTTTCTGTGTCTACAATGGTCTGCGCCCGGTTAAATGCTGCGGTCTCAAAGGTTGTAAGCTTTTGGCCTAACAATGTTTTAAAGAACGCTGTCCGGTATTCTGGACTAGCAAACACATCACCGTCCAGGGCTTCCTGTGATGCTCTGGTTTCAAATGTTCCCCCGGTGATTGGGTTGAATTGTCCACGCTGCACTGGTTCCGCTTGTGGAACATCCTTTGAAGCAATGTTTTCTTTTGCCTGGTTA
The DNA here is from genome assembly GCF_041752335.1 of Acetobacterium sp. Classification (GTDB taxonomy): domain Bacteria; phylum Bacillota; class Clostridia; order Eubacteriales; family Eubacteriaceae; genus Acetobacterium. The sequence continues at coordinate 7,255 of NZ_JBGSHG010000047.1, read as the reverse complement.
AGTCCTTGGATCTCGACGTTAAGGCTCCTAACATCGGCTTTTGGGTCGTTGTCGATGGTTCCTTTGATCTGTGCTGCTCTGGTTTCGATTTCCTGAATACTGGCATTCCGATAATAATTAAAGCTTTCTGCTACTGTTTCAAATTTCATGTTTATTTTTCTCCCTTAAATAAAATTTTATTGGCCATAATTGTAATGGCTTCTTTGACCTGATCGGTGCCGTGTGCCTGAATGGCTGCCCTGGCTTCCACAGATGTTTGCGAATAGGCTGGTAATGGCACAATTGACACCTCATAAACTTTTTCAATCTTCAATATTTCCCGTGTATTGGTCGCTGGGTCGTACCGGTCACCCCCTGCCGGGACTTTAAAGGCAAAACTCATTCCTGAAAGATCGCCCCGTTTAACTGCCGTATGAACGGATCGGGCTTCTTCGGTGTCGGGTAACGTTGCGCTCATGGTCAACCCTGCCGGGTCTAACTTGAATTGCATCGTTTTTGGTGTTTTGGCTAAAGGGATCTTGCTTAAATCGTGATTATATAAAAGCCGTGTATCGGACAAATCACAATCATCAAGCGCACCCCTGCGGATAATTTCGGTGTAAGATCCTGCCGGATCATTAATGATGGTCGGCTGATCAAATACAATCGGCACACCAACTATGAGAAGGCTATTGTCAACCCCTGCCGGGGATGAGGTCGCTCTTGTCTCTGCTCTAATTTCTGCTATTCTTTTTTCCTTCATGTGGTACTCACTCCTTTTTTCTCCTCCGTATTCTTTAAACCATGTTTCTATTATTTCTTTCCAGGCGTTTTTATTTATGCGCCGTTCATCATTTTCCAGTCTGTCCAAACAGTCTTTTTTTGTGGTCTCCACATACTGATATTTGACGTCAAATCCCTTCAACATCGTTTTTACATAATCTGTTGGCCATCTGGTAATTAAATAAAATGTACTAATATCGCTATCTTTTTTCAATTCTCTTAAAATTGTCTCTCTGATTTTAAGAACGATCCCATGACCCGGTTGTTTAATTTCACTGTGATTTTCATTTACACTTAGTGCGGTCAACAATTTATCGTAATCATAAACAATATCATTTTCTTTCGCATTCTGCTGAACATAGGTTGATTTTCCAGAACAAGGACAGCCATAGACTACTTCTATCTTCATTTTTCATCACCGCCTAATTGATATTGTTCTGCTTTGGTGGCATCCACCACGTTCAATGTTTGAAGCCGTTTGTCACCATCCGGAATACTGGGTAGGTTTAGGATTTCCAATGCCTGGTTAATCGATAGCAACCCCAATGGCACCAATTCTTTGATCATGTTGACTTTGGTGGCGTTGCTGGAAAAAATCAATCGTCCGGATTCAAAACAAATACTGTTACCAAATGTTTGCTCCCGGTCATTAAATACTTTCCGGGTAAATTCCAGGCTTAATTGTAAGGCGATCGGCTCCAGTGTTGATTCATAGAATGCTGAAAACTGATCCTCATTGTATGAACTGTTAACAATGCTTTCTGATATGCCCAGATAGTTATAGATCTTAGTTTTAATGGCTTCAATCTGATTGGTGTCAATATTTACGGGTGCCTGATTAATCGGGGTGTATTCCATCTTTTCATCCACCACAATCACACCGCCGTTATTGTTCATTTGAAGGTAATTCTCCATGAAAGTCTTACGGCTTTCATTTAACTTTTCCTCTGACAATATTTGAGTATATCTCATAATTCCCCGGATATTGGCTGATGATTGAATGCTGGTAACCATCCCTTCACTTTGAGCGTGGGCAAGCTCCAGCGTGTCCATGATGGCGGTGTTCGGATCTCCCAGCAAATCATTTTGATTAAAGTTTCGTCTCAAATGGATAATATCCGAATAAGGCAAAATCACATCTTTTCCGTTGTTGAACAAAAATTTGCAATACATTTCCCCAGATGGATCTGTGATAAAGTCCAAATGGCTTGCGCCCATGGGATAAACACCCAATAACTGGCCCCGGTTATCTTTCTGCAAATAAGCAAAAGCGTTATTGTAAAGATAATAGTGGGTGACCATCTTATACAGGAAATCATAGGCGGTCATATACGGGTTGGGTGATACCTGTAGCAGCTGGTTAATTCTGCAATCACCTTCGACCTTTTTATGATCGGCGTAACTGATCACATGGCTTCCCTTTAATTTTCCGCAATTCCGGGCGATGGCATCCACGCCACCCCGGTAAATGTCCAGTGAATAGGCATCGCCTGACCAGGGGGAAAAGCTGTTGTTTCCGCTGATTAGTTCCGCCCGTTCCATCGTCTGTGGGTTGGGTACTGGTTTTTTGAATCGGTTAAAAATGCTAATGTTCTTCACGCTCCTTTTTTTATTACTATTTTGTCAAATGGATTTGACCGTTTAATACATTGTTTTTAATTAATGCACTGGACAAAATTAATTCATTAGTGCTATAATATTTATCAATAGTTTATCTGTGTGCCGTCTTCAAACTGCAATTTGAGGGCGGTTTTTTTATATGCTTCTCTGCCCATACCAAATCAGTGTATGAACCATCTTTCTGGGGTGCCAGCTTCGCCCCTAACAGCTTTTCACTGTGTAGCCCACATAAAACATCATCCAGATAGTCAAGAGCCGATAAAACGGCATCACTGGGGTTTTCAATACTCAACAGGGTATTTTCGGCCATGTGAATAGCTTCTTCAATCAGTTTCAATTCGGTGTATTGCGTTCTCATTCATTTATTCCTTCCTGTTTATCATTAATAAAATCACGATAATCACCGTTAATAACCTTCTCCCATTTTTCAGGACATAATAACCAATTAATGTTTAATTTAAAGTTATGCTCTGTAATACCCAGTAGATATGAACTGCCAACTATATTGTCGATGAGTACATCGATTGTACCGATTGCATTTGTTTTATCAACAACAAACATATTTGTATTATCGCTAAGCTTTTTTATCTGCTTTTCAGTGAGTTTTTTAATAGGCTCTGATAAATTTAAGGTATTCCATAAATCAATGAAATATTGAATATCTTCATCACTTAACGAACTAACGTTATTATTTTCTTGTGATAGTACAGGGATTGACTGACCAACTGATTGACTGATTGGTTCTAGATTTTTAGTCTTAGTCTTGTTATTTCTCTCGTATTCTACTTTTTTTATTCTTAGTTCTTTTTCTAGTTTTTTTTCTAATTCTTCTTCTAATTCTTTATTTGACTCTTTATTTATTTTTTTCTTTTTCTCTATCTCTGTGTTACATTTTGTTACTGGCGATATCTCGGCTAATTCCAGTTCGTTACCGTCCGTTACTTCGGCGTTACATTGTAACGCTGCTTTTAGTTTCCTGTGTTTCCGCACTCTATCGGTGCTATCACATTCGCTACCTACAAGCTCCGGAAACATAGTCAAGTAATACACATCACCATCAATTATTAATAGTTCATATTTTACGCAAAAATCAATGGTTTCTCTGACCATGTCAACATCTTCTTCTAGCTCATCGGCTAACTGTTCAAACATACTTTCTTCTAAACCTTCAAAAACCAGATTTCCATCGTCATTTAGACTCATCAATAACATTCTTTGGTAAATGAATAAGTATGTTAAACCATTATCAAGTTTGCGCATCTTTCTTATTATCCGATCGTTGAAAAAATCATCTTTAAGCTTTAACCAATAGTATCTTTTCTTTTTAGCCATACTAACTCCTTAAGTTTACCGTCATCGGGTATCATATCAATTACACCATCACCCATGATTTTGATTATGCCGTAATCAATAAATATCTCAATAGCAGTCTCAACATCTTCAATAGATTTTTCTGTCATATATGAAAGGGTGACCGCATTATTTTTTATTTTTCCTTCATCTTTTAGGCTTATCAGATACATTTGTATAAGTATATTTAAATAAAGGAAACCATCTGGCAACGATTCAATGGCAATAATCGTCTCATCATCAAAAAAATCATCCCGTAAATCAAGATATAATTCATCTTTATTGTTGTCCATGTTCCCCCCTCGACTCTGCAGAAACCCATTCATGAAATTCTTTTTTAGCAACGATTTTCTTTCTTCCAATTCTGATTGTTGGGAAGTCTTGCCGGTTTGTGAGCTCATAAGCCTTTGGAAGACTTATCGAGAGCAATTCTGCTATCTCCTGTACTGTATATGTAAGTTTTTCCACATCTCCACACCCTTTCGTTTTTTATATTCTGCTCCAACAAGTCCGGTTCTTCCGGAATATGAAAACTATGGCCGTTACTAATCATTAGCCTGCTGCTCCCGGATCTCTTCAATAAAATTTAATAAATCTTGTTCCTGGTCACCGTAAACGCTGCTGCTCTGGACAAGGTCAGATAAAAGATCTAGCATTTCATCTTGAGACAATTCATATTCCATGCTTACTCCTCCCTTTTTGAACCTTTTCAATTGCTTCATATATCTGTTTTTTTTCAATTTCAGATAATTCATGTCGCATTTTACGGCATAGGGTAGACTCACCAATGCCTAATTCCTCGGCTATTTGCCATTGATGCAAATTAGCGATTTTAATAGAATCCTTGATTTCCTTGTTTTTCATTTTTTTACTCCTTTTAAAATTCTATTGCTTATGCTATAATCATCATAGTGAACGCAACAACGATAGCATTTCTTAATATGATTATACAACAAGAAAACAACAAGTCAAGGAAAATATTTCTAAATGTGAATATATTTTGTTTGCGTTTCTATTAATGAATACATAATATTAAAAGGAGATGCTCATGGACAATAATGTAACTAAGATATTTTCTAAAAGGTTGAAGAATTTAATTTCAGAAAGTGGGAAATCTATCAAACAGCTTTCCGAGATATTGGGGATACCTTCTGGGTCATTAAGCAAATATCAAAATGACGGTGCCGAACCAGGTATAAATAATTTATATAAAATGTGTGATCATTTTAATGTATCAGCTGATTTTATGTTAGGGTTAAGCGATGTAAAAAGTGTGGACACTGATTATAAAGTCATCAACAAAATACTTCCATTAGATGAATTATCTATTATAAATTTGACCCTATTAAAAGCATCGGATGAAGTTTTTATAAATGACAAATATTTTTATATTGAAAATGACAAGACGCTTCATTTCAAGCCATCTCTAATATTAAATTCATTCATTTCTAATTCATCATTTACTATTTTTTTACATGACTTCCTTTTATTTATTGGTTCTCAAGTTCTGCTTGTAGAGTACTCAAAATGGGCAAAAGAGCTTACTTTTGATTTAGTAAGGAATGACGATGTAATTACCAAAACCCTCCTTGGAGGATATAAAGTTGAAAAATACAGTGATGAAATATTAAATGCTGCTGCGGAGAACTTATATTCTATTATTGATCGTGAATTATTTGAAGATCGATCTAAATTTAATGATATTGACTATTTGATATACAAGTTTGACAAAGAAGTAAAACTTGTGACCGAGAATGTTTATTCAGAACTATCCGAAAAAGCTAAAAACACCTTGTGGATTTCATCTGATTTAGATAATTTAAAAGCAGCATTTAAAGAAAAACTTGAGAACATTACAAAAACGCTTCATGATGAGCTGGGAAAAGCAAATATGTAACTACTGGTAACACCATAGTAACAAACGGTAACTGATGGTAACACTTTAGTAACGGCGATACCATCCAATTTGGATGGTATGAAATCTTCAACATCTAAATACAAGGAGGTAACCCCATGGCAAATAAAAAGAGTACCCGTAACGCTCACGGCTCCGGCACCATTCGCCAACGGCCTGATGGAAGATGGGAAGCCCGGTGTACCATTGGTACTGATCCGGGTACAGGAAAAGCAATCAGAAAATCTATTTATGGTATCAGTCAACAAGATGTCAGGAAGAAAATGAACGCCATCACGGCTGCTATTGATAACGGGGAGTACAAAGAACCGTCCAAATTGACCACTGAGGACTGGTTAAAGATTTGGATTAAAGAGTATACCCTTAACCTGAAACCCCTCACATTGAGGTCTTACCAGTCCCATATTGACAACCACATTACCCCTACACTGGGTAAAATCAAAATATCGGTTCTGGCTCCGCATCATATCCAGAAATTTTATAACGGCCTTAATGACGATTATTCAGCCAAAACCATTAAGAACATTCACGGGGTGCTGCATAAATGCCTAGAGCAGGCTACGGCCCTGGGATACATCAAAACAAACCCGGCTGATTTCTGCAAATTACCCCGGCTGGTTAAGGCTCAAGTAACCCCCATGGATAAAACCATTGTCCCGGCATTTCTGGAAGCCATAAAGGGCCATCAGTTTGAAAATATCTTCATTGTGGATATCTTCACCGGGTTACGGCAATCGGAAATTATCGGTTTAACCTGGGACTGCGTCAATTTTGAAACCGGAACGATCAACATATACCGTCAGTATCAACGGCTTATTGGTTCTTATCAATGGGCTACCCTAAAAAATGGCAAGACACGGCTTATTAGGCCTGCAAAATTGGTTATGGATACTTTGAAGGCTGAAAAGATAAAACAGGCCGAAAATAGACTGAGGGCTGGTTCAGCATGGGAGAATGATGAAAACTTTATCTTCACCAATGAGATCGGGGAGTTTGTCAAACATCCCACATTATTGAAACATTATAAAAAAGTTGTGACCGGGATCGGCTACCCTGAATTGCGGTTCCATGATCTGCGTCATGCTTTCGCTGTCCTGTCATTACAAGCCGGGGATGATATTAAGACCGTCCAGGAGAATTTGGGCCATCACTCTGCATCCTTCACCATGGACACTTACGCCCACGTTACCGATGCTATGAGAAAAGAAAGTTCTGATAGAATGGAAGCCTTGATCCAGAGCCTTTAGGGGTCAAAAAAACCTCTAAGGGGTCAATTTAGGGGTCAAACCCATTTCAGGGCATAAAAAAAACGCCGTTAGATGGCGTTCTTATCAGTTTTCTTATTAAATTTAAATGGCGGAGAAGGTGGGATTTGAACCCACGCACCGCGTTAACGGCCTATACCCTTAGCAGGGGCACCTCTTATAGCCACTTGAGTACTTCTCCAAAGGTAATAATGCAAAATTATTTATTCAATTCTCTGGCATTTGATGGCCGAGAGGGTGGGATTCGAACCCACGTGGGCTTGCACCCTAACGGTTTTCAAGACCGCCCCGTTATGACCACTTCGGTACCTCTCGTAATTCAAAATGCAAGACTAATATTACC
>NZ_JBGSHG010000046.1:0-17325 GCF_041752335.1 Acetobacterium sp. | reverse complement strand
GGTTTCCAGTTCGATATCATCATCTACAGATGCACAGACATCAATATAATCTACGCCGGCTTCGGTTTGAATCTTGGCCAGATTTTTGATAAACTCGCCATCTTTTGCGGCGATTGCTTTCGCTGTGGAAGGAATCGCACCATTGATTTTTTCTCCGATAATAATCATTTTTCAACTCCTGTGTTCGTTAGTTTTTATAAAAATTTGTGTTTTGTGGGAAGGATGGATGGTTTAGAACATTTCTTTGCTCAGCTTCTCGATGGCTTCATCACTGGCTTCGTAAACTCCCGGGAAGGAGGAAACGCCCATACCCTGGCAGGCACCAGGAATGAAATAAAGCTTTCCGCATTCATGGCATGCTCTGTTGAATTCTTCTTCAACCTGTTCTTTGGTCCATTCCGGATGATCGATGACACCGCTGTGAACGCCGCCCATAAAGGTGATCTGTCCGCCGTATTCTTTGATCATTTTAGGCATATCGTTGGTTGTCATAACACCCTGCCAGATATCAATACCCATTTCAATCATATAAGGGACTAAGGTTGCGGCGTAACTATCGCTATGATGAACAATCAATTCCACACCGTTTTCTTTATAAAATCCGTATATTTTTTTATAGGCAGGTAGGAAAAACTCTTCAAACATGGCGGGAGATAGGAAGGTTGAAATCTGACTGCCCCAATCATCATGGTGGAAAATAACTTCTGGTTTGAGGTGAGTCACTAATTCCTTAGCGTAGGCCAGCTCAAACTCGGTGATGTAGTCAATCAGTTCTTCCATTGCTTCGGGCTCTTCGTAGAAACTCATTAAAGCATCTTCCATTCCCATTAAGTAGTGGGTCAGTTCAAAAACACCCGGAGCGATAAATGCGGTAACATATTGATTGTCATGATCAACGGCTTTAGCATCGGCGATGGCTTTTTCCCAGGCTTCGGCAGGAAAGACAACGTTTGGCGCTTTGACATAGTCTCGCCATTTTGTTATGTCTTTTAGCAGGATATGATCGGCATCATGGACAGGAAAAGAACCAAGCTGACCTTCAGGCCAGCGAATGGTGACACCCCATTCATTGACAACTTCTTCGCCAATTGCAGGTTTGATACGACAAGATGGGACGCTCATGATCATTTGCATAAACTCAAATTGTTTTACAAATCGATCCGGATTTCCCCCGGTGAGGACTTCTTTTAAATTTTCTTTTACGGTTAACATTGTGTATAGCCTCCTTAAGTTTAAATAGATTGAATCATTGATTAGTTTTTTGGCTGATTTGCTGACAATCAGGTCGCTTTTGACGGCGATTACAATAAAAATAATAATTAGAGAGCAAAGCGATTAAAAAACTATATTTAGTATAAGACATTTTATTTACTGTTATTTTAGTAAATAATCTTTCATTTACTGTGATTATAAACGGTTGCAGGTTCTTTGTCAATGACTATTTTTGTAAAAGTGGCTGAGCTCATGATTATTTTATGAAAACGCAGCATATACTTAAAAAACAAGGAGCGGCGTAAAGCATGATGTTAGAAAGAAAAATTTGTGTTTCTTTTTAAGATTAAAATGAGTTGCTTTCAAAAAACAAGTTATTGAAATTATTTTCGATATTTTAATATTTTCAAGAAACTCTATAATGAAAGGGAACGTTCTAGAAAACAATAAATTACAAGGAGTAAAGGCAAATGTATATTGACCCTATTGTTGTTCAATATCCTGAATCATTGGATAAAGATCGATTTGTGATTGCCACTTACTATTGTGCGACAAAACCTGACACAAATATTATGAAATTTGCAGCAGCAATTGGCATCGAGCAGTCTTGTGGAACTTGGATAAAAGTACCCCAGGAGACAGAGGAAATTCGCGAAAGATGTATTGGCAGACTGGTGGGTGTCTATGAAACACCGGCCTATCAGATTAGTCTTCCGGAGGGGATCAAAGAGCGGCACCTGATAATACGAATTGCTTACCCATGGACGAATTTCGGTGATCAGTTTGCGATGATGTTGAGTACAGCCATTGGTGAAGTAGCTGGATCTGGAAAAGTTAAACTACTGGATCTGGAGTTCCCGGACGCTTTTCTTAAAAAGTTCAGTGGCCCTAAATTTGGAATTAAAGGGACACGGGAATTGTTGGGGGTTTATGATCGTCCCCTGCTCAACAATATGATTAAGCCCTGTACAGGTATGTCTCCAGAGGTAACGGCTGAACTGGCATATGAATCTGCAGTGGGCGGCGTGGATATTATTAAGGATGATGAACTGATTGCGAATCCTGAGCATTGTCCGCTGATCAAACGCGTTAAACATGTGATGAAAGCGCTTGAGCGGGCAGATGATGAAAAGGGAGAAAAAACCCTTTATACGGTTAACATTACAGATCGGCCGGACAAACTGAAAGAGAATGCATATAACGCCCTTGAAGCTGGAGCGAATGCGTTGATGGTCAATTATGGAACGGTCGGTTTGGATGCCACACGGATGTTAGCTGAAGACAGGGACATCAACGTTCCGATTCTGGGACATCCTGCTTTTAATGGAGCAGTCTATGAGTCTTCCTGGTCTGGGATGAGTGTTGGCCTCATTGGCGCAAAACTGCCAAGACTGGCAGGAGCAGATATGATCATTTCTTTTTCTCCTTACGGAAAATTGACCATGCTGATGGATACATTTATTGATGTGGGGTATAAGATGATTTCGCCATTAGGCAACATTAAACCGGCGTTTTCGATGCCGGGTGGCGGCACAACCCAGGGACATGTAGAGGATATTGTTAAAAAATTTGGTATTGATGTGATCATTGCCAGCGGGGCAGGTATTCATGGGCACCCAATGGGAACACGAGCTGGAGCAAAAGCCTTTCGACAAGCCATCGATGCGACCGTAAAAGGCATACCAACCGATGAAGCAGCAAAAGAAAATAGTGAACTGAGAGCTGCGGTGGAGATGTGGGGGTATTATCAGGAAGGAAAATCTGGAATTTTTGATTTAAAAGGGTGATAACCGATAAGTTTAATAGATAACAAAGGAACGGTGGAAAATGATGTATGATGTTGTAATTATCGGGGCCGGCGTAACCGGCTGCTGCATTGCCAGAGAAGTTTCAAAATATAAAGTCAATGCCTGCGTCATTGAAAAAGGGGATGATGTAGCTTCCGGTACGTCAAAGGGAAACAGTGGCGTCATCCATTCAGGTTTTGACGCAAAACCCGGAACGTTAATGGCAAAACTGAATGTAGAAGGCAACGAACTGATGTGGAAATATGCTGAGGAACTGGATTTTCCTGTGAAGCAAAATGGGGCACTGGTTGTCTGTACGGTGAAAGAAGAGCGATATAAATTGGATGATCTTTTGGAGCAGGCAATGAAAAACGGTGTTCCAGGAGTCGTGATTCTGGAACGTGATGAAGTGTTGAAGATGGAACCTAATCTGACAGATAAAACCGTTGCGGCTTTGTTTGCTCCAACGGGAGGTGTGATCTGTCCCTTTAATCTGGCAATTGCGATGGCCGAAAATGCAAACGTTAACAAAGTCGAATTCAAATTTGAAACTGAGGCACTGGATATTAAAAAAACGGATTATGGTTATGCTATTTATACCAATATGGGCGTTATCGAAACAAAAGCTGTAGTCAATGCGGCCGGAGTTTATGCTGACAAGTTTCATAACATGGTCAGCGATAAAAAAATTCATATTACAGCCAGAAAAGGTGAATATCTATTGTTTGACAAATCGTTTGGAAATGTTTTTACGGCATCGGTTTTTCCGTTGCCGGGAAAAATGGGGAAGGGGATTTTAACAGCTCCAACGCTTCATGGAAATTTGTATGTCGGACCGAGTGCCAATGACGTGGAGGATAAGGAATCGTTGAACACAACTCAGGAAGTTCTTGAGGATCTGATTGAAAAAATTAAAATAAATCACCTTTGCAAGGTTGAATTGCCTTTAAACAAGGTTATTACATCTTTCTCAGGCTTGCGCGCACATGAAGATAATCATGACTTTATCGTGGAAGAGGTTTGGGACGCGCCGTGCTTCTTTGATGCAGCAGGCATTGAATCCCCGGGTCTTACGAGTGCGCCGGCGATTGGGGTGATGTTATCCCAATTGATTGCCAAACGGCTGTGTCTTGAAGAAAAAGAAGATTTTGTACTGAGGCGGAAAGGGGTCGTGAAATTTGAAAAACTTTCAAATGAGGAAAAGAGTGAGCTTATTCGAAAAAATCCTGAATATGGTAACGTTGTTTGTCGCTGTGAAATGGTGACAGAGGGGGAAATTATCGATGCCATTTATCGGCCACTGGGCGCGAAATCTCTTGACAGCATCAAACGTCGAACACGAGCTGGCATGGGACGGTGTCAGGCAGGCTTCTGTACACCAAAAACAATGGCGATTCTTGCCAGAGAACTGGGGATTGAGATGACAGAGGTGACAAAAAAAGGTGGTCAGTCGCAGCTGCTTGTGGGCTGCAACAAGGCAGTGTGATGAAAGCGAGGTGATACAATGGAAAACTATGATGTTGTCGTAATTGGCGGCGGGCCAGCCGGACTGGCTGCTGCCGCCGCAGCAAAAAGAAATGGAATTGAACGAATTTTGATCGTCGAACGTGACCAGAGGCTTGGTGGAATCCTTAATCAGTGCATTCATAACGGCTTTGGTCTTCATACCTTTAAAGAGGAATTGACGGGACCTGAGTACGCGCAACGTTTTATCGACGAAATTAAAGCATTGAAAATCGCTTATTTGCTTAATACCATGGTAATGGATATCAATGAAGACAAAGTAATTACGATTATGAATGCAGACATTGGAGTGGTGGAAATCTCTGCTAGGGCGCTGATCCTTGCGATGGGATGCCGGGAGCGGCCCCGAGGGGCGCTAAATATTCCCGGTTATCGGCCAGCCGGAATTTTCACGGCAGGAACGGCCCAACGTCTTGTTAACATCGAGGGCTATATGCCCGGCAGAGAAGTGGTGATTCTGGGATCCGGCGATATTGGTCTGATTATGGCCAGGCGATTGACACTTGAAGGGGCACATGTAAACGTTGTATGCGAAATTATGGCTTATTCTGGGGGACTGAAACGTAACATCGTTCAGTGTTTGAATGATTTTGATATTCCGTTAAAACTCAGCCATACGGTTATTGATATAAAAGGAAGAGAACGGATCGAAGGGATTACCATTGCGGAGGTAGATGAAAACAGAAAACCAATCAAAGGTTCTGAAGAGTTTTATCCCTGTGATACCCTGTTGTTGTCGGTGGGTCTGATACCAGAAAACGAGCTGTCCAGCAAGATGAATGTTACCATCGATTCAATTACCAATGGGCCAATTGTCAGCGAGAGTTTCGAAACAAATATAGATGGGGTTTTTGCATGTGGAAATGTTCTTCATGTCCACGATCTGGTTGATTATGTTTCAGAGGAATCGGCAGCTGCCGGAAAAAACGCGGCGCAGTTTGTGAAAGGATTGTTTGTTCACAGAGATGAAAAACAGGTCATTGATGTTACAGCTCGGGAAGGAATTGCTTATACGGTGCCAAGAACGATTCAGCTGAATCGAATGGAAGATGAGCAAACTATTCGCTTCCGGGTTCGCGATGTTTATCGGGATCATTACCTCAGTGTCTATTTTGACGATCAACAAGTGCTGCATCAGAAGAAAAAGCTCATGACTCCAGGGGAAATGGAGCAGGTAAAGATTGAAAAAGCTAAGTTGCAGGAGCATCAAGGGTGTAAAACTATTTGGATTAAGGTTGAAAAGGAGTAGTTGTTGTCATGAAAAAGTCATTGATTTGCATTGGTTGTCCATTGGGATGCATGATAACGGCAAGCTTCGAAAATGGTGTTGTAATCGGAGTGGAGGGAAACATTTGTAAAAATGGATCGAAGTATGCCAAAAAAGAATTGACTAACCCTACACGCACCGTGACTTCGACGGTTAAAGTAAAAGGCGGTGACAGCCAGATGCTTTCGGTTAAAACAAAGGAAGATATCCCAAAGGAAAAAATATTGGAGTGTATATCTGCTCTAAAAGATCTAGAGTTAAATGCACCAATAGAAATCGGCGAAGTTGTACTTAAAAACGTTGCAAAGACAGGAATTGATATTATTGCAACAAAACGTATTCATTCTATATAATGACAAGACTGCAACTACATAATTTTTCATTGTATGATGCAGGATGTTATATTTCATCACAGGTAAATATTAATTAATATGAAAGGTGAAAAAAATGAAGACTAAAAAGTATGTATTGGGTATTGATTGTGGAACAACGAGTAGCAAGAGTATTGTATTTGACATTGAAGGAAATGAAATTGGATCAGGACAGGTTCTGAATCCATTAACTTATCCGTCAGCAGGTCGGGTTGAATGTGATGGACCTGAACTGATCAACACATTGTACGAAACCACCCGACTGGCGATAAGAAACAGTGGAATTGATCCAGAGGAGATTGCCGGAATCAGTTTTGATATGTTTCGCTGTACCATGGTGACACGTGATAAGGATGGGGGATTCACAACACCGATCATTATTTGGCAGGATTTGAGAAGTGCGGAAATGCTGCCAGAAATGGTCGAAATGCTTGCCGCCGGCGGAATGACACCGGATGATCTCTATGAAATGTGCGGGATGCCATTGGGACCTGTATTTCCATCGGGAAAACTCCAATGGGTTAAGAAATATATGCCAGAAGCTTATGAAAATGCAACACGAATACATACAATAATGGGTCTCATGACTAAGGCCTATGGTGCCGATGATTATTACGACGATATCAATGATACGCCTTGGTTGCAGTTGAATGGAGAAGATTTCCAATATAGTCAGAAACTATGTGATGTTTTTGGAATCGATATTAATAAGTTGGCACCCCTTCGTGAATCGGGTTCGATTATTGGGGCAGTGACTCCGGAAGTTGCAGAAAAAACTGGCCTCGCCGTTGGAACACCGCTTGTTATGGGGACTGGAGATCAACAGGCAGGTTGTGTGGGATGTGGCTGCGTAAAAGAAGGAACTGGATATGCATGTGGCGGCACAGCAGGTATTACAGCTGGTAAATCACGGGCGTTTTTACGAGATCCAGCTAAGAAATGCTATGTGCTGGGAACGCCGGATGGAGCATGGGTTATGGAAGGGCAAGCTAATTCAGCAGGAAGTGCTTTCAAGTGGTTCAAGGGAGAGTTCTGTGATGTTGAAGAACTGACGGCAAAACATCTGGGAACGGAAGTTTATAATTTCATGACAGATGCTGCCAGAAATTCACCTCCGGGAGCGAATGGATGCTTTTTCCTTCCATATCTTCAGGGAGCAAACACTCCAAACTATGAATCTAATGCGAGAGGGAACTATGTTGGGATGACGATCGCACACACCCGAAATGACATCACCCGAGCAACCATGGAAGGGATTTGCTACGATATTCGAGACATGCTTGAAGCGATGGTTGAAGGAAATGTACCTAATTTCACCACTGTACGCTTGACTGGTGGGATCTCAAGATCAAAATTCTGGTGTCAGATGCAGGCGGATATTTACAATCGACCATGTGAAACCGTTGAGGTTGAAGAAGCAACCGCTCTTGGCTGCGCCATGTTAGCAGCAGTTGGCGTTGGCATCTATAAAGATTACGATGCTGCGGCTGAAAAGATGGTAAAGGTAACTGGACATTATGAACCACATCCAGAATCAGCAGCACGGTATGAAGACGCATTTCAGACATGGAAACGAGTTTATCATGGGCTGTCTGGCGATGCATTTGACGCCGTTGCAGATTTCCAGAATAAATATCGTTAGTCTCAAGATTAAAGACCGGAAAATATTTTTCCGGTCTTTTGTGATCATTACAGAAATCGTAATCTCATTTAATCAATACTCAGAAACTTGGGAAAACAAGAGCCTTAGCCAGATGCTGATCAATAATCAGGACATCCAGTAGTTTTCCATTTATAAGGGCCTGAATAGAGGGGGCTTTTTCTGATCCTGAAGCAACGATAATTTTTTTTGGGATTTTTTTATAGGTTTCAAGCTCAATGGAAAAGGTTCGATTTTTCATTGAGGTATTGCATTCGTTTCCGTCTTTGTCAATAAAACGCAACATAATATCCGCATAGGCATTTTGACCAATTAATTCCTGAAATTCCGCTGGTTTTAGATAATTTGTAGATGCCAGCAACGTCGTCGTCATGGGGTACAATAATCCAACCCCGCTGATTGAAATGTTGATATTTTCAAACAGTGTGGTCATTTTCTGATATATTTCACTGGATTTAAGTAGTTCGAAATCCTCCGACAGTTCAAACAATCCATTTCTGCAGATGGATACATTTTTACCGCCAAATGCCATCGCTGCTCGACGGACCAGGGTTCCCACGGCTAGTTTCTCATCACAGTTGACAATGCTGCCGTGCATCGTGATGACCTTGGCGTTGGCTTTTCGGCAGGGATTCAAATACTGGATCAAATGGTACATGGTTCCGCCCCAGGTTAAGCCAATGATGTCATCGTCTGTAATAATCCGTTGAATATAACGGGCGCCTTCCAGCGCAACCATCTTTTTTATGGATAGAGCTGAGTGTTCATTTTTACTGGATAATACCGGAACAACCAGAACCTCTTGAAGTTCAGCCGTTTTTCGGATGGTTGCTTCAAGCTGTGTACACTCGAAAAAATTCGGTTCGATCTCGAATTTGACAACGTTTTCATTTATTGCACGTCTCAATAGTCGCGAGACAGTAGATTTGGAAATATTTAGAATTTCGGCAATCTGATGCATTGGTTTTCCTTCGACATAGTGCATGTACACTGCAGCATTCATGATGCAAACCGATTGGTTATAGACTTCACTTAGCATTTTATTCTCCGTTTTCAGTTTAAAGCTATTATACATATTCTAGCACTTCGTTACCTGTATTGCAAAAAAATATCAGGAAAATTAAGGAATTGAAAAAGGCAGTATAAAATGTTTGTGATCTTTCAAAAAAGAGAGATTGGAGTCTTAAGATAAGTTTTGATATCCCGAAAAAAGTCGGTGAGAGAAAATAGGGATGATTGAGTAGCTATGAATTTCCCTCCTGTTCAGGAAAGTGTTACCTTTGTCATTAATTGTAACACCATTTACAGGAGGGAAAATTTATATAGATTTGTTTAAAACCTATTAATAGCAATGGAGTGCGGTATTTTTCAAGTGCCTTTATGGTTTAATGGAGAGTAACAGATAAAAGATGTAAAAATGAAATAGCAGTAATCTGTATTCAGCAAAAAAATCAGTCGTTTTGGTGACTCTTTATATAATCTACAATCTCGTTTTTACCGACTCGATTAACGCCACTGTGTTCGACATCAAAACCAGCATCAATTTCATGGCCGAGAACCCGCGTCATCACTTCAGCGACCCTGGGGCGGCAGAAAGTTCCCTGACACCAGCCGGAGCCGGATCGGGTACGCCGTTTAATACCATCGACGGTGGTCACTGGAATACCTCGGTTCATAGCATCGATAATGGTAGCTTCTTTGACCTGTTCACAGCGGCAGATTATTTTTTCCGGGCTGGAATCAATATCCACGAATGGTTGGATTTCTTTAACCGGCTTTAATTCGGTCTTGGTAATAATAGGGGCACGATAAGGATTGAATCTGGGATCTTCTTCAAACGGACAGTTCAGCTCTCTTAAAAGGCCCAGCACCATCTCTGTAATCGCTGGTGAAGAAGTCAATCCTGGGGACTGAATACCGGCACAATTGATAAATCCGGTAACGGGGGTGGCTTCAATGATAAAGTCATCAGTGGAGCTTACCGCGCGGACACCAGTAAAGCTGCGGATAAACTGTTTAATATTTAATTTATCAGTGGTATGTTTGGCCTCGTTAAAAATTTTTAGAAGCCGTTCAGCATGGGTTGATTTATCCACGGTATTTTCATTGACTGCATCCGGCCCAATCATCAGGTTGCTGTGATAGGTTGGAGTCACAAGAATTCCTTTGCCCATTTTTGTAGGCATCTGGAACAGGACAGTATTGATAACGCTTGCTGAACCGCGAACCATTAGAATATATTCTCCGGTCCGGGGGGTAATTGTAAAAGAATCCACGCCTACCATTTGTGATACCTTATCCGCGGAAACCCCGCCGGCATTTATCACATAATGAGATTGGTAATCTTTGCCATTTTGATCGGTAAGATCAAAGCTGTCAATGTTTTTCTCAATCGCGGTGATTTCCGTATTTAAGAAAAGCTCAACACCGTTGACAATGGCATTTTCTGCCATGGCAATAGCCATTTCGTAGGGCGAACAGATGCCGGCGCCTTTACAATACAGGGCATATTTAACATCCGGGTTGACATTTGGTTCCATTGCCATGATCTGATCGTGATCGAGGATTTCTAAATCATCCAGACCGTTGGCCAGACCGTTTTCGTATAATTCATTGAGTTTCCCCAACTGTTCTTCTTCAAAGGCCAGCACCAGCGAGCCGATTTTTTCAAAACCAAAGTTCAGTTCCTTATCTAGCTGGTCAAATTGTTTTCGGCCTTTGTAACACAGGCCGCCTTTTACTTTGGCGTGGGATTCGGCAAAGCCTCCATGGACAATGGCCGAATTGGCTTTGGTTGCCCCCATGGATACATCATTTTCTTTGTCAAAAACGATAACGGATAATTTGTAACGACTTAAAGCCCGGGCAATCGATGTTCCGATTATTCCGGCTCCGATAATAGCGACATCATACATAGCAGTCTCCTTTTTTAAACAAAATTTTATGCGCTTAATTATAGGCAATGAAAATTACTATATTACATACCCATTTTCCCGGGCATCTCTCAGGAATTCATAGAAAAATTCCCGTTTCATATAGTTAAGCGCTGAGCATTCCTGCTGATTGTAGGCAAAATTCAATTTGGTTACAGCTGCTTCAAAGGAGATGTTCTCCAGGGGAATCCCACCGGCGGCAATAAGCTCCTGACAGGAAGCGTAAAGATCACCATGAATATTTTTGTAGGAGATCATATAGTGATCCACGTTGGGGTTGTTCTTAATAAACGCTAAGAGGGAAGTGCCATTTTCCCCGGTAATATTTCCGCTGCCACAATGGTATAGTGAGTGAAGCACGGCCCGGATCGGGCGTTTGTGGAGATCGATCAGTTCATAGTTCAAACCGGGATAGGCCCGCAGCGCCAGGACTTCGTTGCGAAATTCTCTAACTAAGGGGACATCATCCGATGATGGATTGTAAAGCTTGAGCATGGTTGGGTTTTTTGGTGTGGGCACGCAGCATAAGCCCCGTTGATCAAATACCCCTAACGGAGCGCCAAAACTGGTAAAGTCATCCTTCAGCCAATCGGCTTCCTGGAGCCGAGTGGCCAGGTGGACATAAGTGACATCATCGCTGTTTTTATAAATGGCGTAAAAACCGGGCAGTTTCATATTGCTGATAAATTCTACCGCTGCCGAGAAATTAGCAATGGCATTGCTGTTGGGTTCGCCGATGGCATAGTTGGCGGCCACTACAACAATGGGAATAAAAGGAGCGTCGATGCCATAAGCAAGGGCGGCAGCGGTATAGGGAAGGGTATCCGAACCATGAGCAATGATGACACCATCATAATCGCTGAATCGATGGGATTGGAGGGTTTTAATTATTTGCAGCCAGTGCTTTGGTTCAGCGTTTTCACTGAGAATATTAAAGGGACGGACGACCTCGAATTCGACTTCGCGGACGTATTGTTCTTTATGTATGGCAAGTAAGTCGTCACCGCGACGGGAATCCACATTGATACAGTGGTCGTTGACAGCACTGCCGATTGTACCCCCGGTTAATAATAATAAAATCTTGGGTGTTTTTTCCATTGTTGAGCATCCTTTCGGTAATTTAGAATAATTATAGCATCTAATCCAGGTCAGGGGAATAAAAAAAGCAAACATCCGCTGAGTGTTTGCTTTTAATAAAGATCAGTAAAATGAAAACAGGGAGTTATTACTTCATTTCATTTTGACCAAGGGTGGTGTTTTGCATATAAAGGTTGGAAAAATTAGGATCGGTGGCTAACTCGATATGGGTGGTTATCATGGGGATCTCGACACAGCGTTGGGCTTCATCCTGAGAGAGCAGGAAGAGCTGCGAACCGGTTCCGGCGCCATTGCCAATAGAGCGGATCGGCACGCCGGAAATCTCGGGAAGTAAACCGATAAACTGGGCGTTTTCGATATCGATGTAATTGCCAAAAGCACCCGCCAGGGTTATTTCCTTAAGATCTTCCGCTTTGATGCCGTATTTTTCAGTCAGCAGACAGCAACCGGTAAAGATGGCCGCCTTGGCTAACTGCACTGCCCGGACATCTTTTTGAGTGATAATCATCTCTTTGCCGTTGGGATTATCCTGATGGCGAACAAAAATAAAATAGCGCTGATTATTTTCATCCGTTTTGAAACGATCTTTCAAAGGGTGATTATCAAGATCCTCACCCTTAATAAAATTACCACGGTTATAAATCAGTTTTTCCCGGTACAGGAAGGCGATCGCATCAATGATCCCCGATCCGCAAAAGCCCAGCGGTGCAGCCCCGCCAATCACATGGCACTTTATCTGATTGTCAACCAGATCGATTTTTTCGATCGCCCCAGTGGTACCGCGCATCCCCATATGGATACCGGCACCCTCTAAAGCTGGGCCACAGGCAGTCGAAGCGACAAAATAACGATTGCGGTTACCTACGGCAATTTCACCGTTTGTTCCTAAATCGATCATTAAACGGTATTCATCATCCTTTGGCAGTCCCAGCAGAACGGCAGTCGTATCGGCGCCCACAAAGCCACCCAACAAGGGCAGAAAGGTTATTTTTCCATTGGGATTAATATTGATGTTGAGCTCTTCGGCATTGAGGACAACCATATCCCGGGTAATTCCGGTAAAAGGAGAGAGCCCTAAATGCAGGGGATTCAAGCCCAGGAAAAGATGGGCCATGGTACTGTTGCCACAGAAGACGCACTCATAAACAGCTTCAGATGGTATTTTTGATTCATAAAAAAGATTTGATAAAATATTGTTGACGGTTTCGATGATGGCGTGCTGAATACTTTTAAGGTTTTCCGGAGCTGTGGAAGCAAAATCGATGCGACTGATCACGTCTCCGCCAAAAGAAATTTGCTTATTCAGGGAAGAGTACTGGTGAATCAGAACTCCATTCGTCAGATCGTAAAGGTAGCCAACAACCGAGGTGGTGCCAATATCAAAGGCTACTCCATAGGCATTTAATGCTTCATTACCGGGAATCAGATCAATAATTTCATCATTATATAAGAAAAAATTCATCAAGGGAAAGTTTTTTTGATGAAAAACTTCAGCTGACTTTTGCATTACTTTAATAGAAGACATCTTAACTGGCATTTCAAGGACGTTCCGGATGGTTTCAAGATCGTAAGAACACATCTCCGTTTTTAAGGCCGTGATGGGGATGGTCGCCACTCTGGTTTTGGGGTTGAAACTCAACTCGCCATTTTCGGTAGTTTCCAGTATTTGTGATAAGGCCGCTTCCTTTGAAATAAGAATCGCCATATCTTCGGAAACGAGATGTTGACATCCCAGGACTTCCGAAACTAAATCGTTTTCACGAATGGTAACAAGGCATTTCTTGCAGGTTCCTTTGCCCCCGCAAACCAGGTTTTGAGGAAAACCCACCAAAGCGCATGCTTCAGCAACTGTTTTTCCAGCCTCAACCAGGATACTTTTATCCAATAATGGAAAAAAAACGCGAATAGTATTCAATGATGACATAAATTTGTCCTTTCTTAGTCATAAATTAGGGTAAAATATTACATAAGCTAATGATATTATACCCGTTAAAAATGAGATTTTCAACAACATCAAAAAATATTGACAAAAAATACAGGTAATGATAGTCTGTATATACAGGTAAAACATGATACAATAAAGATGAAAACGATATCAATTCAGGAGGTAAAGGATGATCATTATTGGAGAGAAAATAAATGGGACAATTCCAGCAGTAAAGGAAGCGATTGAAAAAAAAGATGCGAAATTTATTGCAGAACGCGCAATAAGACAGGAACAAGCAGGAGCAGATTTTATTGATGTGTGCGCCGGTACTGCACCTGAGTTGGAAGTAGAGGCATTGAAATGGCTAATGGAAGTCGTTCAGGATGCTACGGAAACCCCGCTGTGTATTGATAGTCCCAATCCACGAGTTATTGAAACAGTATTCAAACATGCGAATAAACCAGGGCTTATCAATTCTATTTCTCAGGAAGGTGATAAATGCGAAATCCTGCTTCCGCTTATGGAAGGAAATTTATGGGAGGTTATCGGACTTACTTGTGATAATAAAGGTATTCCCTGCGATGTTCAAAAAAAGGTCGAAATTGCCAGAGTCATGGTTGATAAAGCGGCAAAGTTTGGCATAATACCAGATCGCATCCATATTGATCCATGTGTGATGGCATTATCCACAAACAATGATTCGCTCCTGAATTTCACTCGGGAAATATCTGAAATAAGAGCATTATACCCATCGATTCATATCACATCTGGGTTGAGTAATATTTCATTTGGTTTGCCGGCCAGATCGCTGATGAATAAAACCTTTATGGCACTTGCCATCCAGGCTGGTATGGATTCAGCAGTGATGGATCCAACGAATAAGGATATGATGGGAACAATTTTTGCGGCTTATGCGTTGCTTGGCAAAGATAAGTACTGCCGAGTCTACAGCAAAGCATTTCGACAGGGAAAAATTGGAACATCAGAACAATAAGTTATTAATTAAGTTGTAACTCATTTAAATGGAGTTGTTGCGGTGTGAAGATTTTTTTAGCCAGCTATTGTTTTTTATCAGAGAAAATTTAGTTATTATCCTGGGTAATCAGTTCGATAAATATTTGAAATCGATTCTTAAAAATGTGGTCTGCTGACTGCATTTTTTTTGATTCGCTTAATATTATGTTTTTATTATACAAGCTTAAAGCATAATATTAAATAAAAAAACATGGCAAACTGAAAACACACTTATAAATTCTTGACGGAAATAAATGATAAACGACGTGTTTTAAAGTAAATATATGGCGATATATTACTTGAAGATGGATCGTTTGAGAAATAACAAACAATGAAAGAAAATAAATTGACTTTAATTAGAAAAATATTGACATTATTAAGAAATGATGATAATCTGAATAAAATTTGTATATACAAGTAAATAGTTGACTAGCTGCCAAAATCATCATTTACAGGTCGAATTAAAAAGGGCAAATGGAAGAGCATAAATTTTAAAAGTATAATGACTGAAGAAAGGGATGCTGAGGTGAACATGGTAAATAATTGAAAGTCAAAGGCAGTTTTTGTGAGCGAATTAGTTATCTGGAGCAAGTGAAAAAAATAGGAAAGTGAACAATAATTACAAAATAGGGGCTTTGAGTCAAAAAAATGAAAACAATGTATGGAATAAATCACTAAAAAAACAAACAAAGATAAATATATTGCGATGAAGTCCTACTAGCAAATGAATTACATGGATATTTTATGTCACAGAGTAAAATATTGTTCTGAAATTTGATGTAAACCCCGTTAATGTAAACGTTATTCCTTTTTTTTCAGTAAAAAATTGTCACATTTATTATTTGATTTTTAGAATGAAATCATATATCATAAATGCAGATGTTAAAAATTTATCAAAGTATTGGAGGAAATAATATGGGTTTTAAATCAGACATTGAGATTGCACAAGAGGCTACACCACAGGATATTCGTGTGATAGCTAAGAAATTGGGTTTAACAGAAGACGATCTGGATTTATACGGCAAGTATAAAGCAAAGGTTGATTACAATCTGTTAAAGAAAAAAAGCGACAAAAAAGCACGTTTAATCCTGACCACTGCCATCAATCCAACACCAGCCGGTGAAGGAAAGACCACTACCACAATCGGGGTTGCCGATGGTTTGGCAAAATTGGGGAAAAATACCCTGGTAGCATTAAGAGAACCTTCCTTAGGACCCGTTTTTGGGGTTAAAGGCGGAGCAGCCGGCGGCGGATACGCTCAGGTTATTCCAATGGAAGATATCAACCTGCATTTTACCGGAGACTTTCATGCCATCGGAGCCGCTAACAATTTATTAGCAGCAATGCTGGATAATCACATCAAACAAGGTAATGAATTAGGCATTGATCCCAAGAAAATCACCTGGCGACGATGTGTTGACATGAATGACCGTCAATTACGAAATATCGTTGATGGTTTGGGAACATCCGGCGATGGCTTCACCCGTGAAGATGGATTTGACATCACGGTTGCCTCTGAAGTAATGGCAGCCTTCTGTTTAGCTTCTGATATCGTTGATTTAAAAGAACGATGCGGACGCATCATTATTGGCTACAGTTTTTCAGGCGACCCGATCACCGCTGCTCAATTAAAAGCTAACGGTGCCATGGCCGCATTACTGAAAGACGCTTTAAAACCAAACCTGGTTCAAACCTTAGAAGGCACCCCCGCCTTTATTCATGGTGGACCATTTGCTAATATCGCCCACGGTTGTAATTCCGTGATCGCAACCCGTATGGCCATGCATTTTGCTGACTATGTGGTAACCGAAGGTGGATTTGGAGCCGACCTTGGCGCCGAAAAATTCCTGGATATCAAATGTCGGATGGCGAACTTAAAACCAGACGCCGTTATTATTGTCGCAACCGTCCGTGCCTTAAAACATAACGGTGGTGTAGCCAAAGCGGACTTAAACGAAGAAAACCTGGTTGCCTTGAAAGCCGGTCTGCCAAACTTGTTAAAACATGTTGAAAACATCACCCAGGTATTTAAATTACCAGCTGTTGTTGCGATCAACGAATTCCCACTGGATACCGAAGCAGAACTTGCTTTAGTGCGTGAAGAATGTAAAAAATTAGGCGTTAACGTCGCGATTTCCCAGGTCTGGGCAAAAGGCGGAGAAGGCGGAAAAGAACTGGCTTCGGAAGTCATCCGTCTGATCGATGAAAGCGAAGGAACCTTCGAATTCTGTTACGAAGACGACATGACCATCAAAGAAAAAATTGAAGCCATTGCGACCCGTATTTACGGCGCCGACGGCGTAAACTTTACTCAAATTGCCGAAAAACAGATCGAAAACATTACCAAAATGGGCTTTGATAAGGTGCCAATTTGTATGGCTAAAACCCAGTATTCCTTAACTGACGATCCCAAAGTATTCGGTCGTCCAACCGGATTCAGAATCACCGTTCGTTCTTGTAATATTTCCGCCGGAGCCGGATTTATTGTCGCTCTGACTGGTGATATCATGAAAATGCCGGGTCTGCCAAAA
>NZ_JBGSHG010000045.1:0-7176 GCF_041752335.1 Acetobacterium sp. | reverse complement strand
GCAGGAAATCAATAACGGACAAATCCAGGCAAGGATCGTATGATACGTCATCATTGTCGAAAGACTGGTCATTCCCATAATGGTACAAGCCATGATCAGATATTTCAGGTACCACTTTTGACCGCTAATCATTTTAACCAGTAACGATGGCAAAAGAAACAATGTTATACTTGTCGGCATGGCTATGTTCATCAGCATTTTTGAAATAATAAAAAAATTGATGGAATTTAAAATCCATACACTTCCAACAATAGCTGCTACAATGATCAAACATTTAGCGGCATATTGATTGGCCTTATCCTCATTTTCTATAAAAATTTCATTATTCTTTTCAGAATCATTAATTACCATCAATCTTTCACATCCCAATCTTAGGTATATTTTATCTTTTCCTAGAGTTAATGTCCTTATGTTTTTACTCCATTTTATTTCTTCAAATAACATTTGTAAAGAGTAAATACATTTTTCAACATTTATCGGACATTAAGTTTTTGAAGTGGAACAGCATTATCTTGCTGATCATTGCAGCAATTTATCTGATAACCATCGTATAAGAAAGGCGCCGGTCGCAGTTTGCCGTCCCGGAAGTAGTCAACAAAACCTTTATCGCGGTACATGAAAAAGGAAGCAAGCTTTTGAGGCATCTTTTAAGTCGCACCTTTTATCCCCCAGAAATGGTTGATGCCGTTTTTAGAATTGGGGCAAATATGACAGATGAAAGCTGCAGAAATGCCCACGTATCGGTTTTTAGTTATCCCAGGTTTCGAGTAACAGGGTCTGCAGGCTACATAAATCCTGAATTCTTCGTTTTTTTCTGTCACTACCTTCTCTCATTCACGGAAGTTTCCCGGCGTTTGACCAGATCGACAATCTCGAAGATTTGATAAATTTCATGGTTGTGCTTCTCGGGGTTGCCGGTGATCCGGAGGTTATAAATGGTACCATCCTGTCCGGTCATGATAATGGTTGAGCGCTTCAGAGCATGACGGGCTCAAAAAATAGAAGCAAGTTTATAAATCCCATATAATAACCATGATTATGTGTTATACTGACGCTGTCGGACTGAAAAATATTGAAGACACACTAAAAACAGGTAGGTTTTATATGCTAAAAGAATTTAAAGAATTTGTATTGCGAGGTAACGTCATGGATCTTGCAGTTGCCGTGATCATTGGCGCAGCTTTTGGGAAAATAGTCACATCATTGGTTAATGATATTTTAATGCCAATAATCGGTATTCTATTAGGCGGGATTAATTTTGAAGATTTGAAATTTATCATTACCCCTGCAAGTGGAGAGGTTGTTGAAGTGGCCATTCGCTATGGCGCATTTATCCAATCTATGGTTGATTTTTTAATTATTGCGGTTTCTATTTTTGTGATTATTAAACTCTTTACATTTAGAACGAAAAAAGAGCCTGAAGTAGCGATTGTTACTGAAGTGCCCAGTAAAGAAGAGCTTTTGCTTGAAGAAATTCGCGATATTCTCAAAACAAAATAGTTTAAATAGAGTGTTCGTTCAACTTTCCCAACAAAAAAATACAGCTAGGCCATTAAACAAAGTTATCTCCTGATGAGGGGATGTTTCGTTTGTCATGCTACTGCCAATCTGATATATTATATCTGTTCAATAAGCTTTGCGATAATTTGATCCCCTCTTCGCTAATTGCTACCGACTTGGAACGATGATTTCCCACCTTATCGTTTAAAATTTACGGAGTTCATCGATAAAGGCCGGATTTTTTTTATAATAAATGATAAGCTCCTGAATGATCTTGTCTTGATTTTTTTTGACCCGCAATCTTTTTGTACTGCTTGATGATCCTGCAAATGCCCTGATAGTCACGTCTGTTTCGGGCAGCGCCGGCGGCTCCTTTGATATAGGCTTGATAAATTTCAATGACTTCATCTTTAGACGTTTCCTTAAGCATCCCGGCATAGGTTTCAATACTTTGCGGGTTTTCTCTGACGTAGTCCATGATCGCATCCAAATCTTTAGCGTCGACAATCAGCGTTCGATACAACTCTCTGCCACGCCAGTCTTTGAGCGCTTTTAATTCCTGCTTTAAGCTGAGATATAGTGCGGTTTCATTCCCGGGACTTAATGCCTTCAGTTCCTGATAATACTCAAAATTTCCGTCCAATAACAGTTCTTTAGCCAACTGCTGCTGTTCATGCTTCTGGGCCAGCTGCTTGTAAGCCGTATATCTGATCTTTTTCCATCTGGGGACTAAACCAGCATGATCCCGATCCTTTTTTTCGCCTTCCAAAGCCAGCCCAATCACACTCTGGAAATCTTTTTCCTTAATATGTTTATCAATCAGCGCTTCTCGAAACGATGAATACTTGAGATTCTGTCTGATAAATTCATCAACC
Source organism: Acetobacterium sp. (assembly GCF_041752335.1). Taxonomy (GTDB): domain Bacteria; phylum Bacillota; class Clostridia; order Eubacteriales; family Eubacteriaceae; genus Acetobacterium. The sequence goes on along the minus strand of NZ_JBGSHG010000045.1, from coordinate 4,801 downwards.
TCTGTTTTCGTACCATACCGACTTTTTATTTCTAACTCAATCCGCAGCAAAGCTTCAACCGTGTATTGTTTATATGGTTTACCAGAGATTTTGTCGATCATCGCTTCAATTTTCTGATTTAGCTTATTTCTCAGACTTTCAACATTGGCAAATTCGATGCCGATTTGAAGCAGCTCTATTTTGAAATCCTCCCAGCCATCAAAAACGCTCTTATCAGATAGCTTAAGCAACTTCCCAAATAGCGCTGTTTTTAAACCAATCTCAAGATCGGTGTTATTGATTGCAATATTTTCGATTGTGTTTGCAGATTGGTCCAAAATCATAGGGGCAGTCACAACCAGTTTGCGTAATTTCGCCCTGATCATCGAATTTGACAAACACCTGATAGACGTCGGTTCCCGCTACGGTAAAAAGATAGTCCCGCTCTCCCTGTTTGATAATGTTGTCTTTGAATTCCTTACTGTATCGTGTCATCAGGTGGCTCCTTCATCTTTGAACAACCATTTTCGAGTCCCGATTTCACACCAGTATTTTCGGATAATCCACTGTTTAGATTTGTTCCGATGTCGCCTTTTCGCCCAATGGTACAACATTTCCCATAGGACATGATCTATTTTTCCAAAAGTTTCTTTGGCGCATACTGGCTGGTGGTAATTCGTCCATCCCCTTAATATTTGGTTGAGTCTTCTTATTAATTGTGATTGTGCTGAACTTGTTCCATTCTTTATTTCTTGACTTAAGGTAGATACTAATTTCTGGGTGGATTTTAAAGATGGTTTGACAATCAGTTTTCCTGAGTACTTTCGAAAATTCCAGCCTAGAAAATCAAAACCTTGGTGTATGGTGGTAATTTTTGTTTTTGTTGATGATAGCACAAGGCCTCTTATACTCAGAAATTCCTCAATGACTTTAATAATTTCTCTAGCTGTTGTTTCACTATAGGCTGTTATAATAAAGTCATCGGCGTATCTTATAACATTTACCCCATTTCTGTGAGTATCTTTTACCTCATTTCGACCTTTCTTACTCGGCCAGAATTTTTGAGCGATTGCATCCTCCATGCCATCAAGAACCATATTTGCGATTGTTGGAGAGATTATTCCCCCCTGCGCTGATCCTTCCGTTGTTGGAAAAAGCTTTCCCTCAAATAAGTATCCCGCTTTAAGGAATTTCTTCAAGACATCTTTTTCTGTCGGGATATTTTCGAGCATCCAATCGTTACCAATTACGCACATGATGATAGAGATATTTCAGATGAAAGAAATAGCTTTTCAGCAATATAAATAGCGGCTTTCAAGTCGCACACAACTATCCTAACACAGGGGGTAATGCAGGAACAGGCAGATCGTGATAAGTAGTACTTTGAATCAAAAAAATATTTATGATAGAATGGGAAGGACAATCAATAAATCCCATTTTATCAGAACAGGAGTAACTATAAATGGCAATAGAAAAAGTAAGAGATTATTTTAAACAATGGAATATTGAAACCCGAATCCTGGAATTCCAGACCTCATCGGCAACGGTCGAACTGGCGGCGCAGGCGGTCGGTTGTGCCCCGGAACGAATCGCCAAAACCTTGTCCTTTAAACTGGCGGAAAAATGTGTGCTCGTAGTGGTAGCCGGTGATGCCCGAATCGACAATTCAAAATTTAAAGCTCATTTTAAAACGAAGGCAAAAATGATTTCGCCGGAAGAGGTCGAGGACCTTGTTGGTCATGGTATTGGCGGCGTATGTCCCTTTGCCGTCAACGGCAATGTGGATATTTATCTGGATGATTCACTGAAACGATTTGATACGGTATTTCCTGCCTGCGGAAGCAGTAATAGTGCCATTGAACTGACAATAGCGGAACTGGAAAAATATTCCAACAGTGCCGGCTGGTTTGATATTTGTAAGGGCTGGCAACCGGTCTCATGAGTAGCCACGGGTTCTGGCATTGTGTATCGGAAACCCGGATTTATATCTAAAAGAAGTGACCGAATTTCTAAATTCATAGCGTGAAATAAAAATGAGAGGTGAAAAACGATGCAGAAAGAAAATAGTGTTATGGCCGCCGAACGAGGAAAGTGTCTGATTATTGTCCATTCTTATCATCACAACAATACCGCAAAAATTGCTGATGTATTTGCCGAAGTATTGCATGCCCCGGTAAAAAGAATTGATCAGGTCACGCTGGCAGAGCTTGAAAATTATGACCTGATTGGCTTTGGAGCAGGCATCGACAGTCGAAGACACTATAAAGAATTGCTGGATCTGGCTGATCAGCTGCCGGAAGTGAGTAAAAAGTCATGCTTTATCTTCTCTACCAGTGCAATTATCGGAGAAGACAAGGTTGCAAAAGATCATTCGGCACTAAGACAGAAACTTGTGTCAAAAGGATACATCATAAAAGGGGAATTTAACTGTAAAGGGTTTAATACCAACAGTTTTCTTGAATTCTTTGGTGGAATGAACAAAGGCAGACCAAACAGTGAGGATTTAAAGAATGCAGCGGAATTTGCGTTGAACCTGGAATGAGTATCGATCATAAAAAACGAAATGTTCCCGGTGTCTCATTACGCGTCTCCGCTAGAGGTCACGCGTATATTTAATATACTCGCTGGAAATGGTTGAAATGGGACAGATGGTGCACCAGGTGCGCGGCTTGTAAACCAGCGACAAGATCACACCGATAAACGTGGTAGTCAGCATCATGGAATAAAAACGGTAGGACAGATGCGTCAACCAGGCTGGTAGCCTTTCAAAGATGATCAATTGAGGCATTTCAAATGGCAGGGGAATCACAATCAGAAAACGAAGGTATTCCAAAGCGGGTGAAAAGCCTAGCCCAACACGAATGGTGGACATGGTGATAAAGATTAGGCTGATGCCAAAATAGATAATCATTATCCATTTCATCTTACCCTTGATAAAAAAGGCTGGCGTTTTCAACGAAAATTTCGAAGTAAGTTTGCCGGTCGTGCTCAGCAGGCTGGCCCGGGGGCAATAGCCTTGACACCAGGTTTTTTTGCGGTTTCTAAATAATAAAATAAAGGGTAACATCATGCAGACGAGACCCAAAATGGCAAAGTGAATATTGACAAATCCCAACGCAAAATAAGTCAGTACCAAGAGGAATAAGAATTGATTATTTTTCATACAACATTACCTTTAATTTAAAACGAAGAACTGATCATAAAACCAAGAATGGCGCCATAAATCGCAGTTCGATGGGGTTTGGCAGTAATGGGGCAATTGCCGTTGGGGCAGCCAACCAGTTTGTAATAGAGAAGACCCAAGGCGCCACCGACAAGAGAGCCGATTATTATTTTAATATACATTTTATACCTCCGAATAAAAAATTGATAAATCAGTTGAATGTTTCTTATTGTATCAAAGACTTTTTTTGAAATCGGTGATTAGATCACAATAAATAAACGGATAGTTCAGAAGCCCTGTTGCCAGGGGGACTTATGCTCATTTGAGAAATACACCACAAAAGAACCGTTTCCACAGTATTTGCTTTTGAATAAAACATCAAAAAAGAATATCGGAGTTGGTAATCTAACCGGGTTTAAAAACCTGGGTTTTAGACTGAAGACAAAGGTTCATGAGCTAATTGAGGCTGACGATGAATAAAGGTTTTTCAGCTTTGTACTGCGAAACAAAGGGAGCATTATTATGGGTAATTACACCAATGAAGAATTGAACGTAGCGCTTCGGGAAGTATCTTCAACTATTAGAAAATGTGAAAAAATGCAAGGCAAATTTGCGGAAGGAACCGCTCAGTATTCACTGCTTAGAAATAGAATCAAAGCAATGATTATCTCAAAGTTATTGATCGAAAACGAAATTTCCAGCAAAGAACAGGCGACTAGGGATCAATCCGATGATACGGTAAAAAAATTGGATCTTGACCGAAAAAATGTTATGGAGCAGTATACCAAAATAGAATTAACAGAAGCACTCAGACCAGTGATTTCGGTGATCAGTAAGTGTGAAAAAGCACAGAGTAAATTTGCAGAAGGAACCGTTCATTATCGCCGTAATAAAAATTTAATCAAAGCGATGAATATTTCCAAAGTTTTGATTGAGGGTCAGCTTGATCTGATGGAATAAGTATCACTTTGACATCGTGGCAATTCTGAAAAGGCAATTGTAAATATTAGAATAACCGTCTACAATGTTGTTAAGAATAATGAGATGGAGGGTATGAAATGGGCGCAACGGAAAGAGTTTTATACACGCCGGAAGAAATAGCAAAAATGGAAATAAGAAACTCTGTCAATGCTGGTTTGAAAGATGTTCAAAACAATGACCGCTACGGTTTTAATGAAGTTTTTGATGAATTGGAAAACCGGTATCAACGTTCTGAACGATGAAGTTGTTTTAACCAGGATCGTTATATAAAATAAACCCAAGTTTTTAAACCTGGGTTTCAGACTAAAGACAGAGGTTCGGTAATCCCAGCCTTTTTTAATTTTTTGAGTTCAGTAAAAAACAAAGCTTTTTTCACGGGTTCCGAAACGTCTCAACTGTTTTGGGTGAACCATATTTTTAGAGGGGGTTGGGGGAATGTGACAATTGAAACGTGCCTGATGTCTCTACCCGATGTCTCTAAAAATCATTCACTCAAATCTTGTGAAACCAGCAAAAAGATGCTTTTTCACAAGTCCCGAACCGTCCGGGAGCAGTGAAAAAGTCGAAAAAACCAGTTTGACTACAGCATAAAAGACTAAGGACTCGAAATTCAAAATTACAAAATTCATGCCACCTGAAATTCAAAAACAGAACTTTTATGATTCAAAATGAGCAAAA
>NZ_JBGSHG010000044.1:0-10746 GCF_041752335.1 Acetobacterium sp. | reverse complement strand
CAAAAAGAAACATAAAAAAGTACTTAAACTTGCAAAAGGCTATTATGGTGCTAAAAGTAAGTTATATAGATCAGCAAATGAAGCCGTTATGCGAGCACTCAGATCTTCATATGTTGGCCGTAAAGAAAAGAAGCGAAATTTTAGAAGATTGTGGATCACCCGAATCAATGCCGGTGCCAGAATGTATGGCTTAAGCTATAGCAAATTCATGTTTGGCTTAAAACAGGCAGGTGTTGAAATTGACCGTAAAATCTTAGCGGATTTGGCGATGAATGACATCAATGCTTTCAAAGACTTAGTTGAAGTATCAAAGAAAAACATGAACTAATCGTACTGAAAAAACTTCTCAACGGATTATCCATGCTTGGGAAGTTTTTTTATTGTATATTATTGTTGCTTTTTTATAGCAGCATGTTAAAATATGTATGATTGTCAAATATTTTAGGTGGAGACAGAATCGTGGCAGAAAAATTACGTTGGAATTTCAATAGATTTGTTGGACAGCGCTCCCCTGCGGAAATGCTGATCTACGGATTTGCTCTGGTTATTCTGCTGGGAGCAATTCTTCTTACATTGCCCATCGCCAGCAAATCTGGGGTGAGCGGTGGTTTTGTCAATGCTTTGTTTACATCAACTTCAGCAGTATGTGTGACAGGGTTAGTGGTTGTTGATACCGGCACGTTTTGGTCGGCCTTTGGCAAGGTCGTCATTATTTTTCTGATCCAGATTGGTGGGTTAGGTTTTATGTCACTGACGACGATGTTTTTTGTTCTGGCCGGAAAACGGATTACTATCAAAGACCGGCTGTTAATTCAATCTTCCGTGAATATGAACTCGATTGCCGGGATTGTTAAATTTACCAAATACATTTTCTTCTCATCGCTAGCAATTGAAGGAATTGGAGCTTTATTGCTGGCTCTTGTTTTTATTCCTGAATACGGGTTTTTACAGGGGACAGCCTATAGTTTTTTTCATGCCATTTCAGCTTTTTGTAATGCCGGTTTTGATCTGTTCGGCAATTATTCAAGTCTAACAAAATATGTGGGTAATTTCATCATCAATTTTGTCATTGGCGGTTTAATTATTCTAGGTGGATTGGGTTTTGCCGTTACCAGTGATTTGATTAATGTGCGCAAGTTTGAAAAGATGAGTATGCATGCTAAACTGGTATTAACCGTGACTGGTATTTTTTTAATTGTCGGTTTTGTACTTTTTTTTATTTTTGAGTTTAATAATCCCAAAACCTTGGGTAACTTATCGCTGCCAGTAAAATTCATGGCTGCTTTTTTCCAGTCGGTGACACCGCGAACGGCCGGGTATAATACCATCGATATTGCCGCGCTGACACCGCCATCACTGTTTTTGACCATGCTTTTTATGTTTGTCGGTGCTTCACCCGGTTCTACTGGTGGGGGTGTTAAAACAACCACCTTTGCCATTATTATCATGACTGTTGCCTCGGTATTACATGGAAAAAAGGATGTAGTTGCCTTTAAACGCACTATTTTTGGTCCGGCCATCCGTCGTGCAATTTCAGTTATTGTTATTGCGTTTGCTATTGTCATTTTAATGATTTTTGTGTTATTATGTACTGAACCCGATGCTTCTTTTGAAACAGTGGTTTTTGAAGTGCTTTCTGCATTTGGTACGGTTGGTTTAACAACCGGATTGACCCCTCATTTATCAATTGGGGGAAAAATAGCCATCAGTATTACTATGTTTGTCGGGCGGCTGGGTCCCTTGACGGTAGCCTATGCGATTTCACGCAGTGAAAAACGAGCCCGGGAAAACGTGGGTAATTTTAAATTGCCGGAAGGCAATATTATGATTGGCTAGAGGAGGATTATTAATTGAAAGAAAAGCAGTTTGCAGTCCTTGGTTTAGGGCGTTTTGGTGAAGCACTTGCCATCACGCTCAGTGAGTTGGGCTGTAATGTTGTTGTTGTCGATAAAGATGAAGAAAAGATTCAAAACATTGCGAATTTAGTAACTTATGCGGTGCAGGCGGACGTGACAGATATCAATGCGTTGAAGTCGATTGGCTTAAAAAATGTGGATGCCGTCGTTGTGTCCATCACTTCTGATATTAACAGCAGTATCATGGGCATTGTCAATGCTCAGGAGCTGGGAATCAGCGAGATTTATGGGAAAGCTAATAATGCCCAACATGAAAAGGTGTTACTTAAACTAGGGGTTAAAAAAGTATTTTCTCCTGAGCGAGATATGGGCGAGCGGGTTGCACATAATCTGTTCTCAGGTGATTTTATCGATATTCTAGAACTGGATACCAATCATTCCATTGTTGAAGTGGAGTCCCTTCATATCTGGGTAGGAAAAACTTTGGAGCAACTGAACCTAAGAGAAAAGTATGGCTTAAATGTGATTGCCATTCGGACTCTTGATGTTTTAAATGCTTCACCCCTTGCAAGTGATATCGTTCGTTCTGGCGATAAGCTGATTGTCATGGGCGAAAATCGATCCATTAATGAAATTAATAAACTATCACGAAAAGATCATTAACGATGTTTTCGGAAATCACTTCAAAAAATAATGATCAACTTAAATATTTGCGCAAGCTTAGCAGTAAATCTTTTAGAGATTCAGAGGAGACCTTTGCCATTGAAGGAACCAAACTTTTTCTGGAGGCCGTTAAAAATGATTTGCCGTTTAAACAAATATTTATTACCAAAGAATGGTTGGAAAACAATGCTGGTTTAAACAGTGATTATGTAATTGCATTAGCTGAAAAAAATGTGACCGTCATGATGGTTACCGCTTTAATTTTATCAACCGTTTCCAGTTTGCAAAAACCGGAAGGGATTATTGGTATACTTCCTAAAGTATGTGTTACGCCAGGAATATTCAAACGGTATGTGTTACTGGAGGATGTTCAGGATCCTTACAATGTTGGTACCATTATCCGCACGGCTGATGCAGCTGGCTTTGACTGTGTGGTGACATCCGCTAGAACGGCTGATATTTATAACGAGAAAGTGCTGCGCGGTTCAATGGGTTCAGTTTTTCACCTGCCGATTTACCAAGCCGAGTCATTGCTCGACTATGTGAAACAATTAAAAAATCAGCCGATCACCATCATAGGCACATCCTTAACGGGTAGTTCCTTATGGGAGCGGGAAAACCTGACCGGCTCGTTTGCGATGGTCATGGGGAATGAGTCCCAGGGAATGTCGGATGAGATGAGTAAATGCTGCGACATTTTGCTCAAAATTCCCATTTTCGGTCAGGCTGAATCACTTAATGTGGCAACTGCAGCAGGGATTATTATGTATGACCTGATCAGAGATTTTAAATAAGTTTTTTAGAACAAAATCAACGCAAAAATTGAATAGCTTATCAACAATGATAGAGCGAGTAAATAAATATTGAATTTTACAGAGAAAAAATCCCAGGCTGAGAGATTTTGTGTTTAAATTTATTGAAGTTCCCTCTGGAGTTTTAGACGTGAACGTCATCATCCGATCTTGATGGCCTTTAGCCTCTAACGTTAATTGCGTTAAAATTTTGAGTGAATGCAATCAGTATTAATTTAAGGTGGTACCGCGGAATTATTTCGTCCTTTTTAGAAGGACGATTTTTTTATTTTAATGATTTAAAATACAGATAAATTAAAATGCTAATGATTTATAATGCGTAAAAAAGGAGAAAGAAATGGAGTTAGAACTCAAACAATTAAGAGATCGCTGTTTGGCTGATCTTAATGCCGTTGAAGAATTAAAAACACTGGATAATGTGAGAATAAAGTATCTGGGAAAAAAAGGGGAGCTGACCATTGCCCTGAAGGGGATGGGTAAGCTTTCCAACGAGGAACGTCCAATTATTGGCAAGTTGGCCAATGAAATCCGGGAAGAAATTGAGAATAATATTTCAGCCCAGAAGCAGTCGCTTGAACAAATGGAAATCGAAGCTCAGATCAGGGAAGAAAGCATTGATGTATCATTGCCGGGAAGAAAGCGTCAGGCTGGAAATCTTCATCCTTTAACTACAACCGTCAATGAATTAAAAGAAATATTTCTGGGAATGGGATTTTCGATTGCCGAAGGTCCCGAAATTGAATGGGCTAAATATAATTTTGACTATCTGAATGTTCCCCAGGATCATTCGGCCAGAGACTTGCAGGATACTTTTTATTACGAAGACGACATTGTTTTGAGAACCCAGACCTCGCCAGTCCAGGTGCGGGTCATGCAGGAACAGAAGCCGCCGTTGCGGATTATCTCACCGGGACGGGTTTATCGCTGCGACGAAATAGATGCCACCCATTCGCCGGTTTTCCATCAAATGGAAGGCCTGGTCATCGATAAGGGCATCACCATGAGTGACCTCAAAGGAACCCTGGATTTATTTGCTAAAAAACTTTTTGGTGAACAGACCAAAACGAAATTCCGACCCCACCAGTTTTATTTTACCGAACCAAGTGCGGAAATGGATGTCACCTGTTTTAAATGCGGTGGCGTTGGCTGTAAAGTTTGCAGCAATACTGGTTGGATCGAGATTCTGGGATGTGGCATGGTTCACCCGAACGTCTTACGGTTCTGCGGCATCGATCCCGATGAATACAGCGGTTTTGCCTTTGGCATGGGCCTTGACCGGATCACCATGATCAAATATGGAATTAATGATCTGCGTTTATTATTTGAGAATGACTTGCGTTTTTTAGCGCAATTTAAATAGGAGGAACCATCATATGCTCGTTTCACTAAATTGGTTAAAAGAATTTGTTGATATAAAAATGTCCCCTTATGATTTTGGCGAGGCGTTGACCATGTCAGGTACAAAAGTCGAAACAATGACCGTTGTATCTGAAAATGTTGTCAATATCTTTACTGGAAAAATCACCAAAATTGAATCCCATCCCAATGCCGATAAGCTGATTGTCTGTACCGTGGATATGGGAACCGACGAGCGGGTGATCGTTACCGCTGCCAAAAACGTCTTTGTCGGTGCCGTCGTTCCGGTGGCTGTTGATGGGGCCGTGCTTGCCGATGGTACCAAAATCGGCACCAATGATTTTCGCGGACTGCTTTCCTACGGGATGTTCTGCTCGATTGAAGAACTGGGTATGAATACCGACTTGTTTTCCAAAGAAATCATGGAAGGGATTCTGATTCTCCCGGAAAATACGCCGCTGGGAATGGATGCCCGAGAACTGCTATGGCTTAATGATGTGATCATCGATGTGGAATTAACGGCTAACCGGTCGGACTGCCAATCGATCATCGGCATCGCCCGAGAAGCGGCAGCAACTCTGGATCTCCCGATGGCCGGTGTTACCACCTATGATACCGCTGAAAGTACCAATCAGATTGCCGATTATTTGAGCGTTAGAATTGAAGATCCCGCCTGTCCCCGTTATGTGGCCAAGATGCTGAAAGTCAAAAATATTGAAGCATCGCCATTGTGGATGCAGATCAAACTGCTCAACAGCGGCGTGCGTCCGATAAATAATATTGTCGATGTTACCAATTATGTGATGCTCGAACTGGGCCAGCCGCTGCATGCCTTTGATTATGATAGCCTCCAGTCCCAGGAAATTGTGGTTAAAACCACCACCAATAAGAAAATTGTGACCCTTGATGACAAAGAACGGGACATCGATGAAACGATGCTGATGATCACCAACGGTAAGGCCCCGGTGGCAATTGCCGGCGTCATGGGCGGTGAAAATTCCGAGATAACCGAAAAAACCAGTCTGATCGTGCTGGAGTCGGCCAATTTTAACAAAGGCAGTGTTCGGCTGACGGCCAAACAGCTGGGTCTGAGAACCGAGGCATCGGCCCGTTTTGAAAAGGGTGTTGATCCCGAACTGGCTGGCGTTGCCGCCCTTAGGGCAACGCATCTGCTGTTAGAAATCGGCGCTTGCGAAGTCATTGAAGGGCTGATCGACGTTTATCCCAGAGTGGAAGGCTTAAAAAAAGTCAGTCTGGATACCAATTGGTTCAATGCTTTTGTGGGCATTTCGCTGACCATCGATGAGATTTCAAAATTGCTGACCCGGTTGTTTTTCAAGGTCGAAAAAATATCTGATCATGTTCTGGAAGTTGAAGTCCCCAGTTATCGGCTGGATATTGACCTCAGAGAAGATCTGGCTGAAGAAGTGGTGCGGATTTTTGGCTATGATATGATTCCTGGTACCATCATGGGGGGCGAAACCATGGTCGGCGGTAAAACCCCGGTTCAAAAATTTCAAGACACGCTTAAAAACATCCTGGTAGGTCAGGGCTATTATGAAACACTGACATCCTCTTTCACCAGCGAAAAGCGCCTTCACGGGCTGAATTCACCGCTTCATGATAACCTCATTCCGCTGATTAATCCCTTGGGGGAAGAAAACAGCATTATGCGCCATACCCTGATTGGACACCAACTAGAAGCGATCTCACTGAACTATAACCGAAAAAATCCCGATGGTCGGTTCTTCGAATTGTCCAATACCTATCGCCAGAATACCAAGCCCGGTGAACTGCCCATCGAAGAACAGAAACTGGCAATCAGCAGTTATGGCGGCGACGATTATTTTGAATTAAAAGGCGTTGTCGAGCTATTACTGGAGCAGTCCGGAATTTTATATCCGGAATTTATCGCCGGTGGATCAGACTTCCTTCATCCTGGTCGCAAAGCTGAAATTTTTGTCGATGGGATAAAATTAGGCGAAATTGGTGAGATTCATCCGGTGGTTGTTAAGAATTATGAATTGCCAAAGCGTTGTTATGTGTGTCAATTGTCTTTTGAGGCGCTTTTTGAATGCGCGTCACTGGATAATAAATTTACCGATCTGCCCAAATTCCCCGCTTCAAATCGCGATCTGGCGATTTTAATAAAGTCAGATATTCCGGCGGCAGCGGTTGAGACGATTATTCGTAAAAACAGTGGCGACATTCTTGAAAGCATCGAATTATTTGATGTCTATACCGGGGCGCAAATTCCCGAGGGTTATAAGAGTCTGGCTTATGCCGTGAACTTCAGGCATCACGAACGAACCTTAAACGACAATGATATCAGTCCCGTGATCGACCAAATCCTCAGCGAATTAAAGCGATCATTTGATGCCCAGCTCCGCGAATAAGAACTAAGCACGGTTATGAATCATTTACATGCGCTTATTATCGGGCTCCTGCAATTAAAAGGGGTTGGACGCCAGAAAGTTAACCTTTTGCTGGAAATGATTGTCGAACCCCAGAATCTTGATTTAAAGGAGATTGTGGAAATCGGCCAGACCTTTCGTATTATTTCTAGTCAAGTCAGTCCAGTTGAGATTGATTTATCCATGGCTTATGCCAAACGGCTAATTGATGAATGTGATGAGCTGGGAATCCAATGCAAATCCTATTGGGATGATGGGTTTCCGGCGGGTCTGATTTTTGATGATCACCCGGTCTTACTGTATTATAAGGGCGATCTTGAAATCTTAAACCAGCCCAAACGGGCTGCGGTTATCGGTAGCCGCATGCCGTCCCGGCTGGGAGCAGATTTTGCTTTTCAGGCCGGTAAGATTTTGGCTGAAAATAATTTTGTGGTGATCAGTGGCCTGGCTGTCGGGGCAGATGATTATGGGCACCGGGGGTGTCTGGATGCCGGTGGAAAAACGGTGGCTTTTTTGCCTTCGGGTTTGACCCAGGTTTATCCACCATCAAATCGCGGCTTGGCGGAAAAAATTTGTGATCAGGGTGGCTGCCTGGTCACGGAATACAGTCATCATGAAGTGGTTCAGCCCTATAAATTCATCGAACGGGATCGTCTGCAAAGCGCTTCGAGCCATTTTTTGATCGTGTCTAACTTTTCGCCGGGTAGCGGAACCATCCATACCCTGGATTACGCTAACAAGTACAAAATACCGATTTACTCGATCCCAGTTATCTATGACGAATCCAGGGATGGTTTTGCGCATATCAGTCAGAAGCAGATAAACTATCAGATCATCAAAAATACGGAGCTAACACGAGTCATCGAAAATTATTAATTGATAAATGATTTGTAATTTTCTTGTTTATTACATATAATAGAGCATAACAGAGTAGAAGATGCTTATTACTTCTAGAGAATTCAATTTATTACCCAGGAGGAAAAAATGCCTGAACAAACAATAATGGAATTACGCATATTAGATACCGAATTTAATTTAAAGGCAAAGGGAAACGAAGAGCATATCAAGCATGTTTCTGATTATGTCAATGCTGAATTGGAACGCGTCAAGGCTGCTAATCCTTTTACCAACCATATTCGGATTGCGATTCTCGGCTGTATGAATATTACCGAGCGGCTTTTCATGGCTGAAGAAGAAGTTCGTACCAGTGAAGAATTTAAAGCTAAAGAAATCGGCGAGATTAAACTGGTTAAAGAAGAACTTAAGAAAACGAACGACGTTTTAGAAGAAGAAAAAACAAAATATGAAACCATGGCAGCAGAAACAGAATTGCTGCAAAAAGAGTTGGATGAAAAAAATGACCTTCTGGCTCAATATCGCGAGCATTTGCGGCAAAGCAAGATTGAAAGTGAAACGAGTCGCAAAACAATTCTTGATTTACAAAATCAACTTTTTGAAAGTCAGATCGAATTAGTGAAGGCCAATAAGAATCATATCGAAAAAGATATCTTTAAAAATATCGAAGATAAAATGAACTTGGACTAAATAAAATCAATGTAAAAAAAAGATGTGTACACATCTTTTTTTTGTTTAAAATTTACGAATTAATCCGGTTACCTTACCAAGAATTTTAACATTTTCTTCACTGCAGATAATGGGATCCATGGTTTTATTTTCGGGCTGGAGCCGAATGGTATTGTTTTCTTCATAAAAAATGCGTTTTACCGTGGCTTCATTATCATTAAGCAGCAGGGCGACAACAATTTCATTATTTCTGGCTGTGTCCTGTTTTTTGACAATAATTTTGTCCCCGTCCAGAATGCCGGCATCAATCATACTGGTCCCCTTAACATCAAGAATGAACGCGGCTTCGGTGCCGATAAAATCTAAAGGAAGGGGAAAAACATCAGTGATATTCTCAATTGCCAGAATCGGAGCACCGGCTGTCACGCAACCTAAAATGGGAAGTGAAACGATCGTTTTTTCGTCAAAATAACTTGAAATTGTTTCATTAGGATCGTGTCGCAGGACTTCGATGGCTCGGGTTTTTGTCGAGTCACGCTTAATATATCCCAGTTCTTCCAGCTTTTTCAGGTAGGTGTGCGCCGTGGATGTGGATTTTAAGTTAACAGCGGCACATATTTCCCGCACTGACGGGGGATAACGTTTATCGCGCATTTGGGTTTCAATAAATTTTAATATTGCAAACTGTCTCGAATTTAAATCCTCATACATTAGCATTCCTCCAAATTTTTATAGCTTATTATAACATATCCGAAAAAGAAAAACAAACGTAAGTTCTCTTTTTTCACTTATTTATCGTCACTTTCGAATTGAGATAGTGGATTCTGATTCATTGTGTCCCGAAGCGTCTCTTCATTTACGTGGGTATAGATCTGCGTTGTCGAAACATTTTCATGGCCAAGAATTTCCTGAACCGAGCGGAGATCGGCATTGCCGTAGCGAAACATCAGGGTGGCCGCGGTATGTCTAAGCTTATGGACGCTGATTTCATCGGTATTGAGGCCACAGCTGGCCAGGTGTTTCTTGACCAGGTGCTGCACTGCCCGATTGCTGATGGGAGTATTCTGCTGGCTGAGAAACAGATAGGGAGAATCGGACTCCTGGCGAACGGCCAGATAACGGTTAATCGCTTTTAAACAGGCATGATTTAGAAAAACCGTCCGTTCTTTGTTGCCTTTGCCAATGATCCGCAGGGCATCGTTCTTAATATCTGAAATTTTAATTTGGGTGAGTTCGGAAAGCCGCATCCCACAGTTTAGAAACAGCGTCACAATGGCAAAGTCCCGTTCTTTATGACGGCCGGTAATGCCTTTTAACAGATCAACAGCTTCATCCCATTCCAGATAACGGGCATGACGGGCTGGCAACTTGGGCATTTCCAGTTCAGTCACTGGATTGGGCAGAAAATACTTTTGTTTATTACAAAGGTAATTAAAGAATGAGCGCAGTGATGAGACCTTCCGGCTGCGGGCGGCGTCAGCATTATGCCGTTCCTTGCTGGAATAAGAAAGAAAAGCATAGAGAATCCCCAGATTGACAGCTTTTAAATCATCGATGGAGACATCATCGATGGGAATTGCATCAAAGTCTAGGGCTTGGGGAACCATGGCAAAATAGCGCTTAATGAACCGGAAAAAAATAATCAGATCATAACGGTAGGCCTGAGCCGATTTTTCGGAATAACCTTTGATGGTCAACACATAATTCAGGAATTCTTCGATCAAGGTGTTGTTGGGAATTATTTTATCAGTTAGCTTTGTTGGGGTTGTCATGATATTACTCCTAAAATTTATTTTGCAGTTATGTGAAAGCGTCATCCGTTGAAAAGCCGAACAGCACAGATCATTGGGGTAATCTGGCTGAGACGGATGAATTGATCATAGCTTATCACATTTTAACCGTTTTGTCACGAAACTTACATTTCGCGACAAAAGATTTTGACTCTTTGTGGCATCGGCTCAGAAATACAGATTTAAAAAGTGTGCATTGACATATACTTCGGACTTAACTTGACACATAAGTGGTAAAAAATAATCCATTTTCTGCCACTTTTATGTACTTCTTTGAATTATAATAACGAATCTGTTAAATATTATGAACCATAATCTAAATTTTGGTGTT
>NZ_JBGSHG010000043.1:0-25480 GCF_041752335.1 Acetobacterium sp. | reverse complement strand
GTTATTCTGAATCACCTTGATCAGTTCCTGCAGCTTGCCCTTGCCCACATAAAAGGTGGTGTCAATCTGGCTTCTGGCCTGACAAACCTGTTCCAGCACAGTTCCCCCGGCGGTTTTTACCAGTTGCCGCAATTCTTCCATGGAGTCAACCAGCTCGACGCCCTTATTCCCGGGCAGATCCAGACCAATCAGTAAGGCCCGTTCCTCTTCATCTTCAGAATCAAACTTATTATTGGGATCGTCTTTGATAAACCGGTCTGCCAATAGAATATAGTTCTCCAGCGGAAACTTATTCAATTCCTTGAGGGTTTTAAACAGTGCCTGACCGTATTCCATCGTCGCTTCTTCAACCACTGGCACGCCGATACTAAAACTGGTCGGTATTTTTTCATCGACGCCAATCGCAATAATGCACTGAAGGTTCTGTTTTTTTGCCGCTGAAAAATCCTCGTCGGATAAGCGCGGATTACCGCCGGGATGGGTATGGATCACCCGGTATTTATTCAGTGCCTTAACGTGATACAGCATTTCAGCATTGCCAATATTGACGGTCGCTGCATCGCCAATATTCACCCATTGAACGCGGTTTTTATCGTTCGTGCAAATGAGCACTTCCCGCTTCGTTGCCAGGGTCAATCGTTTCATGATCTCCAGAATATATTCATCCAAAAGAACCTGGTTTTCCATTTCATAACCAACCAGGTCATCCAGTTCTTTTATATAGCTTTGGCGAATGCCACTTTTATTATCTGCCATTATTTTTTCCTTCTATTTTAATAAAATGATTTGTAAAATAATTTCTAAAATGATTTTTAGAATGATTAATCGAATGTCTTATTATAACACAAAAACCAGGCAAAATGATTGCCTGGTCAGGTTTTCCGTAAACTACCGTACCGACCAATTGTTAATCTGTTGTTCGCCGCGCCATGCGAAATCCGCTTTGCTCCTTTCGCATTGGTCGCGGGCTAGTCGCCAACTACAAGCAAGCTTGTGATTGGCTCGTTGCCTGCGCGCAGAATCGGACAGGCTCTGCCGTGTCCGCTCCGATGCGTACAACATGATATAACAATTGTCGGTACTGCTGCAGTTGTTTATTCATAATTTTATCAAAATAAAAAACTAATCTGAAAAAGTCATAAATTATGAACTAGAGTGTAACCACTTCAGATTCGGCTACGGCGGTGGCCATCATCTCTACCATCATTTCCGCAATTTTTTCTTCGGAACGCAGCATCTCCGAAACCTTTGGTCTGGTTTCCGGATGCTTGGGCACGAAAATGGTACAGCAATCCTCATAGGGCAGGATTGAGGTTTCAAAGGTACCGATGGTTTCAGCAATCTTGACAATTTCGGTTTTATCAAAGCCGATCAGCGGTCTGAACACCGGCATTTCGGCTACCGCATTGGTAGCTGCCAGGCCTTCCATCGTCTGGCTGGCCACCTGACCCAGGCTCTCCCCGGTAATCATGGCCTTGGCCCCTTCGTTGTTGGCAATCATCTCGGCAATCCGCATCATGTAGCGACGCATGATAATGGTGGTCTGCCGATCCGGACACATTTCGACAATCTTAGTCTGGATCTCGGTAAAGGGCACCACAAACAGTTTGATTTTACCGCAATACTGACTCATGATCTTGGCCAGATCGATGACCTTTTCCTTGGTTCGGTCACTGGTGAAGGGGAAGCTGTGGAAATAGACGCCAATAACTTCGACGCCCCGCTTAGCCATCAGATAACCAGCCACTGGACTGTCGATGCCGCCGGATAAAAGAAGCGCACCTTTGCCGCTGCAGCCCACTGGCAACCCGCCGTTACAGGCAATAAATTCGTGGTACATATAGGTTTGTTCGCGAACTTCCACCCACAGATTCAAATCCGGGTTGTGGATATCAACGGTCATCCCCGGGACGTTATCCAGCACCACTTCGCCCAGCCGGCAGCATAGATCCGGAGATTTGATCGGGAAGGTTTTATCGCCCCGCTTGGCGGTGATCTTAAAGGTTTTGATATCCTCGGCGGACCGCACCTGCTCAATGGTATTTTCTTCAATCACCTCAATATCACTGTCAATAACAATGGCTGGACTGATGGATACAATACCGAATACTTTTTGCACCCGCTCCATGGCCCGGTTCAGATCTTCATCATTGACATCGACAATCAAACGCCCCTGTATTTTTTTAACCTTTGCCGATGGTACACTGCGCAGGGTATTCCGGATATTTTTTGCCAATAATTCGATAAAAAAATTACGGTTCAACCCTTTCAGGGCAATCTCCCCGTATCGAACCAATATAACATGTTCCATTATTTTTTTGCTCCTGTCATCTATTTTTGTTTGGTTTAACCAAAAGTCTCAAGCTGTTTACGGCCTGGGCAATGGCGGCCACCGCGGTCTCCACATCATCTTTGGTGATATCTTTTGAAAAGCTGATGCGAATGGTTCCTTCTTTATATTCTTCGGCCAGCCCAATCGCTTTGAGGACATACTGTTTTTCCTTTTTATGAGACGAACAAGCTGAGCCGGTGGATACAAAAATCCCTTTGGCTTCGAGGCTGTGCAACAGCACCTCACCCCGCACCCGGTTAAAGGAAACATTCAGCACATAGGGGCTGCCGTTGGGATCGCCGTTTATTTTGATATCATCGATTTTTGCTTCCAATTCGTTGATAAAGGTATTACGCAAGCTGCGGATCGCTTCAAACTCGTCGCTAAACGAGTCTTTCCGTAAACGGATGGCTTCGCCAAAACCAATAATCCCCGGGACGTTTTCCGTCCCCGAGCGCATGTTGTTTTCCTGGCCGCCGCCTCGAAGCAGCGGTTTGATATCGGTACCTTTTTTAATGTATACGGCACCCACGCCTTTTGGTCCGAAAATCTTATGGCCGGACAAAGTCAGAGCATCAAGCAAGCAAGCCCGCACATCCACGGGAATTTTCATAAAGCCCTGAACAAAATCAGCATGGAAAATACATTTGGGGTTAACCGCCTTGACGATTTTGCCAATCGCCTTCAGGTCCTGAATCGTTCCCAGCTCATTGTTCACCCCCATAATGCTGACCAGAATGGTATCCTGGTTCATAGCCGCTTCCAACTCATCCAAATGAATATGCCCCTGGGTATCCACTCCTAAAATAATTACCTCAATCTGGTGATTTTCATAAAAGGTAAACACATCCAACACCGATGGGTGTTCAATGGCCGAGGTGATAATCCGCATCCGGTTACGTTTTTTATTCTCCACCACCCCCTGGATTATCATATTATTACCTTCGGTTCCACCGGAGGTAAAATAGATTTCCTGGTTCTGACAGTTCAGATTTTTGGCGATTAATTCCCGGACTTCCTTGATCGCCTGTTCGCCCCGAATCCCCAGGCGGTGGAGGGATGAAGGATTCCCATAGTTGTTCACCAGGGCATCCATCATTTTTTCAGCAACCTGGGGATGAACCCTGGTGGTTGCTGCGTTATCTAAGTAAATTTCTTTCATTATTTTGTTCCTTCTCTCAGCGGGCCGCTTTAACACTTCGGATCAGCATTCCTCATCCAGAAAAACGCGACTCCCGACGGCCGAACGCTGTCCCTGATATTTCCCCTGATAGGGGTTTAAGGCCATATCATCCATTTGCGCAAAGACCAGTTGACAGATCCGCCGACCCTTTTCCAGTTTGATCGGCAGGCGGTTGGCATTGTAAAGTTCCAGGGTAATCTCCCCTTCAAAGCCCGGGTCCACCCAGCCGGCATTCTGAATAAATAACCCCATCCGACCAATCGAGCTACGGCCTTCGACAAAGGCGGTCAGATTGCAGGGCAGCTTGATATATTCCATGGTGGTTGCCAACAGGAAAGAATTAGATGGAATAATGATCTCATCCGCTTCCATCGAAATATACTTGATTTCATCCGTCAGTGTCATCGTCTCAAAATTATTTTCATCCAGTTTTAAAAAACTGCTGCCCAAGCGAATATCCACCGAGGCCGGTTGCACCTGGCCCTGTTCCAGTGGATCGATGACCAACTCACCGCTTTCCAGATATTTATAAATGGTCTTATCCGATAAAATCATGTTTCCTCCAAAATTTCCAAATTCAGTTTATCCGTAAAATTTTCCCATTAATTGTATTATGGGTGCTGTCAGTTTACAAGATTTTTTTTAATCTACGTGCCTGCTTGCTTTTATAACGTCACGATGGTTACCCCGGAGCCGCCTTCATTCATGGCGCCCAGACGGAAATCTTCGATTAAGGGGTTTCCTTTTAAGTATTCATGAATGATCTCCCGGAGTCTGCCAGTGCCCTTGCCGTGGACAATCACAATCTGCTTGTTGCCTGAAAGCATCGCGTCACCGATCATCTTATCGACCAGATACAGCGATTCTTCACCATTTTTCCCGCGGAGATCCAGCTTGGTATCCATCACATGGCGATCCACCTTTTTATAGGTGACCTTTTTCTCTTCCGGCTTGGCCAGCGCCGTTGAGATGCTCAGGTCCCCGACGTCAACCTTAAGCTTGATCATCTCCGCCTGAACCATGGCTTTGTTTTCGTTGGGCAACAGATTTATAACCTCACCTTCCCGGCGCAGGCTATTAATATAAACCTTCATTCCGACACTGAGGTCATCCATTTCCAGGGCCGCCCCCTGATAATCTTTGGGTCGGCTGCCAAATTGATAAATGTTTTTTTCTTTTTCTTTAATCCGCTTACGAATCGCTTCCAATTCCTTATTATCTTTAACCGCATTGGTCGTGGTTTCCTGAATGGTCCTGATTTCCCGATAAATTTCTTCCGTTTCGGCCCGGGTTTTCTTAACGATTTCCATCGCTTCTTCCTGAGCTTTTTGGAGCAGCGCTTTTTGTTCCTCGGCAAACTTCTGCTTTTCCTGATCCATTTGCCGTTTCAGGGCTTCAGTTTCCTGCTTCAGGCGAATAATGGCATCATGTTCCGCTTCGGTGCGGCGACGCTTTTCATCAATTTTAATCAGCGTTTCTTCAAAGCGAATGGCTTCGTTCTTGATCAGCTCCCGGGCATTTTCAATGACATCATCGCCAAGCCCCAATCGCATCGCGATTTCAAAGGCATTGGATTTTCCCGGCACCCCAATTAACAGGCGATAGGTCGGTCTCAGCGTTTTGACATCAAATTCGACACTGGCATTGACCACCCCCGGAGTGACCAGGGCGTATTCCTTAAGCTCACTGTAATGAGTGGTGGATACACTGGTTACCTTGCGCAGATGGAGGGCATTAAGAATCGAAATGGCCAGCGCGGCCCCCTCTGTGGGGTCAGTACCGGCGCCCAGTTCGTCGAATAATACCAGTGAGTTATGATCAGCTTTGTTCATAATCTCAACGATATTGGTCATATGGGAAGAAAAGGTACTGAGGCTTTGCTCAATGCTTTGTTCATCCCCGATATCCGCAAAGACATCGGCAAATATCCGGGTTTTACTGCCTTCCCGAACCGGGACAAAAAGCCCGGACTGCACCATCAGGTTGAGCAGACCGATGGTTTTTAAGGAGACCGTTTTCCCGCCGGTATTTGGCCCGGTGATGACCATGGTGTCAATGCCTGCTTCAAAATAAATATCCGAGGCGACGACCTGATTTTCGGGAATCAGCGGATGCTTGGCCCGTAACAGCTCAATCGCGCCAGTTTCGGTGACACTGGTTCTGACGCCATTGATGGTCAGACCATACTTGCCTTTGCCAAACTGAAAATCCAGATCCACCAGGACATCATAATTGCAGATAATTTCATCCCGCAAATCCGCCACCTTCTGGGTGAGATCTTTGAGAATTCGGACAATCTCCTGTTCTTCTTCGGCGACCAGAATTTTGATATCGTTGTTCAGTTCCACCACCGCCATCGGTTCAATAAACAGGGTCGCGCCACTGGCCGACTTATCCAGCACAATCCCGGGCACCTGGCTGCGGTATTCCTGCTTGACGGGAATAACATAGCGATTGTTCCGGATTGTCACAATCTTTTCCTGGAGTATTTTTTCATAAGCGGTTGAACTGATCATATGGCTTAGTTTTTCCGTGATCCGCTTGTATTTAAACTGCATCTCCCGCCGAATCCGGGACAGTTCCCGGGAGGCGTTGTCGGCCATTTCTTCCGGTCCCAGTATTTTTCGGCTGATTTCCTTTTCCAGTTCTTCACAGGTTTCCAGCGAGGAAAACAGATCCTTTAATAATACCAGGGTATCCATTTGCGTATCACTATGGTAATAGTTATCCATATCCCGGGCGATCCGCAGCAGGGTGGCAATCGACAACAGTTCTTTCATCGACAGCATTGAGCCAATGGCGGCCCGCTTGACATAATCACTGGTATTCGGCACATCTGCCAGAGGCGGACGGCCGTTGCGGATGATCATCCCGAGACTTTCATTGGTTAAATCAAGGCCCCGATTGACTGCCGTCAGACTTTCTAGCGGCAATAGATTTTTGGCCTGATTCTTCCCGCCCTGGGTAACGCAATGCTCACCCAGACTTTTTAATATTTTATGATATTCCAAGACCTTCAGACTTCTTTGATCCATGTATTTATTTCACTCCTCTATTTCACGCCTCGTTTAAAACTTCCCCGGGTGGTTCCATCGGTCCCCAGCCCTTCGGGAAGACCCCAATGTTTGTCATAAATCCCCTGGCTGTAATAGCCGATGATGATTCTTAATTTTTCCATACTTTCGTTGTGGTGGTGAATTCGCCAGGTGTCCACGGCCTCTAATTCAAGAATTTCTTCCCTTAAAAATAAGGTATCGCCATTATAGACATGAATCAGTCCCTGGGCATCCCGTTCCACCGGGAAGCTAAATCCGCGCTCATCCACCAGCTTACCGGTCATTTCCTGACGACACAAACCAGTTGTTCCTTTTTTCTTTTCCAGACAGCTTTTACAGCCAAACAGACATTTTTTGCTGACCATCAGCTCCTGCGAACCGTAAACTGGTAAAACCATCGCAATCTCAGCACGCTCGCTTATTTCTTTCAGCTCGGTTTCAGTAAGTTCCGGCGATAACACGCCGCCACTGACGCCCCATTCTTTTAATGCCCTGGTTGCCAGGGTATTAAACAGGTTAAACGACTGATCGGCCTCTAAATAAGATGATCTTTTATTTAGCAGCTGCAGCGTTTCATAATTGCTGATTAAAAAACCATCCTGATTCATCTCTTGGGTCAATAATTGACGCACTTTTTTAGTCAATTGGTCATCCATTATTTTGGGTGTTTTAAGTAAAACCGCGATTCCCAGATCCTTTAAGAGGGCGGTCTTTTCCGCGACACCGTCCCCAAGCAATGGCAGCACAACCTGATCCAGACCCAGTCCATCGAGTAGCGTTAAAAACTGGTTGTCCGGCATTTTTTCGAATGCCAGTGAAACCTTTTTTTTTGAGTCTTCTACTTGCATTTTTTCAAATCGTTGTGATTGACCCGCTAGTTCTTTTTCCAGCGGCACAATCGTGATCGCCTGATTCAACGCCCCCGGATTGCTGACATTTTTCTGAGCATCTGCCAGAGTTTCCGCCAGTTTAATCAACACTTCTTTGCGCAGGGTGTTTAACTGGCTACGGGACAGAAACACCCGCTCATCCAACGCCATGGAAATGGCGCCCAGTTCATAACCGGTGCCGCCGATTCGGGAAATTTGTTCCCGGACCATCGCCTCATCAA
Source organism: Acetobacterium sp. (assembly GCF_041752335.1). Lineage (GTDB taxonomy): Bacteria > Bacillota > Clostridia > Eubacteriales > Eubacteriaceae > Acetobacterium. The sequence goes on along the minus strand of NZ_JBGSHG010000043.1, from coordinate 17,798 downwards.
TGGCATTTTTCAGCGGTACTTCGGGACAGAAATCGGCCGTATAAACGGTCGTATAGCCCTGGCTGAAAGCTGCTATTTCGGCCGGTTTACCCAGCTTAAGAAGCAGTTTGAAATCCACTGCGGAGCCCGGTTGATCAAGGGATTGGGAGCCCAGTTGTTTAAGGCTATCCATTAAGTTTTTATCAAGATTTTTATAAAGTGGTGTTCCTGGTGAAACCCCATATCGACAGGGAATGGCCACGGTATCGCCACCAAGGCCTTGTTCCAGACGGCGGCCTGCCGGGGTGAAAATCGCATCCACCTTGGTCCCCATTTTTCCGTCCTCACCAAAGGATAAGCCATCCCCGACATGAAGCTGGGCATCCTCATTGAGACGAATCCCCAGAGGCTGATAGGCACTTTTATGATTCTGGTTTTTAGCGGTCTTAGCAAGGCTGACAACTTGGCCAATTAAAACGCCCCGGTTCTTGCCCACCTGGGCATTGAGGAGATCCGCTTCGTTAAAAAGGTGACCCCTGGTGAAATCACGGTTAAACACCTGCATGACGGCCTGATTATCAATTGTTTTCTTACTCATCTCACCCGCCGCCGCATCAATGGCTTCCCGATAAGCCCGGGTGATCCCATAAACGTATTCAGGTGTTTTCATCCGGCCTTCAATTTTTAAGGAGTCCACACCCGAAGCGATGATTGTCTCCAGGTCGTCCAACGTATTTAAGTCTTTGGGACTGAGGAGATAGCCTTCCTGAACCAGCCGATTGGTCTCATCAAATAGCCGGTAATTCTTGCGACAGGGTTGAGCGCAAAGACCCCGGTTGCCACTGCGGCCGCCAATCATACTGCTCATCAGACATTGGCCCGAATAGGCATAACACAGTGCCCCATGACAGAAAATCTTTAATTCCACATCCGTCTTTTTCTTGATTTCAGCCACCTCGGTTAACGGCATTTCCCGGGGCAGCACCACTCGGGAAAAACCAAGTTCCTGAAAAAACAACACCCCTTCCACGCCATAAACAGAAGCCTGGGTGCTGGTCTGGAGTTTGAATTCCGGAAAATAATGACGGATCAAATAAATAAGTCCCATATCCTGAACAATCAGGCCGTCAAGATTGAGGGTTTTCAGAAAATTAAGGGTATTGACCAACTCCCCCATTTCGCTGTTTTTAATTAATATATTCAAGGTGACATATACCTTCACCTGATGCTGATGACAAAGGGTGACTGCCTCTTTTATTTCTTCGTCCGTCATGTTTTCGGCATTGCGACGGGCATTAAAGGATTTGCCACCAAAATACACTGCATCCGCGCCACCGTTGATGGCCGCAATGACCGCTTCCATTGTTCCGGCAGGTGCCAGCAGTTCTGGTTTTTTATTCATTCTTACCTCATGTTCCTATTAATTGATGTTTTACGTAACTTCTATGCAATTGATTATTATAACATAAGTATTTGAAATAAAGAAGTTCTGAAAAGAGATTAAATCATTTCAGGAAAATGTTCTAACAAAAATTTTTCTGCTCCTTTTTCCATCTAAAAAGCAGTTCCGGTTGTTCACCCGAACTGCTCACATGGTTCATGCCATTACTAAATCTCTTTATTCAATATGATAATCCTCATAGCCTCTTTTGACTTTTTTAATTTGGGTAAAGGTTCGTTTCATACCAATCGACTGGATCACTAAAAATAGGCCAAATATACCAAAAGCAGCACCGACTAGCATGACGATAATTGTCGCCGGACCCATGGGATTAATAAAAGCGTAGATTCCAAACCCAATTAATGCCACACCCATGACGATTTTTACAATTCTGCCCACACTCCCGGAATTTGCTGAAATAATCAGTAGAAAGATTCCGGTAATAATGGCCCAGATGCCGATGATGACGATAAAAAACGCTACAATCACATTGGGTACCAGTAAAAAGATAATGCAGATGATCAGATCAAAGATTCCTCTTCCCAGACTGAAGCCCATCTTGGCACCATATCTGTGACGCATCACCAAAGCCGAAACAATATATATGATTCCCATGATTCCACGATACACACCAAAAATAAAAATTAGCAGGGTAATGGCCTGATTGCTGAAAAAAATGGCAAATACACTTAGCGCAATAAAACAAAGCCCATCCAGCAGCATCAGCCACCACTTGCCATAAGACCGTTCCAACATATCAATACCCAGGGATTTAGCATCACTTTGATTCATCTGATAACCTCCATCATTTTTTTGTGGTTTTTTGAATCCTTATTCCTTTTCCAGTGCTTTAACAACCCGATCAAAAACCTGTCCCGCCCGCAACTTAACCGGATTACAGCCCACTACCTCATCACGATGGTTTTTTTTGATATAATCACAATCCAAACTACCAAATTCTTTTTCGAATTCTTCTACCAGCAGTTTTGCTGCTCTGGTTGTTTTCTCCTGCTCTGACGGTCTTTCCTCCGTAAACATTGCGCTCAAAGCAGCCAATGAACCGGAAAAAGCACCGCAGGTTCTTTCGGAATAAAATCCAGCACCAAATCCCTGCAGCATCCGAAAACTTACCTCTTGTAGTTGTAAATCATATTCGTCATTTGCTGCCCGTAGAAGAACTTCTGCACAGTTCATATGGTACTGGGGTTGTACTTCCTCCGGCTTATCTTTTCCAAATGCATTATAAATTCCGATATGCTTTTCCATCTTTTTCCTCCAAGTTTTTAATTTATTGGGGTGTATCCTGAGCCAAAACAAATTAAGCTCTGATATTTTTATATACCCTTAATTAATGAAAAACCGCATGAAGTTCATGCGGTTTGATATTTTACTGTCAGTTGATCGTTTTTTATTTAAAGATTGCTTTTGAGTGTTTCCACCATGTCCAGCCGTTCCCAGGGAAGATCCAGATCAGTTCGGCCAAAATGTCCATAGGCAGCGGTTTGTTTGTAAATAGGTGCTCGCAGACCAAGGTTTTTTATAATCGCTGCTGGTCTGAGATCAAAACATTTTTCGATTAACGCAATCATCTTGTCTTCTTCTATTTTCCCGGTTCCAAAAGTTTCTACATAAATAGAAACAGGCATTGCCACACCAATAGCATAAGCCAGTTCAACTTCACATTTATCTGCAAGTCCGGCACCGACAATATTTTTGGCCACGTGTCGGGCTGCATAAGCACCGGATCGATCGACTTTTGTTGGATCTTTTCCAGAAAATGCGCCGCCGCCATGACGACCATAACCACCATAGGTGTCAACGATGATCTTACGTCCGGTTAATCCGCAGTCTCCCTGAGGTCCGCCGATGACAAACCGTCCGGTCGGATTTATAAAATATTTTGTGTCCGCATCCAGAAGTTCTGGATCAATGACCGGCTTGATAACTTTTTCAATCATATCCTTTTCAATCGTTTCTGAGGAAACATCAGAGCTGTGCTGAGTGGAAATAACCACGGTATCAATACGTGTTGGCACCCCGTCATTGTATTCCACAGTTACCTGAGTTTTACCATCCGGACGCAAATAGTCTACTATTTTTTCTTTGCGGATATCGGTCAGTCGTTTTGCCAGCTGATGGGCCAGCGAAATTGGCAATGGCATCAGTTCCGGGGTTTCATTGCAGGCAAAGCCGAACATCATGCCCTGATCGCCAGCGCCGGTGCCAAGTTCGGCCTCGGTCAACTCCCCTTTTTTTGATTCCAGTCCTTCATCCACACCCATGGCAATATCAGTTGATTGTTCATCAATGGCGGTAATAACCGCGCAGGTATCACAGTCAAAACCATATTTGGCACGGTCATAACCAATTTCCCGAACCGTCTCTCTTACCAGTTTAGGGATATCCACATAACAGGTCGTGGTAATCTCGCCTGCGACCAGGACCAAACCGGTTGTCACCATTGTTTCACAAGCAACCCGGGCCAGCGGATCCTGTTCAAAAATCGCATCCAGAACGGCATCAGAAATCTGATCGCAAATCTTGTCTGGATGGCCTTCTGTCACCGATTCTGAGGTAAATAATTTTTTCATTGTGTTCTCCTTTTAATAATGTAATATCCATTTACCTGATCGCTCTTACTATAATCACGAACGTTAATAACGAAAAAACCTCGTCTAACGACGAGGCTAATGATCACATTAAATCCCATCATTGCGAAAATATCGCAGGTATTGGCACCATGCATACGCTGGTTGCCGGGTTTCATCGGGCCTGTCCCTCCACCTCTCTGGATAGGTAAATATTCAATTACTTTTTCTAAATCATACACATCATTTTTTTCTTTGTCAAGCATTTTATTTTCGACTAAAGTTTTCGATGATCGATAGATGCCCGTTCGTTTAAAATCATCTTAGAATCCTGCTATAAGACCGTACAGCCACTATCGGTAATCACCACATCATCTTCTATCCGGATGCCAATCCCCAGTTTTTCCAGATAGAGACCCGGTTCAACCGTCATCACCATTCCTGGAGCCAAAATCAGATCCCCTGCTGGCCGCAGATCATGGGTATCCAACCCCAACGGATGGCCAATACCATGATAATAAAATTCAGTAATATCATTATTTTCGGGAATAAAACCGGCACTGCAGCATTTTTCCAGAAACAGTTCTTTCGTCAAATTCTGCAGATCTTTCATCACTGCTCCCGGTTTATAGGCTTTTAACATTTCAGCTTGAACCCCTGCTACAATCCCATATAGTTTTTCCTGCTGGGGGGTCATTTCCCCATTCACCGTGAAGGTTCGACTGATGTCTCCGCAATAGCCATCCACTCTTGCCCCCAGATCAAAGAGAACCAGATCACCAGATTTCAACGGACAGCGATTAGATACATAATGAAGCACCGTAGCATTCTTTCCCGATGCGACGATGGTTTCAAAGGCCAGTCCCTCAGTTCCTTCTTTTTTTACATAATACTCAAAAAAAGCGGCCAGTTCATATTCGTATATCCCTGGTTTTATCAATGGCTTCATTGCGCTGATACCTTGTTTGGTAACCGTATTGGCTCTGGCAATCGCATCGATTTCTTCCGGACTTTTGATCAACCGCAGCCCTGTCAGGATAGGATGAAGATCTTTTAATTCACATTGCTTAATCGTATTCTTCAAATCAGTATCTTCGGTTTTAAAACTCTGATGCTTTGGGGTTTTAAAATCAAAATACAGTGTTTGAACCGATGATGCACGGCCTATCTCATGAGGCAGATCTTTAATATAATAGACTTCATCAATGCCCGAAACCGCTTTTGCCTCATCGTTATTGATCTTTTTGCCCACCCATTTTTCTTTTAATGGATCCGCTGCTTCGATGAATAGTTGGAAAGAGGTTTCCCCATGATGATCTTTTTTAATAACAAGCACCACCTCCGGCGCGCGAATGCCGGTTAAATAATAAAAATTATTGTTGGCAAAAAAAGGATAATTTGCATCCTCGGTCATTACTATTTCCCGGCCTGAGAATAGAATAGCAAAACTGTCACTTTCCATTTGATCAGCCATTTTTTTTCTGTTTGCCACATAAAAACGCTGTGATAACGCCATACCTTCTCCTTTTCTAAAACAAAGACAAACCGCCTGCCACAAGGGCCGTAACAATAATACCTGCTGTAGCCGATCCCAGGGCAACTGAGATCATACTGTGTTTAAAGTCCAGTCCAATCAGCGAGGCCGCCAGGCATCCTGTCCAAACCCCTGTCCCTGGCAACGGAATCGCTACAAAAAGAAACAAGCCCCAAAACTCATACTGAGTCAGTTTGTCCGATTTTTTCATTCCTTTTGCAATAATCCAATTGGCCATCTTGCCAAATATTTTTGTTCCCGACATCCATTTTAGAATGGCCGGAATAAACATCAGAATAAACGGAGCTGGTATGATACTCCCCAGCACACCCAGTAAATATGCCTGTAAATAGGGCATCTCATAAACTAAAATCGCCAGGGGAATGGCACCTCTGAGTTCCACAATAGGAATGGCCGAAATAACAATAATCTCCAGCCAATCTGGTAAAAATGCTAAAAAATTAATAATTGCCTGTTGCATATAAACGAATCTCCTTTTAATCTCTTCTGTTAAGTGTTAGAATGACTATAGAATGCCATTAAGACTATATTGTACCTTTTATGAATAATTTTTACAAGCATCGGTTAGGAAACCGCTTCCTACAGTATCACAATAAAAACAGGAGAACCTTATGAAAAAAATCCTTGGCCCCCTTCGTCGGGGGGTTGACAAATATGAAATGATTAAACCCGGAGACCGCATTGCCGTTGGTCTGTCCGGCGGTAAGGACAGCACGGCACTGCTAGTTGCCATGAAACGCTTTCAGTACTTTTCCCCGATTCCTTTTGAACTGGAAGGAATTACCCTGGATATGGGCTTTGGCGGCATGGACATGACCCCCTTAGTCGATTTATGCGCCAGACTTGATATCCCCTATACCATCAAAAAAACATCCATTGGCCCGATTGTTTTTGAGGAACGGCAGGAAAAGAGTCCCTGTTCACTATGTGCCCGGATGAAACGCGGTGCCCTCCATGATCTGGCCATTGACCGGGGCTGCCGGACCATTGCTCTGGGCCACCATGCTGACGACGCCGTTGAGACTTTTTTTCTCAGCCTATTTTATGAAGGCCGAATTAACACCTTTTCGCCGGTAACCTATCTGGATCGAAAAGACATCACCCTGATTCGTCCCTTAATTTTTGTTAAGGAACGTGACATTCTGGGTGATCCGGAAATAAAAAAGCTGCCAGTGATCGAAAGCACCTGTCCCGCCAATGGCTATACCAAACGGGAAGACATCAAAAACATGATCAAAAATCTCCGCAAAACGATCCCGGATCTCGATGATCGGGTTTTAGGAGCCATCCAAAACAAGGAACAATTGAATCTGTGGTTTTAAACTATTTTTAATAGTTTTTTATTATAGTATAATTAAGAAAGCAGGTACGAAAATGAATGAAAAAATACTCGTTGTCGATGATGAAGCGTCGATTGTTGATTTAATAAAGCTGGAGCTGGAATTTGAAGGTTATCAGGTTGAAACTGCCAGCGACGGCGTCGAAGCCGTTGAAAAAGCATTAGAGATTCACCCGGATCTGATCGTGCTGGATATTATGCTGCCAAAGAAAAACGGTTATGATGTCTGTCGGGAACTATCTCCCCAATTAGGGGTTCCCATTATCCTCTTAACCGCCAAAACCGATATTATTGACAAGGTTTTAGGATTGGAGCTGGGAGCTGATGATTACCTCACCAAACCCTTTGATAACCGGGAACTGTTAGCCCGGATCAAGGCCCACCTGCGACGTTCAAGCATTACCATTGAACCCCAGAAACAGGAGTCCCTGCTGAAAAATGGCGATTTGAGCATTTATGCCGATGAGCGAATGGTGATGCTGGATGGCAAAGAAATCCATCTCACTCCCAAAGAATTTGAATTGCTTTTTTTACTGGCCTCCAATCTGGAGCAGGTTTTTCCCCGGGATACCCTATTGGAAAAAATCTGGGGATATGATTATTACGGGGATACCCGAACCGTTGATATGCATGTTCAGCGAATCCGCCGCAAAATTGACACCCAGGGCAATAAATACATCCAGACTGTTTTTGGAATTGGATATAAGATGAGGAAACTTTAATGCAGCTAAGCTACCGGGTTCGAATGATCTTATACAACATCCTTCTTTTTGCTTTTGCATTTTTGATTGTTGTATTTTGTGTTTTTCAGGGAACCTCCTACTACTATATCAATGAGACAAAAAACAATTTGCTGAAAACAGCTCAGGACTCCACATTATTTATCAGTCAGGAATTAAAGAATGTCCCGAGCCCGGACTCCCTTAAAAACAGATTTATTGCCAATAGTCTGTATCTCTCAAAAAGCATATCCGAAAATGAAAATCATCGGGTTCTGCTTTTTGATAGTGAGGGCAATCGGATTGCGGACTCTGTGGAAGAAACCACGACTAACAATACCCTTAAAACCGAGCTTGACCTTTCGCTGACTGAGAATGCTCCCGTGTTTACCTTAAAATCCATTAATAATGCCAGTATAGCATATTTCACCGCCCCGGTTACCATCGACAATAGCGTCGTTGGATACATCGGTTTTATTTATTCCATGCGCGAAATGGACACTTTTTTACATGTTGCCGGCATGCTTTTTGCAATTGGCGGGTTGATTGGTCTGATGGTTCTGATTTTCGTTACCATGTCCTTCTCCAAACACTTTTTTCAGCCCATTAAAGATCTGACCAAAATCTCCAATGAAATTAATAACGGCAACTATAATCTAACTATTTATTATAAGCATACCGATGAAATCGGGGATCTGACCCATGCTTTTAACGGCATGGTTACCAACATCAACAATGTCATCCTGCAGCTGGAATCGGAACGAAAACGACTTGCCGGGGTCCTGGCATCAATTGATGATGGGCTTTTGGCCATTGATAAAAACGGCAATATCATCACCTCAAACAGTTATATTAAAACCTATTTTAATGTCAGCAATCCCAAAACCATTTACGATTTTCAATATCAGTCTTTTTTACGGGATATCTTTGACAGCCTAAAAAATGGCAAAGACCATATTTCTGAAGAAATTGACTGCAACAACCGAAATCTACTGCTGATCGGCAGTCCCATTCGGGAAAAGGGTTTTGAAGAAAACTATATGATTATTATCCGAAACATGACCGCCGCCCGACATATTCAGGAAGAACAGCGAAAATTTATCAGCAGTGTTTCCCATGAATTGCGTACTCCTTTGACCACCATCATTGGTTATACCGATATGCTCACCCGCCGGCAGGTCGCGGATCCGGAAATACTCAATCGTTCGCTAAATACCATTAACCGGGAGGGTCACCGCCTATTACGACTGGTTGATAATCTTTTAAATGTAAACAAGTTTGACAAGGCCGAATTTGATTTCAAAAAAACAAACCTGAATCTTGTTCTGCTGCTATCCGAAGTGGTTGAACAAATGCAGATTAAGGCCAGCCAGTCTGACGTCGAAATTAACTATGTGTCCGATGAACTCCCGGAGATTCTCGGGGATTATGACCGGCTTCAGCAGGTATTTATCAATATTATTCATAACGCCATCAAATATTCAAATCGCGGAGATATTATTGATGTCATTTCTGCTATTGAGGACAATCATATTGTGGTCTCGATCCGTGATTATGGCCCTGGTATTTCGGAAATCGAACAAAAACGGATTTTCAACGCCTTTTATCGCGTTGAGGAGGATCGCTCCCGGGGCTATGATGAAGGCGGTTCAGGTTTGGGCCTTTATATTGTTAAACAGATTGTCGAGAAACACGACGGAAAAATTGATATTGTCAGCCAGGTCGGCGAAGGCACCAATATTATTGTCACCCTTCCCATTCTGTCGGTCTTAATTTATGGAGGTGATACAGATGAAAAAAACACAAAATAAAGTGATTTTCCTTTGTTTCATTTTTTTAACCCTGATTACCAGCAGCGGTTGCCAGAATCTGTTTGTTCCCACCAACGTGCCCGTTGTTTTACGTAACGATCCGATCTTAAACAATCCATCTCCTCGGCAAATCAGCATTCAATCTTATACTATGGCTTCCCCTGGAGTGGTTCAAGACATTACCAATAGCGGCAATAATTTGATCCTTTTCACTTTTGGCACCACCTATAATATTGACACCTATAATACTGAAACCATGCAATTGTCTTCATTTGTCAATTCTGACAAAAAAGCATTGAGTGCCCTTTATGATACCTTTGATACCGGCATCTATTATGCCGAAAAACTCGTTGATCCCCTAACTGGAAGTGTGGGCAGCCAGATTATCTGGTCGGATGTGAATCAAAACACCACCCGAATCATTTCCCTGCCGGAAGAAAATGTTATCCAGCACTTTGGCATTGGCGATTCCGGCCAGGTGGTTTATGCCAATAACAATAATCAAATTATTATGGCCGACAGTGAAGGCAATCGACAGGTTTATAATGTCCTTAACAACTTTAATATTCTGGCCGTAGACTATATCAATACCGAAAAGGGGTTCGTATTTATCGCTACTGATCCTCAAAATGAAGAGCGGACCAACCTATACTACGCAAAAATGAAAGATGATTCTGCCGAATTGACTTCCACTCTGATCGCAGAGAACGTGAGCAGTTTTAATATTAACGACTTGACGAATCAGATTGTCTTTATTAAAAACATTGGCGATTTCCAGACAATTCGCACCTGGAAAACCAATACCACCAATTCTTACGGCATTGCCACCGGCAATTATGGATCGGCCCGGTTTACACCAAATGGTGAACGCATTGTTTTTACCCAGTCAACTCCCAATTCCGATAACCAGGCGGAATCGATCTGGATCATGGAAGCCAACGGGAAAAATTCACTGCAACTCACTGCACCGCTTAACATCAATTCAGAGATCATCTGTCATCCATATAAATCAGTACTTTTTTTCTCAGTCGAAAAAAGTTCTGACAGCATCAGTTCTACCGATGAGCATACCCTTTCTCAAACCTATCAACTCACTTACAAAATAAACTGAATGCCAAAAAAAGCGACCGAGTTAAACTATCGGTCGCTTTTTTGTACATACGCTAAATTTTTATAAAGCTGATTACATCATCTGAACTCTGCCCTGATAAACAACCCCACGTTTGGGATCAACAGAGATAAGTTTACCATGTTCCAGGGTATCCAGAGCTTTAACGACATTAACGATAACCGGAATATCATAGTGAAGCCCGGCAATCGCTCCTTCCGAACTGAGTCCGCCTTCTTCAGTAATGATTGCCGATGCCAGCGGTAGTATCTGACTGACCTCTGGTGTCAGGGTTTTAACCACTAAAATATCGCCTTCCTGGAAATCATCCAGATTAGCAGCTGTAATTAGTTTAGCATGGCCGGTGACCGGTTTTTTACCAATTCCCACCCCATTAATAATGGCATTTCCCACAGTATGGACCTTGATCATATTGGTATTTCCCTGAACACCCAGTGGCACACCAGCTGCAACTACGGCAATGTCGCCAAATTTGACATAGCCCTGTTCCACTGCTTTTTTAACCGCATCCATAATCATACTGTCGGTGTCCCCAAACTCCGGAGTATAAATGCAGTTAACGCCCCAAACTAAGGCCAGACGACGAATCGTTGTCACCTTGTCTGTTACCGCCAGAATCCCGGAATCGGGACGATATTTAGAAATCATCCGAGCGGTATGACCTGAAGATGTTGCGGCGATAATGGTCTGCGCGTCAAGCTGCTCAGAAATCTGACAAGCCCCTTCGCTGACCGCATTGGTAATGGTCAATTCCCCGTGATCCGGTTTTTTTCGGCGGGCATATTCTTCAGAATCTTCACTTTTAACCACAATATTAAACATCGTTTTGACGGATTCGACAGGATAGGAGCCAGCCGCTGTTTCACCGGATAACATCACTGCATCCGTTCCGTCAAACACAGCGTTTGCCACATCACCAACTTCAGCCCGGGTCGGTCTGGGGTTACGCATCATCGAATCCAGCATTTGCGTGGCGGTAATAACTGGTTTCCCAACAAGGTTACATTTTCTGATAATGCTCTTTTGAACCAGTGGTACGTCTTCGGCAGGTATTTCTACCCCCAGATCCCCTCTGGCCACCATGATTCCATCGGATACATTAAGAATCCGGTCGATGTTCTCAACACCTTCCTGATTTTCAATTTTAGAAATGATGTCAATGAGATCCCCGCCATTACGTTCCAGAACTTTTCTAATCTCTAAAACATCATGGGGTTTTCTGACAAATGATGCCGCCACGTAATCGACCTTTTGCTGGATCCCAAAGATAATATCACTCCGGTCTTTTTCTGTTAAAGCCGGCAATTCGATACTCATACCTGGCAGGTTAATGCTCTTTTTGCTACCCAGGCTTCCACCATTTAGAATGCTGCAAACCATCTCATTATCAAAAATTTCTTCAACTTCCAGCTGAATTAAGCCGTCATCGATGAGAATGCGACACCCCGGCGAGACTTCATTGGGAAGATTTTCATGGGAAATACTAAAGCGTTTTTCATTACCTGAAATGATTTCAGTGGTCAACGTTACCTTTTCTCCGGCAACCAGTTCTACCTTCCCGGCACTTAGTTCTCCGGTTCTAATTTCCGGCCCCTTGGTATCCAACATAATAGCAACCGGGATACCCAACTCTTTACGGACTTCTTTGATTCGCTGAATTCGTGCCGCATGTTCTTCATGACTGCCATGAGAAAAATTAAGTCGTGCCACATTCATCCCATTAAGAATAAGTTCTCTTAATATTTCCTTTGTATCTGCTGCTGGTCCCAGGGTGCAGACAATCTTTGTTTTTTTCATATTCTACCTCTTTTCGTATTTAATTTCTATTTATAAAATAACCAATGCGGGAATTTAACTGATAAACCCTGCTGCATTGTTATTGTTTATTGCTTACAACTCTGGATAACCAGATTATTATTGTTTCCATTTTTATTTTTTTGCTTATAATTCCGTTAAATAACTGATTGTATACCGATTCTACACTTTAATTAAATGGATAGTACCGAGGCCATATCATAAATATCCTCGCGGAATATCTTAGGCATTTGAAGGGCTTCTTCGATGGGGATGCCCAGATAGGACCCACAACGTTGGGCCATGACTGTTCCTGTTTCTTTCCTGACAATGCTTAGCACCGCATTGTACCCCATAAAGCTAGCCAGATTCCGGTCCATATGAGAGGGTGATCCCCCTCTTTGAATATAACCCAGATTGGTGCCCTTGGTTGTTACCTGGGTTTTCTCTTCAATCTTGACACAATAATCCCGGTAATTACCACAACCCTCAGCCAGCATCACAATGCTGTGAAGTTTGCCCCGATCTTTTCCCTGGAGCAGGCGTAAACAAATGGCGTCCAAATCCGTTTCTACCTCCGGTAGGATCAATGCTTCCGCTCCCCCGGACAATCCCGAATAAAGGGCGATATCTCCACATTTTCGACCCATCACCTGAACCACATTAATGCGATTATGGGAGTAGGTGGTATCCCTGATTTTGCTGATCGCATCGAGGGCTGTTGTTACTGCCGTATCAAAGCCGATGGTATAATCGGTGAATCCCAGATCATTATCGATGGTCCCGGGAATGCCTACCACACTGACACCTAATTTCTGCAATGCCAGAGCACCATTCATGCTTCCGTCGCCGCCGATGATGATCAGGTGCTCAATTCCATATTCTTCCAGAACTTTGACACTTTGCCTAACCCCGGCATCCGTTGCAAAAAACTCGCTTCTGGAGGTTCGCAGAATGGTACCGCCCCGCTGCAGGATGTCGGCTACCGAATAAACACTAAAGGGTGTAATATCGCCTTCCAGTAAACCCGCAAAGCCCCGATTAATGCCATACACTTCAACCTTATTATAAATAGCTGTTCGAACAATGGCACGAATACACGCATTCATGCCGGGAGCATCGCCTCCGCTGGTTAAAACTCCAATTCTCATTTTATTTTACCTCCACATTCTTTATTCCTAAAATTTGGCCTAATTCTGTGAACAGTGATTCTCCGAGGGTAACCCATAAGTCTTTATTGGCCCCAAAATGTTTATCTTCGTTTTTCAGGTATAACACCACAGGCACCGGTCCCGGATACTTAATTAGAATCGATTTGAGCGATTTTATCAAGGCCTTTTCTGTTAAATCCCCTAAACTCAAAACCAGTTTCTGGCGATTCTGTCCCCCGCCATTAGTCTCATACGTTGACGTACTTTCTTTCACTTCAAGGTTTTCTTTGTTTTTAGGCGGCTCGCCGATGGGATAGATCTGGGCTGCAATCACCGAGGTTCGTGCCTCTTCATTGTAATTGATCCGTCCTTTGATCACCACCGGCTGATCCTGTTTTAAATAACGGCGATATTCATCATAGGTTTTAGGAAAAACCACTACCTCGATTCGTCCATACAAATCTTCCAGCGTCAGAAATGCCATCATCTGACCTTTTTTAGTCATCATGGTTTTCATTTCCACAATTAATCCGCCAATACTGACCTGCTGTCCATCCCGGATACCGGCATCTTTTAAATCCTGATAGCTGTCGACAATATTAGAAAATAAGGTGACTGTTTTTTTGAGGATGTCTTCATATTTTTCCAGTGGATGCCCAGTTACATAAAGGCCCAAAACCTCTTTTTCCAATGCCAGCCGTTCTTCTTTGGAAAATGGCTGCTTTTGTGGAAAATGATCTTCCTTCAAATTTTTCAATTCATCTGATCCGCCCAGTCCGGCCAGCTCTAAAAGCGACATTTGTCCGGAGATGCGATCCTTCTTTTCCCGCTGCACCTGATCGACAATCAATTCGGCAATCGCCAGCATTTGCGCCCGGCTGCTGCCGATGGCATCAAATGCGCCGCCCTTGATGAGACTTTCGATGCTCCGTCTGTTCAGGGATTTTAGATCCACCCGTTCACAGAAATCCCGGAGATTCTGGAAATCACCTTTGGCTTTCCGGGCTTCAATGATGGCGGCAATGGCATTTTTACCAAGCCCTTTAACTGCTCCCAAGCCAAAACAGATGGAATTACTGGAAACACTGAATTTCTCGTAACTGGCATTAATACTGGGTGGTAATACATGAATACCCATTTTTCGACAATCTTCAATATATTTTGCCACTTTTTTCTCATCATCCATAATACTGGACATTAACGCCGCCATAAACTCAGTGGGATAATACCATTTCAGCCAGGCGGTCTGATAGGCGATGACTGCATAAGCCGCAGCGTGGGATTTATTAAAAGCATATTTGGCGAAATCTTTCATTTCTTCAAAGATTTTTTTAGCAGCCGCTTCAGTTAGCCCTCGCCGGATCGCACCGTCGACTAAAACTTTACCGGTTTCATCTACCTCGCCATGGATAAAGACCTGACCCTCGGCCTCCATCACACTGCTCTTTTTCTTGGACATGGCCCGCCTGACCAGATCACTTCGTCCCATCGAAAAACCGGCCACATCTCTAAATATCTGCATAACCTGTTCCTGATAAACCATACACCCATAGGTAACGTTGAGGATGTTCTCAAGAATGGGGTGATCATAGGCCGCCAGGGACGGACTTTTCTTGTTTTCAATATAACGGGGGATCTGATCCATTGGCCCGGGCCGATACAGTGAAATCCCGGCGATAATATCTTCAAAGCTGCCTGGCTGGAGTTCCTTGATAAACTGTTGCATACCCCTGCTTTCCAGCTGAAAAACACCGAGGGTATCGCCTTTTGAGAGCATTTCATAGACCCTGACATCATCCATTTCCAGACTGTCCAGATCCAGATGCTTGCCGGTGCTATGCTCGATATTTTCCAGCGCATCCCGGATCACCGTTAAGGTCCGCAGACCCAGAAAATCCATTTTAAGCAGACCCAGATCTTCCAATAAACCCATCGGAAACTGGGTTGTAATCACATCATTATTTCGATAAAGCGGAATATACTCAACCAGGGGCAAATCAGAAATGACTACCCCGGCGGCATGGGTTGATGCATGGCGGGATAAACCTTCAATGGACTGAGCCGTTTTAATCAGTTTGGCAATATCCGTATCAGTATCTGCCATTTTTTTGAGCTCTGGGTTTTCTTTTAACGCCTCTTCAATAGTGATATTAACACCGGGATGAATGGGTATTTCCTTGGCTACCCGATCCACAAGATTATAGGGCATATCCAGAGCCCGGCCAACATCCCGGAGGGCCCCCCGGGCCGCCATGGTTCCGAAGGTAATAATCTGAGCCACCCGGTCTTCCCCATACTTATTTACCACATAATCGATGACTTCCTGCCGCCGTTCGTAACAAAAATCGACATCGATATCCGGCATTGTTACCCGTTCCGGGTTGAGAAAACGCTCAAACAGCAATTGATACTTGATCGGATCGATGGTGGTAATACCCAAACTGTAAGCAACTAAACTGCCCGCCGCACTTCCCCGTCCTGGTCCAACCATAATCTGGTTGTCTTTGGCATACTTGATAAAATCCCAAACGATCAGAAAATAATCGTCAAAGCCCATATTGTGAATGGTTTCCAATTCATAGGCCAGACGATCTTGCAATTCTTTAGTGAGCGTTTGGTATTTATTTACCATTCCCGCTATGCAAAGACTTTTCAGATAGTCTTTAGCCTTTTCGCCGTGAGGCAGTTCAAACTGGGGCAGATGGGTTTTTTCGAGATCAAAGCTGACCTCGCAACGTCTGGCAATGCGGTTGGAATTTTCAATGGCTTCCGGCATATCGGAAAAGAGTTTACTCATTTCCTCCTGACTTTTTAAATAAAACTCATTATTGGGAAAACGCATTCGCTTTTCTTCCGAAACGGTGGCCGCTGTCTGGATACATAAAAGAATGTCATGGTTTTCACTGTCTTCTTTACGGACATAATGGACATCATTGGTTGCCACCAGAGGAATGTCCATTTTTTTTGACAGTTGAATCATCCGCTCATTAATCAACGCTTCTTCGCGGAGACGATGATCCTGAATTTCAAGAAAGAAATGATCTCTGCCAAAAATATTCTGGTAAAGCCGGCAGCGTTCTTCAGCTGCGGTTAGATCATTGTTTAGAATCATTTGCGGAATTTCACCAGCAATACAGGCAGACAGGCAAATAATTCCTTCACTATATTCCCTTAAACAATCATGATCCACTCTTGGTTTATAATAAAATCCGTCAATAAAACCTTTCGAGACAATCTTCATGAGGTTTTTATACCCCAGGTTGCTCTCCGCTAACAAAATAAGATGAGCCCGTTCCTTGTCGTAGATCGGATCCTTTTTTTCAAGGCCTCTTGGCGCAACATAAACTTCACACCCGATCACCGGGTGAATGTTTTCGTTAAGGCAGGCCTTATAAAAATCAATGGCTCCAAAAAGGACACCGTGATCTGTCAGTGCAACACTTTCCATGCCGCTTTGAGCCACCGCTTTAACCAGCTCATTGATTCGGCCAAAGCCGTCCAATAGACTATATTCGCTATGTACATGAAGATGCGTAAATTGTTTTTCCATCTTTTCTTCCACTTTACTATTAAAATTTAGTTTCATACTTTTCTGATTATTTCCGATTTCTTTAGTTTTTATTATAACATAGATTCTTAAAAATAAATAGCAGTTTTGTCCCGGTCGGATGATATTGATCCCAGTATTCTCTATCCATCATTTTTCCTACATTATATACTACTTATTATAGATTATTAAATTTCATTTGAAATGATTCGCTTTAATCACCAATCAATTTGTTATATTTTTAACGTAATTTTTTTGCCGGTAATCCTTTACATTATTTCCGAGTTATGTTATTATAAGTTCGTAAATAGTATATCATTGTTTACGAAAAGATTTAATAATTTCATATATTGGCAGGAGTTATGGAGGGCCGTACTTTCGTTTTTACATTAAGAGAATATGTAAATTTGTTAGTATGCGCTTTTTTTGTTTGTTTTTATCCCTTTCCTTTTGGTTTCATTATGTTTTTTAAACATAATCAAATAAATAATTAAATAAATAGGGGGTTATACTTATGAAAAAGTATATCTTATCACTGGATGCAGGAACTACGAGTTCAAGAGCGATTTTATTTAACCATGACAGCGAAATCGTCAGTGTTGCGCAAAAAGAATTTACTCAAATCTATCCAAAAGCCGGTTGGGTTGAACATGACGCCATGGAAATTTGGGCTACCCAAAGTGGTGTTGTAACTGAAGCTATGTCAAAAATTGGCGCTACCGCTGAAGATATTGCTGCTATCGGT
>NZ_JBGSHG010000042.1:0-51689 GCF_041752335.1 Acetobacterium sp. | reverse complement strand
AAAAAACTGGAGGCTATTTCAAATGTATATTAACAGACGTTTTTATGAAAAATATGTATCTACCCGTGATGTAGAGTTGTTACATGAGTATTCACTAAAGGTTTTACAAGAAGTTGGGGTTTCATTTGCCAGTGAAGAGGCACTTGAGATTTTTAAAAAACATGGTGCCACTGTTGAAGGAAATATCGTAAAAATTAGTGAAGTGCTTTTAAACAAAGCGTTAGAAACAGCACCCAAATCATTCGCGGTAACGACCAACGCCGGCGAAACTCCAATTGGTGAGCGTTTCAAACCTAAAACAGTTGGCTGCTATGGTCCATCAAAATTCCTTTTTGAAGATGATACTTATAGAATGGCATTATTGCCAGATGTCGTTAAGTTTTTAAAACTGATGCACACCAGTGATGTTACCGACTTTGTCAATAATTCAGCCTACGACACGCCAGATTTAGATAAAACCGTAGATAATTTTTATTTGCCACAAGTGGCCTTGTGTTTAAAATATTCAGACAGACCAACTTACGGAAACGTTGCCAATAGTCTGAATGTTAAAAAACAGAGCTTAAAGGATGCCGCCAAAGAGATTGCCAACATGTATAAAGAGTTCTATGATATCTGGGATCGACCTGTATTATTAACCAATTGTTGTGCGCTTTCACCAATGGGTTATTCTTATGAGGTACTTGATAACATTATGGGTCTTGTTGAAGAAGGACAACCGGTTACAATCATCACTTGTTCAATGACGAATCTTACTGCTCCAGCTGCTTTGATGGGTTCGGTAATCCAGGACAATGCGACGATCCTTGCAGGCATCGTTTTGACACAGTTGATTAACCCTGGTGTTGGTGTTATTTACGGGACCGTCTCTTCACCAACTGACATGCGAAAAACTGCGATTGCCATCGGGTCGCCCGAAGCCCAATTGATTCAAATGGCAACTCTAGCTTTGGGTCGTTACTATGGGCTGCCGGTCAGAACCGGAGTCAGCGGTTCAGATTCACTCAAGCCTGATTATCAGGCGGGTGTTGAGACAATGACGACGTTAATGACTACATATCTGGGAAAATCCGACTTTGCCTTGAACAATGCTGGTATTCTTCAGTCTTATGCGGTCGGCAGTTATGAAAAATTTGTCCTTGATGAAGAAGTAAATCGGATCTTAATGCGATTAAACAAGGGGATTGACATCTCTGATACCAAGGCCAGTAAGGTCTTTGAAGAGATCAAGAAAGCCGGTCCGTTAGGAAATTATCTATCCGGCAGAACACCAAAGGAATACCGCGATGAGCATCATTTATCGGCAATTTTCAATAAAACTGCTGGTGATCCGACGCAGATATTTGAAGAAGTTGGTGATATCAGAGAACGTGCTTCCAAACAGGTTGAAGCGAGATTAGCTAGCTACAAAGCCCCTGATTTAACAAAAAAACAACAGGAAATTCTCAATCGTTACCTGCCGGAAAGTGAAAAATTCTAAGTAATAATTGTTCCTTGACCGATGGTTGAGAAACTTGGATCATGAACTGAATTTTTAAACAGAAAAGCGCATTGATGATAAATTTCAACGTGTTGATCGGGTAACATTCAAAAAAATAAGTGTCGGTTTAAATATAATGAAAATAAGAAAAGGAATGGTAAAAGATATGCTGGATTTAAAAGAATTAACGCAGGCTGTTGGAGATTTGGAAGAAGAAGTAGTGATGGATTTGTTGAACGAATTTGTTAAGTCAAATCCGACTGAACCAGAAGCACAGGAGGCCATTGCTGCCTGCCAGGCTGGCATGGCAATCGTTGGTGATCTGTTTGAAAAAGGAGAATATTTTGTTGGCGATCTTATTTTTGCCGGTGAGTTATTAACGGAATCAATCAATCTCTTAAAACCAGTTTTGGGCAGTGGTGAAACAGCGATTGCCGGAACCATTGTAATCGGGACCGTTCATGGTGATTTGCATGATATTGGCAAGAATATTTTTAAAAGTATGTCGGAGGCAGCCGGTTTTGAAGTGGTGGATCTGGGAATCGATGTGGCTCCAGAACTATTCGTTCAAACTGCAAAAGACAATAAAGGCTGTATTATTGGTATGAGTGGTGTCTTAACCCTGGCGATTGATTCGATGAAAGAGACCGTTGAAGCGATTAAAGCAGCAGGCATCGACGCAAAGATTATAATCGGCGGAAATCCTGTAACCAAAGAATCCTGTGAAATGGTTGGAGCCGATCAGTATACAACAAATGCTGCTGAAGGGGTTAAGATTTGTCAAGGTTGGGTGGCATAAATAACCCGATTAAGATAATAACGTATCATCATCGAATAA
The DNA here is from genome assembly GCF_041752335.1 of Acetobacterium sp. Classification (GTDB taxonomy): domain Bacteria; phylum Bacillota; class Clostridia; order Eubacteriales; family Eubacteriaceae; genus Acetobacterium. The sequence goes on along the minus strand of NZ_JBGSHG010000042.1, from coordinate 49,371 downwards.
TTCGGTAACGATAAAAATAAATCATCAAACAAGAAAATACATAGAAGATGAGTAGAGGTATACTTGTCTTCTATGTATAATTTAAGGAGACAAAGCATGATCATAATTGGAGAAAAAATAAACGGAACAATTCCGTCAGTTAAAGAGGCCATCGAAAGAAGAGATGCCGATTTTATAGCAAATCTGGCGATTAAGCAAACGGAGGCCGGTGCGAATTTTATCGATGTATGTGCTAGTACTGCACCGGAGTATGAAATTGAAACGTTGAAATGGTTGATGGAAGTGGTTCAGGATGCAACGGACACACCACTGGGCATCGACAGTCCCAATCCTAAGGTAATTGAAGCGGTCTTTAAGTATGCGAACAAACCCGGCCTGATCAACTCAATTTCAGAAGAAGGAGATAAATGCGAGGTTTTACTGCCTCTGTTAGAAGGGAATAGCTGGGAAGTTGTCGGCTTGACCTGTGATAACCATGGTATACCCAGTGATCTTGAAACGAAATTGAAAATCACAGAAATCATGGTTGAAAAGGCAGCAAAATTCGGAATTACACCAGATCGGATCCATATTGATCCCTGCGTAATGGCCTTGTCAACCGAGAATAACTCGATGTTAAACTTTGCCCAGGAAATTAAAAAAATTAAAGAACTATACCCGACTATTCATGTCACTGGTGCGATCAGCAATATGTCTTTTGGTTTGCCGGTACGATCGCTCCTGAATAAAACATGTATGGCCTTTGCCATTCAGGCAGGTATGGATTCAGCTGTGTTAGATCCACTAAACCGGGATATGATGGGGACAATAATTGCAACCTATGCACTACTTGGACAAGATAAGCATTGCCGAAAATATAGTAAAGCCTATCGGCAGGGACAGATTGGACCGGTCAAATAAACGTCTACAAGAATTCAGATAGCTTGACGTAGTTTCATTATCACATATCGATATTGAGAAATGAAACTATGACAAGCTATTTACAAAGAAAAAGATTGAACAACTGGCGTGAAGGATTCGAATGCGTTTTAAGATTCTGGTGAGAGGATAACATTATGGTATTTTATATTTCGCTTGTTTTTTTAGTCATATTCTTGTTGTTTGGATTCATGTTTCCCGACCGTTTATTAACATTTACCAATCTTTTGTTTGGGGGGATCACCAACAATCTGGGGTGGCTTTACCTGATCTCAGTTTTAGGAATATTGATTTTTTGTCTTTATCTGGCCTTCGGCAAATATGGTAATGTACGTTTAGGAAATGACCATGATCGACCAGAGTATTCGAACTTTTCCTGGTTTGCGATGTTATTCAGTGCCGGAATGGGGATTGGACTGGTGTTTTGGGGTGTTGCTGAACCTGTCTTTCATTATCTGCAGCCGCCTCTGGGGATTGAAGCAGAAACTACAGAATCAGCGACAATGGCATTTCAGTATGCCTTTTTGCATTGGGGTTTTCATCCCTGGGCAATTTACGCCATTGTCGGATTAGCCCTGGCTTACGCAACGTTTCGAAAAAAACAGCCTTGCTTGATCAGTTCTACATTACGGCCATTGCTTGGTGAAAAGGTGAAGGGGCCACTTGGCAAAATGGTCGATATTCTATCGCTAGTTTTAACGGTAATTGGTGTTTCAACGTCTTTGGGACTGGGTGCATTACAGGCAAATGCGGGGTTGGCGACACTTTTTGATATTCCCAATAATATTAATGTTCAAATCATTATCATAATTGTTATTAGCATCTTATTTTTAATTTCTTCATTGTCCGGGTTGGATCGGGGAATAAAAATACTAAGCAATACTAATATTGTACTTGCCGTGGTCTTGATGTTGTTTGTACTTTTTACTGGACCGACAGTTTTTATCATTAATACTTTTTTTGTCAGTTTAAGTGGCTATGTTCAAAATATTCTGACTATGAGTTTAGCGTTGACACCGTTTGAAAATGACCCATGGCTGGGGAACTGGACGATTTTTTATTGGGCCTGGTGGATGTCCTGGGGGCCTTTTGTGGGGACCTTCATTGCCCGAATTTCAAAAGGACGAACGGTTAGAGAATTTATTCTGGGGGTGATTATTCTTCCAGCTATTTTTTGTTGTGTCTGGTTTACTGTTTTTGGCGGAACGGCGTTGCATTTTGAAATCTTTGAGGGACTTCATGTTGCCGATGCGATTACCGAAGACGTTGCGGTGGGCCTATTTGTAACCTTGTCATACCTGCCTTTTGGTAAGGTTATCTCCTTTATGGCAACAGTTTTGATCATCACTTTTTTTGTGACCTCGGCCGATTCGGCAAACTTTGTCATCGCGATGTTCTCCCGAAATGGTGATTTAAATCCGGATAAAAAGATTAAAGTGATTTGGGGCGTGGTGTTATCTTCAATGGCCATTGTTTTACTTTTGAGCGGGGGATTGGTGGCGATCAGAAATGTTGCCATCATTATGGCACTGCCATTTGTATTGGTCATCATCATGATTTGTGTTTCAATCGATAAAGCGTTTAAGAATGAAAGCATCAATAAAGACAATTAAAAAAATGTAAACGAGGCAAATCGAAGAGCGTGGACTTGAGTAATGAAAGGAATGGTTGAAAAAATGAAAAGAGTTATGATAGGGTGTAGTGTTTTAAAAAAGGAAGTTGAAGCAATGCTTGAGTGTCCGGATATTGAATACCGCTGGTTAAAAGAGCACCTCCACAACACCCCGGATCTCCTCCATCTTGAAATACAAGCGGCCATTGATGCTGAAACAGATGCTGATATCATCTATCTCAGTTATGGACTGTGCGGAAAAGCGCTGGTTGATATTCAGGCGAAATCCTGTCCCGTGGTGATGCCCAGAGTCGATGACTGCATTGCCATGATTTTGTATGATCGATCCGATCTCGGCGGTTTACGCTGTTCATCTTACTTTGTGTCCCAGGGCTGGTTGTGGGGCGAAGATGGGATCGGTTATGAGCATGATCGGATGAAAGAAAAATATGGTGAAAAGCGGGCCTTGAGAATTGCCAGAGCGATGTTTAAAAATTACCAGTATCTTTTGTTTATCCGAACCGGGGTGGAAACAGCGGAAGATAAACAAAAATGTTTGACCATGGCTGAAAAATTAGGACTGAAGGTCAATGAAACTACCGGAAATATTCATATTCTGGATGAAATGATAAGTGACAGCAAGGATGATCGGTTTATCCGATTAGCACCAGGCGAAGTAATCGTTGAAGAGATGTTTTGGTCTGCCGATTAACAATTGGTCGGAACGGTAGTTTATTGACAACCTCACAAACCGTATTAGCTACGGTTTGTTTTATTTTATCGGCGAAAGATGTGTTTTAAATGAGTTGCTCAGGATGAAACACAGAAAAACTCCAAGTGATATCACCACAGACTGAGGTAATATTTAGAAAAGATAGAGACGGATAATTATCATGATGAAACGGTAAACAAATCGAGGTTATTATGATATAATCTTAAAATGTATCAAAACTGAGGGGATAGCAGGTGGCAGTGATCATGAAATTAACGCTTAGTATTTCGAAAAAGGAATGTGATCTTATCCACGAACAGTCGCTAAGACTATTACAAACCATGGGGATAACGATTTTTTCGAAAGAAGCACTGGAAGTTTTCAAAAAAGCGGGTGCCAGGGTGCAGGAGAATCAGGTTTTTATTGATGCCGATTTGGTAGAGGAAAGCCTTAAAATGGTGCCACATGCATTCCCGATTTATTCAAATGCTAAGCGTGTAGTGGTTGGAAAGGGTAAACTATGTTCATTGCCACCGTATGGAGGAACGTATGTTTCCAGAAATGAGTGCATCGCTTTAGGCACTCGCAACGATTACCTAAACTTCACAAAACTCAATCAGCTTAATGAATATATCAGTATGGCTTGTCCCTACACCTTAGAACCTTTCGATATTCCTTTAGAGCAACGAAATATTTATCGGATGGCGATGATTCTAAAATACTCTGATAAACCGAGTCTTTCCATTGTTGGCAGTAGGGAAGAGTCACGTAAATGTATTGAAATGGTCCGACGTTATTATGGAATCACCAACAAACCGGTAGTTCTTGGAAACGTGAATGTATCAGCACCAATGATTATGGGACTTTCTACCACCGAAGCAATCACTGTCCACTGTGAAGAAAACCAACCATTGATGATCGCCTGTGGCAGTGGTTTAAGCGGATTAACGGCACCCCCAACTCCTGGAGGCAATTTTCTGCTGGCAAACGCCGGAATTTTAGCCGGGATTGTGTTTGCGCAAATACAAAGCCCCGGACTGCCAATCATATATGGTCTGCCATTGTTTGGAGTTGATCCGTTCAAGGCCGAAACATCGGTTGGGAGTCCGGCAACCGCTCTATTTACCCTGGCAGCCAAAGGGATGGCTGAATATTATCAAATTCCGTTTCGGGCCGGCGGAACTTTCACGGACTCAAAATATTTGGATTATCAAAGCGGTTTTGAAAGTGGCATTAACCTGTTGTCTTGCCTGCTCGCTGAAGTCGATTGTTTAATGCATAGCTTTGGGATGGAGGATGCGCTTAAAACCATAAATTACAATAAATATGTTTTGGATGAATACATGTACCTGAGTCTTAAAGACTTTGTCAAGGGGATGGAAATTAATGATGTGACAATCATGACGGATGAAATTCTGAAAGTCGGATCAACTGGTAATTATATATCGTCACGGAATCTTAAACTAATCCGAAAGCAATATCCCAAACATGGTTTTGGAGAAGGAAAAACAAAAGCTGAAGTATTGAAAAAGACCGATGATGAAATAAACCGGCGTTTGAATAATTATGAATTTCCAGCTCCGACCAAAGATCAAATTAAAATATTAAGAGGTTATTTACCAGATGAATACATCGATTAAAAACACCGTCAATGTTTCTACCTTAGAAAGTATTGTGGAGGCAATGAAAAAAATTGAGGAAAAAAAAGTCCTCAAACTTGTTAATTATGCAATTCGTGAAGGCGCTGCTCAAGCACAGATCATTGAGGCGATTCAGCAGGGGTTGGATCAGATTGGCCATTTTTTTGAAGAAGGAAAATACGGGGTCACCGATTTAATGATGGCAGGCATTATTTTTGAAGAGGTTTTAAAGCTACCAAGCTTAAAGCTGATTAATGAGGAATCAGAAGAACCGATCGGCAGAATTCTGCTTTGTACCATTGAACGGGATTTGCATGATATTGGAAAATCGATTTTCAAGAGTGCGGCATTAATGTCAAATTTTGAAATAATCGATATGGGCATTAATGTTACAGCAGAGCAGATTTTAAATGAAACCATCAATCGTAAACCGGACATCATTGCAATCAGCTCGATTTTGGCGGAAGGGGTCCGATATATTAAAGAAGTGAATGAAAAACTTGTGACCGCTGGGATCAGGGACCAGGTTAAAATAATTGTCGGTGGACTTTCAACCCATCGTCAGGCGATCGAATATACGGGCGTGGATGCCTTTGCCAATGATGTCTATGAAGGTGTCAAACAATGCAAAATCTGGGTAAACGAAGGAGGAGAGGCTAATTAATCACAAATATGAAGATATTGCAGATAATATTAAATATAAAATTCAGAAGAATTTTTATTCGATTAATTCTTCGATCCCCCCGGAAAACACCCTGGCTGATGAGTATGGGGTCAGTCGTATCACCATTCGCAACGCAATTTCAAAGTTAATTGATGAAGGTTATATTTATTCAATCCCGGGAAAAGGAAATTTTGTTCTCGAAAAGAATAATGACAAGTATCTCATATCATTAAAAACGGACAAACTTTTGAAAAAACCATATCAACGGGTTGAACTTTTAGGATCAGAAATTATCAGACCAACCATTGATCTGGTTTACCACCTTAGAATAGCACCAGATGCCCGGGTTGTTTACATCCGCTGGGTGTTGCTTGATGACGAAAAACCGATTGCTTATGATATGCAGTACATTCCATATTTTCCAGGGATTACGGTTTGGAATGATAATTTTGAATATACCAGTTTCAGTGAAATACTGTCGCAAAAAAATAAGCTCTTTCAAATGCAGGGAAGAATGAATATTTCAGGTATTAATTGCGAAAGGGAAATTGCAGAGATATTAAAAATACCAGTAGGAACGCCAGTCATGCAGATCACACAAAAGATTCTGGATGATAATGAACCAATGGGTTACCGTCAGTTGTTTATTAAAAGAGAATGGTGCTGCATTCGGGGAACTTCTCACCGGGAATAAAGAATGAGGATTGTGAATAAAAGTGAAAATATACGAACGGATTGAGAATGATATTCTCTTAGATATTAAAAGTGGGTTACTTAAACCAAATGAAAAATTGCCGACAAATCAGGAGCTGGCAGAAAAGTATCAGACCAGCGGTGTAACGGTACGCAAAAGTCTAGCAGCACTTGTAAATAAAGGATACTTGGTTTCGATTGAGCGCGTGGGAACATTTGTTAAAGAGCGTGAAAAGGATCTTTTTTTAGTTAATTTTTCGCTGGAAGGTAATATCAATGAAGAAATAACGGATATCAAGACCGAAGATATTCTTATTTCTGTGACAAAAGTAAAGGGTGAGAAACGCGAATTAAAAACATTGGAAATCAGAAGAATGTATCTTTCTGATTCAATGCCGGTTGGCTATAGTATTGATGCATTGTTCTTAAAAGGTCGCTATCTTTCGGAAGGTATTGAAAAAAAAGCAGAAAAAAATATCGCCATCATGGATAAGATCTTAAATAGTTATGAAGTGAAAAAAACGATGGAAGTGACAATGGATTATCCCAATAAATACATTTCAAACCGGCTGTTAATTAACGATAATATGCCGATTTTTTGCATCAACATATATTTTTCAACAGTGGACGATTATCCCATCGGAAAAAGAACCATATATGTATTAGGGGAGAATATTACATTAAATGGAAAATCATTTTACAAATAAGGAAGTAGTTTCAAATGAATTATTTTATTAGTTATCTGGTTGCGGTGAACTTACTCGCCTTTATCTTTTTTTGGAACGACAAAAGACGTTCAAAAAAGGAGGTCTGGCGGATTCCAGAAAAAACCCTGATTGGCCTGTGTCTGATTGGCGGGTCGATTGGCGGCATTCTGGGAATGCAGGTTTTTCATCATAAGACAAAGCACGCTTTATTTGTCTGGGGAATTCCAGTTATTTTGATTCTTCAGATCGGGTTGGGGCTGTTATTCTTTTTTATAGTATTGAATTAGAAGAAACAGATAAAAATCGCTCAAAACAAAAAAAGTTTAGAACAGGCCTTGACAATACACTCAAAAGAGTGTATTCTATAGTGGTGTTCAAAATGACTTATGCGAGAGTGTTGGAACTGGCAGACAAGCACGTTTCAGAGGCGTGTGTCGCAAGGCGTACGGGTTCGACTCCCGTCTCTCGCACCATTTAGAATTTATGAAAACGGCATGAGATGGCCGTTTTTTTTATGCCCAAAATTAATATCCTCTCATGATGTCATTGATCCCGGCGATTCCGTGGTTCTTGTCATCGACTACGGTGGTCTGGGGACCTGCTGACGACGAGCATGCCACCGGCATCACTGAAATCAGACTGTACTGAGTTTGGAAAATAACTTCATCAAAAAAATTCGGAGAACTATTCTCTGGATTTTTTTGATGAATCGTTTATTTCAGCCTTTTCTTTATCTTTTTCAGGCAAATGATGTTATAATAACCAGGTGAGACTAACATCAATAAAATGAAAGAGGTTTTAATGAAGTTTCAGGAGATTTCAGATAAGCTGACACAATTTATAAATAGATACAATTACCTGACGGAGGACCGCAGTGCCAATGTGCTTTTTTTGCTGAAATGCATCGTTTTAAAATATCTGGCGGATAATCAGCGCATTGATTTTGAAGTCCATCAAAAGGATATCAAAAAGAACTTTACCCTGGATTATATCCTCGGGCTGTGGCAGGGAGCATCTCTGCGGTCGGCATTCTGGGAACAAGAGCAGATAGATCCCCAACCGATTGGCGATGAGATTTGGGATTGGGTCGGCGACCTGATCGCTGCCTCACCCTCATTAGCAGGTGAAAATCCAGGGCTGATTGGCAGCCTTTACGAAGCGAGTCTGCTGATCAATCACAAGAAAAACCACGGCATTTTTTATACCCCGGAAAACATTGCCGCTTATATGGCTTCTGATGTGCTGGGATCATTCCAGCCGGGGCACGATCAGCAGGATTTCCGGATTCTGGACCCGGCCTGCGGAAGTGGATCTCTATTAAACGCCGTTTATGATGAGATTGTTGCCCAAAGCGGCGCATTGAGTCCGGCGGAGAAAGAAGCACAGCATCGCCAGCTGCTGGAAAACTGCCTGCTGGGTGTGGACCGGGATCCCATTGCCTGTCTGGTGACCCGGCTGATCCTGACCTTAAAAGGAAGCAAATACGTTAAACCGCTGGGGGTTTTTTGCGGCGATATTCTTACTGAAGAATTAGTAACAACCCAGTCGGTGGATGTAGTAATCGGGAACCCGCCCTATGTAGGGCACAAAGAAATCCAGGCCGAGTATATGAAACTGCTCAAAAACCGCTATGCCGAGGTGTATCGGGACAAGGGTGATCTTTCCTATTGCTTTATCTACCGGGGTTGGGAGTTGTTGAAACCTGCGGGGCAATTAATCCATATCACCTCCCGCTATTTTATCGAGGCCTTCTACGGAAAACCCTTACGAGCCTTTATCAGAAAAGCTTTTGCGATCCAGGAAATTGTGGATTTCAACGGGCTGCGGGTTATTGAAGGGGTTGGGGTTGATCCGGCCATTATCCGGCTGGAGAAAAAGCAGGAGATTGATGATGCGCAAACTATTCGGATTAAGCGTTTCTTCATTAAAAACCATAAACCGGAAAGCTATCCCCAACTGATCCAATCACTGGAGCAAAATAATCAGCAAAGCGATCTTTATGAGTCGTTTGAATTGTTGCAGGCCCGGTTAAATGACGATTCCTGGCGGCTATATTCGCCAGTTACGCAGGGGATTATTGAAAAAATTGAGAAAAAAACACCATTTACCCTGGATAATGTTGTCCAGAGTTTTCAGGGTATTATTACCGGCAACGACAAGGCCTTTATCTTTGAACAGACTGATCCGGCACTTTGTGCCTTTGATCCGGTCTTGTTAAAACCTTGGATCAAAAATAAGGATGTCAAGGCCTACCAGGTAACCGAACCGCAAAAGAAAATCCTCTACACCAACAGGATCGGGACCGTTGATCAGTACCCTCAGGTGGCCGCTCATCTGGAAAACCACCAGGACAAGCTCAAAAACCGCCGGGAATGCAAAAGTGGCAAGCTGGCCTGGTATAAGCCTCAATGGGGCCGGGATCCGAAACATTTTGAAGGACGAAAAATCGTCTTCCCTTATAAGGCAACCCAAAACCGTTTTGCCATTGATGAAAATAAATGTTATTTCAGTGCGGATGTTTATGGACTGATCCTCAAACCCCGGCTTTACCATCAGGTCAATGAGGAGTTTCTGGTGATGCTATTAAACAGCCGGCTCTATAATTATTACTTTAAGTCCTACGGAAAAAAACTGGGGGACAAACTTTATGAGTACTATCCAAATACCCTGTTGCGGTTGGGAATACCGGACATAAAAGATGAAACGATTAAGTTTTTTAAAGCTTCTTATGATAGAATTGTAAACTTAAAGAAAAGTGGAAACACTGCCGAATCAGACCAGATTCTTGCTGAAATTGACCGGTGGTTCTATGATTTTTTTGAGTTAAGCCAGGCAGAAATAGTAGTGATAGAAACGAACCGGTGAAAAAAAATTGCGTGAGCTTCGCAACACCAGGATAGAACATTATCGTGAAAGGACATTATGCAGGAAAGTTTTTTTAATCAGAATTTTGAAGGCCAAATCGCGGATAATGCGCCCCTTGCGGTGAGAATGCGACCCCAGACCCTGGCAGAATTTGTCGGCCAGCAGCATATTATTGGTCGCGGGAAACTCTTGTATCGGCTGATTGAAGCCGATAAACTATCCTCGGTGGTGTTTTACGGACCGCCGGGTACCGGCAAGACCTCCTTGGCAAAGATTATTGCCAACCGTACCAATGCGGTGTTTTATGAGCTGAATGCGGTCACCTCGGGAAAAAAAGAAATCACCGAGGTGCTGGATAAGGCCAAAAACAATCTGGGGGTTTATAATAAAAAATCGATCCTCTTCATTGACGAGATCCATCGCTTCAATAAGGCTCAGCAGGATGCCCTGTTACCCAGTGTCGAAAAAGGGCTGGTGACCCTGATTGGGGCCACCACCGAAAACCCCTATTTTGAAATCAACTCACCGCTGCTGTCCCGCTCCACCATTTTTGAGTTTTACAATCTGACCCCAGACGATATCCGTCATGTGATCGAACGGGCCATCGAAGATCGGGATCGTGGCTATGGCGTGATGAAAATAAAATGCGATCAGGACGCCCTCGATCATTTTGCCGAGGTCGCTAACGGTGATGTCCGTCGGGCCTTGAACGCCCTGGAGCTGGGGATTCTGACGGTGGATAAAAACGCCGCCGGCGTCATTCATATCGATCTGGAAACGGCGCAGGAGTGTATCCAGCAGCGGGCTGTCCAATATGATAAAAATGGCGATAATCATTACGATACGATCTCCGCCTTTATCAAAAGTATCCGCGGTTCTGATCCCGATGCGGCGCTTTACTGGATGGCTAAAATGATCACCGCCGGGGAAGACCCCAAGTTTATTGCCCGCCGGATTGTCATCTCAGCTTCAGAGGACATCGGCAATGCCGAACCGCTGGCCTTAACCGTGGCAATGGCCGCTGCTGATGCGGTTCAGTTTATCGGCATGCCGGAAGCCCGGATTAATCTGGCCCAGGCGGTGGTTTTTCTGGCCTGTGCGCCTAAAAGCAATGCCTCCTATCTGGCGGTGGACGCTGCCATTGAGGCGGTCAAGCATGTCTCTAACAGCAATGTTCCGGCCCATTTGCAGGATACCCACTATTCCGGTAGCAAAAAACTGGGTCGCGGTATGACTTATCAGTACCCCCATAATTATCCCGGACACTATGTTAAACAGCAGTACCTTCCGGATGATCTGGTCGGCACTCATTTTTATGAACCGACAGAAATGGGTCATGAACGCAAGATGAAGGAATATCTCAAGAAAAATGGAATTATTGAATAAATACAAATAGAAAAGGAGCGACATTTGAAAAAAGAATTACAAGAACAACAGGAAAAAATGTTTAAACTGGAAGAAAATATCCACGGATTTATCTTGAATAAAGAAGAATTTGTGGATGAAATAGATGGCTTTGCGCGAACCTTTGTCCATGAAAAAACCGGGGCCCGATTACTATACATATCGGCCGACGATGATAATAAGGTTTTTTCAATTAGCTTTCGCACCCCGTCAACCGACAGCACCGGGGTGCCCCATATTCTGGAGCATTCGGTTTTATGCGGATCAAAAAAATATCCGGTCAAGGAACCTTTTGTGGAGTTGGCCAAAGGATCGCTAAACACCTTCCTGAATGCCATGACCTATCCCGATAAAACAATGTACCCGATTGCCAGCACCAACGCCAAAGATTTTATGAATTTGATGGATGTTTATCTGGATGCGGTTTTTTATCCCAATATTTATGAAAATCCCTATACCTTCCAGCAGGAAGGCTGGCACTATCACATTGAAAATGTGGATGATCCGATTATCTACAATGGGGTAGTTTATAATGAAATGAAGGGCGCCTTCTCCAATCCGGAGGAATTGCTGCAAAATAAAATTTTTGAATCCCTTTATCCCCAGTCCTGCTACCGGTTTGAATCTGGCGGAGATCCTGATGTGATTCCGGAACTGACCTATGAGGATTTTCTGGGCTTCCATAAAAAATATTACCATCCCTCCAACAGCTATATTTATCTCTATGGCGATGGCGATGTCCGGGCGCACTTAAAGTATCTTAATGATGAATACCTCAATGCCTTTGAAAAACAGGCGGTTGACAGTGAGATCATGGCCCAGCCACTGCTTAAAACCCGTGCTGAAATACGGACATCTTATGGGGTCTCCAAGGAAGAATCACTGGAAAATAAAGCCTATCTGGCTCTGAATGTGGTGTTGGGTGATAAATTAACCTATGAAGATGCCCTGGCCTTTGATATTCTTGCCCATATTATCTTAAATAATAATTCGTCGCCGTTAAAAGAGGCCTTGCTGGATCTGAAAATAGCTGAAGAGGTTAGTTATCATTATAGCAGTTCGCTCAGACAACCCTATTTTTCAATTGTCCTTAAAAATACCGAGGAAAAGCATCGCGACTTATTTGTCAACACGGTGGAGTCGGTGCTGAATAAGCTGGCAAACGAGGGGCTTGATCCGTTGAGCGTTGAAGCGGGCATCAATATCCATGAATTTTCCCACATTGAAGGGGAATACGGTTCCTATCCCAAAGGCTTGATTTATGGGATTGAAATGATGGATGACTGGCTCTATGGCGACGACCCGATCGCCTATCTTAAATATAAAGCAGCCTTTAAAAAATTCAAGGACAGCTGGAAAGACGGCTACTTTGAAAAACTGCTTAAACGGATGCTGATTGACAATACCCACCAGACCCTGGTGACCATTGTGCCGGATAACACGCTGCAGGAAAAAGCCGATCAGGCGTTAGCGGAAAAACTGGCGGCTTTTAAAGCCGGTCTGACCCCGGAAGAACTCCAGGCGCTGGTTGACGAAACCCAAACCCTGATTGAAAAACAAAATGAAGAAGATGCCCCGGAAGATCTGGAAAAAATTCCCAAACTGTCGCTGGCAGATATCAGCCGCACTGGCCGAACCTACCCGATGGAAGTTGCCGAAGTATTGGACACTAAGATGCTGTTTCACCCCGGTTTTACCGGCGGGATTTCCTATTTAAAACTATATTTTGATTACAGTGATCTGCCCCAGGAAGACTTGAAATACTTGTCGCTATTGTGTAAACTGCTGGGTAGTCTCAGTACCAAAACCATGGATTTCCGACGACTGAGTCAGGAAATTGAAATTCATACTGGCGGCCTGTCCTTTGGGATTGAATCTTATGATGAGGTCCATCAGTTTGGGGATTTCACCTCCAATTGTTATGTCAAGGGTAAAGCAGTTGCGGAAAATATCCCGACCCTGATTAGTATTATGACCGATGTGATTACCAAGACCCGCTATCAGGAAAAAAACCTGATTCACGATATGATCCGGGAAATCAAGACCCATAAAGAGACCCAGTTTTTAACTGCCGGCCATGTGGTCGGTGTGCAACGGCTGCAGTCCTACTATTCTCAGTCGGCCCGGCTGTTTGAAGAATTTGGCGGTATTGAGTTTTATCGCTTTATTGCGGATCTGGAAGCTAACTTTGATGAAAAATTTGAAGACCTGGCCGACAAGCTGGTTAGCATTGCCGAATTAGTTTTTACCACAAAAAAACCAATTATCAGCATCACCGGTACCGAAGAAATCCGGGATCAGACTTTGGTAGCCCTGAGCCCTTATGTGTCGGGACTGACTTCGAAAAAACAGCAGAAAAATGTTTTTGCCTTTGAGACCGAAATTGCTAATGAAGGATTTTTAACGGCAGCCAAGATTCAATATGTTTCCCAGGGTTATAATATCAGAGCTTTAGGCTACGAATATGCCGGTTCTCAACTAGTTTTAAAAGGTATTTTGTCGATGGATTATCTCTGGAACCGAGTAAGGGTTCAGGGCGGTGCCTATGGTGCCTTTATGAGCATCGGACGGGGCGGCGACCTGTATTTCGGATCGTATCGGGATCCCAAATTGAAAAAGACCTTCGAAGCCTATCATGGTGTCATTGATTATATTAATCAGCTGAAGCTCTCCCAACGAGAACTGGAAAAGTATATTATCGGAACCATCAGTAGCAAGGATGTGCCATTGAGTGCCTCGGTGAAGGGCGAAATCGCAGACAATTTCTATTTCAGTGGCGTAACTGTCGAAGATCTGCAAAAAGAACGGGAAGAAATTCTGGAAACCACCGTTGAACAATTAAAAAGCTATGCAAAAATGATTGCGGCAGTACTGGCCAAGAATGCCATCTGCGTTTTAGGCAGCGAAGAAGCCATCAATGAAGAAAAAGAATTGTTTAATGTGACCCGCTATATCAAATAAAAGTTTTGAGGGGAGAGGGGATATGAAAAGAAAAATAGGATTATTACTGATACTGAGCCTGGTCTTTTGCACATCTGGGGTTCTGGCGGCGGGCTTACCCGCCTATGGTGCTGATGAGGGCGTGATTATTTATGAAGTGAATAGTGGCGATATTCTTTTTGCCCAAAAGCAGAATGAAAAATTCTATCCAGCCAGCACCACTAAGCTGATGACCGCGCTGGTCGCCATAGAGAACGGCGATCTCAATGAGAACTTTACTGTGGGTGATGAGATTGAGAGTATCGGTGAGGACAGCAGTACCGCCGGTCTTGAAGCAGAAGAGGTACTGTCCCTTAACGAACTGCTTTATGCTTTGCTGCTGCCATCCGGAAATGATGCGGCGGAAACCATTGCCGTGAATATCGGACGAAAAATTGCCGGAGACAGCTCAATCAGTTCAGATAAAGCTTATGAAACTTTTATTGCAGCCATGAATAAAAAAGCCAAAGAAATGGGGATGAACGGTACTAATTTTACCAATCCTCATGGATTGCATAACGATAATCACTATTCGACTCCGGCAGACATGCTGATTCTAGCCAAAACCGCCTTTTCCGATGTGACGATCAAGGCAATTACCCGGGGCAAGGTTCACGAGGTTCAAACCAACAAAACCAAACACAAGTGGAATAATTCCAACCTTTTGCTTTATGCCAATTTTAATGAATTATCAGAAGAATACCGGGTTGCAAATAATCTTTCGGGAACCAATTCGGTTTTTAACGGTTATGCGACCAGCGGAAAAACCGGCTATACTGAGGAGGCAAATAAGTGTCTTGTTTTTGAAGGTGAAGGCAACGACAAGGATATGATTGGCATCATCTTCAATGCCGATGAGACGGCGATTTTCAGCGAAGCCAGCAATACCATCAACGCGGTTGTCAAAGAATATGAATTACTGGAATGGTTGGATCCTGAAGATGAAGACCAGGTAGTGCAGGTGGTCAACTATCATGTATTTGATGGCAATAAACTCAAGTACAAGACCAATGAGGCGCTGATTACCGCAGTGCCTCAGGCCAATCGGGATAGCTACACAAGCAAGGTGAAATGGGATGATACCAAGGTCAAGGGCGATGCGACCCTGGCAAATCTGGAAAAGGATCTTAAAGCAGGTGAACAGATTGGCGAACTGCAGGTCTATAATGGCGAAACCATGGTGGAGGCTACGCCGCTGTACGCAGTCAATGATATGAAAGCCAGAAACTGGACTGATTATCCGATTCTGTACTGGTATGTGACGATCATTGTAATTTTGATGCTGCTGGCGATTTTGCGGATTATGTTTGTTCAGTTTATGCACAATAACAATATCAAGTATAAAAAGATTAAGATTAAGAAAAAAACAACCCCAAAAACAACCCCAAAACAACCTCAAAAACCAACCCAGCGAACTAATAAGAGGAGATAGACGATTTATGGATTTAAATCCACATGAGATGTGATTGTTTAATGACCATCACATCTCATGTTTTTTCTTGACAGAGTATAATAATTAAGTTTATAATTAATTACAGTATTTAAAGCATTGAAGTGCAGAATACGAATCAATTTTAAGATACGAAAATGATGCCATGAAGGTATTTCCAGAGTTGAAACTTGGAGGTGTTCTTCGTGTTTTTTTTGTATAGTTTTTTAAACTTTGAGGAGGTTTTATTATGCACATGGCAGATGCTTTAGTTTCTCCGGCAGTCGGAGGAATCATGCTTGCGGCTAGCGCCGGAGCAATCGCCTATTCGGCGTATAAATGTAAAGACGATTTAGACGAAAAGAAAATCCCGTTAATGGGAGTTATGGGAGCCGTTATTTTTGCCGGACAGATGATTAATTTCACCATTCCGGGAACCGGTTCCAGTGGACACATAGGCGGGGGGATTTTACTGGCTGCCTTGTTGGGGCCGTTTCCCGCTTTTTTAACTATTACTGCAGTATTATTGATTCAGGCATTATTTTTTGCCGACGGCGGGCTTCTTGCTCTGGGCGCAAATATCTGGAATATGGGTTTTTATGCCTGTTTATTGGTTTACCCTTTTGTGTTTAAACCGATTGTAAAAAAAGGAATGACGTCGACCCGGATATCGGTAGCCGCTGTGGTTTCGGTTATTTTAGCTTTGACCCTGGGAGCCATTTCGGTGGTGATTCAAACCCTGGCTTCAGGTATTACTGAATTGCCAATGGCAACCTTCATGGGCATGATGGTTCCGATTCATCTGGCCATTGGTCTGGTTGAAGGAATTGTCACCGGGGGAATTTTAGTCTTTGTTTACAAAATGCGACCAGAATTGCTGGAATCAACCATGGATAACAAGAAATTACCGAAAAACCTGTCTATTCAAAAGGTGCTGGGGATATTACTGGTATTTGCCATTGTTGTTGGTGGTGGTTTGTCACTTTTTGCATCAGCGAATCCAGATGGGTTGGAATGGGCCATGGAAAATGTGGCCGGAACAGCCGAACTGGAAGCAGATGGTGATATCTATAGCAGTGTTGGTAGTATTCAGGAAAGTACTGCATTTCTGCCAGATTACAGCTTTAAATCAACGGATGGCGAAGGCTCTGTGGCCGGAACCAGTGTGTCCGGTATTGTTGGAGCAGGCATTACCCTGTTGCTGGCAGGTGGTACGGGTTATCTGATTTATGCCGTCAAACGAAGAAAAGAAAAAGCAGCTTAACTGGTTCGATAATAATTGATATAGTAAGTTTTATATGTTAACATTAATACTAGTTTTTTAAATAACCTCTGTTTAATAACAGAGGTTATTAATATTTAACTGAAAGGTAAACTCAATGTCAACAATAACAGAATCACTGAATACGATCAATTCCCTGGAGGAAATGGCCGAGGGCAATACGATCATCCATCGCCTGCATCCGATGGTCAAACTGATTACCACGATGCTTTACCTGGTGCTGGTAATTTCGTTTAACCCCTATAATATTACTGGACTGATGGTGTTTGCTTTCTATCCGATAATTTTAATGGCACTGGCTGAGATTCCTTATAAACCCTTGCTGAAACGGCTTTTGGTGGCCTTGCCGTTTTCTTTTTTTGCGGGGTTATCGAATATCATTTTTAATCAGCAACTGGCCCTGATGATTGGGCCGATGCCCGTCAGTTATGGCATTATCTCTTTTATATCAATTATGGTTAAAACCATTTTTACGGTTATGGCAGTGCTGATCCTGATTGCCACAACTTCGTTGCCAAAGATTTCTTATCAGCTGTTAGCCATCAAAATACCTAAAATTATTGTGGAGCAAATCATGCTGACCTACCGCTACATTTCGGTGTTGCTGGAACAAGTCTCTAATATGTATACCGCCTATATTTTAAGAGCCCCGGCTTCTAAGGGGATCAAAATGAAGGATATGGGTATCTTTGTCGGGCAGTTGTTATTAAAAAGTTTTGATCGGGCCGAGAACATTTATGTGGCCATGAAATGTCGGGGATACGACGGTAATTATCTGTATGCCAAACCCAGCCCGATCCATAAAGGCGATTGGGTGTATTTGGTTTTAGTAGCTGGTATTTTGTGTTTGATGCGATTTTTTGATCTGAGCCTGTTTATTGGCAGTTTTTTATAATGAGGAGTTCTAATGCTAGAAATTGAAAAGTTAAACTATGCTTATCCCGACGGTCATCAGGCTATCCGGGATATCAATCTAAAAATTAAAGAGGGCGAAAGCATTGCCCTGGTGGGAGCTAATGGAGCGGGAAAATCCAGCTTGTTTAAGCTGATTATCGGTATTTCTGATATTAAAGAAGGGTCAATTAAAGTTGAAGATCTGCCAGTCGAAAAAAAAACACTGAAGGATATTCGCCGAAAAGTCGGGATGGTTTTTCAGAACCCCGATGATCAGCTGTTTATGACAAAGGTTTATGATGACATTGCCTTTGGGCCACGAAATGAATTGCTGGATGAACATGTTGTCGAAGAGCGTGTGGTTAACGCCCTGGAGCAGTTGGGCATCACCCATCTCCGGGATCGGATGCCCCATCGCTTATCTGGCGGCGAAAAACGGGTTATTGCGATTGCCTCGGTGCTGGCCATGAATCCCCGAGTTATTTTGTTTGACGAACCGACCTCATTTCTGGATCCTCAGGCCAGAAGGAATGTAATTAATACCCTGGATTCCCTGAAGATGACCAAAATTATTGCCACCCATGATCTGGATATGGCCCTGGATATCTGTGACCGGGTGATTATTTTACACCATGGCAGCGTGTTTGCTGATGGCACGGTTAAAGACATTTTGCTGGATGAAGAGCTCTTATCCCAATGTCACCTGGAGCTACCCCTGTGCATGCAAAAACCCCGGATCCGATAATATGTAACTGCCGTACTGACCAATTGTTTAGCGATGGTTGGTACAAAGCTGTCCTAAAGCTTGACTTGTTCAGGCTTTTTTTACGTTTACCCCAAGTTTGAGAATCATCTGCAGGGAAAACAGAAAAATTCATGAATTTGTTTTAAGAATCGCCCGGGGAATTGGTTTCCTAATTGAAATTTTAAATTTTATAAGATATAATTAATTCAATGTTTGGGAGGACAAGCGATGACAAAAAAAGATTATTCAAATATCGGCAATGATATCAAGGATATTGTTCAAGATGCCTTGAATTCGGCGGAGTTTAAAGAGCTGAATAAAAACATCTCAGAGACAGTCGCCCGGGCCATGGATGAAGTCAAACGAAGTGGTCATTATTGGCAGGAGCAGCAACGACAGCAGCGGGAAAACAACCAGGAAACCAGAAAGCAGGCAGCCAATACCAGAAAGACCCAGGAAAAAATGAACAAACCTCAGCCAAAGGAAATGGTTGCCCGAAACAATTATCAGACTGCCTACAGTTCCGTCAAAAAGCAGCCAAATAACATGATTTCGAAATCACCCCAAGGTCGAATCTCCGGCATGCTATTGATGATATTTGGAAACATCGGCATTGGTGTTTCACTGCTGTTGCTGCTTATTTTTTCGTCAGTATTTGGTTTTGCATTTACCAGTATGCCGCTGATGGGTATCAGTGCCGGGATTCTGCTGCCTATTTTTACGATTAGCGCCTTGATGTCAGCCAAGGGGTCGAACCTGCGGGGACGGGTGAAACGGTTTCGTCAGTACGCCAGTCGTCTGAAAGGACGGGAATTCTGTAAAATCACCGAATTATCGGATCCCATCGGTCGTAGCAGGAAGTTTGTGGTGAAAGATCTGCGCAAGATGATCAGTCTGGGGATGTTCCCGGAGGGGCGTTTTGATGAACAGGAAGAATATCTGCTGATCAGCAATGAAGCCTATGAAAACCATTTAAAACTTAAAGAAGGCAAGAAACTTCAGGAAGAAAGAGCCCGAATGGAGCAGGAGGTGCTGGATCAAAAAAGGAGACTGGAAGCTGAAAATCCTGAAATGAAGACGGTTCATGAGGTGATTGCTGAAGGGCAGGACATCATCCGTCAAATCAATGAAGCCAATGTCGCCATTGAAGGAGAGGTTTTTTCCCAGAAATTAGATCGATTGGAAAAGGTGATTACCAAGATCTTTGAATTTATTGAAGAGAACCCGGGGGGCTTGCCGGAAATACGGAAATTCATGGGTTATTATCTGCCCACCACCTTAAAACTGGTCTCTGTCTACCGGGATTTAGATGCGGAGCCTATTCAGGGTGGTAATATCCTGGCAACCAAAAAAGAAATTGAAGATACTCTAGATACGATTAGCCATGCCTTTGAAAATCTGCTGGACAGTTTTTATGAAGACACTGCTATGGATGTTTCTACAGATATTTCAGTGCTTAACACGATGCTGGCCCAGGAAGGCTTAACCCAAAGAGACTTTAAAAAATAAGCTACTAATACAGTAAAAGCAAACCATGACTTTTTTATTCATGGCAGTTTTGAAATGCTCAACTTAACTAAGACGAGGAGAATAGCGATGGAAGAAAATATGAACGATTATTCCCAGGTAGCCCCCACTCTGACCTTTGACCCATTTGAAGAAGAAAAAGTGATGACCACAAATGTGCATCAGGAACTCAAGGGGGAACGGCAAGTTTTTGACGAAAGCCGGCTGACTCCGGAAGAACGACGAATGGTGGATGATTTTGCCAGCAAAATTGATCTCACCAATTCCAGCCTGGTGATGCAGTTTGGAGTTGGGGCGCAAAAGAAAATTGCTGATTTCTCAGAAACGGCGCTGAATAATGTCCGCACCAAAGACATGGGGGAGGTGGGCAAAATGCTCGGCGACATGGTCATGGAACTGCGGAACTTTGACATTGAGGAAGAAGATAAAGGCTTTTTGGGTTTTTTCAAGAAAAGCAGCAATAAGCTCAGCTCCATGCAGACCCGCTATGCTTCCGCCGAAAGCAATGTCAACCGGATCTGCGAAGCTCTGGAAAAACATCAGATGCAGCTGTTAAAAGATGTCGCCATGTTGGATAAGCTTTACGATGTGAACAAAACCTATTTCAAAGAGTTGTCGATGTATATTATGGCCGGCAAAAAGAAACTTCAGGAAGTTGAAAGCAAAGAATTGCCGGAACTAATCAAGCGCTCGCAGATCAGCGGGCTGCCGGAAGACGCCCAGGCGGTCAACGATTTGTCAGCCATGTGTAATCGCTTTGAGAAGAAAATCCATGATCTGGAACTGACCCGGATGATCTCCATTCAGATGGCCCCGCAGATCCGGCTGGTTCAGCATAACGATACCTTAATGGCCGAAAAAATTCAGTCTTCGATCGTTAATACCATTCCTTTGTGGAAAAGTCAGATGGTTCTGGCTCTCGGCGTAGTTCATTCTGGACAGGCGGCCAAGGCCCAGCGGGAAGTCACCAATATGACTAACGAATTATTGCGAAAAAATGCCGAAACCCTGAAGATGGAATCCATTGCTACCGCCAAAGAGTCGGAACGGGGAATTGTTGATATTGAAACCCTGCGGATCTCCAACGAATCCCTGATTAGCACCTTTGACGAGGTGTTGCGAATCCAAACTGAAGGTCGTCAGAAACGAAAAGAAGTGGAAGCTGAGCTTGAAAAACTTGAAAATGATTTAAAAGTCAAGATGCTCGAAATCAGACGATAAAAATAAAAAACAATCAGTAAAGAATACTGGTTGTTTTTTTATTTCATTTTTGAAATGGAAGAAGCGCCTGCTAAATAAGGGTTTTCCGGAATCGGGCTTGCTAAAAAATGTGGTAAAAAGCTGATCAGCAATGAGGTTTTTGAAATGATTTTATAATCTCCGGGAAAATAGATAAAATATTGTACAATTGTCTAATGGTTGAGAAATTAATTGGGGAAAAAGCCATTGAAAACTATTACAGATTGTGTATAATAATAATTAATAGTATTTTGCGTCGATCTTACAAACAGAATCATCGTACTTTGGCGTCGGATGAAGCGGACGTTTTCTGAGTGAATGGAAAAATCGTCACGGTTAACAGGTGGCAAAGCGAGCAGCAGGCAAGGTATTAATCAATAATAGGAGGAAAGCTATGGCAACTTTTTATACCAATGATCATGTTGAATTGTACTATGAGGTAAAGGGCGAAGGAAAACCCTTACTGATGATTCCCGGATGGACCTGTTCAACCCAGTTTTTCAAAAAAAACAGCGATGTTCTGGCTGAGGATTTTAAGGTTATTTTGATGGATTTTCGTGGGCATGGCGAATCAGAAAAGGTCTTGCACGGTCACCGGATTTCTCGTTATGCCATGGATGTGAAAGAGCTCCTGGATCAGCTGGATGTTGAAGATGTCACGGTGCTGGGATGGTCCATGGGAGTTGCTGTACTCTGGAGTTATCTGGAATTATTTGGCAAACATCGGATCAGCAAACTTGTCTGTGTTGATCAGGCGCCACTTCAATATACTGGCCCGGATTGGGTCTGGGGACAGAATGGCTGTTATGATGTGGAAATGTTCATCCGGACTTGCTGTGCCATTGAATACGCTCCGAGAGACAGCGCCGAAGGCCTGGCCTTTGCTTGTCTGTACCATGAACCGACAGACGAAGAAGTAAAATTCATTGCTGATGAAATTTCAAAATGCCCGCCTAAGGTTCGCATTGAAATTATGCGGGATCATACCAATTTGGACTGGCGGGATTTGCTGCCGCTGATTAATCTACCGACCCTGGTATGTGTGGCCCGAAACAGCGTTGTTTTTGACTGGCAGGGAAGTGCCTATGTGGCTGAGCAGATTCCAGAAGCAAAACTTGAGTTCTTTGAAGATTCCGGTCATATGCTGTTCTGGGAAGAAGCTGATAAATTCAATCAGACCGTTGCTGATTTTATAAAAGCCTAAGAATTCCATCAATAATAGCATGGGTCGTCCTGTTACCCATGTTATTGTTTTTTGGAACCAATCGCTTATTACCAAACAGCTGTGAGATTCCCTTCCGGTTTGCGCTAAATAATTTTATTTGTAATTTAAAAGCCTGGCTATTGCCTGCTAATCTGATTTAAAGGAGAGCACAAAATGAGAATAGTGATTGCTCCGGACTCTTTTAAGGGGTCCTTATCTGCCACTGAAGTTTGTGACATCGTCGAAGGTGCGATTCTTAAAATTATGCCCACAGCCGAGATCGTCAAAATTCCCATTTCAGATGGCGGGGAAGGTCTAGTGGAGGTGCTGGTCAGGCACCAAACTGGTGAGATTATAAAAATAAAAACAAAAGATCCCTTATTCAGAGAAATAACCGCCGCCTACGGCATTTTAAATGGGGGGGTGGCGGTTATTGAAATGTCGTCCGCTTCCGGCTTACCACTGCTTGCCGCCGAGGAACGCAATCCGTTGAAAACAAGTACCTATGGTACCGGAGAAATGATTGCCGATGCAATTAACCGCGGTTGTCGCAAGATTATTTTGGGTTTGGGTGGCAGTGCCACCAATGATGGCGGACTCGGGGTTGCCAATGCGTTGGGGGTCCGGTTTTATGACCAAAACATGGAATTGCTGGCGCCCGTTGGCGAAAACTTAAGTCGGGTGATGACCATTGATACCAGCCAGGTGGAGCCCTTATTACAGGAGGTGGAGATAATCATTGCCTGTGATGTTGAAAATGTTCTCTGTGGGGATCAGGGGGCCGCGGCAATCTATGGTCCTCAAAAAGGCGCTGACAGTCAGATGGTGGCGTTTCTGGATCAGGGACTAAATACTTTTGGACAGCTTCTGGAGAAAAAAACAGCCATGAAACTGGTGATGCTAAAGGGTATCGGTGCCGCCGGTGGGATGGCGTTGCCATTAGTGGCCTTATTTAAGGGTCAGCTGAAATCGGGTCTGGATATTGTTCTGGACCAAATTGCTTTTGATGCGGCAATTGGCGGAGCCGATATGATTATTACCGGCGAAGGAAAAACCGATGCCCAGAGTGTGATGGGCAAGGTGATTTCTGGTGTTGGAAAACGGGGGAAAAAACAGAATATTCCGGTGGTGGTGATCTCAGGAGCACTGGACGACGGTTATGAAGCGATTTATAATTGTGGGGTGGTGGCCGCTTTTGCCATCTTCAGCAACGACCGGGGTCTGGCATGGCATATGGAAAATGCGCCCCATTTACTGGAGCAAACCATCTGCAATCTCTTTCGTTTTTTGGCAATTATATGTATGATCCCGCAAAATATGAGGTAGAACAAGGCAAGTATGAAAGTTAAAAGTTTTAAACAAGGGATTCGGTGCGTTAACAAACGCCGATGAGACAGAACAATAAGGAGTGGATAGATGCTGGATAAGAAAATTGCTCAAAAAATTGCCGACGAGGTCATGAATACGCTTGGTTATAATATCAATGTCATGAACAAAAATGCAATTATTATTGGGAGCGGTTCACCGGATCGACTTGGTACCTTCCATGAGACAGCCATGTTTGCAATCCAAAACGGTATCACCTGCGAGGTAACCGAGGCAGAATCAAAAAAACTTCGGGGCGTGAAACCGGGGATCAATTTGCCGATTGTGGATAAAGCCGGAGAAGTCATTGGCGTCGTAGGAATAACCGGCGATCCGGATGAGGTTCGAAACATTGGAAAACTGGTGAAGATGACAGCAGAACTGATCATTGAACAGCAGGAAACTATGAACCGCTTTTATTCCCACCGCAACGATAAGGAAATTTTTTTAAACACGTTGATTAGTGATCAGCGGAGCATCAGCGAAGAAGAAATTGCGGACTGGGGGGAGCGTATCGGCTATAACATGGAAAGTTATCGGGTCGCGGTAATTTTAAGCTTTGGTGGCGATCATCAAACACCTGAAAAGGGAAATCTAGAAAAAATCCTCAACCAGATTAAACTGTCAGACAGTCATTTAAAAGATGATATTTCATCGGTGATGTCCGGCGGTTTTATTTTAATTTTCAAAACTCTCAAGAAAACTGAACCCTGGGAGATCGAAAGTTCCATCACGGCCTATCTGGAAGCGGTGAACAGTGGGGAGGATGCTAAAAATATGCAATGCTTTGTGGGTAGCTATTATCTGGGCATCAAGGGCTATGTAAAATCCTATGGTGATGCCTATGGTATGTATCGCAGCGGCGTTTATAAAAAAGACCAATATATGTATTTTTCCCATCACCATTATTTCTGGCGTCTTTATAATCAGTTGGATAAGGAAACCTACACCCTGGCAGTGGAACCCTATATTCAAAAAATTCAGAAATATTTTGGCAAAGGTGCGGATGAAGCGATGATCACCATGCGCAAAATGTTCGATTATCATTTTCATTTTGAACAAGTGGCTGGGGATTTGTTTGTCCACAAAAATACAGTTATTTTCAGAAAAAAGAAAATGGAGGAATGTCTCGGTTTTCAGCTCAAGTGCAGCGGTAATGACAATCTGCTGTTTATGATTATCCTTAACCATTATGAAAAATTAAAAAAAATTAAAGATCAGACAATCAGGTAAAATTTATCAGATATTATGGAATTGTAACTAAAAATATGATATTATAGTGACAAATAATATTTGAAAGAGGAATAAAATTGGACGACGTACCATTATCTGAGACGAAAACAAAAAAAACAACTCAACTTATCAAGTCAGTCAAATGGATGATTGATGGATCTGTTTACTGGGAGGAATCTTAGTCAATGGACAGTAGTATTATAGGTTTTATAGCAGTTCTGGTGGTGATGTTGCTGATGTCAGCCTATTTTTCGGCGACAGAGACGGCATTCACCTCCCTTAATCGAATTCGTATTAAAAATCTGGCCAAAGACGGAAACAAACGGGCGGCTCAGGTATTGGCTCTTTCTGAGCGATATGATGTTTTATTATCGACGATTCTGATCGGCAATAATATTGTCAACATTGCATCCGCTTCCATTGCTACAGTGGTTTTTGTTCAGTACTACGGCAATGCCGGGGTGACGATTTCAACGGCGGTGATGACAGTGCTGGTGCTTATTTTTGGGGAAATATCGCCCAAGAGTCTGGCCAAGGATTCACCGGAGAGTTTTGCCATGTTTGCCGTTCCCTTTATTCGGTTTCTGATGTTTATTTTGACACCAGTGAATTATTTATTTATGTTATGGAAAAAAATGCTGGATAAATTGTTTAAGGTTAATGAAGAACGGAGTATGACTGAAGAAGAACTTTTGACCATTGTGGAAGAAGCCGAAAATGATGGCGGCATCGATCTTCAGGATGGGGAACTAATTCGGAGTGCCATCGAGTTCAATGACCTGGATGTGGATGATATCCTGACCCATCGGGTGGATGTAGTAGCCATCGATCTTGATAATCCCAAAGAGGACATTGCCAAAATATTTTTTGACACCGGCTTTTCCCGGCTCCCGGTTTATCAGGGCACCATTGATCAGATTATCGGTTTTATCAGCTATAAAGACTTTACCCACTATGTCAACAATGGCAACAGCAGTCTGGAAGAAATCATCAGTCCGGTAGTCTTTATTACCCCGAACATGAAGATTTCCAAGCTGTTAACTCTGCTTCAGCAGAAAAAATGCCATATAGCGGTGGTTTCTGACGAATACGGCGGTACCGCCGGTATTGTCACCCTGGAAGATGTCATCGAAGAACTGGTGGGCGAAATCTGGGATGAACACGATGAGGTTATTGACGAAATTGTAAAAATTTCAGAAAATAAATATCGCATCCTGGGAAAAGCTAACCTGGGAAAAATGTTTGATCTTTTCGAGATGGATGATGAGTTTGATGTGATTACCGTGGGTGGCTGGATTGTTGAATTTTTGGATCGGGTTCCCGATGTGGGCGAGTCTTTTGACTTTGAAAATCTGACCATTACGATTACCCAAGGCGATGAACGTCACGTTATCGAGATAAATGTCGTTAAAAATGAAATAATTAGTCCAGAAAATTAAGGATATACAAAGGTTGGAGGAGTAGGCTTTAATTGTAATAAACCTTAAGGAGGTAGAAATGAAATTAAGTGCAAGAAACCAGTTAAAAGGTAAGATCGTCAGTATTGAAGAAGGTGCAGTTAATGCAATCGTCAAGGTTGATATTGGTAATGGCAATATTATTACATCTTCTATATCAATGGGTTCCGTCAAAGACCTGGGTTTAGCAGTCGGTGGCGATGCTACCGCAGTAATTAAAGCTACTTCTGTAATGATTATGGTTGACTAAAAAAAAAACAATAAACAAAGCTCCTGAAGCATTGCCTTCAGGAGCTTTTGCTATTTAGGCCATTATTTCATCAACGGTACGATTAAAGACTGCCACATAATCGTCGCGCTGGTCAAGACTGAGTTCCCGGCTTTTCAGTAACGCTAGATAATCTTCAAAAGATTGAACCAGCAGCTGATTGATCAGGCGGTATTTTTCCAGAATCACCGGATCTTTTTTGAAGCTCAGCTCCCAGGTATCCTTCATATAGGAAAAGATATGATTGGTCATGTCCCGCATCATCCCGGCCAGCATCGCTACCCGGGGGTTGAGATAATCAGTATCCGCCTCATAGGTGGAGTGCGCCGAAATATTCAGCCGCCCCTGCTCCTGCAGGGCTTTGTAGGAGGAGCTGCCCTGGAGAATAATCATATGATGGTAGAGCACGTTGACACTGATCTCCAATTTATCCAGTAGCTTGTTGCGTATTAAAAAGTCGTAGTTGACTTTCAGATCTTCAAGGGTCGAATCGGGTTCAAACATGATAAAGCCGACGCTGGGTTCGATCCCGTATTGCCGCAGGATGCGCAAGGCGTTCTCATTATCGACCACCGTGGTCAGCTTATTCAGCCGTTTCAGGGCTTCATCCCGGCCGCTTTCCAGACCGATCAGGATGTGTTTAAGACCGGCGTCGGTCAGGGCTTTGATGGTTTCGGCTTCGATATCGTTGGCCCGGGCTTCTATGCCAAAGTGGATCTGGCGTTCCTTTAAAAGACGGGCCAGTTTCAGGACCCGCTCTTTGCCGGCGCGCCCGGGGCCGTAGAAGTTGGGGTCCATAAAATAGAAGTAGCGGATATCGGTTTCCTGCATCACCGCATCGATTTCGGCGATGATGTTTTCCGGACTGCGGCCCCGCCATTTCCGCTTGGTATCGCCGTAGTAGGGGTTGATATAACAGAAGGTACAGCCGCCGTAACAACCCCGGCTGCCGGAAATATTGACCTCACCAAAAGAATAGGAACCGGCACTGCGCAGGGGAAAGGGCAAGCTATCGACATCGATAACCACCTCGCCGCGGGTGGCGACGATGCCGGTAGCGCTGCGCGTAGCGATTCCCGCCTGGGGGACGGTAGGGAAATTTTCGGCCAGCTTTAAAAAAGTCAGTTCAGCCTCACCCAATAGGGCGCCATCAATGGCCGGACAGCGGGTGAGAATTTCTTCATAGGCAAAGGTGGGGTAAAAACCATAAACGCAGACATAAGCAATCCCGTAGGTTTGTTTGACGTGTTCGATAAACTGATAAAGGGTTTTATTGTCCTCCCAGTGATAAACCAGGTGAATCCCTAAAATCGTCGGCTCCAGCGCCGCAATCTGTTCTTCAATGGCCGGATAATCCAGCTGTTCCAGATAACCGTCGACAATCGTCACATCAATCTTGTTGGCCGCCAGCATGCCGCCGATATAGCCGGTGTTCAGGCAGGCGGAAAGGGGGGCGTTGGCAATATCGTTACAGCGGTCGTCGCCGTAGGAGCGGGGATGTTCTAATAGGATGACGTTCATGAGGTGACCTCCTGCCACATAAAGATATTTTTTTTGGTATGATAGATTTCCAGCTCATAACGGACCCGGTCAAAGGGCGCCGGGTTGTAATAGGTCGGGTAGAGCAGATCGGTTTCCGGGGTGATCACGCCATGCTCCAGCGCCTGCTGTTCGACCTTGGTGCCCGGTAAAATCCGGATATTATTGAGAACGATGGTGCCCAGGGTTTTGGAAGCGTGATGGATCGCGTAGATCGCGTCGATGAGGTCTTTGGCTGCTTGCTGGGTTGCGGCGGTATCCCCGGGGGTATTGACAAGGAAGTGATAAACGGTAACGACGCCGCTGTTGGCCAGAACCTGGGCAGTGTCGAGGATATCCTGGACCCGCATATGTTTATCCATGGCATCCAGAGCCGTCTGGCTGAGGCCGTCGGGGGACAGCGAAAAACATTCGCAGCCGGACTGGGTATAGAGGGCGACATTTTCCTCGGTTAACAGGTTTTCCCGGAAAAAGCCGCTCCAGTTTATTTTCAGACCGCGCCGGATAATTTCGGTACAGATCGCATCGAGATGATCGACGGGAATATTGACCACCGAATCGGTGAAATGGATCCGGGTGACGCCGTAGCTGTCGTAGAGAAACTGAATTTCGTCGACCACCGCTTCCGGGGTGCGGCAGCGCATTTTAGTTCCCTGCAGCAGCGGATAGGAACAGTAGCCGCAGCTAAAACAGCAGCCCCGTTTGGTTTCCACACCGATACTTTCCACATATTTATTGACAGTGAGGTAGGGTCGGGGATCGAGCAGATCGCGGTTGGGCATCACATAACCCCGCATATCATAATCGCCGACTGGTGGAACGATTGTGACTTTGCCCTGCTCCCGAAAACAGAGCCCTGGCAGATGGGGCGGGTTGTCCAGATTTTCCAGCAGCGGCACAATGATTTTTTCAGCTTCGCCGGTGACGCCGTAATCAATTTCCGGGTATTCGTTCATCAGCCGTTCGGGGAATAGCGAAAAACCGGTTCCCCCGGCTAAGATTCTGGTGTTTGGCGCGTAGCGTTTGATAAAAGCCAGGGTAACAGCAAAGCCGGGAATCAGCGATGAGGTTTTATTGCCCAGGGGATCGATGTTTCGTAACGACAGGCAGACCACGTCCGGTTGATGAACATCCAGCTGCTGCCGCAGATCCCCATAGGGATCGAGGGCCATATTCATGTCAAAAAGCTGCAGCTGATGATTGGTTTGGCGTTCGACCTGAGATGCCAGAACGACGATCCCAATGGGATAAACCCGCTCGATGTCGATGCCCTCCATTGAGAGGGCTTGAATGAAAAGTATTTTCATGGTTTCTCCTTGATTTGATTAGCAGTTAATCGGTATCTTATTTTAAACAGAGGCGCTCCAGGATCGACTGGGATCGGGCGGCAAAGATCAGGGCGGTGTCGGTGGCCAGGGGCATCAGCGGCGAGGTGATCAAATCATGTTTTTCCAGTTCGGCAATTACCCAGGCCCCGGAAAAAACCTTGCCGTTATAGGTGTTCAAAAACATGTTGATATCGCTCAGGTGAGCCTTGACCGGATCATGTTCATTAAAGAAATCATGGATCAGAATGATGCCGTCATCGCTTAAGTGGCTGGCCGCGATTTTTAAAACCTGTTCATTTTCCGCTTCGGCGTAAGCGTGAACAATATTTGATAGAATGATCAGCTGATACTTTTTAGTAAGTCCCCATTCCGGTTCCAGAATATTGGCAGGATGGTAGCAAACCCGATCGGCAAACGCAGTGGCAGCGACAAGCTTTTGGGTCTGAGGCAGCATCTGCTCAATATCTAAGAGGGTCGCGTCGGTGGTTGGAAAGGCTTCTAAAAAAGCCAGGGCCATGGCCCCGGAGCCGGTCCCCACATCGAGAATAGCGCCACTGAGTTCAGTAAAGAAGGTGGTGCAGTCCCGGGCTTTAAGCTTGGCGACATTGTCCATGGCCCGGATATATTTGGCCCGGCGCCTATTCAGCTCATCTTCACTGATAGTATCTGGCAGAAAGTTGACCCGCCCGCCGGCGGTCAGGGACGCTTTCAGGGTAGTCCAGTCGTCGCTAAGATTTTTTCGCCACAGCAGCGAGTCACCCTGGTAAAGGGGACTCGCTTTCAGTAAATATTCTTTGGTAATCAATTGGTTATAGTAAATATTTTGGTGTTGTCTCAGCAAGCCCAGGCTGCTTAGCAGCGCCAGGTAACGTTCCAGGGCGCTTTCATTGGCGTTCAGTTTGGGGGCGAGTTCAGCGAGACTGGCGCCCCGGATCCCGAAATCATCGATGGTCTGAAAAAGATCCATTTCCAGGGCCGTGAACAGAGCGTCGGAAACCCAGTAGGCAGTAGCCAGGTCTTCCAGATACTGGCCGCCGTTGGTACGGGGATCATACCCCTTCATGACCATTGGTTACTCCTGCATCGGCAAAGGTTAAAACGTCACAAATGACCCGGGCCGAGGATTCCACCAGGTGCATGGCTACCGCCGCGCCGGTGCCTTCTCCCAAGCGGAAATTGAGGTTAAGCAGCGGCCGTAATCCGAGGGCCTGCCACATCAGTTGATGACCGGGTTCTTCACTCTGATGGGAGGGAATCATGTAATCCAGGGATTGGGGACAGAGGGCCTTGGCAATCAGCGCGCCGGCGGTGGAAATAAAGCCGTCCACCAGCACCGGGACCTGATGATAGGCAGCCCCCAGGATCACGCCGGCAATCCCGGCAATCTCATAGCCGCCCACTTTTGATAACACATCAAGGGGATCACTTTTGTCCGGTTGATGGCGGTTGATCGATTCGCGGATCACTTTGATCTTGTTGATCAGAGCGGCGTTATCAATGCCGGTGCCCCGGCCGGTTACCGACGAAACCGGATATTCCGCCATGACGGCTAAAATTGCGGCGCTGGGGGTGGTGTTGCCGATCCCCATATCGCCGGTGGCCAGCAGGTTGATGCCCTGTTCTTCGATGACCTTGGAAGCCACATTGATACCGGCTTCCAGGGCGGCAATGGCCTGTTCCCGGGTCATTGCCGGTTCGCGATAAAAGTTTTTGGTGCCATGGGCGATCTTGCAGTCGATGATAGCGCCTTGTTCAACCAGTTCGGGCATGTCCACAGCGACGCCCATATCGACGACGATGACTTCGGCGCCGGCGGCTTTGGCCAGAATATTAATGCCAGCTCCGCCTTTGACAAAGTTTTCTACCATCTGTGGCGTCACTTCCTGGGGAAAGGCGGAAACGCCTTCGGCCACTACGCTGTGATCCCCGGCCATCGTGATGACCATTTTTTTATCGACATTGGGGCGGATGGTGCGCTGAATCCCGGCCAGTTGTTCAGCGACAACTAGCAGCTGACCAAGGCTCCAGGGCGGAATCGCCAATTTTTCAATATGATCCCGGGCCGCCTGACGCCACTGAGGATCAGCCGGTTCGGTATGATTGATGACGTGTTTTAAGGTATATTTGGTTTCGATCATGGTATTTATCCCTTCTATTGGTATTGATTGTAAAGTAGTATTGATTATAAAACGCAAGTTTTCGGGCGGTCACGGACCGCCCCTACGGTCTGATGATTTAGATCAGGCGCTATTTTTTTGGTTCACTATAAACAATAACGAAACAACTATTTTAGCAACGTAGCGATTTGTCAATTTGTAGGGGCGAACCGGGTTCGCCCGCATCACTTAACCTATCATTTAAGCCAGTCCAAAAAACTCCGCTGCCACATCGGCCGGACATTTGCTGTCGGTACAGACGGCACAGCCATGGGTGGGCTTTTGGGCCGCCAAAGCGGCGATCAGATTGGCCTGATTAATGGCGTTTTTGACCTGTTCCTCCTGGTTCCGGGAAACCCGGGCCCGGGACATCGCCAGATCGCGGTTCCAGGCGGCGCCGCCGCGTTTTAAGACATTGGCGGCATTGGCAGCGATCCGGGTGGTTTCGACACCGATGCGGACATCTTCTTCATTGGGCAGACCGAGATGTTCGGCGGGGGTCAGATAACACAGGAAGTCAGCCCCGTGCATGCCGGCAAAGGCGCCGCCGATGGCCCCGGAAATATTATCATAACCGGGAGCCACATCGGTGGCCAGGAAGCCCAGAATATAGTAGGGGACGTCAAAACAAAGCCGTTTTTGCAGCAGCATCGCTGACGGAATATGGTTCAGCGGCACATGGCCGGGACCTTCCACCATCACCTGAACGCCAGCGGCCAGGGCCCGTTTGGTCAGCTCACCAGCGACCATTAAGCCGCGCAGGTGGGCCTGATCGAGAGAATCGGCATTGGCGCCGGGGCGGATGGCGTCACCGATGCTTAGCACCGTATCGGTGGCTTTAAGAATCTCCAGCAGCCGGTCAAATTCGGCATAAAGTGGATTTTCTTTATCGTTATGGAACATCCAACCGGTCAGCAGTGAGCCGCCGCGACTGCAGATATCGGCAACACGACCGGTTTTTTTCAATATTTTGAGCAGATCCATATTCAGCGCCGAGTGTACGGCCATAAAATCCATACCGGCCTGGCACTGTTTCTCGACCACATCAAACAGGTCATCAGCGGTCATATTGACCATCAGGCCTCTTTTATCAGCGGCTTCTTTGGCCGCCTGATAAACCGGCACGCAGCCGGCCGCGATATTGGAGTTACGCAGACTCAGGGTCCGCATCGTATCAATATCTTCACCCATGCTTAAATCCATAAAGCCATGGGCGCCGGCGGTTTCGATAATTTTCAGTTTTTTGACTTCCATGTCCATATCATCCCGGTCACCGGAGGTGCCCATCAGGCCATTGACTTTGACATCCAGGCCACCGCCGATGCCGCAGATTTTAGTACGGCTGCGCAATTTATTTTTAGGAATGACGATCCGGCCGGCGGCTACTCCGGCGCGGATGAATTCGGGCGTGAAGCCTTCGTTTCTCGCCACCATTTCCATTTCTTCGGTAATTTTACCCTGACGGGCTTTTAACATTTGGGTCATGATTAGTTCCTCGCTTCCTGGTTTTCGTCTCGTAAATACTTGCCGACAATTTTCATGGCACAGAAGTCGCCGCACATGCTGCACTCGGATTCGAAGTTGGTACTGCGATCCTTCCAGACCTTGGTGGCAGTTTCGGTATCGATGGCCAGTTCCATCTGTCGGCCCCAGTTCAGTTCCCGCCGGGCATGGGACATTTCCAGATCCCAGGCAATGGCTGCCGGATGACCTTTGCCGACATCACCGGCATGGGCAGCAATACGGCTGGCCATCACCCCCAGATAGACATCATCGGCACTCGGCATGCCGATATGTTCCGCCGGGGTCACGTAGCAGAGGAAGTCAGCCCCGTAAAAGGAGGCAATCGCTCCGCCGATAGCACCGGTGACATGATCCATACCAGCCCCGGAATCGGTGGGCAGACAGCCGAAGACAAAGTAGGGGGCGCCGCCGCATAATTGTTTCTGTAATTGGACGGTGGTCTGGATCTGATCCAGGGGCACGTGGCCCGGTCCTTTGACCATCACCTGAACCCCGGCCGCCCGGGCCTTTTTAACCAGGCCGCCGAGGATCACCAATTCATGAACCTGAGCGCCGTCCAGCGAATCAGCGATGCAGCCAGGGCGCATGCCATCGGCAAAGCTCAGCACAACATCATATTTTTTACAGATTTCCAGGACCCGGTCATATTGGGTAAAGAAAGGATTTTCACAGTGGTTGTGAACCATCCAGCCGATCAAATGGGAACCCCCATAACTGACCAATGGATCGATCCGGCCTTCTTCTTTGGCGCGATTGATCACGTCCAAGGTGGTGCCGCAGTGCAGGGCTAAAAAGCTGACCCCATCAGCGGCATGCTTTTCCATCATTGCAAACATGTCGTCGGCGGTCATATCTAAAGCGCTGCCGTATTTTTCCTGAGCCATGGCCAGGGTCTGATAAAGAGGCAGGGTACCCACCGGCCGGTCCACTGTCGCTAAGACTTTTTCCCGCATTTCATCAATCGGGCCGCGGACACTTAAGTCCATCAGGGTATCGGCCTTGGCCTTAACGGCCTGATCGATTTTGGCCATTTCACCGGTGATGGTGTCGTCCACTTCATACATCCCGACGCTGGCTGATACCTTGGTAAACAGACCTTTGCCCACCGCCACCGGGTTGATATGGGGCCGGGAACTCATCAAGATGACGATTTCACCAGCGGCCACCCCCTGGCGAATCAGCTCGGGATCGATCCCTTCTTTTTGTGCCACATAAATCATTTCTGCGGTGATTTCACCAGCGCGTGCTTTTTCCAGAATTGTCATCGTTTCCTCCTGAATGATTGTAGTTATTTTGTTTTCCACAAATTTTGGCAAATAAAAAAGCCCACAGCAGTTATTTTTACAATAACAGCCATGAACTTTACCTTCGTTCATTCAGGATCGATTCATAGGCAGGTCTCCTGACTCGGGGTTTTAGCGCTGCGCCACACCTTCCCATAAAAAACAGTGGTTCTTGTGGTTTGCTCCGCCCTTACAGTGATGGGTTCGCTCAGGACTCTCACCTGATTCCCTATTCTCCTTATTGCTAAGGCACCTATGCTCGCTTTTTTATTCACTTATTCTTAATTATACACACTAAAAATGAATGTGCAAGAAAAAAATAAAAAAAACTGATTTGCGCAGTTGCCATAAAAAAACGAATAAAACTATGTTATAATGAATTCAAGTGAATGAGGGAGGTGAGAGGATGAATATTGTTTTTGTCTGGTTGGTCCTGTTTGTCGTTTTTCTGGTGGCTGAATTGGTTACCGCTGGCGCACTGGTGTCAATCTGGTTTTGTGTCGGAGCCCTGGTGGCCTTGGTAGCCGCGTATTTTGGCGCCGCCTTCTGGGTGCAGATGACGCTTTTCTTCGTGGTCTCGATTGGTTTATTATTGGGGACAAAACCGTTTTTAAAGAAACATCTGGATCCCCAAACAATGGCCACCAATGCCGATCGGATTCTGCAAAACCGGGGGATTGTCGAGGAAGAAATCAATAACCTCAAAGGACAGGGGGCAGTCAAAATTGACGGCAAATCCTGGACTGCCAGAAATATCGACGGTGAGGCCGTTATTCCTGTTAATGCTGAAGTGATTGTGGTGGGTATCGAAGGGGTCAAGGCCATGGTTAAAGTGGTTGAAAAAGAAATAGTTTCTGAATAAAAGGAGGAAAAAATTATGTATGGACTTATTGTTTTAGGCGTAATATTTATCATTTTTATTGTTGTGATTATTGTCAATGCCAAGATTGTGCCCCAGGCCAATGCCTATGTGGTGGAACGGCTGGGTGCTTATCATGCCACCTGGGAAACCGGTTTCCATATCGCGATTCCGATTTTTGACCGGATTTCAAAAAGGGTCAGCTTAAAAGAACGGGTCGCGGATTTTCCACCGCAACCAGTAATTACCAAAGACAATGTTACGATGCAGATTGATACCGTTATTTACTTACAGGTCACTGACCCTAAATTCTATATGTATGGGGTTGATAATCCCATGAAGGCGATTGAAAACCTCACTGCCACCACCCTCCGTAATATCATCGGCGATATGGAGCTGGATGCGACTCTGACCTCCCGGGACGTCATCAATACCAAAATGCGGGTGATTCTCGATGAAGCCACCGATCCCTGGGGGATTAAAATCAACCGGGTGGAGCTTAAAAATATCATGCCACCAGAAGCGATTCAAAATGCCATGGAACGACAGATGAAGGCTGAGCGGGAACGTCGGGAAAAAATCCTCCAGGCCGAAGGGGAAAAAGCCAGCGCCGTGCTGGTAGCTGAAGGGGAAAAATCAGCGGCTATTTTACAGGCCGAAGGTTTAAAAGCCGCCGCCATTCTCAGTGCCGAAGCCGATCGGGAAGCTCAGATCAGACGGGCCGAAGGGGAAGCAGAAGCCATTATCAAGGTTCAGGAAGCGGTCGCCCAGGGCGTTAAAATGCTCAATGAAGCCGATCCGATCAAGTCGGTCATTGCCCTGAAGAGCTTGTCCACCTTTGAAAAGGTCGCCGACGGCAAAGCCACCAAGATTATTATTCCCTCAGAAATTCAGGGGTTGGCCGGTCTGGCCACATCCCTCAGTGAAATCATGAAGGATCAGACGAAAGTCAGTCAATAGAGCTTTTATAAAAGTTAAATCAATGACCATGAATGGGCAATTGGAAAGCGGCTAGCCGTTTCCCAATTGCCCTAAGTTTTTAAATACACCAATTAAGAAAGAAGGAATATTTTTGGGAATCTCTAATACGCAACTCATCAAACGTTTCATACCATACTATCAAAAATACAAATGGATTCTGTTGTTGGATCTGTTTTGCGCCACCCTGACGACGGTCTGTGATCTGGTCCTGCCGCTGATCGTGCGGTTTATTACCAATACCGCCATCAATGACCTGGCCAGTCTGACGGTGGCGACGATTTTAAAGCTGGGGCTGGTTTATCTGGTGCTACGGCTGATTGATGCGGTGGCCAACTATTTTATGGCCAATGTCGGCCATGTCATGGGCGCTCAGATCGAGACCGATATGCGTCGGGATCTCTTTTCACACCTCCAGAAGCTGTCCTTTTCGTTTTACAGTGACACTAAAATCGGCCAGCTGATGTCGCGGATCACCTCAGACCTTTTTGATGTCACCGAGTTTGCCCATCATTGTCCCGAAGAGTTTTTTATTGCCGGCTTAAAAATCGGGATTTCATTTGCGATTCTGGGCTCGGTTAATATCTGGCTGACACTGATTATTTTTACCGCCCTGCCGGTGATGCTATTGACCACCACCTATTTCCGCAAGCGGATGCGTCGCGAAATGAAGCGCTCCCGGGTCAAGACCGGCGATATCAATGCCCAGGTGGAAGACAATCTGCTGGGGATCCGGGTGGTGAAATCTTTTGCCAATGAAAATATTGAAGAAATGAAGTTTGAAGTGGGGAACAGTCAATTTCTGGAAATCAAAAGGAAAACCTATCGCTATTTTGCCGGGTTTCAGACGACCACCCGGCTCTTCGACGGACTGATGTATCTGCTGGTAGTGGTCTGCGGGGGGATCTTTATGATCAACGGCGCCATTAACCCCGGGGATTATATTGCCTACCTGATGTATGTCACCACCTTGCTGGCTTCAATCCGCCGGATTGTCGAATTTGCCGAGCAGTTTCAGCGCGGCATGACCGGGTTTGAGCGCTTTATTGAAATTCTCGATGAACCCACCGAATACGAAAATCGGGCCAATGAGGTAGAACTGACCGATGTGGTGGGTGAGATCCGCTTTGAAGATGTCAGCTTTCAGTACAACGATGGCGGCGAGGCCGTGCTTTCCCATATCGATGTCGAGGTCAAAGCCGGGGAGAATATTGCTATCGTCGGGCCTTCCGGCAGCGGCAAAACGACCATGTGCCATCTGATTCCGCGGTTTTACAACGTCACCTCCGGCCGGATTCTGATTGACGGTCAGGATATTCAGAGCCTGACCCTGCACTCGCTGCGAACCCAGGTCGGGGTGGTTCAGCAGGATGTTTATCTTTTTTCGGGCACGGTTTATGAGAATATCAGCTATGGCCGGTCAGATGCCGACCGGGCCAGTGTGATTCAGGCAGCTAAACACGCCGGGGCCCATGAGTTTATTGAGAAGCTCCCCCAGGGTTACGATACCCATATTGGCGAACGGGGAATCAAACTTTCCGGTGGCCAGAAACAGCGGATCAGCATTGCCCGGGTCTTTTTGAAAAACCCGCCGATCCTGATTCTCGATGAGGCCACCTCGGCCCTGGATAATGAAAGCGAACGGATTGTTCAGGAATCCCTGAAAGAACTGACCCGGGGCCGAACCACCTTTACCATTGCCCATCGCCTGACGACCATCAAAAATGCGGACTCGATCTTAGTCCTCACCGAAGATGGGATCGTTGAAAAAGGCTCCCATGAGGAACTGCTCCGGGAAGAAGGCGTCTACTACGACCTCTACCAGATGTACCGGGAGCTGGATGAATTAAACGAAGAGTTTTAGCCGTTCATATTGCCACAGTTGTAGCCGGCCAGGTCCAGGGTGATGGTTTTGATGCCGAGGTTTTTCAGGGTATCAATCAGGGCCAGGCGGTTTTCGATGATGGCGGTAAAATCGCCGGGGTCGCATTCAATTTTAGCGGTCTCACCCAGCAGCCGCAGCCGGTATTGGCTTAAGCCCAGGGATTTGAGAAAATCCTCCCCGGCTTCAATGGCTGTCAGGGCTGCCGGGGTGATCGGGGTGTTAGTGGGAATCCGGGTGGCCAGGCAGGCCATGGCCGGCTTGGTGGCGGTGGGTAAGCCGTAATAAGCCGAGAGTTCGCGGATATCCTGCTTGGTCAGGCCGGCTTCTTTTAACGGACTGAAAACGCCCAGTTCACCCAGGGCTTTGATGCCCGGCCGGTAATCTTTCATATCATCCAGGTTGGAACCGTCCAGAATCACCTCGTAGCCATTGGCCCGGGCTGCATCTTTGATCTGGGTAAAAATGAATTTCTTGCAGTGGTAACAGCGATCGGCCGGGTTCTTGACAAAATTTTCCAACGAAAAAACATCGGCATCAATCACCAGCGGCACCGCCCCAATGGCTTTGGCCAGGGCCTGGGCTTCAGCAAATTCGGAGCCGGGCAGCATCGCGCCGTTGACGGTGATGGGCAAAACAGCCTCTCCCAGCACCTCAACAGCCACCTGCAGCAGCAGGGTGCTGTCGACACCGCCGGAAAAGGCAATGGCAACCTTGGGGAAACGTTGGATATTTTCTTTCAAAGCAACCAGTTTTTCGGAAAGAACTGGGGACAGGATCGTATTTATTTTCATGGCATCTCCTTGTATCTGTCTATTTGAATGGTGTGATTCTGATAATGGCTATATTATAACTCCTTAAGAGGGTTCCCCGCCAGTAAATATTTTGTTATAATGTTTACATTAAAGAATAGGGGGGTACTAAATGTCTGTAAAAAAAGCCATCTCACTGGGTGTCGGAATTGGAGTTTTATTTATCATCGTGTTAATAATATATGGGGTTACCAATACATTTAATCACACTAAAAGTGAGGATCATCTCGTTAAAGGTGTCGATTTATCCGCTTATCAGGGCGATGTGGACTGGGCGCTGCTAGCCGATCAGAACATCGATTTTGCCTTTATCAAGGCCACCGAAGGCGATGATTATGTGGATACTAAATTTAAGACCAACTGGGAAGAAAGTCAGAAAACCCAACTCAAGGTGGGGGCTTATCACTTTTTAAATTATGATACCACCGGCAAAGCCCAGGCCAAAAACTTTATCGATAACGTGCCGGTTTCAGCTCGGAACCTGCCGCCGGTGGTTGACCTGGAATTGTATGGGATCTACGAGGACAACGCCTTGCCTAAGGAGCAGGTCAAGGTTATCCTTGATGAATTACTAAAAGAACTGGAAGACAATTATGGGGTCAAGCCGATTATCTACACCACCCATCGTATTTTTAAAATGTATATCGGGACCGACTACAAAGACTATCCGATCTGGATTGTTGATCTGGATAATTACTGGCCGGATGCGCTGGAAAACGGAGAAATATTTACTTTCTGGCAATACAGCCATCGGGGTATGATGGATGGTTACGATGGTGATGAAACTTTCATTGATATGAACCTTTATAATGGCACCTACGCCGAATTTATTGATGAGTTTTTTTAAGAATAGAAAAAGCTGCCAAAATGGCAGCTTTTAGGGTTATCTGATTATTTTTACAGAAGCTATTTAATTATAGACTTGCTTTCCATAAACCATGAAGGTTACAATATTCATAGGCAGCAATGACCTTATCCCCAGGTGTTAAGGCAAATTCTGCTTTGGGAGCACCGGTTTCTGCCAGACATTTTCGCTGGCCGCCTTCGGTTGTTTCAAGGTAGACCCATTCGATATGATGTTCTGGAGTCATTGGATGGGGAACACTTCCGATATCGACAGTAACTGTGTTGCCATTAACGGCGATGACTGGTACGTGTTTTTCCTGAGCGGCATCTGTTGTATTGGCAACAACTTCTGTCATCGGATCCCCGCAGCAGATCATTTCCACACCAGATTCGTGAATCATACCCACAAAATTTCCACAGTGTTTACAGACAAAAAATTTTGGTTCTTTACACATAATAGACCTCCTAAGTCAATACTAATCTCTTTAGTTATATTCCCTATAAAAGAAGAAATAAACAGATAAGATTAATTCTTGATTATATTATAACACAAGATTTAAGAAAGTGAAGACACAAATTGTTAATTTTGGAAGGAGAGAAGCGCGGCTTCGAGAATAAAAATGGAAAAACAATGGCTTGTATGGGCAAGAGAATTACAATCAATCTCTCAGTCAGGATTGACCTACTGCAAAAATGATTATGACCTGGTCCGTTATCGTGAAATCGAAAAATTGTCGAGAGAAATCATCGAAAAGCATACCGAGGTTTCCCATGAGGTGATCAAGGATTACTATGTCCGGGAAGAAGGGTATCTGACGCCCAAGGTTGATGTTCGGGGCGGGGTCATTGTGGAAAACAGGATCCTGCTGGTTCGGGAAAAGGTTGATGGTCGTTGGTCTCTGCCGGGGGGCTGGGCTGATGTCAACCGGACGCCCCAGGAAAATGTTATCAAAGAAGCCTTTGAAGAAGCTGGTGTGCTGGTAAAACCAACCCGGCTGGTGGCGCTGCTGGATCGCAGCAAGTGGGTCCAGGATACCTGTCCCTATACTATTTATAAGATCCTGATGCTTTGCGAA
Source organism: Acetobacterium sp. (assembly GCF_041752335.1). Classification (GTDB taxonomy): domain Bacteria; phylum Bacillota; class Clostridia; order Eubacteriales; family Eubacteriaceae; genus Acetobacterium. The sequence goes on along the minus strand of NZ_JBGSHG010000042.1, from coordinate 8,251 downwards.
TTGCTGGAAGGGGATTTTAAATGCAATGCTGAAACCATTGAGAGCGGCTTCTTTGCCATGGATCAGCTGCCGCCGCTGTCCCTGGGCCGAACCACCGAAGCACAGCTGGCCCTCTTTTTTAAAGCCCACCAAAACCCGGAATACCATCCGGTTTATGATTAAAATCAAACAAAACCATAAAAACCGGCGATTGCCGGTTTTTATGGTTTATATTATACAACGTAAGAAGTTGGTATGTTGGTACAGGTAATGGGGGTGGTGATCATTTTAGAAACACCGCTTTGACCCTGTGTTTGTAAAGTTTCTTCCATCGATTTGTTGATCGGCAGTGCACCGGCAATCATGCGACCATCTTCTGAGGCCGGAAAAAAATTTCCGTTCTTGTCCAGAAAGGTGGCATAAACCCGGTATTGAGTCGCCCCGTCGGCGTCGACAAAAGTATAAAAGCCATCCTGACCTTCGACTGGTGTGTAGAAAGCAAAGGGGAGTTCACCACCATAAGCGGTGGTAATTCCGTTAGCCTTATCCACCTTGGTCAGGGGAGAACTGCTGTTTTTTAAGGCTAGATAAACGTTTTGCTCGTCGATCCGATAATCGACCTGATAAAAACCTTCGCCGATTAGGTGAGACTGGTCACCGTCGATGGATTCTTTTTTTCCGTAAACATAGTAAACCGGTTCCCCGGCGGTATTGGTAAACCCAAAGACACCAAATTGGACAGTGGTGGTAGCACCATTGGGATCATCAGGTATGGGATTGGTGATGCTTAAGATCGAATCGAGATGTAGTCCATCAGGTATGGTTGCTTTCGTAGGTAGGGTAATAAAGGTAAGATAGGCAGTGGTGCCGTCATCTTTGTCGCAACCGGCGGATAGTAAAACGATCAGGGAAATAATTATGATAGTTAAGAATCTTTTATTTGGCATGCCGTCGCTCCTATTTCATGTATGAGTATATTTTATAACACTTTTGGAACAATAGCAATCACACTTTAGTCACAATTATGTCCAAGATTCAAACTTTCCCTGTGATTATGATGTTTTTCGTTTAAAATGATAGCTATAGTTTGCTCGCGCGATATGAGTCGTGAGCAGACTTATTTAGCCAGCCGCATGCCTTCGCCTGATAAGATGGCGGCCACGTCGGCATCGCTAAGATTGAGATCAAACCATTGCTGATAATAGTCTTTGACGGTCTGAGTCAGATCCACATCGCCGAAAAGATCGGGATAAAAGGTAGTGGCGATAAATAAGGCGGCCATATGGGGTTCCATGGAACCGGGATGGCCCCAGCGGGTGACGCCCACTGGCAGGGTAGTGACCCGGTGCTCGGCCACGGCCTTTAGACCTGACCATTTGGGATCAGTGAGCATATATTTGCTGGCATTGATATCATTGGCGATGATGGCATCGGGATTCCAGCTGTAGATCTGCTCTAGGGTAGTCATGGTTTTTTCGGCATCGGTGATCAGGCTGCCGCCCTGGGTTGAGACGTTGATGATGCCGGCAGCAGCGGTGATCTGGCTGCAGAGATCCCCGGCCCGATCGGTTCGGGCGGCCTCATTGACGGCATGGTAAACCCGGGGTCGGGCCGATTCCGGCAGGCCGCTGACCCTCTGGGAAATCAGCGTTAGGGTTTGCTGGAGGAAGGCATTATAACCGGCGGCCCGCTCGTCCTGATTAAAAACCTGACCAGTGATGGTGATGGCTTTTTGAAGACCTTCCAGGCTGGCATAGTCGATGACCACCCAGGGAATTCCGGCTTTGTTGAGTTTTTCGATTTCCCCAGCATTTTCGGCGGTGCTTTGGCGCAGCAGCACCAGATCGGTATTGGTGGCCAACAATTCTTCAATATTTATGGCGCCGTCGTTAAACGGTACTGATATCGCACCGATATCCGACCTTTTATAGGCCATCAGCACATCCCGCTTGATCCCGTTGGGGATTCCGACGATCTTAGCTTCCTGCCCCAGCATCGCCATGATATGAGCGGTGGAGGCGTAAAGACAGGCCACCCGCTGGGGATCAGCCGGGATCACCACCTCTCGGTTCAGACAATCGACAATCGTTTTGGTCGGCACCGCCGCGGTGGGGTTTTGATTCTGACAGCCGCTGCTGATAGCCATCAACAGTGTGACCATCAGCAGACAGCAAAGCAGTAAGCTTGTTTTTTTGTGCATACAGTGTCCTTTCTTGATGAATAAATGTAGCCAGTCAGCGAAGGTTTTTTAACGGCACGATAAATTTTCGCTGAATTCCTTCTTCGTCAGTGGTGCCGGTGGTGGAGCTGATTTTAAAGACGTCTTTGAGAGTGTTTTTGGTAATCACCTCGGAGGGGGTGCCGATGGCTTCGATTTTGCCCTGGTTCATCAGCGCCACCCGGGTGGGTACCTCCGCATTTTCCAGATAAAAGGCCTGGTTGAGAAAATGGGTGGCCATTACAATGGTCAGTCCCTTCTCTTTGACCAGCCAGGTGATGATTTCCATCACCATCAGCTCGTGGCGAAAATCCAGATGGGCAGTAGGTTCGTCCAGCACCATGATGCTTGCGTCCTGGGTCAGAGCCCGGGCAATCAGTACCAGCTGCAGTTCACCGCCGCTGAGTTCGGTGTAGAGCCGTTCCGAAAAACCAGTCAAACCGACCTGGTCAAGGCTTTCCAGGGCCCGTTGTCGTTGGCTGGAGTCTGGCGAACCAAAGCCCCGGGTGGCATAGGTCCGGCCCATCACCACAATATCAAGAACCGTATAGGGGAAGGTTTTGGTGTGGCTCTGGGGAACATAGGCAATATGTTGGGCAAATTCCCGGGGTTTGAGCTGGGCAAGACGGATGCCACCTACTTCAATCGTTCCCTGTTGGGGCTGGTTGATGCCCAGGATACTGTCGATCAGGGTGGTTTTGCCACAGCCGTTGGGGCCGATAATGCAAAAAACTTCACCGGGGTGGACAGCAAAACTGATGTCCTCAAAAATCAGTCGGTGGGGGTTGTAACCAAAACTCAAGTGGTTTAAACGTAACAAGGCCATTACCAGCTCCTTCCTTTGGTTTTTTTAAGCAGGTAAATAAAAAAGGGACCGCCAATCAGGGCGGTGACAATCCCCAAAGGGATTTCGCCACCAGTGAGGCTGCGGCAGAGGGTGTCGCAGAAGATGACAAAACAGGCCCCCAGGGACATGCTGGCCGGCACCAGCCACTTGTTGTCATTGCCCACCAGCATCCGCCCCACATGAGGGATGATCAGTCCGATCCAGCCGACGATGCCGCTGACACAGACGGCGCCGGCGGTGGCCAGGGTGGCAAAGCCGATAATGGCAGCCTTATTGGCCATCACATTGATCCCCAGGGTGCGGGCTTCCCGATCACCCATGGACAGGACATTGAGGCGGTAACGCATGATCAGGATTCCGGCCATGCCCAGAACCATCGGGATCAGGGCCAGAAAGACATCGGCGGTTTTAGTTGAAGCCAGACTGCCCATCAGCCAGAAGGTGATGGCCGGCAGCTGGGTGGCGGCATCGGCCAGGTATTTCAGCAGCGAGATCAGGGCCGAAAAAATCGACTGGATAATGGTACCACCCAGCACCAGGGTGATGGTGGTGGAGGTGTTGTCGATTTTTCCGGCAAAATAGCTGAGAATCACTGCCAGGATCCCGAAGACAAAGGCAAACAAGGGGGTCAGAAAAACGGTGTTAAATAAAACAATGGCCAGAGCGGCCCCGAAGCCGGCCCCGGCGGAAACCCCCAGAATACCGCTGGAAACCAGGGGATTGCGGAAGAGACTCTGGAAGGCGGCACCGCTGGCTCCCAGGGCCGCCCCCACCATGGCCCCCTGAAAGGCCCGGGGCAAGCGGATCTGCAGAATCACGGTGGTAGTTTCGGAATTCAACCCGCTGCTGTTGCCGGTGAGTCCCTGCCATAGGGTCGAAAAGATATCCGTTAAAGAAACGTAATAACGGCCAATACAGATGGTCCCAAAGAAAAAGAGGACGGGAAGAGCGATCAGAATGATAGTGACAATCGTCTTTTTTTGTGGTGACATTTAGGCTTTTTTGCGTCTGACTATGACTACCCCAACGACAATTGCAATGGCCATCAGTCCGATGATGATCCAGGTGGTGTTGATGCCGGTGCTGCCGCTGGCTGTATCGGTGCTGGACTGGCTGGCAATTTCTGTTGTGCCGACGGTGGTAAAGGTCAATGCGAGGGGTTCAGTCAGGACATCCCCACTTTTGGAGCTCAGGGTGGTGTCAACCTTGATGGTGTAAACTGTACCTTCCATCAGGGGTTCTCCGGGCACGATGTTGATGAAATTTCGGAGATCCGGTTCCAATTGATCATCGGCCATGGTGATTTCGGCTTTGACTGGTTGATCCCCGGCCCAGAGGGTTACGGCCTTGAGATTGGTGTCCCGGACGGTCGCATAGGCTACGTTCTTGCTGAATTCCAGTTTGATCGGGGTATCCACAGCGATTTCGGTGGCCTTGTCGGCAGGAGTGGCGGTGACAATGGTCAGGGGTTCGGTGCTGCCACCGCCGCTGCCGTCACCACTGCCTGGGGCTGTGGTGGTCTCAGACGTTGTTTCAGTAGCAGTCCCGTTGCCACCACCGGACCCATCGCCGCTACCGCCGCCGGAACCGTCACCGCTGCCTGCCATCACGCTGCCGCAGCAACCAAAAGCCATCAGGCTGACCAGTAATATGGACAGCAATGTTTTTGAAAAGATAGTGTTTTTCATGTTTTTCCTCCGTAAATTTAGAATATGAGACATAAAAAATAAAGACCGGCTGGCCTTTATTAATTAATCCGCATTTGTACAGTAAAGGCTGTAACAACTGACAATTAATTAACTCCTTCCCAACGTGGAGGCATAAACGTTTCCATTTAAACCCTATCGGCCTTGATCCATAGTGTGTCTTTAGGAACAAAGGCTCGGAATTAATATTTTGCTTTAGCTGATGATGGTTAAATCCATTAGCTAACAAGTGTAAATATATGATAAATCAACCGGCTTGTCAACTCCGAGACGACAAGTCCTGATCTGGTTAGATCCGAACCGGATGGTTGATTTAAAAATCAGGAAATAAAGCTTTCATACAGCGGATGCCCGATCCAACAAAACGCCGGTAGCGGCAATTATAGCAGGAAACGGTTTCCTCAGCCAGCCATTCTTCTTCCACATCCGGCTTAAATTCGGGGCAGCACAATGCGATAGACTGAGCTTTTTTCCATTCGTCCATGGGAAGTTGGGTTTGATCAGACATAGAAATGATCTCCCAGTTTCCGGATTTCGGCTTTGGGCAGGGTGGCGTACTGATCGTTTTCGTCTTGGCGGACAAAAAGCACGTATTGGTTTTGATACAGTACCGTTTTGGTTCGATTACACATATTGACAAGGGTTGCATCCGCCAGGGGTTCTTTGGTTGACAGGTTTAACACTTGCTCGATTTCCGGCATGTTTTTCAGCTTGGAAACGGGATAGGTTTGGTTGATCGCGGCGTTTTTCAGCGCCCCTTTTATTTCGCCGTCGCATCCGAATAACCGTAGGCCTACCCCAGCCAAGGCTCCGATAATGCCCTGACCGGTGCCGCCATGTTCAGACAGATGCAGCTGATGGTTCTGGGCACAGATCATCGCCTCATCTTTGGTTAATATTTTTTTCTTGGCCTGGATGCCAAACTCCATTAATTCATCATAATGACAGCTTTCGTCATAGGCCAGCACGCAAAGGCCGGGGTCGGATCCGACTGCGGCAACAGTATCCAGATGATCGGCGGCTAGGCTGATGATGGCGGCCAGGGCATCGTCGGGGGCTTCGCCGTAAAAGCACATCGAGCTGTTATGAGAGGTATAGGGAATATCCTCGTGAATAAAAAGCTGGTGTCGGGTCACCAGCGAACAGGGACCATAGCCCTGGCGGATGAGTTTCTCCTGAATCTGTTCGGCGATAGTTCCAGTGCCGATGGAGTCCAGGTTGTCGGTATCATCAATGCAAAGGTAAAATTTCATAAGTGAAAACTCCTTGGTTTAGTTTACTGAATATAGACATTATAAGTGAAGTTATTGTAATTGTAAACTGTTTGGAAATGATGCTATAATGATAAGATCACGACTAAAATGAAAGAGAATGCCGATGACAAAAACGAAAATAGATAAAAAAACGTGGATGCTTGAGCATCTCAAAGATTTCTGGGAAGAAGCCAGGGAAAATAAAATCAAGGCCTTTGTTTATGTTTCCCTGCGGATTCTGGTGGTACTGGTCTTAATTGCTGAGATTTTCAACCGGAATTATAATAACGTGTTTCTCTGTGTGCTGACGCTGATCCTGTTCATGATTCCGAACTTTCTCAACAAGCGGATGAACATTGTTTTGCCCGGGACCCTGGAGATCATCGTGCTCTTGTTTATCTTTGGTGCCGAGATCCTCGGCGAAATCAATGAGTACTACCTGATTTTTGACCGCTGGGATGATATGCTCCATACCATCAATGGGTTTCTCTGTGCCGCCATCGGCTTCTCAATGATTGATATCCTCAACCGCAATGAAAAAGTGACCTTTTCGTTATCGCCGTTTTTTGTGGCGCTGGTGGCCTTCTGTTTTTCGATGACAGTGGGGGTAGTCTGGGAGTTTTTTGAATTTGGCATGGATATGTTTTTCCAAACCGATATGCAGAAGGATTCCATCCAGACCGTGATCAGTTCGGTGATCTTCAATCCCGAGGGAAAAAATGTGGCGGTGGTGATGCCCATCGAAAGTATGGTGGTCAACCAGGAGCTCTGGCATTATGGGGGTTACATCGATATTGGTTTGTACGACACCATGAATGACCTTTTTGTTAACTTTATCGGGGCAGTGACCTTTTCAATTCTCGGTTATTTTTATATTAAAAACCGCAGCAAGGGAAAATTTGCCAAGCGGTTTATGCCCCGCCGTAAAACAGCGGCAGAGATTTTGGCGGAACAGGAACACTACGAAAATAAGCATAACCATGATTTGTGAAAAATTACACAAAATTATCAAAAAAAGACTTTTATTTTGAATCTGAGTGTGCTATAATGACTTTCGTGGCCAACGGAAGTATCCTAGGTCACGCTGCGTGCCCTTAGCTCAGCTGGATAGAGCGTTCGGCTACGAACCGAGAGGTCGTGGGTTCGAATCCCTCAGGGCACGCCATAAAATGCAGTGTAATCCCATCCGCAAGTTTCTTGCGGATGGGTTTTTTTTATGTTTTAACCGAATTTTAACCGATAGAGATAACATTTGAAATTTCCTCAGTATCATAGAGTGCATCAATGAGTGATGCTATCTTTATTTTTTGTTGCTATAAAACATGGGTGTAGGTACCTAATGTGATATTCACATTACTATGGCCCAATCAGCCAGGACTTCTTTACAGTCGGGCACCAGAACTCACCAATATTGGCTTCATTAGAAAAATGCTGGTGACAGGAAGATGGGCACTGATGGCTGTATCAACAGGAAAATCAACAGGAGATCTTTTCCCAATTGTTTATCTATGTACGTGGAAAATTCCTGGGTTTTGATATGGCTCATTGCATTGCCTGGGAAAAGGGAATCAAGAGCCGGAATTTTAACGATGGTGCCAACCTGAACTACGAACCGGCCAGAAGTCTGGTCGGAGACGAAGTCGATTATGTGTTTAATTACAATCGGATCAAAGAATTGAAACCAGCTATGGCCAAAGCTTATCTGGATATTCTGTGTCTGGATATGATCTGCTTTAATATGGATCGTCATACCGAGTCACTTACTGAAAGAAATAGGCGGATGTTTCGGGTGAATCTGTTTTGATCTGGGAAAATGACTAGTCAATATACCTACGACCTGAAGGTCGGGGTTTTGTATTTCTAAGGGCACACAGTTAAGACGATAAGAAAGCCTTTTACAAAGATTGAATTTTTGTTTAAAAGAGTATGCCCATTCAGTTGCCCATTTATTGTCCAAAAGCTGTACGGCATTTTTTCCTTCGAGTGAAAAATTGGATAGTGGTATATCGCATTTATGATTCAGCAGTCTATAAAATAAAATACCTACTAAAGTCGTCTGTGATATGCTCCCCTTATAGTGGACAGTTTAAATAAAAAAACTGTTTATTAGGTAATTGCGAAATGAAAAAGATTTGGAGCTTAGAGAATCCGGGTCTAAGAACCAGGCAGAATTCATGAAGTCGGAAGTGAAACGGAACAACAAAACAATGAAAATATTGAAGAAGATGAAAAAATGGAACAAAAATAA
>NZ_JBGSHG010000041.1:0-4937 GCF_041752335.1 Acetobacterium sp. | reverse complement strand
TTTCATAGCATGAGCCTCCAGCTTGTTTGTTTGTTTTTCGCTAATTCAATTATAACAAATCTGGTGTTCTCATGCTATTTTTATGTTTGCAACATCGGATTTACGATGATTTTGCTCGATTATTATGTGCGAAGTTTGAGTAAATAATATTCAAGCGCAAAATTAAAATAGGGGTCTAATGAATCATTTTCTATATAAATCAAATTATGCAATCCATTCACTTCGTATTTTTTCAACAGCTTCTCTCGCATTGTAAGAACTCCTGACAAGCGATGAACTTGCTACAAACTTTATCCCTTTACTTTCGCCTATTTCTCTATAAGCATCAAATCTTTTCTGGGAAATGTATTCTTTAACACTGATGTGTTTTTTACTTGGTCTTAAATATTGACCGATTGTTAAAATATCACAATCTATTTCGACTAAATGATCCATTACTTTGTATACTTCTTTTTCAGTTTCTCCCAACCCTACCATAATTCCAGTTTTACTTATAATATTTGGTGCCTCTTCTTTTATATGTTTCAGTAAAATCAATGATCTAAAATACTGTGCACTTGGTCTTACTGATTGATATAATGATGGAACCGTTTCAAGATTATGATTGATTACATCCGGCTCTGCTAAAATTATTTTTTCGATGTCTCTCTTATTTCCCTGAAAATCGGGTATCAATACTTCGATTGTAGATTCAGGCATGGCTCTTTTCACTACGCTAATGGTGTTAGCAAAATGCAATGCCCCTCCATCTTCGAGATCATCACGGGTTACTGAAGTTATCACGATGTGTTTTAGACCAATTTCTTTTGCAGCTGCTGCAACATTTTCTGGTTCAGCTAAATCCAAAGGTGAAGGCTTTCCAGTCAAAACCGCACAATAACTGCAGTTCCGTGTACAAATATTGCCCATAATCATAAATGTTGCAGTCTTTTTCTTGTAACATTCTCCCATATTTGGACAAGCTGCCTCATTGCATACGGTATTCAGGGACAAATCGGTTAATATTTTATTCATCTTTGAAATTGATTCCGTATCATAGCTCCGTCTTAGTTCTACTGGTAACTTTTCTTTCATTTCTTACACTTGTGTAATGAGAATTTTAAAATTCTCATTACATATTCCTTATTTATTAAATTTAGGTTTTTTAAGAAAGCCCATAAAATCTCGGCCTCAAGACTAGATAAAATTTAAACTTTATGAACACTTCTTTTATGAACATCATGCAATGCTTCCATGATTCCTTCAGACAATGTAGGATGAGGAAAAATTGACTGACCAACCTGTTTCGCTGTTAAGCCAAGATCGACAGCTAAAGTTAGTATTTGGAGCATATCGGTTCCATGAGCTCCGACAATCTCCCCGCCGATAATTTCATCTTTTTGATTCACAATTACCTTCACAAAACCCGTCGTTTTGTCTGATGCTTTCGCCTTACCAAGAGCTGCAAAATTAAATGAACCGATTGTATAAGCAATACTCTGATTTTTAACCTGTTCTTCTGTTATTCCCACACATGCAATCTCCGGATCGGTGTACACGCAACGCGGAACAGCTTTATAACTGATCTCAATACCATCTCCGCAAATATCATCGACCGCTGTTAGTGCTTCTTTTGATGCGACATGTGCTAATTGTGGAGAATTGACAATGTCACCAATTGCATAAATACCCTCAACATTTGTTCGCATCTTTTGATCCACTTCAATCAACCCCCGTTCCGATACCATGATATTTGTATTTTCAAGTCCTAAACCAACCGTAAATGGCTGTCTGCCGATTGAAATCAATAACTTTTCTGCTTCAATTGCGACGCCGTCTTGAAGTATTACTTGTACCCCCGACTCTGATACATTTACTGATTCAACCTTTTTCTTTGTGATGATCTTGATCTTTTCTTTTTTAAATTGACGTTCCAGCTGTTTTGCAACATCAGCGTCTTCGAAAGGCAGTAAGTGTTCCATCAATTCGACAATCGTAACCTCAGTTCCCATCCGTTTCAGAAATTGACCAATTTCACAACCGATAACCCCACCGCCAACAATAATAATTGATTTCGGCTGTTCATCCAGTTCCAGAATTTCATCACTCGTCACAACACTGTTTTTGTTATAATTTAAGAATGACGGTTTACCTGGTACGGAGCCTGTTGCTAGAATAATTTTATCAGCTGAAATTTCTTCTCTTGTCCCGTCAGTTTTATGAACAATTACCGTGTTGTCATTCTTAAGCTGACCTAGGCCATTAATAACATTGACACCATTTGCCTTCATTAAATAATCAATCCCATTGATCAAGCCATTCACTACCGCATTTTTTCGATTAAATGAATATCCAAAATTATTAATTACTGCTTGTGTTTCTATTCCAAAAACCGATGCTTTCTTTACCGTTGCTAAAGTGTCAGTCACAGCCAGTAGTGCTTTTGTCGGTATGCAACCTTTGTTTAAACAGGTTCCACCTAATTTTTCCTTTTCAATGAGGGTAACCTCACATCCACGTTTAGCGGCATAAATTGCTGCTTCATAACCTCCCGGGCCAGCTCCGATCACTACAACTTTCATTTTTTCTCCTCTTTAAGTCAAGCACCAATTTTAGGATACTTGTGTAATATTTTTAATCAAATAGTTCAGGATTTTTGATTCCCATAAATATCCGCCTATGCCATTATTCTTCGTAAAGATTAACATCAGACACTTTTCATCAGACACTTTTCTGGCCAGTTTGTGGCACAGCTCAAGAATTCAATCTTGTGCATTTTTTAATTTATTATCCCCCCACAGGTAAATTTCTTATTTTGAGGACATCCCCGTCATTGATAAACACCTGATGGATAGCGGCAGGGCTGATGAGTACATCATTAACTATCACAAGTAATGCAGAGGTACTCATCTCATGTTTATTTTGTATGGAATCAAGAAATCCAGCAATTGTTACATGCTCTATAAATTCATATTGTTGGTTATTGACGGTAATCACGATTTTCTCTTATATTCCCATCATTTCTGCTGGAATGTTGAACGTTTTGCCGGTAGATGGTAAAGGCTCCGTTCTAAAAAACTCTGGAATTTGATTATCTGCTTTCGTCCATCCCGCTTTTTTATTAAACTCATGTTCCATTTTCAGTGTTTTATCTGCAGCAGCGAAAAGACCCTCTGCATTTATATCTCCACCATACATTGCGTTATACAATTCTGCCAGTTGGTCAAGCTGTCCCCCTAAAGTTGACATAGTCATCATGCAGGTCATGCTGTCAGCCATTGCAAAAATGCGCTGCATAACATTGGCTGTTTGAATAGCCCCTACCAGATCTGTTGGATCATCCTTACCCAAGGTGATCCCTGCTGTGTGGTCAGCACCCATAGACGATGTTGCATAAGTGAATCCTGTGCCGATTGTCCCTCTTGGATCATAACCCGGGATTGCCTGGTTTTTACATGTTGGTATACGCTTAATGTTGTAATGTTCGCCTACTGCTGCGGTACCCTGACCGATTAAATTTCCAAGTTCTGTGCCCTCAGCTATCTGCTGATATAGTTCTAAAGCTGCATTTGCATCTCCCCAGGGTATGATTTCTGCTTCCATACAAAGTGCAATCGAGGCACCAGTTTCGATAGTATCCAGTCCAAGATCATCACAAATTCGGTCCATTCTTGCGATGGTTTCAAAATCATAAATATCGCAATTAGGCCCGCAAAGTGCTATGGTTTCATATTCAAATCCTCCGGTCAAAAATTTACCGTCATTATCCTTGATGATATTGGAGCATTTAATCAAACAACCGGCTTGACAAGGATGCTGATTTTTTCCGTTCCGGTTAACAAAATCAATAAATTTATCCGATTCAAGATTTTCAATTTTCTCTGAAATGGTACCGGTGAAATTGTGTGTCGGAATAATCCCAGCAACGCCAGTTTTATCAATTGTACAGGCCGTCCCTATCAGCGCAAAAGGATTTGTTTTTGATGCCTCTGCAACCGATTTGTTAAGTGCCTTTCTAATTCTTGAAAATTTCTCTCGATCCGCATACGCTGGCTTGCTTTTTTCATCTGCATTTTGAATAACAATTCCTTTGATTCCCTTGGATGCCAGCACCGATCCTAAACCTCCTCGCCCTGCTGCCCGACAGGGATAATTTGTCCCGTATTCGGTAATTTGTAACGACGAATTCTTATAAAGTCGTTCACCTGCGACACCTATTGAGATCACTGATATGTTTTCGCTATATTTTTTCTGCATGTTCTCTACAAATTCATAATTATTCATTCCCTGATACGATGTCGCATCTTCCAGACTTATGCTGCCATCGGAACGGATTAAAATTACCTTCATTATTCCATCAATTTTTGGTTTGCTTTCGATAATAATAGATCTTATATTATGATCACTCAAAGCCTTAGCTGCGCTACCACCTACGTTTGATTCCTTTATCCCACCGGTTAAAGGGCTTTTTGCCCCAACTGAAAGACGATTTGCACAAACCAAACCGCTTCCTGCAAACATACTGGTGCAGATAATAATTTTAGCTTCTTCACCCAATGGATCACAGTCTGGATTAACCTCATCATTCAGGAATTGAGCAATTAAACTTCTTCCTCCCAAACCCATATAAGCATCCTTGTATTCTTCAGTTTCTATCAGATTTTTATTAGAATTAATTCTTATTGTTTTCCACATGATTTACTCCTTGTTTACAGATATTTGATCAATGATAACTGCCATTGAAATTTTCATATATTCTTTTTTCTATCAAACCATTCAAAATAAATAGTGTTTTGCAAGTTAATTATCATTACCTAACTTGTAAGATAGAGTTAGGGTAAAGGTTAAAAACCACACCCGAATGATCTTTCAAAATTCGAACATATTGTTCGGCTCAATCAGCGACACCGGGATATGATTTTCCTAAACATCGTGCTATAATCTCCTTGTTAGAGAGA
>NZ_JBGSHG010000040.1:0-8071 GCF_041752335.1 Acetobacterium sp. | reverse complement strand
TTCCTGGGATTAACAATACATCATCAAAGGTAATGCCTTCCTTTAATATCTTCTCCAACCTTGTACTCCTTTCGAATTCAACTCTCGCTTAGATACAAAAAAAGCAGACAATTGGCCATTGCTTTTCATCTGCTTCATGTAAGTTCTGTAATCTTATATTATGCTGTTTAGTCTAACACAATTTGCTTAAAGGTGACAATGATTATTTTTTTGGTAACGTTATCTTTTCTTGATTTCGGCAAATTTTAAGGCTAAAACAATAAAAGCGATGGATTCTCCATGTCGGCCTTAATATCCTGCAGGAATTTTGCTCCGTCTACCCCATTGGCAACCCGTTGATCGAGATTCAGGCAGATTTTCATCACTGATCGAACCACCGGTTCACCCTGATGAATGCGGACCCGCTGAACCACTTCGCCGACACTGAGGATGGCACTGTTGGTCTGGTTAATGATGGCGGTAAATTCCCGGATTCCGTACATCCCCAGGTTGGTAATGGTAAAGGTGCTGCCCTCTAACTGATCTTGGGACAGATGTTTGTTTTTAACCGCCTTTAAAAGATCACCCCGGCATTTGACGATTTCCACAAAGTTCATCAGCTGGGCGTTTGGGATCACCGGAACAATAAAGCCATGTTCGGATTCAACCGTTAAACCCATATTTACGTGGGCATGGGCAACCACCACATCATCTTCCCGTCGGGCGTTAATCAGCGGATGCTTTACCAGTGCCCGGGAGGTTGCCAGAAGCAGAAAATCCGTATAGGTACAGCGGTATCTGGCCTGTTCTTCAATTTTTTTGGTAATCTTCTTGCGGAGATCCTTAATTTCAGTCATGTCAATTTCTGTGGTTAAGCTGATAACGGGTGTTTCCACATTGCTTTTAACCAGGTATTTTCTGATTGCTTTGGGTCGAACCGTCCGAATCCGATTTTTTTCTTGATGGTTATCTGCATTATTCTCAGCAAGTTCCGATTCCTGAAGGGGTTCTGCGACGGTTTCGACAATTATCTCTGCTAGCGCTTCTTGGACTTCTTGGACTTCATTGATTTCACTGATTTCTTCTGTTACGGCAGCCGTTGCTTCAGGCCCCATGTTTTCAGCTGCGCTCATCATCGGTTCAACCTTTTCGGTCTCAGTGACTTCTGGCTTAAAGACTTCTGGCTCAGAAACTTCTGGTTCTGATCTTTCCGGGATAATATTTTCCGGCTGACGCTCTTCGAGTGCCGGTATCTGAGTTATCTCGGATTGAGTCCCAATGCTTTTTTCTTCGCTAACTGCTGCTTCGATGGCAGTTGCGACACTGGTTGCTGCCGCCTTAATTTCATTTTTATTTTTATCCTGAATCTGATTTTTTCTTGGCAGGCCTCGCGATTTTTTGTTTTTTAAACCCAGGTTTTCCGGTTCGCTTTCATGGAGCAAATGCATCGGCGTTGGTTTAACAATAATTTCTTCCCGCAGCGGCTCCACTTTTAAATCAATAAACGGAACGAAATCCAGCGCTGAGACTTTTGTCACCACATCGGCATCTTTATCTTCCCGATTTTTATCGTTCTCATCCACAAAGGGAACAAAATCCAGTTCCGGATTTGGCACCTTTTCGATCCTCTGATTCATATCTTTGAGTTTTTTTCGGGACACCGTTTTTTTATCGGGAATTTCTTCCAGTTTCACCGGAGTTGAAAAAAGATTACTGGGATTCCCAGCAATTTTATCCAGACTTGTGCCAATCACCACCGGTTCTTTTGACTTGTAGTCGAAGGTTCCCGGTTGAATAACCACCATTTTTTTTACATCATCGGCTTCAATTCTTCCGTTTGGTCCAGTACCAGTTGCCTTTTTAAGTTCTACTTTAAATTCCCGGGCAATTCGTCTTGCCGCCGGGGTTGCTCTGACCTTTCCAACCCGTGGATCTGGTTCGCTAGGGTTTCCCTGCAGTTCTTCAATCACTTCATCCTCGAAGATCCCCCGAATGGCTTCAGACGGTTGTTCTTTTATCCCTGCTTTGATGGTTTCTGCCAGATTTATTTCCAGCGCCTCAATGGCCGCCGTCAGTTTTTCTTCCAGGTTTTCTTCAAGAGAGTTTTCATCTGCCGGATCTTCGGCTCGTTCAATAATTTCGGCTGGTGTTTCTGTCACGATTGCTTCGGCTGTTTCAGTTTTCATATCTGAGTCCGCTTCTTGAATCACTGCTTGCTGTTTTTCGCCATGAAGAGCTACGTCTTCTTTAATTGTATCCGCCAACTCTACCGCTGCGACGTTTGTCAAGTTTTCTGCTGCCATATCCAATTTCTCTTTCGGTAATATTATTTCATTTTCTATCATTCTGCCAACTCCCTATTCCCGGTTAAGGAGACGATAGACTCCATGGACGAAATCATTCCGTTGGGGCACCACTGCCGCCTCTAATTCCTGATTAAAGGGAATCGGGACATTCAGCCCGCCTAAACGAATGATCGGAGCAGTGAGATAGTCGAAGGCTTCGCTTTCGACCACCCGGGCGACGATTTCGCCGCCGACTCCTCCAGTTTTAACGGCCTCATGGGCAACAATCAGACAGCCGGTTTTAATAACCGATTCAATAATAGGTTTCATATCCATGGGATACAGCGTCAGGGGATTGAGAATTTCCACCCGGATCCCTTCTTCATCTAAAAATTCGGCGGCTTCAATAGCTTTTGCCAGGGTGGTACCGTAAGCGACGATGGTGACGTCCTTGCCGGGACGTTCGACAATGGTTTTTCCGATTTCCAGCGTATAATCCTCGTCAAGTGGAACCAGACCCACGGCATCATAGAGCATCTTATGTTCTATAAAACAGACCGGGTTATTGTCCCGAATGGCCGCTTTTATCAGTCCTTTGGCCTGAGCCGGGGTAGACGGTGTCACCACCTTTAGTCCGGGTACATGGCATAACCAGGCTTCAAGGCTCTGACTATGCTGTGCTGCGGCACCGGTGCCGGAACCAGCCGGCAGGCGCAGAACCATCGGCACCTGGGACTGGCCGCCAAACATGTAGCGCATTTTAGCACCCTGATTAACCAGGGCATCCAACCCGAGGGTGATAAAGTCCATAAACATCATTTCGCAAACCGGACGTAAGCCCGTGGTTGCCGCCCCCACCGCTGTCCCGACGATGGCTCCTTCAGAAATCGGAGTATCCAAAATTCGTTCTTCGCCAAACTCTTCCAGCAAGCCCTTTGACACCCCAAAGGCCCCGCCGTAAAGACCAATATCTTCACCTAAAAAAATAACATCACGATCCAAACGCATTTCTTCGGTGATCCCCAGACGGATGGCATCGCGGTAGGTCATTTTTGTCATATCACTTGTTTTCATCATTCAACCTCTCACGCATATACATCTTCTAAAATTCTATTAAGCTGCGGCTGCGGACTTTTTTTAGCAAATTCCACCGCCTGCTCAATGGAAAGCCTGGCTTCTTCTTCCATTTTCAGGATCTGCTTTTCGGTAAAAACCCGATTTTCGCGGAGATATTCTTTCATTTTCAATACCGGATCTTTTTTTCGCCATACCTGAACTTCGCGTTGATCCCGGTAAACCTGTTTGTCACTTTTGGAATGGCCGCTGTAACGATAGGTTTTGGCTTCAATCAGTACCGGACCCTTCCCCGCTCTGGCATAGCGCAAGGCTTTGGTAGCCGTATTGTAAACATCGAGAAAGTCATTGCCATCAATGGTGAGGCCCGGGATGTTATAGGCTTCGCTGCGGTCTGAGATGTTTTCGATATTCATGTGATTTTCAATCGGATTTGACATCCCATATTGATTATTTTCAATGAAAAAAACCACCGGCAATTTCCAGATCGAGGCCAGATTCAAGGATTCATGAAAACTTCCCTCGTTGGTGGCGCCATCCCCGGCAAAGCACAACACAACCTTTCCGGTTTGATGGTATTTTTGGGTCAGTGCCGCCCCGCAGGACAGGTTAAAGCCCCCGCCGACCACGCCATTAGCCCCCAGGTTTCCATTTTCCACATCAGCGATGTGCATCGAACCGCCTTTGCCCTTGCAGTAGCCGGTATATTTTCCCAGACATTCTGCCATCATCAAATTGACATCCAGTCCAAAGCCAATCGCCTGGGCATGCCCCCGATGACTCAGTGATACCAGATCGCCCTCTTCCAGCGCCAGACAAGCCATGACCCCTGAGGCCTCCTGACCGATAGCCAGATGTACGGTTCCATGGACCTGTCCCTTTGAAACAAGATCATCCAGTTTTTCTTCGAAATATCGGGCCTGGTTCATTTTATAATACATTCTTAATAGAAGTTCTTCTGATAATTCAATCATGGTTTCCTCCACATTTTCACAATTTATTTTTAAAAAGGTGAATAACCCTTACATTTTGTTTCGTGCTTTTTCATTATATCTTTTATTCCCCAATAAATAAAGAATGAAGCGAAAAACTGCATGAAATATCAGCTTTTTTCACTTCATTCTTTATTTCTATTAATAATCTTTTAATTTTTTCGGTCTGATCACTGGTTTTCTGCCATTCGCTTGATGATCGATTCGGCAATCGTCAAATCCTCCGGGGTTGTGATCTTAATATTAGTATAGTCGCCAACCACTATTTTAACCTTAATCTTCAGCCATTCCACCAGAAAGGCATCGTCTGTCCCGACCACTCCAGATTCACGGGCTTTGTTATGCGCTTCTTTGATCAAATCATAATCAAAGGTTTGGGGGGTTTGTATTTCGACCAGATAATTCCGATCCGGAGTGTGTTCAACAAAACCATCTTCATTAATCACCTTGATGGTATTTTTGGCCGCGACGCCCACCACCGTAGCCCGATGTTTGATGGTTTCTTCAATGCATCTGCGAATTACTGACTCTCTGATCAGCGGTCTGGCCCCATCGTGGATCAGGACAATCCGGGTCTTTGAATTCACCGCTTGTAGTCCGGCATAAACCGACTCTTGCCGGGTATTACCGCCGGCCACCAATTTAACCTTGGTATAGGGATAGGCTCCGATAACCTGGTTCTGACAAAGATCCAATTCCTCCGAATTGATGACCAGCACAATTTCATCAATCATCGAACAATTTTCAAACGCATCCAGGGTATGGGCTAAGATCGGTTTCCCATTTAACTGCAGATACTGCTTGCTGACAGATGCATTCATCCGCCGACCTAATCCGGCGGCGGGGATGATCACGCTAGTTAGAGGTTTTTTCATGTTTGCCACCTTATAAATTATTAACACCGCAGTAAGCAAGCGATTTAGGGGACATCCCCGTCTCTGCTAATGAGGCTTCCCGGGTTACCGATCCGATAGCGAATTTAATATCTGCGCCACTTTTGAGTTCTCTGTTTTTAAAATAATTTCCCGCTGATCGGGATCATCCAGTCGGGATTCCAGGCATATTTCCAGCTTAGGTTCAAACGGATCTCCGAGCACCAGATCCGGCCACTCCAGCAGCAGGGTACAACCCTGACTGAGGTAATCTTCAAAGCCCATCTCATAAAGCTCATCCGGATCCTGGAGCCGGTATAAATCAAAATGAAAAATCCGGGGCGGATTGCCGTATTCATTGACAATGGTATAGGTGGGACTGGTGACCTCATCATCTAATCCCATTCCGGTCACAAAGCCTTTTGAAAAGAGGGTTTTTCCAGCCCCCATTTCGCCCTGTAAAAAAATAATCAGGGGGAAGTCGATAGCTTCCCCCAAATATTTTCCAAAATCAAAGGTTTCCTGACTTGATTTTGTAATGATTCTTTTTTCCAGCATCTTAGTCAACCTTTTCTTCGGTTCCTGTCTTTTCGTCACTGAAATCAATGATCTCTTCTTCGTTGTTGTCATCGATAATTTCATAATCCACTTCAACAACATCCTGATCCGCGATCCGCCGATTGCCAGGGAGTACCACCGCCAGGAAAATATAAATTCCAACACTAATCATTAACCCAAACGTTCGCAAGACGATCGGTAATACTAACAATAACCCTCTGAAGACCCAGGGCGAAATGTTGCAGTATTCGCCAAGACCAGCGCAAACACCGGCCACGATTGCTCTTTTTTTGCTTTTCATTAACTGTTTTTTCATCATTCTTCCGTTCTTTAACTTATTCTTGCTGATAATTTGCCATAAACCGTTCCAGCCGATCCATGGTTTCGATCAGATCTTCGGGATGGGGCAAAAACACAATTCTGAAATGATCCTGCTTTGGCCAGTTAAAGCCGGTCCCCTGAACCATCAGGACATGTTCTGCTTTGAGGAAATCCAGAGCAAACTGGACATCGCTGGTGATATTAAACATCTCGGTATCAATTTTGGGAAAGACATAAAACCCTGCTTTGGGTCTTACACAGGACAGACCCGGAATCGCGTTGATCCGCTTACAGACAATCTCCCGCTGTTCGTAGAGCCGACCTCCGGGTTTAAGCAGATCATTCATGCTCTGGTAACCCCCTAATGAGGTCTGGATGGCATGCTGTCCCGGAACATTGGAACACATCCGCATATTGGAAAGCATTTTAATCCCTTCGATATAATCACTGGCCCCTTCCTTGTTGCCTGTCAATATCATCCAACCAACCCGAAAACCGGGAATCCGATGAGATTTTGACAAGCCATTGAGGGTCACCACCAGCACCTCCTCGGTAAGAGTTGCCATCGGGATATGAACCGCATCATCATAAAGGACCCGATCATAAATTTCGTCGGCAAAAATAATCAAGTTGTTAGCAACCGCCAGATCGACAATCCCCTCAAGAATCTCTCTGGGATAAAGGGCCCCGGTAGGGTTATTGGGATTAATGACCACAATCCCCTTGGTATTGGGGGTAATCTTACTGGCGATATCGGCAAGGTTGGGGTTCCACTCATCTTCTTCATCACAGACATAATAGACAGCGGTTCCTCCTGATAGGTTGACCGCAGCCGACCACAATGGATAGTCTGGTGCCGGAACGAGAATTTCATCGCCATCATCCAAGAGGGCTTGCATACAAAAAAGTATCAACTCACTGACCCCATTGCCCAGAAAAACATCGTCCACCTTCAGATCCAGCAGACCCTTGGTCTGATAATGCTGAACCACGGCCTTCCGGGCTGAGAAAATGCCCTGAGAATTGCAGTAGCCTTCGGCCGGCCGCATATTATATTTGATATCCTGGATAATCTCATCCGGGGCATTTAAATTAAAGGGGGCCGTATTCCCGGTGTTGAGCATAATAATGTCAACGCCATCCCGCTCCATGCGATCCGCCTCTTCAACCACCGGTCCTCTAATATCATAACAAACGTTGTCCAATTTTTTTGACTTCTTTACAGCTTTCATCACTACACTCAACTCCTTTTATTTTTAAATTTAAAATAAGATTACTTTAAGGTGTTATTACTTTTCATTTTTTCGATCATATGGCGATAGCCCTGGCCATGTTTCAAACAACGATTCACCCGGCTAATGGTAGCTGAACTAGCCCCGGTAATTTTTTCCACATCAATAAAGGTTTTTCCCTGGAATAACAAAAAGGCAATTTCAAAACGGTGGGCCATATCCTCGATTTCTTTAATGGTACAGATATCTTCCAGCAGCAAATTACATTCTTCTTCGGTTTCAAGAGCCAGTATTGCCTGGGCCAGCACATGTCTTTTCATGCTTTCTTCCATTGATCATCCTCAGCGATTTCTTAAAAATTACAGAAATTTTCTTTCTAAAAAGATTTTATCCCTTACACTTAATCTTATCTTTAGTGTATAATGTAATATCATAACATAGTCGGATAAATAAATAAATTGAAAGGTTAAAATATATGAAATTATATAATACCATTACTCAACAAAAAGAAACCTTTATTCCCATTGAGGCTGGCAAGGTGCGAATGTACTCTTGCGGTCCTACCGTTTACAACTATTTCCATATTGGCAATGCCCGTCCTTTCATTGTTTTTGACGTCCTGCGCCGATTTTTAGAATACTCTGGATACGAAGTCACTTTTATCCAAAATTTCACGGATGTCGATGATAAAATTATTAATCGCAGTCATGAAGAAGGGATCACCCCTCATGAACTTTCCGAAAAATATATCCATGAAT